>JAHCJI010000001.1 GCA_026126305.1 Phycisphaeraceae bacterium
GAGGCAGATTCCGTCCCATGGTGCGAATCCTTTCTTCGGAACATCCACCGGCCGCCCACCCCCACGAAACACTCGCGGGGTGCGATGCGGGCCGTTGGGATTGCATCGAGCCGAACGGGCGGCCACTTGAGCGGCTCTTGGAAAAATTTTGGGCATGGATCCGCATCAGGGTCCGAAAACCGCGCGTCCCGTGGGCCGGGGCCGGGTATTGGGGAGCAGAATACGAGTATTTCGGAGCAAAATACGCGTATTCGGGAGCACATGATGCAATGGCGGGAGCAAAATACGCAATGGCGGGAGCAAAATACGCGTATTCGGGAGTCAATGATGGAGTGCTGGGAGCAAAATACGCGTACTCGGGAGCAAATGATGCAGTATCGGGAGCAAAATACGCAATGGCAGGAGCAAACTATGCAGTGTCGGGAGCACATGAAGCCATGGCGAGGGCCGACCACGCGGCCTCGCGGGCCGAGCCCCGACGATCGGCTCCCGGGATGGGGCCGCGGGCTACCGGGAGCCCCTGGCCCATGGGGGCCTGCGACCAATTGCCGACTGGAGCCTCCGACCAATTGCCAATGGCCAACCCCCAATGGCCAAAAAAACGCTCGTTTGGCAATGGGCAATGGGCAATGGGCAATTGTTCAGAAGACCCAATGGGCAAATGGTGAGAGGTGCCCGGTGCCCAGTGGCCGATGCCCCCCCACCTACGAGCGGGCGTCGGCCAGCCCGGCCAGCCCGGCCAGCCCCGACAGCCCCGACAGTTTGGCCAGGGCCTTGAGGTGCTCGTCCTGGCCCATGACGATGAGCACGTCGGTGGCGGCCAGGGGCTCGGCGGGGGGCAGGACGGCGATGCGCACGCCGCCCTTGGCGGCCGGGTCCTGGCGCTTGACGGCCACGACGTGGAGGTGGTGCTTCTGGCGGACGTTCAGCTCGGCCAGCGACCGCCCCACCCACTGGGCGGGCGCGGCGAACTCGACGATGCTGTGGCCCTCGTGGAACTCGATCTGGTTGAGCACGCCCGGGCCCAGGAGGCGCGCGGCCCAGCGGTCGGCGGCCTCGTCCTCGGCCAGGACCACGTCGCTGGCCCCCACGCGGCGCAGGACCCTGGCCGTGGTGCCGCTGCGGGCCCGGGCGATGACCCGCGGCACGCCCAGCTGCTGCATGATGACCGTGGCCAGGACGGCGGCCTCGAAGTCTTCGCCGATGGCCACGACGGCGGCCTTGGCCTTGTGGACGCCGCGGGCCTTGAGGGCGGCCTCGTCGGTGACGTCGATGATGATGGCCTGGGCGACGCCCGGGGCGATGCGCTCGACCACGCCCGCCTCGCGGTCGCAGGCGATGACCGCCTGACCGCCCCGGGCCAGTTGCGTGGCGATGCGCTGGCCGAAGCGGCCCAGGCCCAGCACGGCGATGGGCCGGGGGTCGTGGGGGTCGTGGGGCAGAGACGGTGCCATGGCGTTCTCCCGGGAGGGCTGGCGTGGGGGGCGTGGCGGGCGTGGGGGTCAGCCGAGCGAGACGGTATCGCGGGGCAGGTGGCTGCGGGCCGAGGCGTCGGACTCGATCCTTCCCACGCCCCCCACGCCCCCCACGCCCCCCACACCCTGCACCAGCACGCCCAGGAGCGAGAGGGCCCCCAGGCGGCCGGCGAACATGGTGATGGTGATGACCACGCGGCCGAAGGGGCTCAGCTCGGTGGTGGCCCCCAGCGAGAGGCCGGTGGTGCTGGCGGCGCTGACGACCTCGAACAGCAGGGGCTCGAAGGGGATTGTCTCGGTCAGGTCCAGCGTGAGGGTGGCCAGGACGATGACCCCCAGCAGGCTGGCGGCCACGGTGGCGGCCTTGCGCACCAGCGAGTCGGGCAGGCGGCGGCCGAAGGCCTCGACGTCGTGCCGGCCGCGGACGGTGGCGGCCACGGCCAGGAAGAGCACGGCGACGGTGGCGGTCTTGAGGCCCCCGGCGGTGGAGCCCGGGCTGCCGCCGATGGCCATGAGCACCATGGTGGCAAAGCGCGAGCCGGGTGAGAGTTCGTCCATGGGCATGGCGTTGAAGCCCGCCGTGCGGGCGGTGACCGAGAGGAAGGCGGCGTCGGCCAGCGTGCCGGGCGTGGGCCCGCCCGCCGCGACGCTCTGGGCCACGAAGATGGCCGTGAAGCCGCCCACCAGGAGGCAGGCGGTGGTGGCCAGCACGATCTTGCTGTGGGTGCGCAGGCGCGGGGCAGGGCGGCCGGGACGGGGGCGCAGGCGGCGGCGGAGGTACTGCGTGACGTCTTCGAGCACGAGGAAGCCCAGGCCGCCCAGGACGATGAGCGGGGCGATGACCAGATAGGGAGCAAGGCCGTGACGCATGGGCACGAGGCTGTCGCCGGTGATGTCAAAGCCCGCGTTGCAGAAGGCCGAGACGCTGTGGAAGACGGCCTGCCACGCGAGCCCGCCGGGGGCGTGGGGGGTGTGGGGGGTGAGGGGATCGGGCCACAGCGCGGCCAGCGCGAGCGCGCCGATGGCCTCGATGGCCAGGGTCGTGCCCACGATGAACCAGGCGAAGCGCATGATGCGGTGGGCGGGGTACTCGTCCAGGGCGGCGCTGAGCGTGAGGCTCTCCTGATAACTGGGCCGCACGCCCAGCACCAGCGCCAGCGTGGAGCCGAAGATCATGAAGCCCAGGGCACCAAGCTGGATGGCGCCCAGGATGACCGCCTGGCCGAAGATCGTGAAGCCCTCGGCCGTGCCGCGGACGACCAGCCCGGTGACGCACACGGCGCTGGTGGCGGTGAAGAGGGCGTCGACCCAGCCGATGGGCTGGTCGTGGGGCGTGGCGGCGGGGAGCTTGAGCATCAGCGTGGCGGCGGCGATGAGCGCCAGGAACGAGAGGGGCAGCAGCAGGCCGGGGTGCGTCATGGTGCGCGCCAGCACGCCGCTGAGGCGCACGGACATGAGCACGGCGACGACGACCGAGAGGCCGGCGGCGGCCACGGGCCAGCCGAGCAACGCCAGGAAGAGCGAGAGCGCGGCGGCGGCCTCGATAGCCGGGCCCAGGGGCCTTGGCCATCGCCCCCGCACGCCCCGGCCCCGTAGAACCCAGCCCGGCGCGCGCCGCCAGGCGATATCTCCCGACACGACGCCCGCGAGCCAGGGCATGAAGACCTGGAGGGCCACGAGCCACGGCCCGGCCGCGGGACCGGCGGGCAGGCCCACCCGCAGCGCCAGGGCGGCCACGCCCACGATCGCCAGGCCCCAGGCCAGCATGGCGCGGCGGGCGCTGGTGGTCGGGTCGCTGGTGGGCGTGAAGTGGTGGCGTTCCATGGTCTCGCTGGTGGGCCCGCTGGTGGGCCCGCTCGAGTGCGGGCAAGGCTATGGAGCCCGCGGGGCGGGGAAAACGCCCGTCCCCTATCGTTGGCCCATGAAGTCCATCGCCGCGCAACTGCTGATCCTGACGCGCCAGCGCCGCACAATGCGCAACGTCCGGGTGCTGGGGCTGTTCCTGGCGGTGCTGGCCGGGCTGATGATCGTGCACACGGTGCTGTTCCACGTCATCATGGAGTACGAGGGACAGGAGCACACCTGGCTCAGCGGGCTGTACTGGGTGCTGGTGACGATGAGCACGCTGGGCTTTGGCGACATCACCTTCGAGAGCGACCTGGGGCGGCTGTTCTCGATCGTGGTGGTGATCAGCGGGACGATCTTTTTGCTGGCGCTGTTGCCCTTCATGTTCATCCAGTTCTTCTACGCGCCGTGGATGGAGGCCCAGACCGCCGCCCGCACGCCGCGGGAATTACCCGGGGACACCGCGGGCCACATCATCCTGACGAAGCTGGACCCGGTGACCGAGGCGCTTGTGGAAAAGCTCGAGCAGGTGGGCCAGGCCTACGTGCTGCTGGTGGCCGACCCGCAGGAGGCCGGCCGCCTGCACGACCGTGACGTGCGCGTGATGGTGGGCGACCTGGACGACCCCAGGACCTACCGGGCCGCCCGGGTCGATGCGGCGGCGATGGTGGTGACCACGCGCAGCGACACGCAGGACACGACGGTGGCCTTTACCGTGCGGGCCGTGAGCGAGGCCGTGCCGGTGGTGGCCACGGCCGACGTGGACGCGTCGGTGCCCATCCTGGAACTGGCCGGGGCCACCAGCGTGGTGCGGCTGGACCGGGTGATGGGCCAGGCACTGGCGCGGTGCATCGCCGGGGGCGACGCCCTGACGCACGTGGTGGCGCGCTTCGACAACCTGCTGATCGCCGAGGCCAGCGCCGCGCGAACGCCGCTGATCGGCAAGAGCCTGCGCGAGAACCGCGTGAGCGAGCTGGGCGTCAGCGTCGTGGGCCTGTGGGACCGCGGGGCCTTCCGCCCGGCAATGCCCGACGCGGTCGTGCACGAGCGCACGGTGCTGATGCTGGCCGGCTCGGCGTCCCAGCTCCAGAACTACGACGAGCACTTTGCGATTTATAACGTCAGCGGCGAACCGGTGATCGTGATCGGCAACGGGCGCATCGGGCAGGCGACGGCGGCGGCGCTCAAGCTCCGCGGCGTGGACTTTCGCGTCATCGAAAAGAGCGACCGCCGCGTGACCATGCCCGAGAAGACCATCGTGGGCGACGCGGCCGAGCCGAAGGTGCTCGAGGCCGCGGGGATCTCCAAGGCCCCCACCGTGGTGGTGACCACCAACGCCGACGACGTGAACCTGTACCTGACGCTGTTGTGTCGCAAGATGCGACCGGACATCGAGGTCATCGCCCGGTGTACGCAGGACAAGCACGTCGAGGCGCTGCACCGGGCCGGGGCCGACTTCGTGCAGAGCTACGCCTCGACGGGCGCGGGCACGATCTATAACCTGCTCGAACACGGGCGGCTGGTGACCGTGGCCCAGGGGCTGGAGGTCTTCACCACGCCCGTGCCCGGCGCCATCGCCGGCATGCGCATCTTGGACGCGGGCCTGCGTGAGCGTACGGGCTGCACGATCGTGGGCTATCGCGGCGAGGGCGGGCTGGTGGCCAACCCCCCCGCCGCCACCGTGCTGCACGCCGGCCACGAGCTGGTCCTCATCGGCGATGTCGCCAGCCGGCAGGCCTACTTCAAGGCCTTCGGCGAGGCGTGATCATCCGGTTCGGCATGGCCATCAAGGACACCCTGCCGCGAAGGCGTTCTGGTATGCCAGGAAATCGAAGATGGTCAGGCGGCCGTCGTAGTCGAAGTCGGCCCAGGTGCTGCCGCGGGCGAAGAGGTTTTGGAACTCGAGGAAGTCGAAGATGTCCAGGCGGCCATCCTTGTTCAGGTCGGCCCGGCAGTCGGGCTCGCCCATGCCGTAGTCCGGCGGCAGCACGTTGTCGTCGTCCATGATGGGGTCATAGTTCGTGCGGCTGCGGCCCACGGTAAAGATCGGGCCGGATTCCTGGTCGTGCAGCGGGTGGCTTGTCGCGGCACGCCAGCCGCCGGCGCCGTTGGGCTCGAAGGCCTTGATACGCCCGCCATCAACAACGAACAGCGTGCCGTCATCGCCGAACTGGAGGCTGCGCGGGCTGGTGACGCCCGGCAGGCCCACGAGCGCTTCGGGCAACAGGCGACCGGTGCCATCACGGCCGAGCCTGGCCACCGTGGCGGTCTGTGAGCCGGCGATCCACTCCTTGCCGTCGATGGGATTGACCGCGACCGAGCCGTCGCCCAGCACGGCGGCCGAAGTTGGGATCAGGTCGCTTCGGCGGATCACCAGTTCGCGGCTGATCCGCAAGAGTTGCCGATTCGACACGTTCATCGCCACCACTTCGTCGGTTTCATCGTCGTAGAACATCGCATCGGCCGGGTTGGGCAGATCCACCGTCTGGATGACGGCGTAGCGGCCATCTGCCTGCGGGGCGTAGCGGCTGATGCGGCTGCTCGAAGCGACATACGCCGTGCCGTCGCGGCTGACGACCATGCCGCGCGGCGTGATCATGCTCGCGATGCTCTCGGTCGTGCCGTCGACAAAGTTCGCAAGGTAGAGCGTCCCGAGTCGGCCAAGAGCATCTTTGGCCAGGATGTAACCTTCGGTTGGCGAGGGACCGTGGCCGACGGCCATGACCGCGCCGGTGGCCAGGCTCAGGTCGAAGCGCTTGGGTTCGGGCTCATCGGTCAGCGGTTGGGGAACTGTCATGGTGACGTCCCCGAAGATCGGATTGGTCGTCAGCCCGAAGGTGGGCCAGATGCTGCCATAGCCGTCGAGGAAGCCGTTGGTGGCATCAAGGCGATACACAATGCGAGGATAGAAGTCGGTCTCATTCTTCATCGCGTACGTACCGCCGATGTAATTGAAACCCGTCATGGTGGTCGTGAACGGGCCCTGGCTTGTCAGGATGCTGTCGTTGGCCGGATCGCGGAAGGCTACCCGCATGTCGCTGACAGAGCCGCACGTGTCAAAAGCCCCCCACATGGTGACCATGTGCCCGCCATTGCGACGCCAACGGCTGCCGGTACGCCACTCATACCATCCCATGACCGGCAGCACGATCGCACCCATACGCATCTGGTCGGAGAGTGTCTTGGGGCTCAGGCCGACGTAGCCAAAGGTGTGGAATTTGGACACGCCGAAGTAGCCCACGCCCGACAACGCGGACTTGGTGAAGTTGAACCAGTTGTTCATAGGTGTCCCATTGTCCGGATCGGTGCCCATCTGGAAGCCCATCAGGAAAAGTGAGGTTGTCACTGGAATGTACTGGTCCTGGCTGGCCCAGTCTCGCGGCCCCCCGGCGAATGCCGACGGGTAGCCATGATTCGAGATGTAGGCCAAGGCGTTGGCCGTGGCCGTGGGCACGCAGTAACTGTTTCCATCATTCAGCAGGCCGGCCCGCTTCTGATCGAAGTCGGGCATGTCGTTGCGGTAGACCATGCATTGGCCGATGGCCTGGCTGGAAAGTGCGAGCCCGGCCACAATGCACTTGACGATACAGTTTCCGGCATTTGGTTTTTGCAACATCTGTTACCCCTTCGCACAGCTGCATATTGTCAGACCTTCTCGATTTGACGAACCCAGCAAAACCCCATCATGAAGCAAGCCATTCGATCTTGAAACCTTGGGCCGATACGAGTCCAAAGGAGGATCGACTCTGCTCAAGTAAAACGCTTGCGGCGCAGCTTCCTTACGGACACCCGGCCGCGAAGGCGTTCTGGTAGGCCAGGAAGTCGAAGATGGTCAGACGGCCGTCATAGTCGAAGTCGGCGACGGTGCTGCCGCGGGCGAAGAGGTTTTGGAACTCGAGGAAGTCGAAGATCGTCAGCACGCCGTCGAGGTCCAAGTCGGCCCGGCAGTCGCGATCGCCCAGGCCGGTGTCGGGCGGCAACACGTCGATGTCGGCCATGGTGGCCGGGTTGGCGTTGGTGCGGCTGCGGCCCACGGTGAAGACCGGACCCGACACGGTGTTGTGCAATGGGTGGCTCGTGGCGGCGCGCCAGCCGCCGGTGCCGTTGGGCTCGAAGGCCTTGATACGCCCCGCGTCGACGACGAACAGCGTGCCGTCGTCGCCGAACTGGAGGCTGCGCGGGCTGGTGACGCCCGGCAGGCTCACGAGCGCTTCGGGCAGCAGCCGACCCGAAGCAGCGTCGCGACCGAACCGAACGAGCGTGGCGGTATCCGAGCCGGCGATCCACTCCTTGCCATCGATGGGGTTGACCGTCACCGAACCGTCGCCCAGCACGGCGGCGGCGCTGGGGATCGCATCGTTGCGGCGGATGGTCATCGACTTGGTGATGCGCATGAGGCGGCTGTCGGCGATGTTCAGCGCGACGATCTCATCGGTGTCGTCGTCGTAGAAGATCGCGTCGGCCTGGTTGGGAAGGATCGTGCTGTCGATCAGCCCGATGCCGCCCGCCATTTGTGGGCCGTAGCGATCGATGCGGCTGGATCGTGCCACGTACACGGTGCCGTCACGACCGATGACCATGCCGCGGGGGCTGAGCATGGTGCCGATTGGAGTCACTGAACCATCGACGTAGTTGACCGACAAGAGCTCTCCCGATCGCCCCAAGTCGGTGAGCACGAAGCCTTGAGTGGGAATGGCCGAATGGGCCATGGAAACGATCGTGCCCCGGGGTATCGTGGCGTCGAAGCGCTTGGGGCCCGGATCATCGGTCGTCGGCTGGGGCACGTAGAAGGTCAGGTCTTCGAGCGATGGGCTGGTGGTCAGGCCGAAGATGGGCCAGATGGCGCCATAACCGTCGAGGAAGCCGCCGTTGTCCAACCGGTAGACGACGCGTGGCAGGAAGTTCAACTCGGACTTGTTGCGGAAGGTCCACCCCGGGTTGTAGGTGAAGCCGGTACCGGTGGTGGTGAAGGGCCCTTGGGCGGTCAAAACTGCGTCATTGGCAGGGTCGCGGTAGACCATGAACATGTCCGCAGCGGTGCCGCAGGTGTTGAAGGCCCCCCACATGGTGACCATGTGCCCGCCATCGCGCGCCCACTGGCCGCCGCCGCGATTGTCGTACCAGCCCATGACCGGCATGACGACGGCACCGATGCGCATCATGTCGCTGAGGGTTTTGGGATCCATGCCAAAGAGGAAGTTGGCCCGGAACCACGAGACGCCGAAGGGGCCGGCCGAAGTAGCCCTGGCTTTCGCAACAGGGAACCAACCTTCCAGGGTCGTGCCGCTACTGGGATCGGTGCCCATCAGAAGGCCCATCAGGAAAATCTGTTGGGTGACGTAGGCGTACTGGTCCTGGCTTGCCCAATCTCGCGGACCGCCGAAGATCGACGGGTAGCCGTGGTTCGAGATGTAGGCCAACGCGTTGGCCGTGGCCGTGGGAACGCAGTACATGCTGCCGTTGTTGGGCAGGGCGCTGCGGCGCTGGTCAAAGTCGGGCATGTCCAGGCGGTAGACCGTACACTGGGCCAAAGCCTGGCTGGAGAGGGCAAGGCCCGCCAAAAAGCAAAGAACGTTCTTCGGACGAGCGTGACGAGCCTGCAACATCTACCTACCCCCACAAAACAATTCCGGGAAGGACGAATACACAACAAAGGGCCATGACCCGGCCAGATCGGGGTGCAACGACACCACGGGCCTCCGGAATCAGGCTGTTCATTGTAAACGGAAAAGCCCGGACTGACTCACGTTGGGCACGAAGAATTCACACGTTTGACCCGATAACTCCTCCTGTATGGAATGACAAACCGGCCGCAACAGACGGCCGGCTTGCTCTTGAACTCAAGGTTCAGGTTTGACTTGGCTCAGCAGCCGATGGCGAACTCGTTCTGGAAGGCCAGGAAGTCGAAGATGGTCAGTTGGCCATCGCCGTCGAAGTCGGCACGCAGGTCGCCAACGGCGAAGAGGTTCTGGAAGGCCAGGAAGTCGAAGATGGTGAGCTGGCCGTCACCGTCAATGTCGGCTCGGCAAACGCCACCGAGAACGGCATCGATCGCGTCCAGGTCGTCCTGATTGACGAACAGGTCGCCGGTCATGTCGGCCGAGAGGTCGAAGAACACGGCCTGGAAGGTGTCGCTCCAGTCGCCGTTGCCGCTGACGGCGGCGATGGCGTTGAGCTGAGCGACGATGTAGTCACGGTCGTGGATGTCGACCACGCCGTCGGCACCGGCGGTAGGGCCCCAACCCGGAGTCGTCAGCCCGTTCTCGTTGGAGACGTCGAATCGGCTCCAGCCAGCCTGGTAGGAGATGGAACCATCGCCGATGATGGTGCCAAAGAGGTTGCCGCTGGTGGAAGACTCATCGACCAGCTCGAAGGCGCGCATGCGATCGAGCTTGCCGGTCACGGGGTCGATGGCCAAGCCGTCGGCGAAGTAGCGGATGTCTTCGAGATCGAAGTTGCCGTCGCCGTTGAAATCGCCGATGATTTCGAGGACCAGGTCGGTCCCGGACTGGAAGGAAGCCCGGTTCTCGAAGGCGGAGACCATCGCTGGGATGTCGCGGATGTCGCGGACGCCGTCGTTGTTGAAGTCGCCGGCAAGTCGGTTGCGAGCCGTGACTCGGCTGCCGTAGAGCACCACGCGTCCGGCCTGGTCGACGTAGTTTCCGCCGCCGATGACGCCGTCGGAGTAGGTCACGCCCGTGGTGCGGTTGGGAACCAGGCCCGTGTCAAAGCCCGCACCGCCGAAGGTGGCAAAGCGTGGGTCGCCCAGCACGTCGCTGTTCTCCAGCGTGAAGGCCTGGAGGTCGGGGTTCAGGTCGGGGTTGGGGAAGAGCACGAGCGGGTTGGTCAGGTCTTGCACAAAACTGATGGCGCCCACCAAAGCGAAGTTGCGGGCCAGGAACTCGGCCGGGGTGAACTCGACGGCGGGAACGGTGGGATCATCGACGAAGGCCGCGATGCTGCGGGTGATGTTGTTGAGGTAGGCCGCGGCCTGCTCGTTCTCGATGGGGGGCAGGCCGGTACCGATCTCGCCGCCCAAGGACGGGCGGACGGCGCGGGGGCTGCCGACGCTGCTGAAGGTCTGCAAGCCACCGATGGTGTATCCATCAGGCCCACCGGTCAGGATGTTCTCGATGGTCGGACGAGCGAAGACGGTGCCTCCCTGAAGATCGTTCTGGACGGCCAGCACGTCGGCACGACCGGTGAAGAACCAGCGGTTGGCACGCTCGGCACCACTGTGGCCAATGGCCAGGCGGTGGTTGATGACGGTGTCTTCGATCGAGCCCGAGCCGCCCTTGTTGCTGGGCAGGAAGTCCGGGCCCAGGATGTTGAAGCGGGCCAGGTTCTCACGAGCGCCGACGTTCTCGCCCCGGCCCCACGAGGGATCCAGTCCGATGGAGTTCTGGAAGGCGTTGCGCGTACCCGAGCCCACGTCACGAGTGGAAAAGACGAGGTTCTCGCCGTTCTTACGACGGCCGGTCGCGCTGCCATGGCGCAGGTCGCTCATGGTGATCTCTTGGAGGCCGACACCGTAGTTCACCATCGCGGCCACGGGCGAGAAGGCGATGGGGGTATCGAACACCACGTCGGTCGCCGTCGGGGCCGGCGGATTGGCCGGGTCGAAGAGGCGCAGGCCGCCCAGGTCGGGCAACTTGCTGTTGCCCGCGGCCGGCGTGCCGTCCTTGTTGACGGGGATGATGTCCGAATCGCCATAGCCAGCCGATCCTGGAGTGCGGTTCAGAACAGCCGATCCGGGAATACGCACGGCCCAGCTGCTTGGAACGTCAACGATGGCAAGATCGATGCGGACACCGCCAGCCGACGAGGTGGCCGGGAAGGTGAATGGGCTGACGCGGAAGGTGCCGTCGGTCAGGGAGCGGAAGGGGCTGCCGCCGGGGTTGCCCGCGTTGAAGACGCCTGCGATCGGTCCGGCCACGCGCTCGCGGTAGAGCTCGCGGTTGGCGATGGCGTTCTCGGCGTCGAGGCCTCGCAAGCCGATGGCGGGGTTGTCGTCGTCGCGCGTGGTGTCATAGAAGCCCGTCGAGGCGAAGGGACCATCGGGGTCGTTGGTGAGCACGAACTCCTCAAAGCCCTTGACCGAGCCCGTGGAGCGGTAGGTGACGATCCAGTGGGCGTCGGCGTCGTAGGTCGTCTTGCGCTGGCCGGCGGGGGCCAACTGGTCGATGCCCGGGCCAAAACGGCGGGCGAAACCGTCCAGGTCAACGTCGAAGTAGTCGTTGGTGGAGGTCGGGCCCTCGAAGAAGCTGGCAAAGAGCGTTGCGCCGGAGATGTTGACCAGGAAGGGACCACGCTGGATGGTGTCCTGCGTGTTGATGCCCGGGCTGCCAACATTCACGTCCGGGCCCGTGCCGGCGGGGTTGCTGGCATACGCACCCTCGATGCCCACGGTGCTCCGTTGCCAGTTTGTGCCCACGTTGCCATCGGCGTAGGGGTTGGGCATGTAGATCGAGGCGATGCCGTCGTCCAGGGGCCAGCCATCCTGTCCGTCGGCGTTGTAGGTCACTTGGACCACGGCGGTGGAGAAGTCGCGGCCGGCGTGGCTGGTGATGCTCGACCACAGGCCGAACTGTTCGACGCCGCTGTTGTTCAGGGCCTGCCAGTTATTGACGGGAATGAAGTTGATGCCGGTGCCCCAGGCGGCCTGGACCTCGGCAAGAGTGAGGATGCTGTTGTACAGCACGGCCGTCGTGCCAGCGGGGACCACGCCCCCGGGGATGTTGGCGGCGGTAACGGGCGCGCCACCGATGTCGTCCAGAACCCAGCCGGTCAGGTCGACCGATGAGCCGCCGGCGTTGAAGATCTCGACGTACTCCCAGTTGTTGTCCGGGTTGGACGCGGGGTTGTACATGATCTCGGTGATGCGGATGTCCTGGGCGCTGGCCGAGGCGGCCATGCCGGCCAGCCCGCAGGCGGCCAGCAGCATCGAAACACGATTGCTCTTGTTCATGGGAACTTCTCTCCGCTCGAAAGGGTGATACCGTGCTCACTCATGGTCCCGGCCCCGGGCGACAACCCAAGGCCGCTCCTCCAAATGCGGGGGGCGGACCATGCCCCCGCGTGTGTCTGGGTCAGCAAAAACCGAGGCCGCGCTTTCACGCGGCCCGGTCGGGGGATCAACGGTCGATCAACACGCTGATGTTGCGTCCGGTCAGGCTGTAGAACTGGTCGCCCCACAACCGCTTCTCGATGGTTTCTTGCACCGAGTGCAGCGCCACGTGCCCATCGGCGAAGACGAAGTTTGCCTTACCGCCGTGCTTTCGGCTGACGGCGTTGAGGTTTGTGCGAGGGTCTTCGATGGCCCCAGCACCGACCTGCTTGGGATCGACGATGTCACGATCGGGGTCGGGATAGGCGAACCGCGCCTCGGTGCCCGTGCCCGGCGGCTCACGATAAACTTCCTGGCCCGCGCTGCGGCCGACGAACGGGGTGATGGGGCGGTGGCTCTTGATCACCTGGCCCACACGGACGGTCTCCCAGTCCTTGCCTTCCTGGAACTCGGTGGCCAGGATGGTCGTGCTGTGGCTGTTGATCCAATCGGGGTTCACCAGGCGGTTGCGGCGCGGGCCGCTGGTGGCAAACTTGTTCCGCGGAAAGACCGCCGCATTGCCCGCAAAGGCCACACGCTTCAGTTGGCGGTCTTCGGGCGTGGGCGAGCCGATGGTCCCGCCCAGGTCGTTCACCTGCCCGGGCTCCCAGTCGTCGAAATTCTTGCCCGGGTTGGTGGCCGGCGCGCCGCCGTTGAGCGCCGCGGGCGAGGCGAAGGCGTCGGTGGGCACGTTGCCACTCTCGAACAGGGCCCATGACCAGTGGACGTAGCCCGTAGCCGGCACGGGGTTCGATTCCAACTGATCACGAATGCGCCAGGTCTCGCCCGTCAGGCTGTCGCCGTAGACATACGCCGGCGGGAACACCTTGAAATCCACCGTGTAATTCGTCACGGCCTGCCCCACCGCTCGCAACTGGGCTGCGGCTTTGATCTGCTGAGCGGTCGCGCGGGCCTTGCTCAGGCTTGGCAGCAAGATCCCGATGAGCAACGCGATGATGGCGATGACCACCAGCAACTCGATCAGTGTAAATGCCCGGGCCGCCAACGGCACGCGGCCTGTTCGATGGGTATGAATGGGCGTCCGATCCATGGGCGTTTTCCCCTCAAGCAACACCGTTCCATGCGGATGCTGCACGCCCGGACCGAACCGGCGGAGCATCCGCGAGGACGAATGTTTCGAGGAACAACGACAAGAAAACAAGCACCCAAGAATCAAGCAGATGGCCAGCCGCAACCCGTGGCTGTCGCTCTTGATGAGACCTGAATAAAAAACCCCGCCGCGGGCGTCGCGGCGGGGCATTGTTTAGATTGGGTCAGGATGTCTTCAATCTGGGACGGTGCCAGATTCAGCGCATTCTTCACGAAGATTCTGGATCCGCAACGATCCGAGCGGTTTGGGGAATCAGTCGCAGCCCGCGGCGAACTCGTTCTGGAACACCAGGAAGTCGAAGATGGTCAGAACGCCGTCGCCGTCAAAGTCAGCGGCCAGATCTCCGTCGGCAAAGAGGTTCTGGAACTCGAGGAAGTCAAAGATGGTGAGCTGGCCATCTCCGTCGAGATCGACGCGGCACGCCTCGCCCGCGCATGCCCAGATGGCGATGTTGCGTGCCGTGTCGCCGCCGGCGAAGGAAAACCCGCCGGTGAGCACCAGCGAGCTGCCCAGGCCCGGGTAGTCGTACTCGACAATGGCGGCCACGCCGGGAACGCTGCCTCCGGCGATACCGCCACCGACCGACTGCCACGCGTCGCCTTCCCACGATGCGAATCCTCCGACGAACTCGGAGCCCGAAGAGACGAAGCTGCCGCCGGCATAGAGCCGGGAACCATCGCCCACGTCGGCGATGTTCAGGGAGGTGACGGTGTCGTTGAACCCTTCGCCAATCGTGGCGAAGCGATCTCCGTTCCAGCGTACGATGCAGTTGGCCGCGGTGCCGCCGGCGTCGAAGAAGTTGCCGCCGACGACCAGTTCGTCGCCCTCGCCGAAGTCATAGACGGTCATGATGTTGGCGCGTGGGTTGGATCCTCCCGTCAAGCCGCCGCCGACCTCGACGAACTCTCGGCCATTCCAGCGGGCGATGTGCCCGTTGCGGCCGCCGGGCACGCTGAATCGACCGACGATGTAGAGTTCGGGCCCGTCGCCTGCGTCGTAGAGCAGGAAGTCGTTGACCGCACCGATGACCCCGTCGCCAAAACCACGCCAGGCGTTCCCATCCCACGCCGCGATGCCCGCCGCGGGTATATCGAACCCACCGCCAAGTGAGGCCGCGGCCGTAAAGACGCCGCCAACGAAGAGGAGTTCCTCGCCCTCAAACTCGATGACGCGCATGCCCAGCACCTGGCCGTTGAGCCCGCCGTTGAGCGGGTCCCAGAAGTCGCCCTCGGGCGAAACCTCGAAGCGTGCGATGTTGCTCACGCTCGTGCCGTCGGCCAGGACGAATCCGCCGCCCGCGAAGAAGTCACCACGATACGTCGTGGCCACGTTACTGCCCAGGATCAGACCCGTCGCGGTGGTCAGGCCCGAAGTGCCGAAAGTGCGCCAGCCGTCGATGGGGTTCCACCGCGCGTTGCCGTTGGCCGCGACACCGCCAGCGCCCGTGAAGCGCCCGCTGATGAGCACCTCGGGCCCATCGCCCAAGTCCGTAATAGCCAGCCCCTTGCGCAAGCTCAGCGTGTCGACACCCGGGTCGCCGATCTCCAAGAGCCAGTCGGCGGTACACTGCGCCAAGGCCGAGCCCGCCAACAAGCCCGTCGCCATCAGTCCGATAAGTTGTCGCATCGCCAATCCTCCCGTGTCGTAACAGCTAGTTTGCTCGTTCCTGCTCGGGCCTATGTTCAAACTGGCCCCGGTGTTTCACGAACTCTAACCATCCACCCCAACACCCATCCAGGAGGCCGCCTTGCAAACCACAGCACCTTTGCAGCAACACACTTGGCTCCTGCGCATGGTCGGTTCATGGACCTTTTCGGGCTCGGGCGACATGGGGCCCGATCAACCGCCGCACGAATTCTCGGGCGTTGAGGAAGTCCGTGGCCTGGGCAATCTCTGGATCGTGATGGAAGGCAGAGGGGCCATGCCCGATGGCACGCCCGCCAACACGCTCATGACCCTTGGCTATGACACGGCGTCGGGCAAGTTCGTCGGGACGTGGGTCGGCTCGATGATGACCCACCTGTTTACCTACGAGGGCTCACTGGATGATGCGGGCCGGGTGCTGACCCTCGACTCGGTGGGGCCGAGCTTCGCCCCGGGCGCGATGCCCGGCACGATGGCGCGATACCAAGACATCATCGAGCAGGTCAGTGAGAATCACCGCATCCTGCGATCTCGGATGGTGCATGACGACGGCACACACACCCAATTCATGGAAGCGCACTACCACCGCGCCCCGGGGGCTATGGCACGGTAACCGAAAAGCCTTCAGGCTTGAGCTCCAGTGACCCGGAAATCTCGGAAGCGTCCTCCGATGCCGCTGAAGGACTCGCCGGCGCGCGACTCGGCTTACGCCCGATAGCGATGACACTCAAGCCAGGCAGGCCATCGAACCGCTCGATGATCTTTGCAACCGGCAGCAACCTGTTGAACAACTTCATCTGGGTGGGCGAGAGGTCTCTTCTTCCCAGTCTTCCACTGACATACCACCCCAGCACGCCCAGTCGATTGAACTCACGCGTCTGAACGACCTCGAAGCCGGCCGCTTGCATGCGCTCTGTGATCATCGCCCGGGTATAGCGCCGATGGTGTCCCAGCGTTCGGTCGCATTCGGTGAAGAGCCAATCGTGCGCTGGCACCAGGATGATGGCGTGCCCGCCGGGTTGGAGCACGTCGTGGTAGTTCTTCAATGCCGCGATGTCGTCCTCGATGTGCTCGACGACGTTGAGCGAGATGACCGTGTCGGGTTGCTCGTCGGCGAGACCATCGAAGTGTGCCGGATCGCTCAGGTCCATGCGCATGGCGCGGATGTTGGCCAGGTGCGAGTAACGCCTTGCGATGACCTCGGTGTAGTACGGGTCCAGGTCGGCGCACACCAGGCGCTCCCGGTCGAGCAGTTGCTCGGTAAAATTGCCGATGCCGCAACCAGCCTCGAACACCCGTTGCCCAATGTACGTCCTGAATTGATTCAGCATCCAGCGATTGAAGCCCCGGGCCCGGCGGACGCTCTCGAGCACGTAGTACCCGTCGTGCGTGGTGAACCGGCGATCAAAGAAGCGGTACTTGAACAGCAGCCACAGCGCCTGCACGCCGTCCTTCCACCCGATGTTCTTGCCTTCGGCATATCCGCGACCGTGGTAGCTGATGGGCACCTCGTAGATGCGAGCGTTCCATTGGGCCAGGCGCGTGGTCAGCTCGGGCTCGATGCCGAAGCGATCGCTCTTGAGGGGGATCTGCTTGAGGATATCTGTGCGGACGGCCTTGTAGCACGTCTCCATGTCGGTCAGGTTGATGTCGTTCAGGACGTTGCTGGTCAGCGTGAGCAGGCGGTTGGCCAGGCTGTGCCAGAACAGCAGCACGCGGCGCTGCTCGCTGGCGGCAAAGCGCGAGCCGAACACCGCGTCGGCGTGCCCTTCGAGGATGGGCCGCAGCACGCGCGGGTACTCGGCCGGGTCGTACTCCAGGTCGCTGTCCTGCACGATGGCGATGTCGCCCGTGCATTCGCCGATGGCGCGACGGATAGCACGGCCCTTGCCGTAGTTCTTATCCTGGAAGAACACGCGCACACGCGGGTCGGCCTTAGCCAGTTCGGTCAGGATCTCACGCGAGGCGTCCTTGCTGCCGTCGTCCACCGCCACGAGTTCGATCTCGAGCCCCAGCGCGTCCACCGGGCTGGCGAACACCTTCTCGACGATCGCCCGCAGCGTCCGCGCCTCGTTGTACACGGGCATCAGCACGCTGAGTTTGCGGTAGGCCGATTGTTCATTCATGATGTTTGGATTTCTCATGTTCGCTCCAGTCTTAATCCTTGCGCAGCTCCTTCGCCCAAGAATCCTTCAGCGAGACCGTGCGGTTGAACACGGGCCGGTCGTGCGTCGAGGTCGTGTCGAGGCAGAAGTAGCCCAGCCGCTCGAACTGGAAGCGTTCGATGCCGTCCTCGAAAGCGCCCGTACCCGCCGAGCGTTCTTGTTCGGACGTGGGCCAGTGGAGTTCGAGCATGGCCCGCTCGATGACTTGCAGCGAGTCGGGGTTCACGTGTTCGAGGAAACTCCAGCCATCGGCCGCGTCCTTGGGCCTGCGGTCGGGCTGCTCGACCTTGAACAGCCGATCGAACAGGTTCACGCGCACGGGGACGGCGTGCTCGGCGCTCACCCAGTGCAGCGTGCCCTTCACCTTGCGGACGTTGCCTTGGGCGTCGGGCGGGGGCGAGTCTCCCCCACGGGTCTGCGGGTCGTAGGTGCAGATGAGTTCCACGACCTCGCCCCCTTCTTTCACCACGTCGACGCAGGTGATCCAATAGCCATACCGCAAGCGCACCTCGCGCCCGGGTGCCAGGCGGAAGAACTTCTTGGGCGCGTCCTCCATGAAGTCCTCGCGCTCGATGTAGAGCGTGCGGGTGAAGGGCACCCGCCGAACGCCCGCGTCGGGGCACTCGGGGTTGTTGCCCGCGTCCATCCATTCCGTTCGCCCCGCGTCGCCTTGCTCGCCCCAGTTGCGGATGGTCACCTTCAGCGGGTCGAGCACGCACATGCGGCGCGGGGCGCGCTCGTTGAGGTCGTCGCGCACGGCGTTCTCGAGCCGTCCGATGTCGATGAGCGCGTTGAACTTGGTCACGCCGCCCTCATCGCAGAAGTTTCGAATGGCCCGGGGCGTCACGCCACGCCGCCGCAGGCCGCTGATGGTGGGCATGCGCGGGTCGTCCCAGCCGGCGACGTGCCCGCCCTCGACCAGTTCTCGAAGCCGCCGCTTGCTGGTGACGGTGAAACTGGGGCTCCACCGCGCGAACTCGATCTGCCGCGGGTGGGCGATGGGGCTTGGGTTGTCGGTGTTTATCGCGTCGATGAACCAGTCGTACAGCGGCCGGTGGTCCTCAAATTCCAGCGTGCAGATCGAGTGGGTGATGCCCTCGAAGGCGTCCTCGAGCCCGTGGGCCCAGTCGTACATGGGGTAGATGTGCCACTCCGAGCCCGTGCGGTGGTGTGGGGTGTTCACCACACGGTACATCACCGGGTCGCGCAGGTTCATGTTGGGCGAGGCCATGTCGATCTTCGCACGCAGCACGCGCGAACCGTCGGGAAACTCGCCCCGCTTCATACGCTCGAACAGGTCAAGATTCTCAGAAACCGGACGCTCGCGCCAGGGGCTGGGCGTGCCCGGCTCGGTCAGAGTGCCGCGGGTGATGCGGATCTCCTCGGCGGTCTGCTCGTCGACATACGCCAGACCCTTGTGGATCAGCAAGATCGCCAGTTGTTCCATGCGGTCGAAGTAGTCGCTGGCAAACAGCACGCCCGCCAGCGGATCGCCCTCGCTCGCCCCGGGCCAGCGGAAGCCAAGCCATCGCACGTCGCGCACGATGGCGTCGACGTATTCCTGATCTTCCTTGGCCGGGTTCGTGTCGTCGAAACGAAGATTGCACGAGCCGCCGTACTGGGCCGCCAGCGAAAAGTTCAGGCAGATGCTCTTGGCGTGCCCAATGTGCAAGTAGCCGTTGGGCTCGGGCGGGAAGCGCGTCCGCACCACGCCCGCGTTGCCCGGCTGGCCAAACCGACCCGCCTGCACGTCGGCCTCGATGGCCTCTTCGATGAAGTGCTTGGGGCGGGCGGGTGGATTCGCTGGTTCGGCGGCATGATCGGGGTGCATGGCAAAGCGTATGGCCTTTGGCCGCTGCTCAGCCTTCGGCAATCACCGATGCCAACGCCATCGTTCCCGTGTGCGTCAGGCTCAGGTGCCAGCGGGTCGCCCCGATGCCTGTGGCCAGTTCGGCAGCCTTGCCGTGCAGGAAGAGGTCCGGTTTGCCACTGGCCCCGCGCACGACCTCGATATCCGTCCAGCCCACCCCCTGGGCCCAGCCCGTGCCGAGGGCCTTCAACACCGCCTCCTTGGCGGCAAACCGAGCGGCCAGGTGCTCGTCTCGCCGGGGTCCGTCGCCCGCATACGCCCGCTCGCCCTCGGTGAACACACGCTCAAGGAAGCGATCTCCAAAACGCTCGACCGAGCGGCCCAGCCTTGCCACTTCTACCAGGTCCACTCCGTGACCGACAATCATGCCTTGGCGGCCTTGGGCTTCGGATCGGGCTTCTTCTTGTCGGGCTTTGTCTCAGATGTCGTGGGCTGTGATTCGGTCTTGCCCTCGCCCTTGCCCTCAGGCTTACCTTCGGGCTTGTCGGCACTGGCGGCCTTCTTGTACCCCTCGCTGCGGTAGTCGGTCTGGTAGAAGCCCGAGCCCTTGAACAGCAGCGCCGCCCCCGTGCCGATGAGCCGTTCGAGGGCGGGCTTGCCACATTCGGGGCAGGTGCGCTTGACCTTGTCGCTCATGCTCTGGAAGAGTTCGAACTTGTGGTCGCACGCCGTGCAGTGGTAGTCGTAGGTCGGCACAATCCACACTCCCGGGCGATTCAGCCCTCGGCCGGTGCCACGGCAACCTTGGCCGGCCGTAGCACACGCTCACCCATCGCATACCCGCTCTGGAAGACCCTCGAGACGCATCCCGGGCCAACTCCCTCGGCGGGCTGTTGCATGACCGCCTCGTGCCGGCCGGGGTTGAACGCCTCGCCCACCTCGGGCTCGATGGGCACCACGCCGTGCCGCGCCATCGCCTTCATCGCCTCTGCCCGGATGGTGCCGATGGCCTGGAACATCTGCTCGGGCGTGATGCTGGCCGGATCCTGCGAGAGCGCCATGTCGAGGCTGTCGAGCGCACCGAGCATCGACTCGCACACGTCACGCACGCCCCGCGCCCGAGCCTCCACCTCGTTGCCCGCCGCCCGACGCTGGAAGTTCTGGAAATCGGCCAGCGAACGCTTCCAGCGGCTCTCCATCTCCTCGAAGTCGGACGACAACTTCTCGAAGAACGCCTGCGCATCGCTGGCGTCCAGATTCCCCGACTCATCTCGGATGATGTCGCCGAAGGTGGCCGGTGGCCCGTCGTTGTTCTGGTCGCGATCGACCGTCTCGTGCTCGTGGTTGGCCATGGTTTACTTCCTCGCACTTAGAACAGGTCGCGGATCTTCTTCAGGAAGCCGTGGCTCTCGGGCATGACGTGCTGGTCTTCGCTCTCGGCGAACTCTCGCAGCAGCCGCTCCTGCTTCTCACTGAGTTTCTTTGGGATCTCCACGCGCGTGACCAGCACCAGATCTCCCCGCCGCCCGCTGCGCAGGTTGGGCAGTCCCTCGCCGTGCAGGCGAAAGAGCGTGCCGTGTTGCGTGCCCCTGGGGATCGTCTGCTTCACCTTTCCCGTGAGCGTTGGCACGTCCATCTCGGTGCCCAGCGCCGCCTGCGTGAAGCCGATGGGCAGTTCCATCAGCAGGTGGTCGCCATCGCGCCGGAACATTTCGTGCTCGAGCACACGCACCACGACGTGCAGGTCTCCCCGCACGCCCGCGCCGCTGGGCGAGGCCTCGGGAGGTGGCGGCTCGCCCTCGCCCTGCACGCGAACGGCCTGGCCTTCGTGGATGCCCGCGGGGATGCGCACGCTCAGCACACGCTTGCGAGGCACGCGGCCCTTGCCCTTGCACGCCGTGCAGTGCTCCTTCACGATCGAGCCCCGGCCGCGGCAACTCGGGCAGGCCGTCACCATGCGGAACATACCGCCCATGCCGGCTTGCTGCACCTTGCCATGACCGTCGCACGTGGGGCACTTGAGCGGCTCGGTGCCGGGCTTGGCGCCCGTGCCCGCGCACGCGTCGCACACGTCGAGCCTGGTAAACTCAACGTCGCGCTCGGTGCCGGCGAGCACGTCCTTGAGCTCGATCTCGACCTCGGTCTCCAGGTCGTACCCGCGCGCGACGCGCTGGCGACCGCCGCGGCCGCCCATGCCGCCAAACCCGCCGCCGCCGAAGATGTCGCTGAACATCGAGAAGATGTCCTCGACGTTCATGTGGCTGAAGTCGTGGGCCGCCCCGCCCTGCCCGCGCAACCCCTCGTGCCCGTACTGGTCGTAGCGGGCCCGCTTGTCCTTGTCGCTCAGGACCTCGTACGCCTCGGCCGCCTCCTTGAACTTCGCCTCGGCCTGGGCATCCCCCGGGTTTCGATCCGGGTGGAACTTCAACGCCAGCCGGCGATACGCCCGCTTGATGTCGTCCTCCGAAGCATCACGCTCGAGGCCAAGAATCTCGTAGTAGTCGCGGGTGGTGGGCACTAGTTGATTCCCTTCCGCAAACCGCCTGATTCACGCAGCGTGCCCCACAACTCCTGCAACTCTACCCAATCAAGCCCAATAAGCGAATGGCAATCAGACTCTTCAATCACAAAACCGCCGTGGAGCGCATGGTTTATAACATTGGACAGACCGGCCAGCTCATCACGAGTGAATCGCAAGGTCACGGACTTGTCCGATGTTTCGACCTGTTCAGCCAATTACGACACCGCCCCCACCACCGGCTCAACCTCATCCTTCAGCTCGGTGATCAGCACGTCGGTCGTCAGCATCAACCCGGCAACCGACGCCGCGTTGACCAAGGCCGTCCTCGGCACCAGCGCCGCGTCGATGATGCCGGCCTTCACCAGGTCGACATACTCACCCGTGGCCGCGTTGAAGCCCTCGGTGGCCTTGCTCTCGCGCACTGTCTCGACCACCAGGTCGCCGTCGTAGCCGGCGTTCTCGGCGATCTGCTTCACGCAGCTCTCCACCGCATCATAAACGATGTCGTAGCCGATCTGCTCGTCGCCCTTGGCCTTCTTGCGGGCCGCCTCGATGGCCTCCTGCGTCCGCAGCAGCGCCACGCCGCCGCCGGGCACGTAGCCCTCCTTCGCCGCGGCGCGGGTGGCCGCCAGCGCGTCCTCGACGAGGTCCTTGCGCTGTTTCATCTCCATCTCGCTCGCCCCGCCCACGTGGATAATGCACACGCCGCCGGTCAGCTTCGCGTGACGCTCCATCAACTTCTCGCGGTCGTAGTCGCTGGTCGAGGCGTCGTGCTGGGCCTTGATCTGCTCGGCCCGGGCGGTGATGTCCTTCTTCTTGCCGGCACCTTCGATGATCGTCGTGTCGTCCTTGGTGATGACGACCTTCTTGGCCTTGCCCAGTTCGCCCAACTCCACCGATTCCAGGCTCCGGCCCAGGTCCTCGCTGAAGAACGTGCCGCCCGTCAGGATCGCGATGTCCTGCAACATCGCCTTGCGACGGTCGCCGAAGCCCGGCGCCTTCACCGCCGCGATCTTCAGCGAGCCACGCAGGCGGTTGACCACCAGCGTCGCCAGCACCTCGTTGTCCATATCCTCGGCGATGATCAGCAATGGCTTGCCGCCCGAGACCACCTTGTTCAGCAATGGCAGCAGGTCCGTCAGATTGCCGATCTTCTTTTCGTGGATCAGGATCAGGCAGTCCTCGAGCACCGACTCGGCGGTCTTGGGGTCGGTCATGAAGTAGGGCGACATGTACCCCTTGTCGAACTGCATGCCCTCGACAAATTCGAGCTCGGTCTCGCTGCCGCGGCCTTCCTCGACCTCCACGACGCCCTCCGAGCCGACCTTTCCAATGGCGTCGGCGATCAGCGCTCCCACGGCAGCATCGTGGTTCGCCGACACCGTGGCCACCTTGCGATAGT
Source organism: Phycisphaeraceae bacterium (assembly GCA_026126305.1). GTDB lineage: Bacteria > Planctomycetota > Phycisphaerae > Phycisphaerales > UBA1924 > JAHCJI01. The sequence continues at coordinate 23,080 of JAHCJI010000001.1, forward strand.
CGTCCTTGCCCTTGCACTTGATGGCCGAGGCCATGATGGCCTCGCTGGCGGCGTTGGCCGCGGCATTGATCCCACGCTGGATCTGCACGGCGTTGGCACCCGTCGAGACGTGCTTGAGGCCCGCGGTGAAGATCGCCTGGGCCAGCACGGTCGCCGTCGTCGTGCCATCGCCGGCCTTGTCGTTGGTCTTCTTGGCCACCTGGTGCACCATCTTGGCACCCATCGAGGCGAACGGCTCGGGAAGCTCGATCTCCCGCGCCACCGTCACGCCGTCCTTAGTCACCTGAGGGCTGCCAAAGCTCTTCTGGATCACCACGTTTCGGCCCGCGGGCCCCATGGTGCACTTGACGGCGTCGGCCAACCGGTCAACCCCCCGCTTCATCTCGAGCAGGGCGGCTTCGTCGAACATGACTTGCTTATGGGACATGGGGAACTCCTTCGGGGAGGCATTAGGGATTAGGCACTAGGCATTCGTCCCGGCCTCGATACTGCGAATCAGGCCCGCGAGGACCCGGCCGCATTCATGTGACGTTGCCTCGATGGTCGTATGCCGGTCTTGGTCGAGGTAGCCAAGTTCCCGGGCAATGAGCAATTGCGTGTCGATCTCGAATACTGAACCGCGAGCCATTCGTAAGAATCGGAGGTAATCCTGCCGCGCGCCTCGCCCGTACCCCTCGGCAATGTTGCTTGGAACCGAAACGGAGGCACGCCGAAGCTGGTTGGAAAGGCCATAGCGTTCATGGGCTGGAAAGCCTTCGGTGATGAGGTAGATATCTTTCGCAAGCCGTACACCAAGCTGCCAGGCAACCAAGTCTCGGTGCGATTGAATCTCCCCTCTTCCCAATGCCTAATCCCCAATCCCAAATGCCTCCACTTCAGCTATCGAGAATGCCGAGAAGTTCGCTCTCGCGCAGGATCAGGTGCTGGTCCCCCTTCACCTCCACCTCCGTGCCCGCGTACTTGCCAAAGACCACCGTGTCACCCTTCTTCACCGTCGGCTTGGCCCGCTCGCCGTTGTCCAAGCGGCGGCCGGGGCCCACGGCGACGACCTTGCCCATCATGGGCCGCTCCTTGCTCGTCTCGGGCAGGTAGATGCCCGACTCGGTCCGAGACTCCTTCTCCAAGGGGCGAACAACGATCCGATCTTCGAGGGGTTTGACGTTCATGCTTGTGCTCCTGACATCCGCATGCCAAGTGAATGATGGACTTACTCAGCCGTTCGGATGCGCACCCGGGCGGCTTCAACCGTCAGAATGGCTCCGGCCATGAGATCCGTGCCGTACTTCGCGATGGCATCGACACTCATCGGGCCTTGCCGGCCTGCGGCGATGCCGACCAACCGGATGATACCAGAATGTTTGAGGCCACGAACCACGGCGATTTCTCCAAAGTCCTTGTCGAGTGTGACCACCACACTCTTTTCCGCGATGGCTCGCTCGATGATGGCCAGGTCCCCCGGGTCCGTCTCGAGTTCGCCGATCCAATCGACCTCGTGCCCGGCTTCTCGCAACGCTTCCGCCGCACGACCCCAGACACAAGTGTCCAGCAAAACCTTCACGCCGCGTCACCCGAACCCTTGAGCGCCGGCTCCACCCGCTCGTGCCCAACTACGCGCCTCGCGTACGCCATGCACGCCCGGATATCCGCATCCTCAAGCCACGAATAACCTTCGAGGATCGTCTCAAAACTGTCGCCCGAGGCGAGCATGCCCAGCACGTGCTCGACGGCCAGACGACGACCGCGGATGATCGGCTTGCCGCCGAAGATCGCAGGGTCGGTCGTGATGCGCTCGAGCAATTGCTGTTCGGTCATGGCGGCACCTCCAGATCTAGCTTAGAACCCCATCCCGCCCATACCACCCATGCCACCCATCCCGCCCATGCCGTCCATGTCCGGGCCGCCGTGCGAGTGGCCCGCATCCTTGCCCGGCTTCTCGGTGATCAGGCAGTCGGCCGCAAGCAGCACGCTGGCGACGCTTGCGGCGTTTTGCAGGGCCGAACGGTCGACCTTGGCAGGTGTCATCACGCCCGCCTTCACCAGGTCCTCGTAGGTGTCGGTCAGCGCGTTGTAACCAAAGTTGGTCTTGGGGTCGGCCTCGATCTTCTCTTGGATCTTGGCGACCACGACCGTGCCCTTCACGCCCGCGTTGTCGGCGATGGTCTTGGTCGGCACCGTCAGCGCCTCGCGCACCAGGTGCATGCCCGCCGCCACGTCGTACTTGGCGTGCCCGATCTCGTCGGCCGAAACATCACGGGCCTTGCCGAAGACGGCCTTCCACTCCTTCATCTTCTCGATAGCAGCGCGGGCGTGGATGAAGCTGGTGCCCCCGCCGGGGACGATGCCCTCGGCGACCGCCGCCCGCGTGGCGTGCAGCGCGTCCTCGACGCGGGCCTTGCGCTCCTTCAGTTCCGCCTCGCTGGCCGCGCCCACCTTGATCTGCGCGACGCCGCCGGCCAGCTTGGCCAGCCGCTCCTGCAACTTCTCTCGGTCGTAGTCGCTGCTGGCCTCTTCGATCTCTCGGCGGATCTGGGCGATGCGGCCCTGGATGTCGCTGGTCTTGCCCGCGCCTTCGATGATCGTGGTATTGTCGGCGTCGATCTCGACCTTCTTGGCCATGCCCAGGTGGCCCATGTCCACCTTCTCGAGCTCCATGCCCAGGTCCTTCATGATCGCCGTCGCGCCCGTCAGCGTGGCAATGTCGCCCAGCATGGCCTTGCGACGATCGCCATAGCCCGGTGCCTTCACCGCGGCCACTTGCAAAGTGCCGCGCAGCTTGTTGATGACCAGCGTGGCCAGCGCCTCGCCCGTGATGTCCTCGGCGATGATGAGCAGGGGCTTCTTGGCGGCCATCACCTTCTCGAGCACGGGCACGAGCTTCTGCACGTTCTCGATCTTGTCCTCGTGGATCAGCACCAGCGCCTTGTCGAATTCCACGCGCATGGCGTCGGCATCGGTCACAAAGTTGGGCGAGAGGTACCCACGGTCGAACTGCATGCCCTCGACCACCGTCACCTCGGTGTCCAGGCCGCGGCCTTCCTCGACGGTGATCACGCCATCCTTGCCCACCTTCTCGAAGGCGTCGGCCATGATCTTGCCGATCTCGGCGTCGTTGTTGGCGCTGATGGTGGCCACGTTCTGGATGTCGGCCTTGCCCTTGATCGGGGTCGCCAGGTCGTCGATCGCGCCCGTGGCCGCCTCCACAGCAAGTTTCATCCCCCGCACCAGGGCATTGGCGTCAACGCCCGCAGCGACATACTTCAAACCCTGCCGGAAGAGCGCCTCGGCCAGCACGGTGGCCGTGGTCGTGCCGTCGCCCGCGTCATCACTGGTCTTGCTGGCGGCTTCCTTCACAAGGCGAGCGCCCATGTCCTCGGCCGGGTTCCGCAGCTCGATCTCTTCTGCCACGGAAACCCCGTCCTTGGTCACGGTCGGCCCGCCCCAGGACTTGTCAAGGACGGCGTTGCGCCCCTTAGGGCCCAGGGTGCTCTTGACGGCGCGGGCCAGTTTCTCAACGCCGGCCAGCAGGGCCTGGCGTGCTTCGGTATCGAAGGTCAGTTCTTTGACGGCCATGGGTCGAAGTCTCCGTTTCGGGTCGATCGGAATGGCATGCCCCGCCGCCGGCGCGGCTGAGACCTGTTTACGCATGCAAGACTACAAGCCGCGCGCCAATCAAATCCGCACGCCAGACGGCCCGGGAAGGGCCTTCCTGACTGCCCATGCCCCAGGTCGACAGCTCTCGACCGCCAAAGTGGCACCCAATATGCAACCACATCTGCCGGGCACAGAACGCGGTCATGGGATTCCATCGTGCCCGGATGGTCCTTAAAGACACCCATTGAGGACGATCGGAGCTTGGGTGCTTGCTCGATCCCCCAACCTAGACACGCCTATCCTCGGCCCATGCTCCTCGGCGTCACCGATCCTGTGGCCTACCTGCCCTTGGCGGTCATCCTCATGGCCGCCATTGGCTTCTCCGTGATGAACCTGGTGCTGACCCGCATTCTGGGCCCAAACCGGGCGGGCGAAACCAAGGCCCTGACGTATGAGAGTGGCATGGAGGCCGTCGGCACGGCCCGCAAGCGATTCAATGTTCGCTTCTATCTGATCGCCATGGTCTTCCTGGTCTTTGACGTCGAGGTTGTGTTCCTTTACCCCTGGGCGGCCACATTCGCCAACCTGGAAGTGGGATCTGACGATCGCCTGCTGTGGCTGGCCCGCATCCTCTTCTTCCTGTTTACCACGATTGTGGCTTTTTTATACGGACTTCGCAAGGGCGTCTTCCGCTTCGATTGACTTCCCCCTTAACACCCCATCCTCCAGAGCATCCCTTGGCTCGCCGATAGACCTCTGCGGCGGTTCGGAATGACCGTTTGTCGCCCCAAGTTGGGGCCAAGCAGGGGTTTGCACATGGGCTGGAGATTCTGGCAGCCCCGGGAACGGGCGATCCTCTCTCTCACAGGCATGTGTGCCGGGCTTTGCATTCTGGTTATCGGATCTAGTGGTTTCCTCATCATCGATCGAGTGGGTGTGCCATCGGACTTCATCCAATGGATCGAGCTTGCCGCTCTGCCACTGGGCACCGGACTGGCCCTGCTTGGCATCCACCGCTGGCTGAGGCGTCGGATGCTGTCGATGGCGGCACTCCGAGAGGCCGTACTTGCGTCCGAGAATATGGAGGCCAGCACCTCCGAGCTTCGACTCTCAGCTCAGTTTGGTCCGGAGGCTGGGGCCTGGAATGCTCTCTTGGAGCGTCTGTCACGCCCGGAAACTCATAGTGGGCGTGCGATCGATGGACAGGCCCAGCAAGATGGGGCCGATGGTCGACTGGCGTTATCGGTCTGCTCCGCCCTTTGGCAGGGTGTGCTCGTGGTCGGTGCCGACATGCGAATCCGATTCGCCAATCCCGCGTCGGCGATGTTGCTTGGGGTTGATGGTGGTACTTTGCCGGGCCGATTGTTATCGGATGTCATGGATGTCGGGCTCTTGCAGGATCCCAACGCCGGCCTTCGACGGGGCAGTGTGGAGATCGACCGCACGCTAGGCGAAGCCACGGCTCGGCTCCGTGTTTCGGTGCGCAGTGGTCGAGACGGCGACGGGCACGTGGTGGTGGTCGAGGACGTGACGCAACTGCACGCGGCCGAGGATGCCCGGGCCAATTTCATCGCGCACGCGACGCACGAGTTGCGCACGCCTTTGACGAACATGCGTCTGTATGCCGAGACGGCGCTGGGCGACGACTGCGACGAGGCGATGCTGGGGACGTGTCTGAATGTGATCAACCAGGAAGTGCGGCGCCTGGAACGTGTAGTTTCGGACATGCTGAGCGTGAGCGAGATGGAGGCCGGCGCCCTTTCGATCCAGGAGGGCGAGGCCCGATTGGATCAGTTGCTCGACGAGCTACGGCTGGAGTTTGAGCCTCTGGCGCAGGCCAAGGGCGTGCGGCTGAGGTTCGAGTTGCCCCCCAAGCTGCCGGTGGTTAAGGGCGACCGCGACAAGTTGTTGCAGGCCTATCACAACGTGCTGGGCAACGCCATCAAGTACACGCCCGAAGGTGGCGAGGTGACGCTGGCAGTGGAGGCCGCCGACGAGGGTCTGTTGGTGGTGGTGCGCGACACGGGCGTGGGCATCGCCGAGCAGGATCGCACAAAGATCTTCGAGCGGTTTTACCGGACCGATGACGTGCGTGCATCGGGCACGCAGGGAACCGGCCTTGGCCTGACGCTGGCCAAGGAGATCATGCTGTGCCACGAGGGCGGCATCGACGTGGACTCGACACCCGGCAAGGGCAGCGTGTTCACGCTGTCGCTGCCCCGCGCCCGGCTGGTTGCCTGAGGAAGGGGGTTCTCGCCATGCGCATCGACGAGCAGGTGCGGGGGGCGGTGACCTTCCTGCGTCCGGACGGGGCCATCGCACAGCAGGATTCGACCGTGTTCCGTCGCGCGTTGATGCAGGCGGTCCGGCGTTCGATGGGCCGGTGCGTTGTGGACGCCTCCGCGGTTCCATTCATGGACAGCGCGGCGCTCGAGTCGCTGCTGGACGCGACGGACGAGCTGGCCGTGGCCGGACGCGTGCTGCGCTTGTGCGGTCTGAACGAGACGGTGCGTGAGTGCCTGGAACTGACGGGCATCTCGGGCCGGTTTGACATCTACGCCGACGGGGTTTCGGCGGCGCGGAGTTTCCTGTGATGCCCAGCCCCGAAGGCAACCCGGTACCGCCGCCCAGCGAAGCACCCAAGGCGGTGCGCATCGGGGACGTGCTGCTGGGCAGCGGCGCGATCACCGAGGCGCAGCTGGGGGCCGCGCTGGAACGGCAGGCCGCCGAGGGTCGGCTGCTGGGCGAGATCCTGGTGGACGAGGGCATCGTCTCGCCGTCGCTCTTGGTACGGACGTTGGGCCATCACCTGGGCCTGCCGTGCTGCGTGCTGCGGCATGGGCTTGTGGACCCCGACCTGTTGCGGCTCTTGCCGGCGGACGTGGCGCACGACCTTGGCGTGATCCCCATGTTCAAGGTACGCGACGAACTGACGGTAGCGATGGCCGAACCCCAGTCTCTGCCCACGATCGACCGGCTCTCGAGCATGACGGGCTGCCGCATCCGCCCGGTGCTTGCGCTCAAGGCAAACATTGATGAGTTCATCGACAAGTACGCGCAGAGCCAGGTCGATCTGACGGCATTCCTCTCACAATTGCGTGAGACGGACGTGGAGGTGTTTGACCGGGAGAACGTGGACGAAGAGGAGGCCGAGAGCGATCTGGCGAAGATGATCGCCGGCAACCCGATCGTGAACCTGGTCAACATGGCGGTGCTGACGGCCATCCGCGACCGGGCCAGCGACATCCACATCGAGCCCAGCCACAAGGGCACGCGCATCCGGTACCGCATCGACGGGACCCTCCGTGACTTGATGCGCCCACCGCAAGGGATGCACGCAGCGATTGCGTCTCGTGTGAAGATCCTGGCGAAACTGGACATCGCCGAGAAGCGGTTGCCGCAGGAGGGCCGCATCCGCATCCTGGCCGAGGGGCGCGAGGTATCGCTCCGGGTGTCGAGCATCCCGACGCTGCTGGGCGAGAAACTCGTGATCCGCATCCTGGACCGCGAGAACCTGAACGCGAGTCTGGCAGATCTGGGCATCCGCCCGGAGTTGATGGTGACCATCACGCGGATGCTGCGCAAGCCGTATGGGCTGATGCTGGTGACCGGCCCCACGGGCAGCGGGAAGTCGACGACGTTGTATTCTGCGTTGGAACTGCTCAGCAGCCCGGAGCGCAACATCGTGACGGTCGAAGACCCGGTGGAGTACCAGTTGGACCTGATCAACCAGATCCAGGTGCAAGAGGGCATCGGGCTGAGTTTCAGCCGGGCATTGCGGAGCATCCTGCGTCAGGATCCCGACGTGATCATGGTGGGTGAGATCCGCGATCAGGACACGGCTCGCGTGGCGGTGCAGGCGGCCATCACCGGGCACATGGTGCTGGCGACGCTGCACACCAACGACGCTCCGGGTGCTGTGGAACGCCTGCTGGACATGGGCATCGAGCCGTATTTATTGAGTGGCGCGATCAACGGGGTGATCGCCCAGCGTCTGGCGCGGACGATCTGTAGCCACTGCGCAACGCGGTACTACCCCGACGATCGCGTGCTGGCCGAAGCGGGCATCTCGGACGAGCCACGAGCGCCATTCCGCCGTGGTCTGGGTTGCCAGCACTGCCATGATTCGGGATTCCAGGGCCGCGTGGGCGTGTACGAAGTGATGGAAGTGACCCCGCCCATCCGACGGCTGGTTCACGCGGGCGCTTCATCGATGGACTTGCGTGAGGCATTCCGCAAGGGTGGCGGTCTTTCGCTGCGCGACGAGGCGGTGCTGGTGGCCAAGCGCGGGGCCACGAGCCTCGAGGAGGCGCTGCGCGTGACTCGAAGCGAGGACGACCTCGAGCCGGCCAAGCCCAAGGGGGCCGCGGCATGAAGTGGCGCTACACGGGCTATGACACCAAGGGCACGCCCAGACGGGGCACGATCGAGGCCGACGGCGAGCCCGCAGCGCGGGAAGCGCTGCGACGCAAAGGCGTGCTGGCGCTCGAAATCTCTCCGGCCACGCCAGGGGCCGCGCCCCCCAGGCGCGTGAAGGGGCCCAAGGGTAAGCTGGGCGATCTCTCGCAGTTCATGAGGCATCTGTCGGTGCTGATCGCTGCGGGCACCCCGCTGGCCGAGGGCATCGAAGCGATGGCCTCCCAAACCCGCGACGAGAAGTTGCGCCGCGTGCTGTCGAGCCTGCGAAACGAGATCGAGTCGGGCACCCCGCTGTCCGAGGCGATGTCGGCGCATCCTGGATACTTCGACGAGGTGACCCGCGCCATGGTGGCGGCCGGCGAGAGCAGCGGGCAACTGGGCGACATGCTCGGGCGCGTGTCGTCGTTGATGCGCCAGAAACTGGCGATGCGGCGGGCCATCGTGGGAGCGATGATCTACCCGGTTATCCTGATCTCGATCGGCTTTATCGTCGTGCTCGTCATGCTGGTGATGGTTTTCCCACGATTCGAGGAGATGTTCGACTCGCTGGAGACGCCCGTGCCACCCAGCACACAACTGTTCCTGTGGCTCAGCGAGTTCATCCGGCAGTGGTGGTGGGCCATGCTGGCCTTGTGCGTGCCGGGTGTGTTCGTGTTGAAGGTTCTGGCGTCCCGGCCCTTCGCCTTACGCGCCTTCGAGCGTGCGCTGCTGCATACGCCAAAGTTGGGTGAGGTGGCGCGATCGATCGCCAATGCCCGCATGTCGCGGATGGTGTCGCTGTTGCTGGCCAGTCACTTGCCCTTGCTGGAAGTGCTGTCCTTGTGCGCCGGTTCGATGCGCAGCCCGGAATACGCGGACTTGCTTCGGCGAGCCCATGATGCGGCCGAATCGGGCCAGCCCATCAGCGGGGTGCTCGAGCGCAGCGACCTGGTGCATGGGCTGGTGCGAGAGAGTGTGCGCACGGGCGAACGCACGGGCAGCATCGGCACGATGCTGGGCAATGTGGCCGAGTTTCTGGAAGAGGAGAACGAGGCCACGCTCAAGGCGCTGAGCAGTATCATCGAGCCGCTGCTGCTGGTCACCTTGGGCCTGGTCGTGGGCGGGATTGCCATCAGCATGTTCCTGCCGCTCTTTGACCTCACGGCATCGGCGGGCGGGAACTGAAGGAGCGACGTAATGGCACGACTGCGCACGGGCATCGAGATAACGGCCGGGCAGATCCATGCCGCCCAAGTCCGGCTGACGCCAGCGGGCTGGTCGTTGCGGGCCAGCGCGACGATGTCGCGATCGCAGTCGGGCGAGGCGATCGATGCCGATGAGGCCACCGCGCTGGAGTCGCTGCTGTTTCGCAAGGGCTTCCAACGGACCTTGTGCGTGGTGAACGCGCCCGAATCGGCATTGCGAGCGGCCACGCTCCCGTTGCCCCCGCCCACCTCGGGCGCGCCGATCGGGCAACTGGCACGCATGGAGTTTGCCCGGCACCACAAAATCGATGCGGGTCAGTTTGAGTTGTCGTACTGGCCTTTGCCGGGCACGGGCCCGGGCGTGCAGGTCATGGCACTCGGCTGCGACGTGGCGCCGACGGATCAACGCGTCGCAGCGCTGGAATCGGCCGGGCTGTGCGTGGCGGGCGTGGACGACGCCGCCCGGGCCCTTGGCCGAGTCGTGTCACGATGCCCGTGGACTTCGGGCGTTCGGGTCGGTGCTCGCCTGGACCCTTGGGGTGCGATGATCGTGGTGCTGCATGATGGCGTCATGCTGTATACGCGACGGCCCGTGGGGCTTGCATTGCGTGATCCGAGCGATGCCTCGGTCGCTTCATCCATCCACTCTTTGGCGAATGAGATCGACGCGTGCGTGTCGTTCGCCCGGCATCGTTGCCGATCGCACGCGCCGGCGACCATCGGCCTGTTCGGGCTCTTGGGGCGACACACGATGGCGCGAGAGATACTCGAGCGTCGGTACGGCCGGTCATTGGCGATTGCCACCACGCCGGATGGCACACCGTTCGATGTCGAGTATGGGGCGGCCATCGGGCTGGCACTGCTGGAGGACGCGGCATGATCCGGGAGAACCTGTTGCCTTCGCATCGCATCGAGGCAAGGCGCGTGTCTCGCGCGGCACGGGCCTGGGCCATGCTGCTGGGCTCGGGCACTATCGTCGTGGCGTTTGGCGGGCTGGGCACGCAGGTGGCCACCAGCGCACCAAGGACCATGCCCGTGTCGCTCCAGCATCAGCTCGAAGCAACGCGCGCCGAACTGGGCGTGGCTCAGGAACTGCTCGCCTTGGTGGAGCGAACCCACGAGGCCTCACGGCTGGCGCAGTCGACGCCCGACTGGAGTGCCTTGCTGACCGTCATCGCGAAGGAAGCCCAGGGACGCGTGGTGCTGCGGGCCATCGGTGTCCAGCCAGCAGCCGATGGCACGTGGTCGATCTCGCTGGTCGGGCACACGGACGATCGCCAGCGTGTCCTGGAGGTACGCACGGGGCTTGAGGCGACCGGGCTGTTCGCCAACCTGCGCTCGGGAACAGCGCAGGGCGTTTCGCAACAAGGCAGCATCGAGTTCCACATCGACGGCCAACTCTCGCCCGGAGCTTCGCGATGAGCCATGAGCACAACGCTGGAGCCAACCCTCATCGCGTGACCATCGATCGCAAGAAGGTCCACGCCATTGGCCTTTGTGGAGCGCTGTTTCTGGCCGGCGCGGGTTACTTCCTGGGTGTTGTCCCGCTTATCACCGATCGACGCGAGGCCGAATCGCACCAGCATCATCTGTCCTTGGCGCAGGCCGAGTCTGAGCGGACGGCACGGGAACTGGAACGGACAAGGGAGGCGTTGCGCGCCGCCGGCACGTCGGGCCAGCTCGGACTGATCCCCGAGAATCGCCTGCATGAAACCTTGCTCGCCCGATCTCGGGAGTCTGGTGTCTTGCTGAGCGACGTGCATATCGGCACGCCCCAGGTCTTCGGTTCGCTGCTGCGCACGCCCGTGGAGGCACGGGGCTCGGGCGCGTTCTCGGACATGATGCGATTGATGGATCGCGTCCGCGACGACATGCCCGGCGTGTCGATCGACGGGCTCACCATCATGCGCGATGGTGATGAGCATTCGTCGCTTACGGTGCATCTGATGTTATCGTCGTACGCGCCACAGGCCTCGCCAGCGGATGCCAACATGGAATCTTCGAACGCATCGACTGCATCGGGGTCCGGCCCGATTCGATGATCCAACGATGCCACTGACAAAGGAACGCAAGGTGTTGCTCGGCTTGCTTGGCTCGGCTGGGATTATCCTGGCCATTGACCAGGTGCTGCTGTCGCCCCCATCCGGGGCAAAGGCGGCACCGAGCCGCACGGAGACCCCTGCTCTACGAGTCGAAGCCGGGGCGAGCGGCACGCTACCGTCCCAGAAGTCGGATGTCCTGTCGCCAACTGTGACGGGCGAGGCCATGTCGCTCTGGAACGCGCAGGCCAGGCAAAGGGCATCGGCCGAACCCGATACGGTTGTGGCCGACCCTTTCATCACGCCAGTTGATCAACTGTCCAATGCCACCAGAGTCGCCGCGCAGCAGTTTCTTCAGCAGAACCGCCTGACCGCCGTGCTGGCTGCCGGTGAACAAGGCGTGGCAATGGTCAACGGCAAGCCGGTTCGACTCGGTGGTGAAATCAGCGGTTATCGGCTCGTCCGAATCGATTCGAGATCCGCCGAGTTCGTTGCGGGCGATGTCGTCGTGCGGCTTTCCTTGCCGGGCGAGAGCACGGGCGGCCCATAACCCACCGCATGCCCTCCTGATTTGATGTTTCGTCTTGGATTCTGATGGGGACACTGGATCGCTTGCCGCCAAGACCCGATGTGTATGGCAGGAACAACGTGCTCGGCCACGGCAGGCCGACAATCGGAGGTAGCATCATGGTTGGGATGTTGCGGACGCGCCGGGCTGGCTTCAGCCTGATCGAACTGGTGATCGTGATCGCCATTCTGGGTATCCTGGCCGCGGTGGCGGTGCCCCGCATGAGTCGCGGCGCTGCGGGCGCGACCTCTTCCCGCCTTCGCGCGGATCTGGCGACGATGCGCAGCGCGCTCGAGCTGTACTATGTCGAGCACAACAACACGTATCCATCGGTGGCCAACTTCGAGAACGCGCTGGTCACCCAGTTCACGGACGTCGCGGGCAACCTGAACGCGACGAAGACGGGCGTGTTCATCTATGGCCCATATCTGAAGGAAATCCCCACGATCCAGGTCGGTCCGCGACGGGGCAGCAATGGTGTTGCGGCCGCCGACGCGGTCGGCATCGGCTGGCTCTACAACGCCACCACCGGCGCCATCACGGCCAACACGGACACGGCTACCGATGACACCGGGACGCTGTACAGCACGTATTGATGCAACCAGACGCCGGGGCGGGTTCACGTTGGTTGAGCTCGTCATCGTGCTGATTGTCATGGCAACGATCGCGGGCCTCGCGCTGCCTGCCTATGGCGGCGCGGTGGCCCGATATCGCCTGGAGTCGGCGGTATACCACCTCCAGAACGATTCGTACTGGGCCCTGGCCCACGCACGGGCGGCTGGCGTCTCCATCAACGTGCGATTCGATCCTGCCATCCACAGCGTGACGTTCAGCAACCTGCCGCACCGGACGATCGCCAACGACAATCACGTCCTCGACCTGCGGGCGCATCCCATGGAAGCCGTGATCAACACCGCGGACTTTGACGGACGACTGCAATACAACATTTCCGGCTTTGGCCTGCCCGATTCGGGCGGCACGGTCGTGCTTCGCAACGGCTCAGGATCTCGGACGCTGCACTACAACGCTACGACCGGCATGGTGAGCGTGTCGCCATGACTTGGGCAGTCCGGCCTGGTCGTGGTGTCACGCTCGTCGAACTCATGGTCGCCTTGGCGATGGCCTCGACGGTCATGATCGGCGCGGTGGCCGCCGTTGGCATCGCGGGGCGTTCGTTTCGCTCGGCGACCGATGGCACAAGATCGGAGCGCGCCATCGACGCGCTCGATCGCGTAGCCGCCGACGTGCAACTGGCGATCCGGTTCCACGAGCGCACGCCTCTGGCGGTGGCCTTCGACGTGCCCGACCGCACCGGCAACGGCGCGCCCGAGAGGATCCGGTATGCCTGGTCGGGTACGCCCGGAGATCCGCTGACCTATTCCATGAATGGTTCGGCTCCTGAGGCCATCCTGCCCGGCGTGCGCGGCCTGAGCCTCTCGTACGTCGTGGCCACGGTCCAGGGTCAGAGCGATTGGGTCTCCGAAGCTCAAGCAGTGCCGTCGGACGAACTGATCTTTGCACGTGAGGCAACCGGCGCGATCGCGGATCGACACACGCTCGGTCCGAGCGCCTCCATCGCGGCGATCATCCGCCCGGTCCTTACGAGTGGGTCTCGCTATCGCGTCACGCGTGTGCGGATCCCGATGGTCGGCAACCCGGGCGGATCGGATGTTGTTGTTTCACTGCACCGTGTTAATATGCTCACCGGCACACCCGACGCAACCGTGCTTGCCAGTTATTTGATCAGCCAACAGTCGATGCCCGCGGCTCTGGCACCGGTCGAGGCCGACCTGCTCGTCGCTCTCGAGTTCAACTCGGGAGACCACATTGCCATCGTGGTCTCGCAAGGTGCTGGCGGGTCCGCGGCAGCCATCCCCCTCGAGCCAAGCCCACAGTTTCTGGCCGATGGCTGGATCGCCACGACATCTTTATTGGGCCTGTGGACGATCAACGGCACACGCGACATGCCCATCGAGATCTACGCCCAGATCGATCCGGAGCTATAGAACATGCAGAAACGCCGGGCATTCTCGATTATCGAATCAACGCTGGCCGTTTTGGTCGTCGGCGGAGCGCTGGTGGCGGCGCTCAATGTCTCGGCAGCGGCTAACAGGACGCACGGGGCCGCCACGCAGCGGCGACAGGCCGAACGCCTTGCGCACGTTCTTATGGCCGAAGTGCTCATGCAGCCGGCCACTGGCTTGGACAGCTCCAATGCCACCGTGGGCTCGCGACTGAACAACTTCGATCACATCCTGGACTACCACGGCTTCCGCGAAAGCCCCCCCACCTCCATCCATGGCGTGGCCCTCGCGCCCGCTGGCTGGGCTTGGGGTGTCACCTTGGCCACACGCGGCTCGGAAACGATCGACGGTACTGTGCTCGATCTGCGCATGCGTCAGATCACCGTCACCGTCGAGTTACCCGACGGCACGGAGGTCTCGCTCGTCGCACTGCGTGGCGACTGGGCCTCCCTGCAACGCACGCCGTTAGTGATTGTCGAACGGACCGTCACCGTTCCGATGACCCTTGAGATGGCCGATGGGTCCATCCTGCACGCGGCTCCGAGCGTGCGTGGGCAGCGTGTGCCCGACTCTGCAAGCCAGACCTCGGGGGTTCGGTAATGGCTCATGTCTCACGGACCCATCGTCGGGGGGCAGCCTACCTGGTCGCGCTGCTGGCCGGATCGATCGTGACCGTCACCGGCCTCACGGCCCTGTCCATCGCCACAAGCCGGGCCAGGGGCACGGCCATGTCCGACGACGCAGCCCGGGCGCGGCTGATGGCCGACTCGGGCCTCGAGCACGCCCTGAGCGCCATCGCCGCTCAACTGAGAGCGGGGGAAACAAGGGGCGATCTCATTGATGAAGACTGGCCCGTGATCACCTTTGACCGTGGGCAATTCACGTGGGCACTTACCGAGTTCGATGGCTCGCCCTTGTCGGGAGATGGGCTGCCAATGCGTGTCCGTGTCGTGTCCAGGAGCGGGCAGGCCAGGCACGCCATCGGGGCCGCCCTGGTGCCCTCGGGTGTCCCGTACGACTCGCTGGATACCGGGATGTATGCCGGTGGCACTATGAACTTGACGGCACTATCCAGCCTGTCCTCCGATAAAGTTGTAGGCTCTATTGGTGCCGTGTCCGCTTTGACCGCGACGATCACCGCACCCGTCGAGAGCGCAGACTCGGTCGGCGGCACCCTGTACTTGGGAACAACCTCAAGCAACGTCGCACCACGGCGCATGCCCAGCCCGGTCCTGATCGATGACTACATCAAGATGGGCCAGACGATCGCCTTCGCAGACCTGCCCGCGATCACGGGCGGCAGAGCCCTCCGCAACATCCTGCTGAGCCCGGGCAACAATCCATTTGGTCCCACCAACGCGCTGGGCGTCTACGTGATCGATCTCTCGGGCAGTCGCCTGCTGGTCGAAGACATCCGCATCCACGGCACGCTGGTGCTGCTCAACCCCGGGCCCAACACGGTCATCGGCAACAACGTCCTGATCGAGCCCGCCTTCCCATGGATGCCATCGCTGATCGTCCAGGGAAACGTCACGTTCATGGGCACGAACACCGGCCCCAACGAGGCCACGATAGGCGTCAACCTCAACCCGCCCCACACACCTTTCGAGGGCGCATACAACAGCACGACGACCGACGCATACCCGGGCCGCGTTGGTGGCCTCATATACGTCTCGGGCAATGCGACGTTCGCCTTGCCCAGGCAGAACATCCGGGGAACACTGCTTGTCGGGGGAGACGTCAACGTGAACGCATCCGTCGTGGTCAACATCACCTACGACCCGAAGATCGCTCACCTGCCACCCTTGGGGTTCTTTCAAGATGCGGGCGGCCTGGCGCTCGACCCGGCCAGCATCGTGTGGCAATTGCCCGACTGAACCCAGAGCTTCAAGCGGCGGGACGCTGCGCGGCCGGTCCCTCGCCACTGCCCAGACGCAGCAGGCGGTCGAACTCGCTGAAATCCAGACCCAGGAACGCCCGCGCCATCCGCGGATCGAAATGGGTGCCGCTGCTGCGTTCGATCTCGGCGAGCACCTGGTCTCGCGCCAGCGCTTTGCGATACGCGCGGTCGCTGCTCAGAGCGTCAAAGACGTCGGCGACAGCCAGGATACGACCCAAAAGGCTGATCTCCTCGCCAGCGGCACCGGTGGGGTAGCCCTTGCCGTCCCAGCGTTCGTGGTGGTGCAGCACACCCGGCAGCACGTCCTCGAGGCTGGGGATCCCACGCAGGATATCGAACCCGATCCGCGGATGGCGTTTGATCAGGTCGAACTCGCCCTCGGTCAGTCGGCCCTTCTTGGTCAGCACGCTCTCGGGCACGCCGATCTTCCCTATGTCGTGCAGCAGGCCGGCCAGCCTGGCACGATCGGCGGCTTGCTCGTCGAGCCCGATCGCAAGCGCCAGCTCGCGCGCCCCCCATGCCACGCGTTCGGAATGGCCCTTGGTGTACGCGTCCTTGGCATCGATGGCCGCCGTCAGCGACCCCACCGTGCCCAGGAACATGGCCACCTGGTCCTCGTGGCGTCGCAGGTTGTCGTGGAAGACGCCCAGCAGGTCGGCCACCGCGTCGAGGATCTGGATATCCACGCTGTCGATGGCGGACTTTCGGCCTCCCTTGTTCCCACAGACCACCATGCCAACCGTCCGCCCACGATGTGTCACGGGCTCGATCAGGATCTCGGATTGGGCGATCGCCCCCAAGGTCGGGTCGTCCATGCCCACCACGCGCGTCCAGGCATCGGCCGGGTGCACACGCGCATACTCGGCACACGCCCGGTCGAGCAGATGTCGGGAGCAGGGCATGTCGCCGATGACCGTCGTGGAACCCGCCAGGCTCTGGGCCGCGCCGCGGTCGGGAAGCATGACCATCGCCAGCCAGCCGTACTTCATCGTCCTTCGGACTTCCTGGGCCACCGTCTGGATGACCATGAGCGGATTGGTCACATGGTTCATGAACCGGCCGACGTACAACAACAGGCTGATATGCTCGTACGATTCGCTCAATTGCTCGCTGAAGGTGGCAATCAGATCATCTCGGGCACGGATGACATCCTGCTCACGTGTCCACGCCCACTGCCCCAGGCACGCCATGCGGCACATCACCTCGGACATCGGCAGGGAAGCAGTCTCCTGGGTCTGCGGATCGAGTTGTTGCAGGAGATCACCCCGGACTGCCACGACCACGTCGCACTCACGCCTGGACGTGGGGTCGCTGCCCTGACTGAAGGCCACTACGCGCACGCCGGGCACAAGATCACCAACATGCGCCGCACTCGGTCCCCCGTTGGCCACATGCTCCATCTTGGCATTGACCTCGGGGCAATCCAGCAACTCCACCAACGCATCCGGACAGCCATCGCCGGCGCGGAAGCCATGCAACGCCGACCAGTAGATCGTGTACAGACCGTTCTGAGTTCCAAGACTCTTCATGCGGCCTCTCGGTGACGCTCTCGATACGCGGCCAGATAATCGGCTACCAGATCAAGCAATTCCGATGGCCGAAAGGGCTTGCGCAAGATGTGTTCCACGCTCGTGTCTGCCAATAGGTCACGGCTGATGCGATGCTCCAATGCCGTCAGCAGGATCACCGGGATCTCCGCCGTGGCGGGGTCCTGCGCAAGCGACTTGACCAACCCGATACCGTCCATGTACGGCATCTGGTAATCACTGATGATCAATGCGGGCTTATGCTTCTGGGCAAGGCTCAACGCCGTCCGCCCATCGGCGGCTGTCAAGATCCGCACGTCATGCGACTTGAGTTTCCACTCCAGCATGAACCGGATATGGTGCTCGTCGTCGGCGATCAGGACGGTCGGCAGGTTGACTGTCGCGGCCTCGTCCACTGGGAGCCCCTTCCACATGGGGGTATCGGCCAGTTCAAGGCCAAAATGAAGGCAAAGCAATTCGTGGATATGAGGGGTATGTTCTCGGCCCTTGCTACCACCCCTACAATGCCTCGGACAGAACGCCGGTGCGGTGGCCGAGTGGTTGAAGGCGTTGGTCTTGAAAACCAATGAACCCGTCAGGGTTCCGTGGGTTCGAATCCCACCCGCACCGCTTCCAAACATATGCCTTTGGGGTATGCTTGAAGTGTTCTCTTCCGAGAACTTCTTTCCGCATGGCATCCCTTGGTCCATTTGCTGCGGATCGGGATCGCGATGGGGTCAATACCTCGTGTTTGTCCCCTACGCCAGATGTGGGGTCGATAACTTCCGCAAACAACAGGAGAGAAGCATCATGCTGCGTTCGGCTTGCTCGATCGGTGTCCTTGCCGCCACGTTGTTCGCCACGGCTGGCCTTGCGCAATCGTCACCCTGCCGGGTCGACCTCGACGGCGATGGAGCGCTGACGATCTTCGACTTCATCGCGTTCCAGAACGCCTTCGCGCTGGGCGACCCCATCGCCGACTTCGACGGTGACGGTGAGCTGACCCTCTTCGACTTCCTCCTGTTCCAGAACGAGTTTGCCCTGGGCTGCCCCGAAGATGTCATCAACACCCAACTCGCGGGCGTGCCCCTGGCGGAGTATCCGTACTTTGAATACACGCGAGCCTTTAATGAAGGCTCCGAGGTGTTCCTGGCCATCGACCCCGACCGCTTCCCGGGCATCCAAGGTGCCGCCGGCAACATCTACATCGTCGCGAGCAAGACCAACGCACAGTGGATCGCCGATCCAACGCTCGTCGACGTGCGCGGCGGGCCACAGCCACACACTTTCGACGCGGCCAGCATCATGGACGCGGCCGTGTCACTCACCGGCAGCAGCGCCCTGGCGGCCGCCAACGGCCTGAACATTTCCACGGGTTATGACATTGTGGTCGATCTCGACGGTAACGGCGTGCTGAGCGGCGGCGATTACATCGACGGGTATGGCCTGATCGACCCCGACGCCAACGGCTTCAGCGTGTTCACCGACATGACCAGTGCGGGTCCATTGACCCCACGCTTCATCGACACCAGCAGCTCGCGCGGCGCGCTCCGGCTGAACTACCCCGTCGAACTGCCCGATGTCGGGCCTTTGCCCATCGTCGTCATCGTCCACGGCGGCGGGCATGACTATCGATGGTACGACTACCTCCAGGACCATCTCTCGAGTTGGGGATGGGTGAGCATCAGCGTGCAGAACGACTTCAGCGGCACGGGCAACCGGCCCTTGCAGCACACCGACGCCCTGATCGCCGAGCAGGCAACCATCGCCGGCGGCGTGCTCAACGGCCTGCTCGATGCGTCGCGCATCGTCTGGATCGGCCACAGCCTGGGCGGGCGAGAGGTCAACATCGCCGCCGAACGGTTGGACCGCGGGCTTTTCACGCCATTGCGTTACAGGCTCGAGAACATCACGCTTGTCAGTGCCATCGCGGCCAACAGCATCGGGGACTTTGGCTCGCTCGAAGCCGCCCCGGGACCGGTGAACTACCACATGATCTGGGGCTCGGCCGATGGGGACATCAGCGGCAGCCCGGACAGCTTCGGCGGGCAGACCGTGCCCTTCCGCAACTACGAGCGCGCCACCCGACACAAGCACTCCACCTACATCCACGGCGCCGACCACAATGTCTTCAATTGCTGCGGCTTTCGAAACTTCCAAGGCCCGGTGAGTACCGAAATCGGCCGGGCCGAGGCACAGCGCATCGCCAAGAGCATCTGGCTGGCGCTCATCAAGCACTACGGCGAGGGCAACACCGACGCCATCGACTACCTGACCCGGCCTTGGGACAGCTTCAAGCCACTGAGCGTTGCCACGGGCACCACGCTCGTCCATATGCATCGCACGCCCACCGATGCCGGTGGCGCCCGAGTCATCGATGACTTCCAGACCAACCCAAGCGTGTTCCAGAGCAGCTCGGGCGGCACCGTCACGCTCAACGTGAGCAACGCCACAGAGGTCCGCCAGCGAGACGCCGACAGCAGTTTCACGTGGACACCCACCGATCCGGCCAATGGCATGAACTACGCCTTCCTTCCAGCCGACAACTCCCGCGGCATGGTGTTCGACTTCAACGGGCCCGCGTTCATCGAGTTCCAGGTGCTGCCCGCTTTGGGCGATGTCTCGGGCTATGACCACCTGTCCTTCCGCGTCTGCCAGGGCACGAGGCACCCCAACACCATCGCCGAACTGGCTCCGGTGACATTCAACGTCTCGCTGATCGATGACACCGGCACCCAGAGCACGATCCACATCGGTGCCTATGGCGCCGGCGCTTCCGAGCCTTATCAGCGCACCGGCGTGGGCACCGGCACGGGCTGGCAGAACGAATACAACACCATCCGACTCCGCCTGACAGACTTCCTGGCACAGGGAAGCGGCGTCGACCTGGCACGCATCGCCGCCATCCGATTCGATTTCGGGCAGGGCGAAGGCTCAACGATCGGCCGCCTGGGCTTGGACGAGATCGAGTTCACGCTCGATCCATAATTCGCTCAATATCCACGCGAACGAACAATGGCGATCACGGAGTTCACTCGTGATCGCCTGTCTTGTCATTTGGGTCCAAGCCGGTTGTTTGTGCCTGCATCATGACCCCCAACCGATGCAAACAAACCGGAAACAAATACATCTTGCACGCGGGCACACGTTTGGATATCCTTATGCAGAAGCCGCGCACATAGTCGTGTGGGAAAACTCGATGACCAACTTGTGGGAGAGTGAAGCATGAATCCGAAGCACGCCACCCTGATCCTGTCCGGCCTTGCCATCGCGGGAATCTCGCTTGCCCAAGACCCGAACCTCGAGCCGCAAACACAAGAGCAAGGGCCCACGCCCGTGGTCGGCACGCCCGATCCGGTAGCCCGCGGCGTGAATTCCGACACGCTCGACATCCGCATCGATTTCGGTACGGCCGCGGGCACGACACTCGTCGGCCAATGGAACAACATCGACAACCTGGCCCTGGCCGGTCGCACGAGCGGGTTGATCGACTTCAACACCGGCGCGGCGACCACCGTCTCGGTCGATGGCTTGGGCGGGCCTTGGCGTTCGTTCGTGGGCGACGACTTGGGTGCATTCCTGCCGCAAGACTGGTTCGTCCAGCCGGCAACGCGCGACGCGGCGGGCCTCTCATCGGGCCTGTCCGCCTCGTACCTCTTCGAGGGCTTGCCCGACGGCACCTATACGGTCGAGGCCATCTCGGCACGCACGACCTTCGATTATCAGAACCTCTTCGTCGTCAACGGCGTCCAGGCCAATCGCACCTTCCTTGGCACGCCCGTCTTTACTCCATGGGGCAGCACCTCCCACGGCCTGACGCCCAGCAACTGGCTGATCTGGGACGACGTCGAAGTCGTCGGCGGCGTCATCGTGCTCGACCTCTCGGGTTCGGGCACGCTGAGCATGCTCAACGCCCTGCGCATCTCGGGTGGTGGCGAAGCATGCCGTGCCGACATCGACGGCGATGGCCAACTCACGATCTTCGACTTCCTGGCCTTCCAGAACCTCTTCGCAGCAGGCGACCTGCGTGCCGACTTCGACGGCGACGGCCAACTCACGATCTTCGACTTCCTCCAATTCCAGAACGAATTCGCCGAAGGTTGCGACTGATCGATCACGCCCGCCGAGCCCTTCCGCTCAGCCGAACAAGCCACCCAATCAACAAGGCCCCGCAAGTTGGACTTGCGAGGCCTTTGTCAAATCGGGGTGACAGGATTCGAACCTGCGACCTTTTGACCCCCAGTCAAACGCGCTAACCAAGCTGCGCCACACCCCGAAACTTGTACCCGCGCCGGCGAGCCGGGGCGGGGCCGAGATGCTATGCCGCCGATGTTCCACAGGCATCAAACAGATAGAAAATGGCCCCTCCCGGCTGGGAAGGGGCCACAGGCCGCCAGCATTGGCGGAAGGGGTCTGGTTGGGTCGTGCCGCTTACGGGCAGCCGATGGCAAACTCGTTCTGGAACGCCAGGAAGTCGAACAGCGTCAACTCGCCGTCGCCGTCGAAGTCGGCCGCCAGGTCGCCCGTGGCGAACAGGTTCTGGAAGGCAAGGAAGTCGAACAACGTCAGCTCGCCGTCGCCGTCGATGTCGGCCCGGCAGGACACCCCACGATCGACGATGATCCAGAAGCGGTCGATGCCCGCCTCGGTGATCGAGTCGTTGGGGTTGTCCACGGCACTGAATCGCACGCGGAACCGATCGTTCAGAGACACAAAGTCCTCGGCGTTGAACGTCGCCACCACCCAGCCACTGGGCGTATGAGGCACCGTCTCAACGGTGGTCCAGGTCGTGCCGCCGTTGTCCGAGAACTGCACGGTCAACTCATCGGGCACGCCGTTGATGCTCTGGAACCAGCGTGCGTACGAGACTTGCGCACCGGACACGCCGGAAAGGTCGTAGATCGGGCTTGTCAGGATGGTGGGCCCGCCGTCCAGGTCGCTGTTGCCCGGGCGGTTGCCCGTCAGCCAGCACTGTCCCGAGCCGTCGAAATCGGTGGGTGGATCCTGCCGCGCGCCACCGCCCACGGGCACGCCCCGCTCCCAGGCACCATCCGTCACCGAGATGTTGGTGACCGTCCAGCCATCGGCGGTCTCGAAGTCTTGGACGACAATGGCGTTCCCAACAGCCACCGGAATCCCCCTGGATTCTGGGAAGCGCAAAGTTTCGCCCGTGTCAGCCTGCGCACTCACGAAGAATGACAAGTCCGCCAAATCGGGCTGACCGGGGATCGTGCCCACAAACTCGTCGCCATCGGCCGTCAACGGCACCAGCGAAGTAGAACCATCGATGATCAGCCCCAGCCTGCCAGAGCCAGGCACCATACTGGCGGCAAGGGGATCGATGCGAACACGCACCTCGCCATTCTGGGCAGACAACAGCGACTTCGGAGCTTCCAGTACGCGAATAGCAAGCAAATCCAACGGCGGACAACTGATGCCATGCCGGCCGAAGGCGGCGCAGATCTCGGCATAGTTCGGCGTGCCGTTGCTGATGATGCCGTCGTCGTCGTCGACGGTCAACACCTCGATGGCCGTCCACGGGCCGGCCGAGTCAAGACTGCGGCCGCCGGTGGTGATCATCGACCACGCCACGAACAGGTCGCGGGCCTCTTCCAGCGCGGGTGCCGAGCCCAGCTTTGGGCTCAGGTTCAGGCGGATCCACCGCCATGTACCCCCGACGATCTGCCCGCAGGTATGGATGGCGCTGGAACTGCACGGGTACTGCTGTCGCGCGGTCTCGGGGTTGCGGATCGCCCCGCTGCCAAAGAATTGTTCGCCGACAATGCCCGTGTCATACAACGTGACGGCCACGGCGTCGCTGTAGCCCTCGCCGAAGGCGCCCTGGCTCAGGCTCAGTCGGTTGACGATGAAGTGCCCATACTCGTGGGCCACGACGGTCGAGTAGGCCGTGTTGACGCAGCCCCCACCGCTCGTGAAGAAGTTGATCGACAGGTCCGAGCCCGAGAAGAACGCGTTGCAGTTGTCGTTGATGTTGACGTTGGCCACCGTCTGGCGGTCGAGCCGTGTATAGCCCGGCGCCCGCGACTTCATCAGGTCGTACGTCAGGTTGGTGTGCAAGAGCGCGTTCACCTGCGAGGTGGTCAACTCCGTCGGCGACGGGTTGAACAGCAGGCTTGCCGGCCCGGGGGGCGTCACCATCGTGCTGGCCGTGAGAACACCGCCCGAAGCACGATTCTGGATCCGAACCCATGGCCCGCTCAGGTCCGCTTCCACGGTCACCGGCGCTGTCCCACTGTGGGGGATCACGAACTCGCCGTTCATGTTCGTCACCGCGCCCGAACCGCCCGCCAGCACCACCTGCAACAAGGGCAGACGCTGCGACGTGGGCGGGTTGCTGGCAATGTCGGGCCTGGTCCCAGGAGATGCCTGACCGTTCGCCGTGCCCTGGACATCCACGTGGTGGATCAGCGATTCCATCCGCATCGTGTGCCCCGTCTCGGCATCGATAAACACCTCGTACGCAAGGCCCACCTGCGGGAATGCGGCGTGCTGCGTCACCACGCGCCAAGCCGGGCGGGTGATCGCCGACTCCACGCCGTCGCCACCGTTGAACCACGCCACCAACTCCGGATCTCCGACCACTTCAAAGTTAGTCAGACGGATGTCGTTGCGCACCGATGCCAACGCCTGCTGGGCACCCACGAACACCAGGTCGTTCAGGTTGCCATCATCGTTGCGGGCAAACTTGCCCGCCGCGTACACCACCGCGTGGTCGTGCCCGCGATCGAGCACCAGCACGCGACCGATGCCAAGATGCACCGGCACGCCATCCACACGCTGGTTCAACAGGAACGCAGTGAACCGGCCGTCTCGCACCGGCGTCCGGTCCGTCAATTCCAACTCAAGCAAGCCCACGCCAAACTCCGACCCGTGCTGGGTCAGGAATCGCATCGCCGCTTCCTCGGCCGTCGCGCCCGTGGTCATCGGCACGCCGTAGAACATCTCCGCCCGACCGCTCTCGTGTACGAGCGTCCGAACGCCCGGGTAGCGAGCCTCCAAAGCCGATCCGACGCCGATCGCATCATCCCCAAGAGATGCCGGAACAAGACTCGCCATCACGCCAGCCGCAAGGCCCGCGGCCGAACGCAACAACACGGCATCCAACTTATTTCCTCGCACGGGAACCTCCCCTGTTCTAGTTTTCACGCGACGCACCGCAACCCGTGACGCAAGCCCATACCGTCGGGGCCCCGCCAAGCGACACGCCGTCCACCGACGCGCTCGTGGGCAACGCCGGGTAACAAAGGCAATACCCCAGCTTGGTTGCCGCCGTTACCAGTACACAATGACACAGTTCCATCAAAATGCACATGTCCAGGGATAAATAGCCCCGAAGGTTCGTGCGATCGAAGACCTGTTGGCATCATTCGGCCCCAGGGATTATGCAATACCCGATAACGTGTAGAGGGTCTCCATGATGCGATAGGGCATTCCCGTGTGTGCAAAAAAAAGGGGCCGCCCTCCTCAGGCGGCCCCCGATGATGCTCCCGGCCTGTCGAACGCGCGGCCGGAGTGCCCGCTGATCAGCAACCAGCGGCGAACAGGTTCTGGAACGCCAGGAAGTCGAACAGCGTCAACTGCCCGTCGCCGTCAAAGTCGGCCCGCATGTCGCCCGCGGCGAACAGATTCTGGAAGCCCAGGAAGTCGAAGATGGTCAACTCGCCGTCGCCATCGATATCGGCCAGACAGCCGCCCGTGGCATCGCAGCGGAAGCCCGTCACGCTGAAGGCATCCACCGCCGCCTCGGTCACCGAGTCGTTGGGGTTGTCCGACACCGAGAAGCGCACCTGCACCTGGTTCGTCAGGCTGACATGCTCGGAGATGGTCCACTCCATCATGGCCCACTCTTCGCCGGCCATCGCGTGGCTCACCGTTTCGAGCGTGACCCAGCGACCGCCACCGTTGTCGGTGATCTGCGCCACCAGCCGGTCCTGATCTGGAATGCCGGCCTTCTGATCGTCGTTGGTGAACCACCGGGCATACCGCAACTTCAGGTCCGACGGCGCACCGGTCAGGTCGAACACCGGCGAGTACAAGATCGTCGGGCCGCCGTCCAGGTCCTGGCCACGGCCAGCACCGGTCACATAAGCCCGGCCCGAGCCGTCGAAGTCACGAGGCGGTGCGCCGCGGAAGCCATCGGGAACGCCAAGCTCCCAGGCACCATCGAAGACCGAGATGTTCTCCACCGTCCAACCCGGAGCCGTCTCGAAGTTGTAGGTGCCAAAGTCCAGGTCCTCACCGATGCGGGACACGCGGTAAGGCCCATCAGCGCCGAGCGCGGGCAGGGTCACCGTCGTGCCGCCATCGCCCGTTGCTTCCATGTAGAACACCGGGCTGGTGCCGCACGCGGTCGCGGGAAGGTCGAAGGTCCACGAATCGCCGCTGGCGATCATGTCGGCCTGGGTGAAGCCCGAGCCGGTCATGTCGTAGTAGATCTTGGGCGAGCCGACCAGAGCCTCGTCGCCTTCGATCACCTGCGCCTCCACGGTCAGCACCGTGCCGGGCAGCGCGATCTCGGGCACCGAACTGACCAGCGACAGCCCGATGGCCGGCGTCACGCCCGCCACCACCAGCGAGTACACCGCGTCGAGCGCGGGCGTGCTCGGGTCACCGTCCTGGTTGATCTCGGCCGCGATGACTTCCACCGTCCACACGCCGCCCTCGGGCGACACGATGAACACGTTCTCAACGGTGTCCAGGTCGTTGGCCGTGCCGCCGGGCGTCGAGACGTTGCCCGCCGCCAGACCGTTGTTGCCCCAGTACACCACGCCGCTGGGCGAGGTCACCTTCAGCGTCAGGTCGTTGATGCGGTGCTTGGTGGCCGATGGCGAGCCCGCCGGGTCGATGTACACCAGCGTCACGCGAAGGTCCGGCTCGTCGCCGGCAACCTTCATCGGGTACGAGTTGGTCGCCAGAGGTGTGATCGTGTCGGTCCCGTCGATGATGAAGAAACGCTCACGCTCGTCGTACAGACGGCCAACATCGGCCAGGCCCCAGCCCTGCTTCATGCGGCTCAGGTCGGCACTGGCACCCGAGAAATCGTACTTCAGGCCGGTGTTGATCAGCATGGCCTTGGCCGTGGTCGACCGCGGACGGTTCTCGAACACCGTGCCGCCGGGCACGCGCACCGGGCCGAACACGCCCTCGTTCCACATCTGGAAGAACAGGCCGAAGTGGCCCGCGGTGATGGGCGTTGCGCCCGAGGTGCCGCCGAACTGCGTGTACGAGGTTGGCGCGCCAGTCGTCGCCGCCAGCGTCTGATCGTAGAAGTGGCTCAGGTCGGGCTTGATGCGGCCGTCCGAGGCCGGGCCCGTGCTGCCCGATCCGCCGTGCCGGTCATCGGCCCGCGTCAGCGTGTTGAAGTGCTGGATGCCGCCGACGGAAACAATGTTCTTCGCCCATGCCTCGGGACGCGAAGGCGTGCTGCCCGAGTTCGACTGGCTCTGCGTGATCAGGATGTTGTGGTCGAACAGGATCGTGTCCATTTCGGCCGAGATCGTCGTGTACGTCGTCACGCGGGGGTTGCCCCAGCTGTTGGTCTGGAACACCGCGCGATACGGGCCGGTCGGGTCCACAAGCCGAGCCGTGTGCTCGTAGCGGTTCCCAAGCGAGCCATACGCCGCCATGATCTGCTGCTCGGCGTCGGGCAGGAAGCCACGAGCCTGCGGGTTCACACCCGGCGCAAACACGATGCTGAAGACGGACGTGCCGTGCGAATCGCTGCCCACCGAGCCGTGCAGCAGCACGCTCATGCCCACAAATTCCTGGTGGGTCTGGAACAGGCCGCTGTCGAGCACCTCGGCGCGAACACCACGACCCGTGAAGCCCGCAACGCTTTCGATGTAATCCGCGCCGCCGATCATGCGGGCGATGTCCACGTCCGGTTCGGGCTCTCCACGCACGTCCATGTACAGCACGTCGCTGCGCTGCGCGATGGCCAGAACCTGCTCGTCAGTCAGCCACGCCTCGAGCCGCCCCGTCTGCGGAACCTCGAGCTCCACCTCGGCACCCATCGCGCGGATGTTGGCCGACAGCGAGTTGAGCGAATCCATCCCACGTCGCAGCGTCATGATCGAGTACCGCTGCATGGCCGGCCCGTCGCCCGACGTGCCAAGGGCAAGCCGCTGCAACTCGGGCTCGTCCAGCTTGTACGCGGGGTGGTACTCGCCCACCCAACGCACGAAGGGCAACGCCGCAACGTCTCCCGCCCGGGCCGCGTCGATCGTCACGATCTGAGCCTGGTCGGGAAGGAAGTGCTCGACCCGACCGCCGAGACGCGCGATCGCCTCGCCGTACGCCTCCAGCGGCTGGCTGATGTACTGCACGATGAACGCACGGTTGTCCGGCGTCGCACGCAACACCGGGGGCACCGCCGGCACGACCTTGGCCGGGTCAAAGTTCGCGTACCGAAGGTGCAGCATCCCACGCTGCTCCACCACGCGCTGCTCGCGGATGCCGTCCAGGCTGATGGCCACCATCGGCGTGGCACCATCGAAGTACGTCCGGACGTACCCGTCGCCCACACGCAGCGTCTGCACCTGCGCGGGCTTGGCCATGGACTGCGAGGCCATCGCGAGCCCGCTGCTGGCAACCAGAACCGCCGCCGTCGCGGCAACTACCTTCCAACCGTTTGTACCACGCTGCATGTGTCGTCCTCTTCTTGTGTTCCAGTCCGTTGTGTCCCAGCCGGCATGTCCCGAACCGTCCCAGGATCAAGAGCCAACGCCCGCTCGGACGCCGCCCGCAGATCTCTACGGCCCAAGTCGCACCCGCGTAACCAGATTTCCAAGCCCTCTAGCATGACCGATTCCAGGTCCCAAGACAACCCGAAACGACGCGGAATTCCCAAACAATGACAAACACGCCGGCACAAAGGTCCGGATAACAACCACATGCGAACGCATCTTCGTGTTTTGCAAGGATAATGCCAGAGGAATGGGCGAGGAGGGATTCGAACCCCCGAAGGCGTTAGCCAGCAGATTTACAGTCTGCCCCCGTTGGCCACTTGGGTACTCGCCCGCTGGGCCACGAGTATACGCGATCAGGTCGCTCGCGGCAGCCGTCCCTACGCCTCTTCAGCATCCATAACCTCAGGGCCAGCTTCAAACTCCAAAACTGGGGCTGCGACCATCATCCCTCGGCGGGGTGGCAAGCCGACGGGCTGTGACTCTCCACAGACCATCACGGATACAAGCAGCGGTTGCCCCGCTTTGGGGTCACCCTCTCGCCATGCGACCAAATCTCGCACGGGGCCGCCCGCAGCGAAGTCGAACTGCCGATAGACCTGCCGGGGTGGCCCCCGGCGTATCCAGTGACCGTCGACACCATGTCCAGCCAGAAATGCCCCGACCGCCCGTATTGCCGCCTCTGCCGGCCTGGCCCCGCTCGCGATGTGCAAAAATGCACAAGGGCAACCCCGAGACAACACGACGCCCGGGGCGGCCAAGTCGAGATCTCCGGGAAACTCCATCGCATGAAGCATCGCCACAAGATCCGCCGGGTGATCCAGAGCCACAGGCCCGTCGTCAACACACCACTCCAACCCCGACGCCGCCGCTCGGGAGAGTGCCAGGCGAGCATCGGAGAGCAACTCGTACAACGCATCGGGCCAAGGCTCGTCGGCCCAGATTTCGGCGAGTTCCAGCGCGTGCCGCTCGACCCCCACCGATGCCGTGTCCATTGCCAAGGCCCGATCGTCTTCGAGATTTTGCTCATCCAAGTCGGCCAATGCGAGTGCTATGGCTTGGAGTCCAATAACCGAAGGCACACTCTGACGCCATCGACCGCCCGGTCCCGTCGTCGGTAAGGCGACAGCCGAGCGGGCAAACTCGGTCCAACGCGCCAGGAGCATCGCCCACGTGATTGCTTCGGCCACGCGCGAATGCCTCCATCTCAGCAGCCGCCCCGCCTAACCCTCTTGGCCAAAGAGCTGGTCGTGGATGGGTGCCAGAGCTTCGAGTGTATGGACCAACACCTGCACCGGCGTGCCGATGGCATCCACTTCATGGATAATGTCGGAAGGGTAAGAGTCGAGGACCGGGCGGGTCTCCTTCTCGTAGACCTCCCACCGGCGGCGGATCACGTCTTCCCGCGCGTCGTCGGCGCGGTTCTCACGCAGCGCGCGCTTGCGCAGCCTGTGAAGCATCGCGTTCATGTCTCGACAGACCAGGTGCACGATGCATTTCACGTCGATGTGATCCCGAAGCAGTTTTGCCTGGCGCACGTTCCGGGGGATCCCATCGAGGACCAGGAGTTCCGAGTGGGGCCGGTAATAACTCAAGGTGATCTGCGCGTGCAGGTTTTCCTTCCACATCGCCACCGTCACGTCGTCGGGCACCAGTTCGCCCTTGGACGAGTACTCATAAAAGGTCCTGCCCAGCGGCGAATGGATGTCCAGTGTGCGGAAGACTTCGCCGCAGGACAGGTGATAGAACCCGGGGATCTGCCCCAGGATCTTGCCCTGCGTGCCCTTGCCCGCACCGGGGGCCCCGAACAGCAACGCGGTTGGTACACGATCGGCCATCGCGGCCTCCCCTTTCCCGGTCGGGCCCCAAGCGTCGGGCCCGGTCTTGACGCATCAAGCATAAGGCAAGCAGAGGCCCCACGCAAACGGCCGGCGGGCCCGGCGTTGCAGCCCAAGAAAGAACCCCTTGCTCGCGCTCGGGGTTCGTATAAACGCTCGTTGTATCGGCCTATCAGCCCGCGGCGATGACTTCCTGCATGAGGTTGGCGGGCATGGGGCGGTACTCCTGGAACTCCATGGACGCCGCGGCCCGGCCCTGGCTCATGCCGCGCAGGGTGGTGGTGTAGCCGAACATCTCCGACAAGGGGCACTCGCACGTAATCAGTCGGATGCCCGCGCCACGATCCTCGGTGTCGACGATCATGCCACGCCGTCCCGAGATATCGCCGGTGACGTTGCCGAAGTATTCCTCGGGCGTGGTGATGACAACCTTCATGATGGGTTCGAGCAGGACACTGCGGGCCTTGGAGACCGCCTCACGCAGCGCCAGCCGGGCGGCCTGCTCGAAGGCGATCTGCGAGCTGTCCACCTGGTGGTACGAACCATCGACCAGTTCGGCCTTGATGTTGATCAGGGGGTACCCGGCGGTCACACCGCTGGCGGCCGTCTGGCGGATGCCCGCTTCCACCGAGGGGATGAACTCCTTGGGGATCGAGCCACCGACGATCTTGTTCTCAAAGGCGACGCCGTCGACGAACTTGATCCCGTCGGCCTCGGCCTGCTCCTTGGTGTAGGGCATCAGGTTGATCGTCACGTCGCCGAACTGCCCGCGACCGCCGGTCTGCTTGACGAACTTGCCGCGGACGTACTCGGCCTTGCCTTGGATGGCCTCCCGGTAGCTGACGCGGGGCTTGCCCACCTGCACGCCGATCTTCATGTCCCGGGTGAGCTTGTTCTTGATGATTTCCAGGTGCAACTCGCCCATGCCGGCGATGATGGTCTGCCCGGTCTCGTCGTCGTAGTGGCTCTGGAACGATGGGTCCTCGCGGCGGATGGTCACCAGCGCCTCGCTCAGCTTGCGCTTGTCGTCGCTGGTATTGGGCTCGATGGACATCGAGATCACCGGCTCGGGGAAGACCATGCGCTCGAGCAGGATCGGGTGGTTGGCATCGCACAGCGTGTCGCCGGTGATCGAATCCTTGATCCCGATGATGGCGACGATCGAACCCGCGTGGGCCACGTCCAGCGGCTCACGGGCCTTGGCCTGCATCATATAAATGCGGCTGATGATCTCCTTCTTCCCGTTCCCGGGGTTCAGCACACGGCTGCCCTTCTCGAGCGTGCCCGAGTAGATGCGCGTGTACGTCAGGTCGCCGTGGCTGTCGGCCACCACCTTGAACACCAAGGCCGAGAAGGGCGCCTTGGCGTCGTGCGGACGCGACATCTTCTTCTCGGGGTCTTTGGGATCCACACCCTGCACTTCGGGCACCTCGGTGGGGTTGGGCAGATAGTCGATGACCCCGTCCAGCAGCCGCTGCACGCCGATGTTCTTGAGCGCCGAGCCGCAGAACACCGGGTTGCACTTCAACGCCAGCGTGCCCTTGCGCAGGGCCTTGCGGATGTCCTCGACCGTGACCGAATGCTCGTCGGTCAGGTACTTCTCGGTCAGGTCGTCGTCGAGCGCACTGGCCGCGTCGACCAGCTCGTGACGCCACTGCTCGGCGGTCTCGCGCAACGATTCGGGAATGTCCTTCTCGGTGATAACCGCGCCCTGCTCGTCGGCGTCGAAGTAATACGCACGCATGCCCAGCAGGTCGATGATGCCCTCGAGCGTGTTCCCCTGCCCGATGGGGATCTGCACCGCGATCGCGTTGGCGCCCAATCGCTTCTTGATGCTCTTGAAACTGAACTCGAAGTCGGCACCCGTCTTGTCCATCTTGTTGATGTAGCAGATGCGCGGCACGCCGTAGCGGTCGGCCTGACGCCAGACCGTCTCGCTCTGGGCCTCGACGCCTTCCTTGCCGTCGAACACCGCGACCGCACCGTCGAGCACACGCAGCGAGCGCTCCACCTCGATGGTGAAGTCCACGTGCCCGGGGGTGTCGATCAGGTTGATCTGGTACTCCACGTCGCTGCGCGTCCACGCGCACGTGGTGGCCGCCGACTGGATCGTGATCCCACGCTCCTGTTCTTCCTGGAGGAAGTCCATCGTCGCGGTGCCCTCGTGCACCTCGCCCAGCTTGTGGGTCTTGCCCGTATAAAAGAGGATGCGCTCGGTGACCGTGGTCTTGCCCGCGTCGATGTGCGCGGCGATCCCGATGTTACGAACCCTGTTCAGCGGCATCTCGGCCAT
The DNA here is from genome assembly GCA_026126305.1 of Phycisphaeraceae bacterium. Lineage (GTDB taxonomy): Bacteria > Planctomycetota > Phycisphaerae > Phycisphaerales > UBA1924 > JAHCJI01. The sequence goes on from JAHCJI010000001.1 coordinate 55,168, forward strand.
GTCGTCGTCCTCGCGTCCTCGGTCGTCAAGCCGTCCACCAAGGACGGTTCCATCACCCATCGCCTGTCCGGTCTCGAGCCGGCATCCGGCGTTGGGCGGCCCACGCTTGTGGGCATCAGCAATTCCTGTTTCATCGGATCAAACGGATGCGACCGTCAGTCCGATACGCTCGATCGGGGCCAGAGACTCCGTCCAACGGCGCGTCCGATCGTTCGGCAAGGGTACTGCACACGATCGTTGTCCCCGACCAGGAAGCCCGAAGGCGACCCATGCGAGCACCCGATCGAACCCTTATCAACAACAAACACCACCATCGGGCACAAGAACCTTGGACCCAAGCATAATCCTAGAGCCCCAGCCGGGGCCGTCAAGCGACACCCCGGGCCTATCGAGCCCTGGATTTATCGAGAGGCCAGATACGCTTCCAACTCCGTTCGCTCGCTCGGGCTCAAACCGGCTCCCAAGGGGTCCAGTCGCATCCTGTCGTCGGCCTCGATCGCGCCCAACGCGCTGCGGCGGGCCCAGTCGTCCAGCCCGGCCCGGCGGGCGATCTCGTACTGTCGGTGCTTCAATTGCGGACTGGATGGGTTAAGAGCCTCGGCTCGGGCCAGGGCGGACAGGACTTCGCTCGTGGATGCACCCGAGCGATCCAGGGCCATCAGCACGGTCGCCAGATGCGAGAAGTTCTGGGCCGAGGTGGGCCGGGTCTGCGTGGCCCGCTCGGCCAGCACCAGCGCCCTGTCCGCCCCCTGGTCATGCCCAAAGTGCCATGCGATCAGCCACGCCCGGGATGCCGCCCGCACCGTCGCGCCATCGGCCGGGGCAACGCTCAAGGCCCCTTCCAATGCCCCGGCCGCCGACAGGGACGCCCGGCTCGCCAGGGTTTGGAGTGCCTGGGGCAGGTTGGCCGGTCCAACCTGCTGGCCAATGGCCTGCCCGACTTCCTCGGCCATGGCCCGGATGACGCGCGGGTCTCCCCCGCTGGCTAGCAGGCGTGCCTGGTACTCGGCAGGACGCCTGGCGTGCGCAGCGGCCTGCGTCATGGCTGCCTGCCAGGTCCAGACGCCGGGCAAGGCCAGCACCGCCACCACGAGCGCCAGCAGCGCGGGCAGGGCGCCGATGAAACGGGCCGCGTGCGATGGCTGGGGGCCCTCGGCAGGGGCCAACCCCTCGCCATCGCCCGGGGCTCGGACGAGTGCCAGCCCCAGCCAGGCCGCCCACAGGGCGCTGGAGCCCACCAGCACGGGGGTCATCTCGATCTGGCCGTGGGCGATGAGCACCAGCGCGGCCGCCGCCGGACCAAGGGCAATCCCCCTCGCCGGGCCGTTCCAGACCGCCCACGCCAGGGCCACCCAGCCGGCGAGCCCGACGAGCCAGGCCGCCGCTAGGGCCGGGGTGAGGCCGCCGACCGAGTCGATCTCGAAGCGGGCACCGACGACCACGGCCAAGGCGGGGCCGGCAACCAGCGCAAGCCTGGGCATGGGCCTCTCATCCGCCGGCGGATCCCCTCGCTCGCGCTGCGTGCTCGGCTGGAAGATCACCCCCGCCGCACGCCAGGCGACGACCATCACCAGCCCCAGCACCGCCAGGCCCACGGCCGGGCCCATCGTCGCCGCCGCGTCGAAGACCACGCTGTGCGGGCTGGCGGCGTTCTCGGGGCTGATGGGGCTCTTGGCCAGGGCGTAGGCGTCCTTGAAGCCACCGGGCCCCACGCCCAGCAGCGGGTTTTCCAGCGCGATGCGGGCGGCCGCTTCGACGTAGAACCAGCGGAACAGCAGGCTCAGCTCGCCCACCGCCTCGCCCACCATGCCCCGGGCCACCAGCGCCAGCAATGGTCCGACAACCACCAAGCCCGCCAGCGCGAGGGCGAGCCTCGACCGCCCGCGCGTCCAGTGTTGGGGGGCGAAGCGGCCGAACGCCACGCAGGCCAGGCCCAGCACCACCGCCACCATCGCGCCCTTGCTGCTGCCGTGGATGACCATGGCCACGGCCAAGAATCCGCCCACGCCCGCGACGGCCAGGACCGCCTTGCGGGCGCTCAGGGCCGCGGCGGCCAGGGCCACGCCCCCGGCGGCCAGGAACGAGGCCGTCACGTTCGAGAAGCCGATCCACCCGGTGGCCTCGGGCTGACGCAATCGTCGCTCAAAGGCCCTCGCGCCGGCGCTGCCGTCCTCGAGCCCCTGGGCGGCGAGCATCTGGTCCCGGTTGGCCTCGAACTGGGCCACGGTCGCGGGGTGCTCTACCAGCAGCTGCACCAGGCCCTTGGCCACCAGCATGGCCGTGAAGCCCGCCAGCAGCGCCACCACCGCCCGGCGCGTGGGCGCGTGGGCCGCCCCGCGGGCGATGCCCCCCGCCCCCGCCAATGCCGCCAGCCACGAAAGGGCCGGCGAGAGGTCCCCCGGCCGGGGGCCATCGGGCAGGCCGTGCACCAGCCCCACCACGCCCACGACCGCCAGCAACGACGCCCAGGCGATCCACGGCTTCCAGCGGGCGGGGGGGGCCAGCAGCAGCACCAGCCCGGCCAGCAGCAGCGTCAGCACGTCCATCAGCGCCGCCTCGCGCGGGCCGAAGGCGCCCGCCGGGGCGGCGATGGTGAAGGGGTCCAGGCCCCAGCCGGGCATGGGGTCAAAGGCCAGCATCGCCCGGGTGCAGGCCAGAAGGGCGATGAGCACGGTCAGGCCATGGGCCAGGGCGGCGGCGCGGGCCGTGCCCGCGGCGCGGGGCGGGTCCATGCGGCCCTCAGCCATGGGCCTTCCCCCGGGGCCAGAACTCCAGCACGCCCAGCACGCCCATGAGCACCACCGCCTGCACGCCGATGATGATCGCCCCCGTGGCCGTCACGGTCATGAGCAAGAGCCCCGAGGCCCCGGCGATCACCGCGAAGGCCCACAGGACCAGCACCGCCCCCAGCCGCCCCAGCCCGCGGCCCGCCAGGCGGTGGCTCACGTGCTGGAGGTCGCCCACCAGCGGGCTCCTGCCCTGGCTCAGCCGAAGGGCCACCACCGTCGTCAGGTCATAGAGAGGAACGGCCAGCACCAGGACCGGCAGCAAGAGGCCCCACCACCGCCCCGGGTCGTCGCCGATGTACGTGCCGCGCACGGTCAGGAAGCCCAGCACGAAGCCAACCACCAGCGAGCCCCCATCGCCCATGAAGACGCGGGCCCTGGGGAAGTTGTGGGGCAGGAATCCCAGGCACGCCCCGGCCACGCACGCGCTCAGCCCGGCCACGAACCACTGCCCGCCCAGGAGCATCGCCACCGTCAGGAACACGCCCGCGATGGCCGCCACGCCCCCGGCCAGCCCGTCCATGTTGTCCAGGAAGTTCAGGGCGTTGGTCATCGCCAGCAGCCACAGGGCCGTGATGGCCACGCTCAGGGCCGCCCCGCCGGGGAAGGCCTCCAGCAGCGTCAGCAGGCGGGTGTCGGTCAGCAGGGGGATGGCCACCGCCGGCAGGGCCAAGAGGGCCATCTTGAGCCAGGGGCCCAGGGGCCGGCGGTCGTCGACGAGCCCCAGGCCGTGCAGCAACAGGATGGCCGCCACCAGCACCACGCCGTCGAAGGCCACCGCCGCCGGCTCGGTCGCCCCCCGGTGGGGCCCGTCGACCAGCGGGGCCAGCACCAACGCCCCCACGATGGGCACCAGCAGCCCGGCCACCACGCCCACCCCGCCGATGTTGGGCACCTTGCGCGGGGGGGCCTTCACCTGCCCGGGCACGCCGGGGGCGTCCAGCGCGTGCAGCCGCCGGCCCACGAGCGTGGCGGCCCTGGTGGCGACCAGGCTCACCACGAGCGCGACCAACCCCAGGCCCAGCACCAGCCACGGCATGGGGCTGTTGTAGGGGGGCCGATGGGCGTTGGGAAGGGGCAGGGGCGGGCATCGGGCATCGGGGCTCGGGCCCGATTGGCCAGGGCCCCGGCCGTGCCCGCGCGGGCCGCCCGAAGACCGGCACACCCTGATAAAAACCATGCGATAAACGCCGGAATGCGCGCGAAAACTCTCAGAACCCCTGCGCAAAACGCCAGAATACCTGCGCAAACTCTCAGAATACCTGCGCAAAACGCCAGAATACCTGCGCAAAATCCCAGAATACCTGCGCAAAATCTCAGAATACCTGCGCAAAATCTCAGAATACCTGCGCAAAACGCCAGAATACCTGCGCATTCTGGGATTTTTCGCGCCACTTTTCGGACCATCGACCCCGCTGGCGCGGTTGTTCGAGGGGTTTCTCCGAACATCGTGCGATCAAATAATGGGTTTGGCGCGGGTCCGGGCGGTTTCTTGTGTGTTCGGGAAAAAAATGCTCGAAAAAATCCCGGAACGAACACAAGTCGCCCCCGCGAACGCACGATGACAGGGCCGGCCCGGCCGCCGTGCGGGGGCGGTGCGCCGCGGCCGGGGCCCGCGTGGGGGGTGGTGCGATCGCGGGGCCCTCCGGGCAGCGCCCGCGGGCCCGCGCGGGGCCCATTGGGGGCGCTGCGGTGGCTGGTGGCCGATTGCCCGTGGCCAGTGGCCGATTGCCCATGGCCGGGCCCCAAGACTCCGGGCCGCCACCCCGCTACCCTTGGCACCCAACGGCCCGCGGGGGGGCCCGGCGGTGGTGGCCGGGGCTCGCGTGGCACGCCTTCTTTGATAAGGGACAGCCCAGCCGTGAAGATCCGAACCGACGAGATCGCCAGCGTGATTCGTACCGAGCTCGAGCAGTACGCCAACGAGCTGGAAGTGTCCGAGGTGGGCCGCGTGGTGGAGGTGGGCGACGGCATCGCCCGCGTGTACGGCCTGGCCAACGCCATGGCCGGCGAGCTGCTCGAGTTCCAGAGCGCGGGCGGGGCCGTGATGGGCCAGGTGATGAACCTGGAGATGGATACCGTGGGCGCGGTCATCTACGGCGACTACCTGCAAGTGAAAGAGGGCGACCTGGTCAAGAGCACCGGGCGTTTGCTGGAGGTGCCCGTGGGCGAGGCCCTGCTGGGCCGCGTGGTGGACCCGCTGGGCCGCCCCATCGACGACGGGCCGGCCATCGAGGCCGCCGAGTACCGCAAGGTGGACATCATCGCCCCGGGCATCGCCGACCGCCAGCCGGTGCACGAGCCACTCCAGTTCGGCATCAAGGCCGTGGACGCGATGATCCCCGTGGGCCGCGGGCAGCGCGAGCTGGTGATCGGCGACCGCAAGACGGGCAAGACGGCCGTGTGCATCGACGCCATCATCAACCAGAAGCAGTACTGGGGCACGCCCGACGCGGTGGTGTGCATCTACGTGGCGGTGGGCCAGAAGGAGTCGACCGTCGCCGGCGTGGTCGAGAAGCTGAAGAAGCACGGCGCGATGGAGTACACCATCGTCGTCAACGCCAGCAGCAGCGACCCGGCGCCGATGCAGTACGTGGCCCCCTACTCGGGCTGCGCCATGGGCGAGTACTTCATGTGGCAGGGCAAGAACGGCAAGACGCCCAAGCACGCCCTGCTGGTGTACGACGACCTGAGCAAGCAGGCCGTGGCCTACCGCCAGCTGTCGCTGCTGCTGCGTCGCCCGCCCGGCCGCGAGGCCTACCCCGGCGACGTGTTCTACCTGCACAGCCGCCTGCTGGAGCGGGCCACGAAGCTGAGCGCCGAGAACGGCGGGGGCTCGCTGACGGCGCTGCCGATCATCGAGACGCAGGAAGGCGACGTGTCGGCGTACATCCCCACGAACGTGATCTCGATCACCGACGGGCAGATCTACCTGGAGCCCGAGCTGTTCTTCAGCGGCGTGCGTCCGGCCATCAACGTGGGCATCTCGGTGTCGCGCGTGGGCGGCAGCGCCCAGATCGGGGCGATGAAGAAGATTGCTGGCTCGCTGCGCCTGGACCTGGCGGCCTACCGCGAGCTGGAGGCCTTCGCCCAGCTGGGCACCGAGCTGGACAAGGCCACGCAGAACCAGCTCGACCGCGGGGCCCGCATGGTCGAGCTGCTCAAGCAGTCCGAGTTCACCCCCTTCCACGTGGTGGACCAGGTCGTGTCGATCTTCGCCGGCACGCGCGGCTACCTGGACGAGGTGGACCTCAAGGACGTGCGCCGCTTCGAGAAGGACCTGCTCGAGGCCTTCCACACCAGCTACAAGCCCCTGTGGGACAAGATCGACAGCCAGCGGAAGCTGACCGACGAGATCGACGCCGAGCTGCACGCCACCCTGAAGGCCTTCAGCGGCGACTGGCTGCGGACCAAAAAGGCCGCCAAGCCCGCCGCCAAGCCGGTGGGCGCCGGGGCCTGAGGCCTAGGGCCCCACGCGAGCCGCACCTACGCCCCCATCGCGCCCCCATCGCGCCCCCATCGCGGGGGCTTTTTCGTAGCATGTATAGTAGTGGAGGAACAGCCGCCCTCAGCCCTTGCGGAAGCCGTGGACGGCGTGCCGCAGGGGCTGGCCGTAGGCGCGTTCGGCGTGGTTGGCGCTGGTCAGGGCGGCGTCGAAGGCGCGCGGGGCGAGCATCATGGCCACGGGGGTGATGGGCCTGCCGCCCGGGCCCTTGGCGACGGCCAGCGATCGCACCCGATGGCGGAAGCCGCGGCCACGGCCGATGGCCAGGCACAGCAGGACGAGGGCCCGCTCGCTGGCGGGCAGCCGCCTCCAGAAGCGGCCGGCCACGACCACGCCCGTGGGCACGCCCAAAGCCACGACGATGATGCCCAGGCGCACGGCGGGGGTGAGCCGCTCGTGCCAAGCGACGGGTGCGGCGGCGGGCGTTTCGCCGGTGGTCGTGGGGGCGCCTTCCAAGATCAGTTCGATGGGCCCGCGCTCGATGCGCTCCTGGGCATGGAGCGGTGCCGGGCACACCACGACGACCATGACACTCAGACAGAGCAGCACGATGGAGCGGGTCATGCCACGGCCTCCTTCTGCCGTTCGGCTTTGCGCCAACGCTGGCGGGCCTCGGCCTCGAGGCTTCCCAAGCACGCCGCGGCCCGGGCACGGGCGGCGGGGTCGCTGTCGTGGCGGGCCATGTCGGCGATGACGGCGGCCAGGTCGGTCCATCGTTGGCCCAGGGCCCGCTCGGGCCCACGCCGCAGCACGCGCGAGGCCACCCAGAGCCCCGAGACGCGGTGGGCCGGCCGTTCGTCGCCCAGCATGGCGCGCAGGGCGTTCTCGCACGCGCGTCGGACGGCCGGGTCGGGCTTGGCCTCCACGCCCACCAGGCCGCTGCGGACGGCGTTGGCCCGCACACGCTGGTGGTCGTCCAAGGCCAGGTCGGCGATGTGCTCGGCGGGCGTGTCGCTCAGGCCCCGGCGGCGGCGGTCTTCCAGGGCCTCGATGGCGTTGGCCCGCACACGCGGGGCCGGGTATCGGCAGGCGGCCAGGATCGCCCGGCCGGCTTCGGGTGCGGGGGCAAAGGACAGCGCCCGCAGGGCCGTGGCGGCAATGAACTGCCTGGGGTCGTCCTCGCCGAGCCCACCGGCCGGGCCCGCGGCCAGGACGGCGGCCAGGAGGGCGCCGCGGACGTGCTCGTTGCTGGCGGGCAGGCCCAGCCGGCGTGCCAGGGCGATGGCGGCAACACGCTCGCCGGGCTGGCCTTGCTCGATGGCACGCACCAGCCATTGCGCGTCGGCGTCGGTGCGCTTCAGGGCGGCCATGGCGGCGCAGGCGGCCGAGGGGCCACAGGGGCCCAGACCCAGGCGGGCCAGTTCCTGGAGGCCCAGAGCACGTACCGCCGCGTCGGGATGCCTAGTCAGCGCCCGCAGTCGCACATCGGGCGTCTGGCCGGCGGCGGGGATGGCTTCGAGTGGGTCGCCCAGGGTGCTCTGTCGCAGCACGGCCGACCGCGCGATGGTCGGGTGGGGGTCAAAAGCGAGGTCCTCGATGAGCGTGGGCGGTCCGCCTCGGACGAGGGCCAGCCGCACGCGTGGGTCGTCGTCGCCCAGCCTTGGCGCGAGCACGCGGGCCCGGGTGGCGCGGTCGACGCCCAGCGCCGCCAGCCATTCGGGCAGGCCCGCGCGGGCCTGGGCCGACAACCGCTCGATGGTGGCCTCGCTCGGTACGGGGCAGGCCTCGGGCCAATCCAGGGGCAGCGTGGCGTCGGGGTCTTGACCGTTGTTCGACACTCGCACCTTGGGTTTGGCGTGCAGCGAAGCGACCCGGCTGGTCCGCAAACGCCGACGGGTGAGATGGACCCGTTCCAGGACGGCCTCGTGCTCGGCGGGGGTGTTGGCCCGGGCCAGTCGATCGCTGGCGGCCTGGGCGAGGTGGTCCAGGGTGATCCAAGCCAGGGCCCGCTGCCGTGCCAGGGGCATGTCGGCCTTTCGTAAGACGGTTCGCAGGGCGGCATGGGCCCCCTTGCTCTGGCTGGTGGGCTTTTGGGCGAGCCACTGGGCCAGCGGGCCGCCAAGCCCACGACGACCGGCCGACACGTTGGCCTCGGTCAGCAGCGTCATGGCGCTGAGTAGGACACCAAAGCGGCGGTGCTGGTCAAAGTTGGCCACGGCCAGCGCGATGACCGACTCGACGCCTTCGACCGGGGCGGTTGCCGACTCACCTTCCAAGGCGGAAACGCTCGAGTCGATCTCGGCGGCCTTGCCGGTGGCGCGGACGAGCGCCCGCTCGGCGGCCTGGGCGACGCCCCGGTCTTCGTCGGCCAGCATTGGCGCGGTCAGCCGCAGGGCCGTTAAGGAGCCCACCAGGCCCGCCAGTTCGGCGGCGGCGGCCCGGGCCCGTGGGTCGTCGTGCCGGGCGGCCCGATCGATCGCCCGCAGCCATCGGGCCTGGGGGCCGACGGCCAGAGCGGCGGGACGCATGCCTTCGGGCACGGCGTGCCAATGCCGGGCGAGTTGGTAGACGGCCTCCTCGCCCGCGGGCTGGGCGTGTCCGCCGAAAACCAAGCGGCCCAGGCGGGCGATGGTGTTGGCCACGGGCGTGAGACGCTCTCCCCGAGCCGCCCGGCGGATGAGCCATGCGGCCGCCCGCCGCTGGTCGGCTTCGTCGAGCCAGGGCAGGGCCTCTCCCAAGGCCATCGCCCGCAGGCCGGCGGGCAGGATGCGGGCCCGGCGCAGCCCTTCCGATCGGCCCAGGTCGGCGTGGGCTTCCAGGTCCGGGCTCGTGCGGCGTTGCTCGGCCATGGTCCTCGATTCGGTCTCCGGGGCGGTACCGGGGTTGCGAAAGATAGCGGCCCGGCGGGGTGCGGGTCGGCGTGCGGCTGTGGTATCGTCCGTGCGGCTCGCCCGACCACACAAGACCGGACCACACAAGTCCTCACCACTCAAGGTTGCCTCGTGGGGGTTGTCTAGGATTGTGCATGGCCACCACGCCCGCAGTGCGTCGAATTATGTCGCCCCGTTGAGGGGCCAGCCTGATCCGAGCGGCTTGCGCTTCCCAAGCCGTCCCCCTTTCTCCGTACCATCGCTATCCATGTTCTCACTGCCCAGGCGACCGGAGACCCGGCGCACGGGCCAACGCGGAGCGTGCCCCATGACCGAATCGACCCGGCCAGCCCCCAAGAGCCATGCCAGTCAGCCCGACCCTGCGGGCAAAGCCGACAAGAACCGCTATCGCCAGACCTTGAACCTGCCCGAGACGGGCTTTCCCATGCGGGCGGGGCTGGTGACCAACGAACCGGCGAGCCTGGAGCGCTGGGCGAAGGCCGGGCTATACGAGAAGCTGCGCCGGCAGCGCTCGGACGCGCCCAAGTTCGCCTTCCATGACGGGCCGCCCTATGCCAACGGGTCGATCCACCTGGGCCACCTGACCAACAAGTGCCTGAAGGACTTCGTGGTCCGCAGCCAGGGGCTCCTTGGCAAGGACTGCCCGTTCGTGCCGGGGTGGGACTGCCACGGCCTGCCCATCGAGCACAAGGTCATGGGCGAACTGATCAAGAGCAAGAAGATCAAGGAACTTGAGGGCCTGGACGCGTGGGAGCGTCGCGCCAGAGTGCGGGCCGAGTGCGAGCAGTACGCCCGGACGTACGTCGAGTTGCAGAGCTCGCAGATGGTGCGGCTGCTGACGCTGGCCGACTATGCGCACCCTTACCTGACGATCCAGCCCGAGTTCGAGAAGGCCGTCGCCGAGGTGTTGGCCGACCTGTGCGCGCGGGGGCTGGTGTACCGCGCCCTCAAGCCCGTCCACTGGTCCATCGCCAACGAGACGGCCCTGGCCGAGGCCGAGTTGGAGTACATGGATCGTGAGGACACCTCGGTCTTCGTCGACTTCGAGGCGGCGGATAAGGAAAAGGTCTACGACGCCTTTGGCATCTCCGACGCCGATCGGCCGGGCCAGACGCCCAGTTTCATGATCTGGACGACCACGCCCTGGACGTTGCCGGCGAACCTGGCCTTGGCGGTAGGCGCGAAGTTCACGTACGCGCTGGCGCGCATCGACGGCAACCTGACCGTTGTCGCCGAGGCGTTGCTTGAGCGTGTTGCCAAGGCGGCCAAGGCCGAGGACGTCCACGTGCTGGCGACGACCTCGGGCGCTTCGCTGGTGGGTTTGAAGTATCGCCACCCGTTCCTGGACACCACGCCCACGGGGCAGGAGTGCTCCGACGCGTGCTGGACGGTGTACGACGCTGAGTATGTCACGCTTGAGGACGGCACGGGGCTGGTGCATACCGCGCCGGGGCATGGCGCCGAGGACTACGAGACGGGTAAGCGCGTGGGGCTTCCTATCTATTGCCCGGTGCTGGGCAACGGCGTGTACGACGACAGCACGCCCGAGTGGCTTCGCGGGCAGAGCATCTGGAAGGCCAACGACGCCATCACCGAGCGTTTGCGCCACAGCGGGCACCTGTTCCACAGCGAGGTGTTCACGCACAGTTATCCGCACGACTGGCGCAGCAAGACGCCGGTGATCTTCCGCTGCACCGAGCAGTGGTTCGTGGCGATCGACGGCAAGTACAGCATCGATGGCGACGAGCCCAGGAGCCTGCGCGAGCGGGCGCTGTGGTCGGTCGACGCGAGCAATCCAGAGAGCGTGCATTTCGTCCCCGCGTGGGCCCGCAACCGCCTGCGCGGGATGTTGGAGAGCCGACCCGACTGGTGCATCAGCCGCCAGCGGGCGTGGGGGCTGCCCATCCCCGCGTTCCATACGGAAGACGGGACGGCGGTCATGACGCCTTCGCTGGTGCGGCACATGGCCGAGGTGTTTGGCGTGCACGGCAGCGACGCGTGGTTTACCAAGAGCGCCGCGGAGTTGCTCAAAGGCTGGGACCCTGCAAGCGACGCCGATCTTCCCGAGGCATTGAAGGGATTGGACAAGGCCACGCTGCGCAAGGGCGAGGACATCTTGGACGTGTGGTTCGAGAGCGGCGCGACGTGGAACGCCGTCATGCGCCGGCGTCTGGGCGTGTTCCCCGTCGAGCTCTACCTGGAGGGCAGCGACCAGCACCGCGGCTGGTTCCAGTCGAGCCTGGCGTGCGCGCTGGGGTCGGTGGGCGTGCCTCCCTACAAGGCCGTGGTGACGCACGGGTTCATGGTCGACAAGGACGGGCAGAAGCTGAGCAAGAGCCGGGGCGACACGATCGAAGCGCTCTTTACCAAGTATGGCAGCGACGTGCTGCGCTGGTGGGTGGCCTCGCTCAGTTACGAGAACGACGCCAAGGTCGACGACGAGTTCTTCAACATCGCCGGCGAGGCCTACCGCAAGGTGCGCAATACCCTGCGATTCATGCTGGGCAACCTGGGCGATTTCGACGCCGCCGAGATGGTGGACCTCAAGGCCATCCCCGGCACGAGCATCGACGCCTGGGCGCTCGAACAGTTCGAGGAGCTCAGCCGCGACGTGCTGGCCGCGTACGAGCGGTACGAGTTCCGCGTGGCGCACGCCCGGCTGTACGCGTTCTGCAACGACACGCTCAGCGCGGTATACCTGGCGGCGATCAAGGACCGCCTCTACTGCGACCCCAAGGACGCCCCGCGTCGCCGGCGCACGCAATCGGTGTTGCACCACGTCACGGACGGTCTGTGCCGCCTGCTGGCGCCCATCCTTCCGCACACCGCCGACGAGGCCTATCGCGCCCTGCGCCGCGTGCCGGACGAGGACGTGCAGGCCAGTGTCCACCTGGAGGCGGCGCTGGGTGCCACGGGCGTGCGGGCCGACGCGCGTTGGCCCAGGGTGATGGACATGCGCGATAAGGCCTTGGCGGCCATCGAGCAGGCCCGAGGGCCCGCCGACAAGGGCGGCCTGGGCATCGACAACCCGTTGGATGCTGGGGTCTCGCTGCCAAGCAGCGATGGGATCCTGGATGGGTTCGACCCCGTTGATCTGGCCGACCTGCTGGGCGTGAGCCTGGTGTCGGTGTCACCCGGAGGTGCCGAGGTCGTCGTGACCGACCGGCGCAGCGAGCAACGATGCGAGCGATCCTGGAAGCGTGATGGCACCGTGCGTCCGAGGAGCGATGGCGGGCTGCTGAGCGACCGGGACGCGGAGGCGCTGGGTCTGTCGTGATTGCGACGCGCGTCTTTTGCGCTTTTCTTTCTGGTGTTGATCGCCTGCAACGTCCGAAAACGCACCGCGCATCGGTGTTGCTGAAAAGCAACACAGCCCTGGGTGCTGGCGTGCCGATGAGCGATGCGATGGAGCATCATCGCGACAACGACCCGTCGAAACGACCCGCAAAGCCGCAGGGCCGCCCCTCCCCCGGCGTGCCGGGGATGGTGCCCGTGGCCGACAAACTCACGAGCCTTGCTCATGACTTGAACAACTTATTGGACGGTTCGATGCGGCAGTTGGCACTGGCCCGTCAGTCGCTGGACGCCGAGCTGAGCGCCGTGGCTGCCCGGGAGCTCGAGGGTGTTCGCCAGAACGTGATCACGGCGTACCGGGCGATGGAGCGGATGTGCGACATCCTGCACGCGACCTTGAGCGGTGCCGCAGGCGGCGCGGGTTCTCCGACCGTGGCCCGGGGCAAGCCGATCTCGTTGGCCGAGGCTGCTGAACACGCGCTGGCGGTCGTCGGCCCGATGGCCGCCGAGGCGTTGGCACACCTGGATGGCCAACTGGACCCTGGCGCGCAAGAGGTGCCCGCTGGCCCGGTGTACCCGCTGCTGCTCAACGGCCTGCGCAATGCGATCGAATCGGTGCAGCGGACGGGCCGACCGGGCCGCGTGAGCCTGTTGGTGCGTGTTGAGCATGATGAGGACGCGGGCCCGGTGGTGGTGCTGGAGATCCGCGACAGTGGTGCGGGGCTGGACGTCTCGCTGCCGGCAAGCCGTCTCTTTGAGCCGGGTGTGACGAGCAAATCCAAGGGCTTTGGCCTGGGGCTTGCTATCAGCGCCGAAGTGGCGCGAGACCTGGGCGGCACGCTGGAACTTTCTCCCAGCCGAGAGGGCGGGGCCGTGCTTCGGGCGCGGTACCCGGTACCGCAAGATCGTGGTGCCGAGAGCGTCGGGTAGGCCGCGATGTCCCCTGATACCGTGACGAAACCTGTCAAGCCCGGTGTTGCCTGCCCCAAGGTGCTGGTGGTCGACGACGACCCGATCATCGCCGAGAGCCTGGCCGAGTTCCTCGTGCGCGAGGGGTACGAAGCGGCGACGGCCTTCGACGCGGCCGAAGCGCTCGAAGCCTTGGCCAAGGCCGAGCAGCACACCGACGGTCCCAGCCGCGTGCCGCACCCATACGACCTGGCGATCTGTGACGTGTCGATGCCGGGCATGGGCGGGATGGACCTGCTGGCCCACATCCAGAAGGAGCACGACGCGGCGGTGATCATGCTGACGGGCTATGGCACGATCGAGTCGGCCGTCGAGGCGTTGCGGCTTGGCGCGAGCGACTACCTGACCAAGCCGGTGGTCGACAGCGAGCTGCGCGTGTCGCTCGAGCGGGCGCTGGGCCAGCACAAGTTGCTCAGCGAGAACCGGCGCCTGAAGCAGCAGTTGGCCGGACGGTACGGGCTCGAGGGCATCGTGGGACGCGACCACCGCGTGCAACGCATCTTCGAGTTGATCGAGGCGGTGGCACCCAGCCGGACGACGGTGCTGATGACCGGCGAGAGCGGGGTGGGCAAGAGCCTGATCGCCCGGGCCATCCACCAGAACAGCCCGCGGCGCGATAAGCCCTTCGTAGAGATCTCGTGCGGGTCGATTCCCGAGACGCTGCTGGAGAGCGAACTTTTCGGGCACGTCAAGGGTGCCTTCACGGGTGCGCACGCCGACAAGGCCGGTCGCTTCCTGGCGGCTGACGGAGGGACGCTGTTCCTTGATGAGATCAACAGCGCGAGCCCGGGCATGCAGTTGAAACTGCTGCGGGTGTTGCAGGAGCGCCGCTTCGAGCCTGTGGGCAGCAACGAGACCATCGAGGTCGACACGCGCGTGGTGCTGGCCAGCAACCAGCCGCTGGAGGACCTGGTGGCCGCCGGCACGTTCCGGCAAGACCTTTACTACCGCATCAACGTGGTCAAGATCGAGATCCCGCCGCTGCGTGAGCGTTTGAACGACGTGCCCATGCTGGCCGAGCACTTCCTCAAGAGCCACGCCGACGAGTTGGGCAAGGCGCTGCTGGGTTTCAGCGACGAGGCGATGGACGCGTTGCGGCGGTATGCGTACCCGGGCAACGTGCGAGAGTTGCAGAACATCGTGGAGCGGGCGGCGGTGCTGACAAGGACCCCGACGATCCAGGTGCACGATCTGCCTCCGCAGGTGGTCGAGAACGCCACGGGCCCGCTGACACCAGCAACACTTCGTGTCACTGCGGACGAGGAAGAAACGCCCTGGGTCCCGATGTCCCTGGCCGACGCATTGCGAGAGCCCGAGCGGCGGATCATCCTCAAGGCTTTGAAGGCCAACGGCTGGAACCGCCAGCAGACCGCCGACGATCTGGGCATTAACCGCACGACGCTTTACAAGAAGATGAAGGCTCTGGGGCTCGAAGACGACCGCGAATGAGGCCTGCCATGCTCGCCCCATATACTGGGCCATGCGCGTGGCGACGTGGAACATCAACGGCATCCGCTCGGCTTGGAAGAAGGGGCTGGGCGATCGGCTCGCGTCGATCGATGCCGACGTGGTGCTGTTGCAAGAGGTACGGGCCATGCGAGAGCAGGCACCCGGCGCGCTGCTGGAATCCGGCGGCTACCACGTTGTGTGGAACCCCGCCGATCGGCCGGGGTATTCGGGAACGGCGTTGCTCAGCCGCGTGGAGCCCAGGCGGGTCGTGTATGGACTGCACGATGGCCCGAGCGAAGGCGACGAGGAAGGGCGGTTGCTGACAGCCGACCTGGGCGGGCTGGTGGTGGCCTGCGTGTACCTGCCCTCGGGCTCTTCGGGCGAGCATCGCCAGGCGGTGAAGGACCAGTGGATGCCCAGGTTTGGGGATTGGGCCCAGCCGCTGCGTCGCAAGCGGACGCCCGTGCTGCTGGGCGGCGACCTGAACGTGGCCCACACCGAGCGGGACATCTTCCATTGGAAGAGCAACCAGAACACCAGCGGCTTCTTGCCGCACGAGAGGGAGTGGATGGGCGGGCTGCTGTCGGGCGGCTGGCACGACCTGATCCGCGAGAAGCACGGCGATGTGGACGGGCCTTACAGCTGGTGGAGCAACCGAGGGCAGGCCCGGGCTTTGGACCGGGGCTGGCGGATCGACTACCTGCTGGCCAACGCGGCGGCGAAAAAATTGGTCCTGGATTGCTGGATCGACCGCGATGCTGCCGATGGGATCTCCGACCATGCGCCGGTGGTGGCCCAGTTGGACCTGCCGGCACCGTGAAGGAGGCTCGCATGAAGGCGACGCTGGACGGCCGGGAATTGACGCTGGCACAACCCACGCTGTCGGCGGCGATCGAAGCGGCCGCGACGGCGGCCCAGGAGCAGGGCCGCATCGTCATCGAGGTGGCCATCGACGGATGTCCCCTGGACCGATCGGTGCTCGACGCCCCGAACATGTCTTCGATGGCGGGCGAGCACGTGGCGATGACCAGCGCCGACCCACTGTCGCTGGTACGGGTCACGCTCTTCGACGCGGCCGATGCGATGGAAGGCTCGCGCGAGGAGCACGAGGCGTGTGCGGCGATGATCCACAAGGGCGAGGTGGGCCAGGCCATGGCGGCGCTGGCCCAGTTGCTGGCCACTTGGCAGGCGGTGCGTGAGGCCATCGTGCATGGCGGCCTGGCGGTGGGTCAGCCGCTGGAAACGTTCCTCGCGCCGGGGTGTCTTGTGGAGCGCACCGAGGCCCTGTCGCGATGCCTCGATTCGCTCAAGCGTGCCGTGGGCGATGATGATTTGTCAACGGTAGCCGACATCCTTGAGGACGACCTGCACGCCGAGGCGGGGCTTTGGGCCGAGACGCTCCGGCAGATTGCTGGTGCGATGCGCGAGGATTGAAGGCTCCAGTGTTCAAGCGCCCTGGTGCCAGGCGCGGAACATCCAGACGCGCTTTTCGATCTCGTCGCCGATGTCGTCGAGCATGTTCACCGTGGTCCGATCGCCGGCATCGTCGGCGTCTTCGATGACCTCTCGAACGGCGTTGTGGATCGTGAGCAGGTCGGCGACGATGCGTTCGATCATCTGCTTGTCGTCGGGGGTGCCCTCTTCCTCGGCCAGGTGGGTGTGCTCGAGGCAGCGCGCCAGCGTGGGCAGGGGCGAGGCTTCCTTGGCGCGGATGCGTTCGGCGATGTCGTCCAGGTGCTTGGTCCACGAGGTGTAGAGCGTCTCGAACTGCTTATGCAAGTCGAAGAACTGCCGGCCGCGAACGTTCCAGTGGTAGTTCTGGAGTTTGTAGCGGAAGACCGCCGCGTCGGCGAGCAGTTTGTTGAGCCCGGCGATGATGGTGGCGTCGATCTCGGTGTTGGTGGCTTGGGTCATGTTTTTGGCCTCCTTCAACCGTAATTTTAGCGCGATGCGCGAGTCGTACCGCCGGATGATGGGGAATCCTTGAGGGTCGAATCCTTGCGATCGGGCCTCAATTGAGCCGCGGTGAACGTGCGTCCGGTCGTGCGTTTCTCCCAGGTGTGGGCCGGGCCGCGGCTGCTCTCGTAGTACGCCCATAAATCGAGCCAGTAACTGCGGAAGGCCTGCCCGCCCGGGCCCAGGCCGAAGCGTTCGTAGTGTGCGGTCACCTGCTTGAGCACGCGCTTGTCGTCGCCGGTGAAGCCCAGAACGCTGGTGCCGTGGCGCACGCTCTCGGTGTCGAGGGGGAGGAAGCCGTAGCGCCCGAGCAGTTGCATGATGTTGTGGGCGGCATAGGGCCCGATGCCGGGCAGGTCGAGAAGGAATCGACGGACTTCCTCGTCGGGCGTGGCGGGGTCTTCGAGCCAGGCCTCGTCGATATGGCCCTTGAGGAACAGGCGAGCCAGGTCGATGAGGCGTTGGTCTCGATAGCCCACACGGCAGCGCGAACGGAGCCAAGGAGCACGCTTGCGGGCCAACTGCTCGGGCGCGGGGAAGGCGAACCGTCCGCCCGTGGCGGGCGAGCCCACGCGGGCGCACAGGGCGGCGTTCATGTCGATGGTGCCCGGCCACTGCACGTTGCAACTGGTGATGGTCTTGGCCATGTCCTCGAACAGCGTGGGCGAACGCATGAGTCGGCCTCGGCCGCTGGCTCGCCATCGATTGTCGACGGCGTGGAAGGCGGCGATGGACTCGGCCGATTCATCCAAGCGGAGCATTCTCGACAGCATGGTCCTGGCCTGGGCCATCTCGGATCGCGTCAGGGTGCGATCCGCACGGGCGCAGAGTGGCTTGCCCGGGCACTTCTGTGTGATCGTGATCGCGGCCGCGCCGTGTTCGAGTGCCAGGACGGTGGAGAACGTGCCGCTGGCAGGGTCCCAGTCGTTCGGTTCGAGCAGGAAATAGCCGTACGAGCACAGGTCTCGGGGCAGGTCGTAATCCTCGGGCGTGTCGAGGGTCAGGCGCGTGGGGCGTGGGGGCACTCGCCGGGCCACGGCCTCAGACCGCCAGCAGCCGGTCGAATGGCACCGCGAAGGAGGCCAGGTTGACACACAGCCGATCGCTGGCGCGGGCGAACATCGAGTAGTGCGCGTCGAGTTGGGCCTCGAGTATGTCCAGTGAGAGCCCACGGCCAAGGGTGGCGACGTGACGGGTGATGCCCGGGCGGTCGAACTCGTAGTGGTACTGGCACCCGAAGGTTCGGATACCCACCTTGAAGCACTCGACGGGCGTGGTGGCGCTGCGAGCCAGCACCGTGGCACCGGGCGGAGCCTTGGAAACGTGGAAGTCGTGGCTCTGGAACATCGGCACCTTCCATGGGATGCCCGCGAGCAGCGTCTCGGTCTGGCCGGCCACGGTCAGTTCCACGGGTTCGAAGCCCAGGCTGGTGGCCGGCAGTTTCTCGACCGTGCCGCCCAGAGCACGGGCGATGAGTTGGTGGCCCATGCACAGCCCGATGACGGGCATCTCGGCCTCGTGGGCCAGGCGGATCAGGTTCAGCGTCCGGGTGATCCAGGGCAGGTCTGCGGTTGGTTCGGCCGGGCTGCCCAGAATGATCAGGCCCTGGGCACCGTCCATATCCATGGGGATGGCGTGCTCGCCTTGCAGGTCGATCCGGCGTTGGTCGAGCCGGAAGCCGTGGTCACGCAGGGTCAGGCCCAAACGGCCCGGTCCCAGGTGTTGTCCGTCTTGGAGAACGATGAATGTGGCCATGCAAGCCGATGTTAGCCTGGAGAAGGGCCTTTGCGCGCGCTGCGCGCGAGGGTTCTAACCTGACACGGTCCTCGGTCCAGAGACCGTGCCAGGAATTGTCCCCCCAGGAGAGTACCGTGGTTACACAGGATGGCAGTGTTATTCGGACGTTTACATGGGTTGCCTGTTTGATGCTTCTGCTGTCATTCTGGACGCCCCAAGCCAAGGGCCAGGCGGGCGTGGACGGCGTGGCAACGGGCGCGGGCGACATTCGGCAGTCGGTGGTGAAGATCTTCACGACCTCTCGCAGCCCGGACCTGACGCGCCCCTGGACCCGTCAGCAACCAAGCAACTCGACGGGCTCTGGGCTGGTGATCGAAGGCGGGCGCATCCTGACCAACGCGCACGTGGTGGAGTATGGGCAGCAGATCTTCGTGCAGCCTTATCTGACCAGCCAGCGTCTGGCGGCCCGGGTGGTGGCGCGCAACACCGGGATCGACCTGGCGTTGCTCGAACTCGAAGACGCCGACGCGATCGAGGGGATGCCGATGGCGGCCTTGGACGCCGACCTCCCCAACATCGGCGAGAAGGCCAACGCCTACGGGTATCCGATGGGCGGCGATGAGCTCTCGATCACCGAGGGCATCGTGTCGAGGATCGAGTTCGTGACGTACCAGCCCGGCACGTTGGGCCTGCGCATCCAGGTCGACGCGGCGCTGAATCCGGGCAACTCGGGAGGGCCGGTGACCGTCGGCGGGCGAGTGGTCGGGCTGACCTTCAGCGGCATCCGGCAGGCCGACAACATCGGGTACATCATCCCCAATGAAGAGATCCGGCTCTTCCTTCAAGACGCCGCCGATGGGCAGATCAGGGGTCGTGCCTTCCTGCGAGAGACCTTCGACAACACACGAAACCCGGGCATCCGCGAGAAGTTGGGGCTGCGTGGTAGTCACGACGGCATGGTGGTGTCGGGCACCGTTGAGGGCAACCCTCTCGAGAATTGGGACGTGGTGACGAGCATCGCCGGTCGCGCCATCGACAGCCAGGGGCTGGTGAGCGTCACCGACGACCTGCGCCTGTACTTCGAGTATTTCGTCCATCACGGCCTGAATGACGACGGCACGATCACGCTGGGCGTGCTGCGCCGGGGCGAAACGATCGAGGTGCGTTCGCCCGTGGTGTATGGCAACGACGACTTCTTCGAAGCATTGGACAACACCTATCCCAGTTACCTGGTGTTCGGCCCGTTGGTGTTTACGCCCGTGTACCAGCGGCATGCCTACGGGCTGAGCCTGGATCGATTGGCGATGCGCCGCAGCCCGATCGTGGACCGGGCCTACACGGGAAAGGACCCCGATGCTCCGGTACCGGAGTATGTGATCCTGGCCGGCGGCTTGCTCAACCATCGCATCAACCTGGCATACGAGATCCCCGCCTTTTCGACGCTCAAGAGCGTGAACGGCACGACCATCACCAGCCTGCGGCACCTGGTGGAGACGCTGCGCGACCTGTCGGCTTCGGACGAGCGCTTCATCATTTTTGAGTTCTACGACCTTGGTGCCGACAGGCTGGTGTACCGGCGGACGGACATCCTGGGATCGATCGAGGACGTGCTGAACGAGAACGGCATCCGCCGCCCGCTGTCGCCCGATCTTGAGGGATTGTGGCCCGACCTGGGGCAGTGAGTGGTGGTGTTTGTTCAGCGTTTGGACGCGAAGTGCAGGTCGAGGTAGCGGGCGACATAGTCGACCAGGCTGGTGGCCTCGGGGATCTCGGGGTTGCTCGTGTGGCCCATGGGCTCGAAGCGCATGCCCTTGAAGCGGACCACCGCCTCCTCAATCGGAAGCCCGTACTGGAGGGCCAGGCTCAACGCCCGGCAGTAGGCCTGGACCATGCCCTTGATGGTGGAGCCCTCCTTGGCCATCTTGATGAAGACCTCGCCCGGGCTGCCGTCGTCGTAGAGCCCGATGGTGAGGTAGCCCTCGTGCCCGCCCACGGAGAACTTGTGGGTGATGGCATTTCGGGTATTGGGCAGCAGTCGGCGGGTATGCGTGTCGACGGGATCGGTCATGGTGGATTGCATCGTTGGTGCCTCGGGCCTGCCGGTCGAACGGTGCGTTGGATATCGGTCATTTGGCGGCCCCCACGCCGATGAAGATGGCGCGGTGATTGCTTGTTGCCCCCGGCGGGCCGATACTTATGCTTGCTGGCAAGGTCTTGCATCTGGCCAGCCCGGATGGAATGTGACCGTAGGACGAATGATGCAGAGCGCGAACACAGCACGAACATTTGTCGGCGGCCGGGCGGTCTCGCTCGCGGCGCTGGCGGCGTTGCTGGTGGTGCTTGCCTCGGCTGACGCTGCGATGCGGTCCACTTCGCCCGGTGTTCGGGTGGCGTTCGATGGCCGTCCGTTGCCTCGAGCGAGTGTGGTGGGTCTGGGTCGTCTTGTGGAGGGCCTGCTTGGGTGCGCCACGTTCCCGGACGCGGGCGTGCCTGTTGTTTCCTCCGCCCGCTCGCACGCTGAACCAGCGACCTTCGCGGGAACGACTGCCATTGTGGCCGCTTTCGGATTGTTCTTGCTGCTGGATCTGCCACCACCTGCCTTGGGTTGAAGTGATCCGGCTCGCGTGACGCAGGCTCGGGCGGCCGGCGTTCGCCCTTCATTCGCCCGTGTGTGTTCCATCCAACAGCAGCCACCCCTCCGGGGCGTCGCGGCGTGCGCCTGATCGCACGGCCACCGGCGCGGCAACGACGAGAGGTTTCATCATGGCAGGTAACCAGGGCATCCCCGTCATCGGGCCCGTGCTGAGCAAGATCATCGGCACGCGCAACGAGCGTTTCGTCAAGAAGTACACCAGCAAGGTCGACCAGATCAACGCGCTGGACGACCAGACACGAGCGCTGACCGACGAAGCCTTGCGGGCCCGGTTCCGATCGTTCCGCAAGCGTATCGAGGACGGCGAGAAGGCCGACGCGCTGCTGGTGGAAGTCTTCGCCGTGGCTCGTGAGGCGATGGATCGCTCGGTGGGCATCCGCAACACGCTGAACCCCGAGCATGGCTTCGATGCCTCTCGGCTTGATGAGCCGATGCGTGCGATGCACGACGAGTTGGTGCGGCAGTCCTCCGCTTTGCCGTTGATGATCCCTCGTACGTTCATGGGCCAGCCGCCGCAAGGGGCCGTGCCCGACGAAAAAGACGAGTTCCTCGGCTCGAGCGAGCCAATCCCCGGGTGGATGCGCGTGGAGATCCCACCGGCATATTACGAGGCGGTGCGCGGGTTGTATCCCGAGAGTCGCCCGCCGTTCCGGGCGCGTCCGTTCGACGTGCAGTTGCTCGGCGCGATGGTGCTCAGCCAAGGGAAGATCGCCGAGATGAAGACGGGCGAGGGCAAGACGATCGTGGCGCCTCTGGCCACGTGCCTGGCGGCGGTGGAAGGGCTCAAGATCCACGTCGTCACGGTGAACGACTACCTGGTGCAGCGTGACCGCGACTGGACGTTCCCGTTCTTCCATGCATTGGGCATGACCGTGGGGGCCATCCATCCCCAGCACATGCAGCCCGAGGAGATCAAGCGGCACATGTACCGCTGCGACGTGGTGTATGGCACGACCAGCGAGTTCGGGTTCGACTACCTGCGCGACAACATGAAGCGGTCGGTGGCCGAGCAGGTGCAGCGTCGGCGAGAGTTCGCCGTGGTGGACGAGGTGGACTCGATCCTGATCGACGAGGCACGCACGCCGTTGATCATCAGCGGTCCGGCCCACGAGGACCGTCCACGCTACGAGCAGGCGGACGATCTGGCCCGGCATCTCGTGGACCTGAACCGCCCATGGACACAGGCCGACGCGAAGGTGCAGGAGGCGGTGAACCGGATCAAGGCGCTCGAAGGGGACATCCGCACGGCCCGGGACAAGGAAGCGGCCAAGGGCATGCAGGCCGAGTTGGCCGAACTGCGTGGACAACTGCCCGCGCTCGAGTCCGAGCGCGACCAGCACAAGCAGTATTACGAGGTGAAGCCGGATCGCAAGCAGGCGCACCTGACGCACGAGGGCATCGCCGAGGCCCAGCGGAAGGCGGGCGTGGGCTCGTTCTACGTGGACGAGAACATGGACCTTCCCCACCTGATGGAGCAGGCGCTGCGCGCGCACGTGGTGTACGAGCGTGACCGCGACTATGTCATCATGAACGTGCCCAGCCCGCAGACCGGCCAGGCCGAGCCCAGCGTGGTGATCGTCGACACGTTCACGGGCCGCCCGATGATCGGCCGGCAGTGGAGCGACGGGCTCCACCAGGCGGTGGAGGCCAAGGAGAAGGTACCCGTCAAGCAGGAGACCCAGACGGTCGCGACGGTGACGATCCAGAACTTCTTCAAGATGTACGAGCGTCTGGCGGGCATGACGGGCACGGCCGACACCGAGGCCCAGGAGTTCAACGACATTTACGGATTGGACGTGGTGAGTATCCCCACGAACCGC
The DNA here is from genome assembly GCA_026126305.1 of Phycisphaeraceae bacterium. Classification (GTDB taxonomy): domain Bacteria; phylum Planctomycetota; class Phycisphaerae; order Phycisphaerales; family UBA1924; genus JAHCJI01. The sequence goes on from JAHCJI010000001.1 coordinate 78,168, forward strand.
GAGGTGGTTCGTCGGGATTTCGACGACCTCATGTTCCTTCGCGAGAAGGACAAGTGGGAAGCCATCGTCGACGAGATCAAGGCCTTCCACGACGTGGGCCGGCCCATCCTGGTGGGCACCACCAGCGTGGAGCGCAGCGAGTTTCTGGGCAAGATGCTCCAGCGCAAGCACGGCGTGAAGCACGAGGTGCTCAACGCCAAGCAGCACGAGCGCGAGGCCCATATCGTGGTCAACGCGGGGCAGTTGGGCGCGGTCATGATCGCCACCAACATGGCCGGCCGCGGCACGGACATCAAGCTGGGCAAGTGTTCTCGCGAGCAGTTGTTCGACCATTGGCTGCGGCGTGGGATCGCCTCGCGCGAGCTGACCCCCCAGGCCAGCGAGGCGGAGCTGCGAGAGAATGTCTTCCGCAAGATCGCCCAGACCGAACTGAAGGACAAGGGCATCAGCAAACGCGATGCAGAGCAGATGCCCTTCGAGCAGGTCGAGCTTGCCTTGCTCCGGCGGTGGGCGGCGGGGCATACGTACATGACGGCCAAGCAGATCGAGGGTGCCTCACGCGATCAACTGATGGCCGAGTTGGACGCTTGTGGGCGGTTCCTGTTGCACAGTATCCGCTGGTTCGACGACATCGAGGACATGGGCGGGCTGCACGTGATCGGCACCGAACGGCACGAGAGCCGCCGCATCGACAACCAGCTCCGCGGGCGGTCGGGTCGTCAGGGCGACCAGGGATCGACACGCTTCTTCGTGAGCCTCGAGGACCCGCTCATGAAGATGTTTGCCGGGGCGGCGATGCAGAACTTCCTGTCGAAGGTCGGCGGGATGAAGGAGGGCGACGCCATCGAGCACCCCTGGCTGAGCAAGAGCTTCCAACGCGCCCAGCGCAAGGTCGAGGAGCGGAACTTCCAGATCCGCAAGAACATCCTGGAGTACGACGAGGTGATGGAGCACCAGCGGCAGTTTTTCTATGGCCTGCGCCAGCGCGTGCTCGAGGGACGCAATGTCAAGGGCCTTGTGCTCGACTACATCGATCGCGTGATCGACGAGGCGTGCGAGGAGTACCTCAACAAGGACTATCCCGCCGAGTGTGCGGCCGAGTATGCCAAGCAGCAGCTGGACTGCTCGGTGCAGCCCGACCGCCTGCGCGGGAAGGATGCCCTGGAGATGGACAAGGCCATCCGCCGGGAAGCCAAAGAAGACGCTCGCCAGATGATCGACCTGACCCTGGGCGAGTACATGCCCATGGAAGGCTCGGAGGTGCGCGTCGATTTTGATTCGGCTGGTCTGGTCAACTGGGCCAAGAGCCGGTTCGGCGTGGAACTCAACGCGGCCGACCTGCGTGAGGGCGGCGCGGCCGAACGCCGGCACGTGTTCGACATGCTCGTGGAACGGGCGCACGCGCGCATCGAATCTTCGGACTTGGCCGGCCTGGACCGCTTCACCGAGCCAAGTTACGGCGCCTATGAGCTGGCGCGTTGGGTCGAAAACCGCTTCGGGTTCCAGGTGGACGTCGACGCCATCCTGCGGGCCGAACGCGAAGAAGACGATTCGGCCAACGATTACATCAAGCAGAAGGCACGCGAGATCTACCACGACCTTGAGGTGTTGTACCCGGCCGAGTTTGCGATGAACGTGACGCGGAACCTGATGCGCACCAACCCGGGCGAGGCGCTGGGACAGCTGGCCGAATGGGCCAACCGCCGCTACCAGTTGGGCTTCAACGAAGAGACGCTGCGCAAGACCAACCCGGCGGCGCTCCAGAAGCAGGTCGAGAAGGCCTCACGCGAGTTCGTCGAGTCGGGTCGATTGGAGAAGGAGATCAGGGACGCCCTGGGGTGTCCCAACGACGACACGCTCGACGCGCACCTGAAGCAACGCTTCAACCTGCGCGTGGGCGTGCCCGACTGGATGCGCGGCCTGCGTGGGCAGCAACGCGAGGGAGTCGTGCGCGGGCGCGTCGAGGAACTGCTGCGGGCCGAGATGCTCCACCTGGAGCGCATGGTGCTGCTCGAAGCGCTGGACAACCAGTGGCGCGACCACCTGTACCAGATGGACCAGCTGCGCGACGCCATCAACTTCCGGGCCTTCAGCCAGCAAGACCCACGCATCGCCTTCAAGCGCGAAGGGTCGTCGCTCTTCCAGGAGATGCAGCAGTCCGTCCGCACCCGCGTCACGGACTACATCTTCAAGATCAAAGTCGGCCCGGATCTGTCCCAGCCTCGCTCGGGCCTGGGGCCGATGGTCGGCGGCCCTCGAGAGCGGCCCGTGGGCCCCAGGCCGGGCCAGACCCCCGCCAGGCCATAGCCGGCGGGAGGCCGACCGAGGGCGGGTTGGGTGTGGGCCGATGCATCCGTATCGGCCGATATTGTTTTGTTCGGTCATGCGAACCTACAGGGCCCTTCCTGCGGATGGGATTATGGTTGGCTTGGCCACCGGCGGCCTGTGGGGCTGTACGATCGCACTCGGGCAGGCACGGGAAGATGGGCCCGTGCACTTGCTCTTGGAAAAAACATCCAGAACGCGGGAGGGGTAGGCAGTGCATTTGGACGACACAAAGAACAGCACGCGCGGATTCACGCTCATCGAGCTGCTGATGGTGGTACTCATCATCGGCGTGCTTGTGGCGGTGGGCCTTTCCGTCGGCGGGCGCGTGATCGAGGGCGGCAAGGCCACGCAGACCAAGGACCTGCTCAAATCCTTGGAGCAGGTCCTCAACAGTTACGAGCAGACGACCGACCGTCTGCCCCCGGGCTCGATCATCGACCCCCGCCAGCCCGAGGGGGCTCCTACCGGCACCATCCTCCACATGCCCCTGGCCGACGCTTGGGATAACAACAACGACCGAATCATCAACAGCGTCGGGCTGTTCCTTGCCGAGGCGCGGCGCGTTGAGGGTGTTTCGAGCTTGCTCGACGGCTTCGACGCTCGCAACTATCGGCTGTTTCGCTATACGGCCGGCCTGCCCGATCCGGCACCGGGCAGCACCGAACCCGAACTCATGACCGTGATCGACGCCTGGGGCCAGCCCATTCGATTCGTGCATCCAGCGTTCCACGGTGTGCGGCGGACGGCCGAGCGTGTGGCCGATATTCTGGGCCCGGCCCCAGCCCCGGCTTCGGCGTATTACCCGGCCGAGATCCGCCGCGACCCGGCCCGAAACGACGCCGATGGCGGGATGACAACCAACGGCCGGCCGTACTTTTACTCGGTGGGCCCCGATGGGCGGGCGGGCAGCGTGGACGATAACGTGTATCTGGTGGAGCCGCGGATCCAAAATTGACGACCCTCGTTTGGTCCCAGGGTGCCGACGCACGCCTGTTGCGGCCGGGCCGATAGCCCACGCCCAGCCGACGGCGTACCATGTCGGCCACCGGGGTGTAGCGCAGTTTGGTAGCGCGTCTCGTTCGGGACGAGAAGGTCGCAGGTTCGAATCCTGTCACCCCGATTAGACTTGGTCACAGAGCAGCACTTGGTATGGAGCGCCCGGGATTTTGCCCGGGCGTTGTTGCTTTTGAAATCGAACAGGGCGGTCTCCAGCAACTCGTTGGTATCATGTCTCCCATGATGCACACAATGCTTGCTGCCCTCTTGCTGGCGTTGACACTGGCCGACCCCGACCCCACGCTGGCGCCCTCCGCCGGGTTGATCGAGCGGTATCGGGCCGATTTGGGCAATGTCGGGCGGTTCCATGACACGCCGATGTCGCCGGCGGCGCTCGACCAGACCGAGGCGTTCCATCGACAGTGGTTCGATCGGCTGGAGAAGGTCGATTTCGATGCCTTGGACGTGGACAACCGGGCCGAGTACGTGCTGCTACGCGAGCGCCTGCGGTTCGAGATCGATCAGGCCGGCTATGCGCGGGCGCAACTGGCCGAGATCGAGCCGTTGGTGCCCTTCACAGCTCCAATCGTGGCGATGCTCGAGGCGCATCGGCGGGTAGAGGCCATCGATCCTCGGCGGGCGGCCGAGACGTTGAACGAGTTGGTTCCGCGCATCCGCGCCGTCACCGGTGGGCTCGAGAAGGCCGAGAGCGAGCGTGACCGCGTGCTGGCGCGCCGGGCGGCCATGCAGCTCGACCGCCTGGCGTGGTCGCTTCGTTCGTGGTATTCGTTCTACAACGGCTACGACCCGCTGTTCTCGTGGTGGTGCGAGAAGCCTTACCAGGCGTGCGCCGAGGCGCTGCGCAAGCACGCCGAGGCGTTGCGAGAGAAGGTCGCGGGCATCACCGCCGACGAGGACCCGGTGATCGGCGACCCGGTGGGGCGCGATGTGTTGCTGCGGATGCTTCGGCACGAGATGATCGCGTACACGCCCGAGGAGTTGATCGACATCGCCCAGCGCGAGTTCGCGTGGTGTTTGGAACGGATGCTGGAGGCTTCGCACGAGTTGGGCTTTGGGGACGACTGGAAGGCGGCGCTCGAGCACGTGCGCGACCGGCACGTGGAGCCGGGCGAGCAGCCGGCGATGATCGCGGACATGGTGCGCGAGGCCATCGACTTCGTCGAAGCGCGAGACCTGATCACCGTGCCCGACCTGGCCAAGACCACCTGGCGGATGACCATGATGTCGCCCGAGCGGCAGAAGGTCAGCCCGTACTTTCTGGGCGGCGAGACGATCTTCGTGTCGTATCCCACCAGCGGCATGGAACACGAGGACAAGCTGGCGAGCATGCGCGGCAACAACCGCCACTTCTCGCGTGCGGTCGTGCACCACGAGATCATCCCCGGGCACGGGCTGCAACGCTTCATGATGGACCGTTACCGCACGCACCGCTCGCTGTTTTACACGCCCTTCTGGATGGAGGGCTGGGCGCTGTATTGGGAGATGCGGCTGTGGGATCTTGGCTTTGCCCAGAGCCCCGAAGACCGCGTGGGCATGCTGTTCTGGCGGATGCACCGCTGCGCGCGCATCGTCTTCAGCCTGAAGTTCCACCTGGGCGAGATGACCGCGAGCGAGGCGGTGGACTACCTCGTGGAGAACGTGGGCCACATGCGCCGCAACGCGACGGCCGAGGTCCGGCGATCGGTCAATGGCGACTACCCGCCGTTGTACCAGGCCGCGTACATGCTGGGCGGGTTGCAGTTCGTCGCGCTGCACGAGGAACTGGTGACCAAGGGCGGCATGACCGAGCGCGAGTTCCACGACGCGGTGCTGCAACACGGACCCATCCCGGTGGAGATGCTGCGGGCGATCTTGCGGGGCGACGAGATCGACGAGGACCACCGGGCCGGCTGGCGGTTCGCCGGCGATATCGAAACGGAAGGACGCTGAGCCATGCCCGACCCGTTCCACCTGGCGTTCCCGGTGCACGACCTTGCGGTCGCCCGCGCGTTCTACAGCGGGCTGCTGGGTTGCAGCGAGGGCCGCAGCAGCGACCATTGGATCGACTTTGACTTCTTCGGCCACCAGATCGTGGCCCACGTCTCTGAAGAAACGAGCCCTACGTACGCTCCGAGGGCAAGCCGGGCGAGCAGGCGACGATATTCTTCTGCGACCCCTCAGGGAACGCGCTGGAGTTCAATGTGTTCGTGGATCGGTCGAAGTTGTTCGAAAAAGAATCGTCACGACCCCGCCTCGATCAGCCGCCAGCCAACCTCCGCATCGCTGTCGCTGTCTTCGGGCATGCGACCGTCCTCGTTCATGCGAAGTTCCCAACAGCAATGGCGACCGTAGATGTCTTTCGGATCCATGCTCGGGTCGGTGTCGCCGAACAACGCGAAGGTGATCGAGCCGACCATGCCCACGCCCTCCTCGGCCTCCTCGCGCCAGTCGCCGTTGGGCTCGTAGCGATACTTAAAGATCCGCATCTCGCGCGTGTCGTCGGTGGGCGGCCAGTAGATCGTGCGCTTGTCGAACAGCTCGATGGTATCAGGCGCTTCGCCGAACTCGTTGGGGTGGCTCAGCCAATTGCACATCTGCGCCATGGTGACAAAGTCGGGGTCGCGCGCCGGTGGTGGCACCAAGTCTTCGCGTCCCAGTTCCTCGAGATAGTGCATTGCCTGCATGGCCCGATTACGGTCGAGGCATGCCTCGGCAATGGTGTCGAATCCCTCCTGCCGGCCGAGCTTCGCCAGAACCCACGCGGCCTCGATGCGCACGCCGTCGTCCGCGTGGTTGCGTGCGAGTTCCAACAGAGTTTCGCGCTCGGCATGGCTGACGAACGGCAGCGCTCCGCACGCGCTGTGCGCGTAGCTGTCGGTCTGACCAGTCAGATAATCGCGCAATCGCGCGACGCCCGCGTCGGAATCGAAGGGATGACGCTCGGCGTTACCCTGCCGGCAGGCCTCGTTCGCCGCGTCGAGCAAAGCGATGGCGATGAACTCGTGGGGGAGCGGCTCGGCCAGCTCAACGAAGAGCCGATCCGCTTCGGGGTGGCCATTGCCAAACGGATCGAACACGATCGTCCAGAACAAGTTGTCGGCCACGAAGCCGGTGCGGGCGACCCGGAGGATGCAATCCACGCCCGAGCGTTCGCCTAGCAGCCCGAGTAGCTTCATCCCAAAAAGGATGTTGCCGGCCACGTCGCCGGCTTTCTTTGTGCCAACCGTCGCATTGATGACACGCACGATCTCGGCCGTCGCGTCCGAGGCTATTGCCGGGATCGACTCGTCCTCAGGCGCTTCATCCTGGAGTTGGGCGAGGGCGGAATGGAATGCCTCGCCTTGCTTCTCGTTCTTCAGCGGCGCGGGCACCGCCCGCAGGGCACCCATGGCCTTTTCGATCCACGCCTTGTCAACGTTCATGCTCGGTACTCCCTTCGTGGAATCCAAGCATACCAACCAGCCGCCTCACCCGCCAGCCGCACTCCGTCCCGCGATCCACCCGCTCGCCCACGCCCACTGAAAGTTAAACCCGCCGATGCGACCGTCCACGTCCAGGATCTCGCCGGCCAGCCAGAGGTTCTCGCACACGCGGCTGGCCATCGTCGCGGGGTTGATCTCGGTGAGCGGCACGCCCCCGGCGGTGACCTCGGCGTGGGAAAAGCCGCGGTCGCCGGCGATGTCGATGGGCGTGCCTACAAGCATGTGCGCGAGTATGCGGCGGGCCTCGCGCGGCAATTGCGACCCCGGCGCGGTGGCGTCGGCGCCCGCCCGTTCGCACAGGGCGCGGGCCAGCCGCTCGGGCAGTCGCTCACGCAACCAGGACAGGGGCGTGCGCTGGCCCAGTGCCTGCAAGGCGGTGTCGAGGCGTTCGAACGTCTCGCCCGGCAGCCAGGCGACGTGCAACGAGGCACCGGGGTCTTCGATGCGGGCGGCGGTCAGGTAGCGCGAGGCGTCCATCGGCGCGGGCCCGCTGAGGCCAAAGTGCGTGCAGAGCAGGTCGTTCTCGAATTGGGCGAGTTTCTTGCCCGTACCACCGCGCACCTCGACGCCCGCGCGTGTGCTGACGCCGCTGAGTTGGGTGATCCACGCGGACGCGGGCCCGACGACCAGCGGCACGAGGGCGGGGAAGACGTGCGGGGTGATGGTGTGGCCCAGCGAGCGTGCGAGCGTGTAGCCGCCGCCGTCCGAGCCGCTGCGTGGCAGGGCCTTGCCCCCGGTACAGAGGACAAGGCGGTGGGCGTGCAGGGCTTCGCCTGTGCCTTCGCGCGAGAGCAAGAAGCCGCCGTCGTGCCTATCCAACTTCGCCACGCGCCACGGGTGGATGAGTTCGACGCCCACGCGCTGGGCCTCGCGCAGCAGCGCGTCGAGCACGGTCTGGGCCTTGTCGGTGGTGGGGAAGAGCTTGCCCGTGTCCTCGCGCTTGAGGGTGACGCCCAGTTCCTCGAAGAACGCCACCGTGTCGGCCACGCCGAAGGCACGGAGCACCTTGCGGATGGTGTTGCGAGAGGTGCCGGCGTATTGCTTTTCGTCGACGGCGTGGTGGGTGACGTTGCACCGCCCGCCGCCGGCAACGAGGATCTTGACGCCGACCTTGGCGGCGCCGTCGAGTAGCACGATGCGCGCGGGCGCTGCGTGTTCATGCGAAGCCCGGCCAGCCGCAATGGCGGCCATCAGGCCCGCGGCACCGGCCCCGACGATGGCGATGGTGGGCGTGGCTGGCGAGGGCGGTGGCACGGCGGCGGATCGTCCGTTGGCTCATGGCCCCCGCGTGGGCAGCGCGCCACCGGCGGGCAGGGGGCGGGTGATGGTGAACTCACCCGTGTTCAGGTTCCACCGGACGGCGGCGGCTGACACGGGCTGGGCGCTGCGCTTATCGAAGACCACGACGGGAGCCATCGGGTCTCCCGTGGCGTTCAAGATGCCCGTGGCGGCGTCGTAGTCCAGGGCCTTGGCCACCAATTCACGCTCGTCGGTGGCGGCATAGACGGCACCCTGTGCGTTGGCGCGGCGAAGGGTCGTGGCCGAGCGGGCCCGGTCGAGCCCTTCGAGCGTGAGCACGAGCGTCTCGCAATCGAGGTCGAGTTGTGTGGCCTGTGGGCCGGCGCGGTGGCTCAGGCGGACGGCCCGGCGCAGCGTCAGTTGCTGGGCGGCGCGATCGAAACGCATGTCGCCTTGCCAGTCGGCCAGGGTCTGGCCTGCGCCCGAGCGCGTGAGTTGCGTGATGGCGCTCTGGGCCTGCTGGGTGGTCGTGCTGCCATCGAGCGGCGTGGCCGTGGGGCGCTCGAGGATGATGGCGCGGCCCCGGCCCTGGGCCAGCAGGTCGCTTGTCGGCCCGTCCAGTTGCACCTCGGGAGCGAGCAGCACCAACGCCGACTGGAGTTGGCGAGGGTTGCCGCCGCTGGTGGGGGCGTATCGCAGGGACTCGATGATGACCATGCTGCCCGGCTGAGGATCGGCCTCGGCCCGTGCCCAGAGCAATTGCCGCTCACCTTGAGAAAAGTCGAGGTCAGCCGGATCGGGAACACCCTGGGGTGGCGTGGCGAAAGCCAGTTGGATATTGGCCGCGGCGATGCGGTCTTCTTCGGTGCGATCGTCGGTGATGGTGGCACGCGCGTTGCCGTCGGCCTCGGCCGTGCCCTTGGCATCGTCGAAGAGCATGAAGTTGTCCCACGCCAGAGTGAGCGTGCTGGGACGCTGGCGACCCTCACGGCGCAGGACGTGGGTGATCTGCCCGGGGCCGAAGATCTCGGCTTTGCCTTGCAAGCCGTCGAGCGTCACCTGCGGGCCCTCGATGGTCGTGCCGGCACGTGTGGCGCTGGCGGTCTGGCCGTCAGTCGCATGGAGTTCGACGTATTGATCGCCCGGTCGCAAATGGATGCGCTCGCCCTGTGCTGCCACGCGCGCGCCTTGCCGATCCTTCCCGCGGATGGAGGCCTTGCCCGTGAGGATGGCCCGCAGCACATCGGTACGCATCCTGGTGCCGTCGAGCGTGGCCGAGAGGTCGGCGTCGAGGTGGTCGGCGGCAAAGGTGGCGTCCTGCCCTCGGCCGCTGACATTGCCGATGGCAATCAGCCGCTTGGGCAGCGAGGCAGAGAGATCCTCGTTCAGCGCGAGATCGACCTCGATGCGGTCGCCCGCGAGCGTGCCGGTGCGTTCGCTCGATGCGGTGGCGGGCTCGTTGGCTTCGCGCTCGATGACCAGGCGTTGCAGCAAGGGCGGCGGCGATTTGCCCTGGGGGGACGCCGCGGGCGAATCATAAAAACGGGCATCGAGGCGGTCGCCGGTCAGCCGCGCATCCTGGGCATTCGCCAGCACCTTGCCCTTGAAGTTGGCCGATCGCAGGCCGATGGTGGTCTTGCCGGCGTCGTCGCGTGTGCGCGTGAAGGCCAGGTCGCCCCGTTCGGCCCAGACGATGCTGCCCTGCTGGTCCTTGCCCATGGCGGTGAGTTGGCCTGGGCCGACCAGGGCGGCGTTGTTGGACAGCAGGTCGAGTTCGATACGGATGCCCCGGGCCTCGCCGATGCCCGGGGCGGTGACGTAGACGCTGTTGGCGGCCGGGCCCATGAGGATGGCGCGCTGGGTGGTAGGGTAGTAATCGACCGTGGCGGCGTGGCCCGTGGCGCCCATGCCCGTGTCGGTCAAGCGGACCAGGCCGGTCTGGGGGGCGCTCAGGCGAATCGCCAGATCGTCCGAGGCCAGTTCTCGCGGGCGGTCGGCCAGGGGTCGAGCCACCATCGGGCCCTGCCAGGTGAGGGTGATGGGCGAGGAATCGCCTGAGGCATCTCCGGGCCGGGCTTCCTGCTCGATAGAAGCAAGCAAAGCGGCCATGAGGCGGGCGGTGGTGTCGAGTGGGCCCGATGGCGTGGATGCCGACAATGGGGCAAACGCTCCTTCGGGCAATCGGTCATCGACCAGGCGCACCCAGGCCTCGAGCGTATCGCCTTGGGTTGTCATCGTGTCACGAACGATGGTGACCCGGTCCTGCATGTGCAGGTGGTAGTACCGCTCGACCCGTTCGACTTGCTCGGAAGGCTCGAAGACAGGCGGGGTAGGCTCAACAGCGGGCTGGGGCCTGGGGCCTGCCGGGCGCGCCGGGCTGGCTGGATGGGCTTGGGCTGGGGGCGGGGTTGGCTCGACCGGGCTTGCGGCCCGAGTCATATCTCGGGCGGGTGGTGTGTAGGTCGCCGTGCCGCCGCCGGGGCTTTCGAGACGTTCCAGTTGGCTGGTGACCTGGTTGCCCCGGGCGTCGAGCCCCTGGACCATAAAGGTGAGGTTTTCCGCCGTCCCATGCACGGTCTGCCGGGTCGAGAGGGTGCCGAGTTCGACGTTGAAGTCCAGGCTCGAGGTGGTGAAGGTGACCCTGGGCATCGTGGCAGGCTGGTCACCATCGATCGCCCTGGGACTGGTGTCCTGTCCGGCCTCATACAGACGGATCAGCACGTGCCCCGCCAGATTTCCGCGTTCGGGCGGCTGGTTGCGCACGGGCATGGTCAGGTCGCCCTTGTCGGCCTGTACGTGGATGGTCTGTCCCGCAGACTGATAGATCCACATGCGCGGGGCGGTAGCCAGGAAGCCCCGGGGCCCCTGGGGTGCCATCTGCTGGGCGTTCAGGCGGGCCTGGGTGCGGTTGGGGTCTTTGGGGTCTTGGAAGGCGATGTCGACGTTGATGGCAACCTGACCATCTCCACCCAGTTGCAGGCCGGGGTCTGCTCCCACGGGCGGCAGGTCTTGCCCCTGGGGCCCGGGCGTGGGCCGATTCGACGATTGTGCGAAGATAAAGATCAAGACCGCGACCAAAGCGGTAGCGACGGCGACGGCGATCAGGATGCGTCGCGTGGCGTTGCCGCGTCGCGGGCGGTGGTCGGGAGGTCGGAGCATCGTCAAGTGTAGAGAGCCACGGCCTGATCGATCTTGTTCTGGGACGAAAGGATGGCCCAGATGGCCTCGCGAACGGCCCCGTGGCCCCCAGGGGCGGTCGTGGTATACAGCGAGAAGGCCTTGATGGTCGAATCGGCATCGCCCACGGCGATGGGGCAGCCCACCGTATGCATGACCCGCATGTCCGAGAGATCGTCGCCCACGAAGGCCGCCTGTTCGGGTGTCAGGCCCAGGGTCTTGAGCAGTTCCAGAAAGGTGCGTCGCTTGTCCTCCACGCTGTCGAACAAGTGGGCCACACCCAACTCACGGGCACGCTTGATGGCACCGCGCATGGGCCTGGCGGTGACGATGGCCGTGGTGTAGCCAAGCCGATGCCACAGGGCGATGCCCTGGCCGTCGCGGACGCAGAAGCGGCGGGTCTCCACAAGATCCTCGTTGATGTAGAGCCCGCCGTCGGTGAGGGTGCCGTCCACGTCCAGCCCAAGAATCCGGACCTTGGCGGCGGCATCGAGGAATGCCTTGGGGTATTCGGGGGTCGCGGGTCGGGGCATGGTGGCCATGAGGGTTGGTCCTTGGTCGGGCGTGGGTTCGAGCGGCGTATGTTTCCGGCAGGCCGGGCACGGTATGGTTGGCCCGGCAGGTGCAACTTGGAGGCCGGCATGTCCTGGGTGAAGTTGTCTTCGCGCGTCGAGAGCCTGGAGGGGTCGGCAACGGTGGCAGTAGCCACGCGGGCCAAGGCCCTCAAGGCCCAGGGCAAGGACGTGGTCAGTTTCGGCGCGGGCGAGCCCGACTTCGATACGCCCGAGGTCATCAAGCAGTCGGCCATGATGGCGCTCCAGGGCGGACGCACCAAGTACGAGGCGGCGGCGGGCCCGGCCGACGTGCGAGAGGCCATCGCTCGGAAACTCCGCAGCGAGAACGGGCTGGGCGTCGACGCGTCGGGTGTGGTGGTGGTGCCGGGTGCCAAGGCGGCCTTCTTCCAGGCGTGCTTCGCGCTGCTGGGAGATGCCAGCCCCGAAGGCCAACCCTGGGAGGTCGTAGTGCCCACGCCCGCATGGGTCAGTTACGACCCCATCGCCCGCATGTGCGGGGGCAAGGTGGTCGAGGTAGACCTGCGCCCCGAGGACGGGTTCGTGCTGCGTCCCGAAGCGCTGCGCGAGGCCATCTCGCCGCGCACGCGGATCGTGGTCATCAACACGCCCAGCAACCCGTGCGGAGCGGTATATTCGCGACAGGACCTGTCGGCTATCGCGCGGGTGCTCTCCGAAGCGGCGCGTTCGATCGCGCCGGGGCTGGTGGTGGTGACCGACGAGATCTACGAGAAACAGGTCTTCGACGGGGGCGAGCATGTCTCGCTGGGATCGATGCCCGAAGTGGCCGAACGCACGCTGACGATCAATGCCTTGAGCAAGAGTTATGCCATGACGGGCTGGCGTGCCGGCTATGCGGCCGCATCGGGCGAACTTTCGCGCACGCTCATCCCCGCGATGGCGCGCGTGCAGGCCCAGACCATCACCAACATCACCTCGTTTGTCTATCCGGCCATCATCACAGCGCTCGAGCAATCCGCCTCAAACATTGACCGCTTCCGCGCCGCCTTCGAGGCACGCCGCGACCTGACGATGGATCTGCTCGAACGCATCGCGGGCCTGGAAACCGCGCGGCCCAAAGGCGCGATGTACGCCTTCCCACGCGTGGCGGGGCTCTATGGCCGCACGAGCGCGGGCGGCACGCTCGTGCGAGACTCGCTCTCGTTCTGCGAGGCGCTGCTCGAAGAGCACGGCGTGGCGATGGTGCCCGGCAGCGCCTTTGGCGGGCGGGGCGACGAGCACGTCCGCCTGTCGTACACCTGCTCGGAGGCGGACATCCGCAAGGGCGTGGAACGCATCGGAGCGTTCGTGGCGGGGTTGCGGTAGATTCACTCTCCCGCTTCGGGGGCTCGCCCGCGATCGGGCGTGTAACTGGCCGGGCTTTCCAGTAACGAGGCCTGGGGCGGGGCGTGGGCCTTGTCGCGTTTCTGGAAGAGCGCGTCGATGTCGCCCGCGTTGGCCGATTTTTGCGGCTCGAACGGATGCAACGCGAAGTTGGCCGCCAGATCCTCGAACACGCGCAGCCCTCGGACGCTGTGGCCGTGACGATCGACACGCGGCGAGTAGCAGGCGATGCCTAGTTTCCCCGGGACGACGGCCAGGATGCCCCCGGAGATGCCGCTCTTGGCTGGCAAGCCCACGGTGTAGGCCCACTGGCCCGCGTAGTCGTACATGCCGCAACTGTGCATGACGGTGAGCACGTCTCGGACGTAGGCGGCGTCGATGGCGCGCTGCCCGGTCTTTGGGTTCACCCCCGCGTTTGCCAGGGTGGCGGCCATGAGCGCCAGGTCGGCGCAGGTGACCTGGATCGAGCACTGCTGGAAGTACAGGTCGAGGATGGGGTCGACCTCGCCCTCGATCATCCCAAAGTGCAGCATCAGGTGGGCGATGGCGCGGTTGCGGTGCCCGTGCGTGCGCTCGCTGGTGAAGACCGGCAGGTCGATGCCCAGCGTCCGCCCGGCGAATCGATTGAAGGTGTCGAGCAATTGCTTGACGCTCGTGGTGGCGTCCAGTTCTCGCAGCAGGCTGGTGACGGCGATGGCGCCGCTGTTGACGCAGGGGTTGTGCGGGCGGTTGGCCGCGTCGAGCTTGATGATGGAGTTGAACGCATCGCCCGTGGGCTCGACGCCCACGCGGGCCAGGACGCGGTCGCGTCCATGCAACTCTAGGGCGTGGCCATAGGTGAAGGGCTTGGACGCCGACTGGATGGTGAACAACGCCCCATGGTCGCCCACGGCGAACGTGCGCCCGTCGACGGTTGCCACGGCGATGGCAAACAAGTCGGGATCGACATGTGCCAACTCCGGAATGTAATCTGCCAGGACACCTTCTTCGACGCAAGCATGCCGCTGGAGCAGTTCTGCAAGGGCAAGGGCGATGGGATGGTCATGGGCCATAACCCATTATCGGCCTTCAACGCACCCGATGCAGCCCCGTCGCACGGATCGTGAGCACCTGCGGTGTGGGACGGGCCGCCACAGTGCCCACCACCACCACATCGTCCAGCGGCGAGATGCCGTAAGCGCCAAGGTCGATAGCCAGGGGCTTGCCATCCTCACCCACCAGTTGCACCGTCGCGCTGTTGGCCTGGATGTCGCCGCTGGGCGTGCAGCAATAGTCCCATGGCGTGCGGCAGTGGTCGTCGTCGGCCAGGCAGGCGTTCTCCAAATCCGGGTCCATCATGATGAAGATGGCCGAGTCCTTCCCGATGGCATCCTTGCGTCCACCGATGATGCCACGGACGGCCACGGTGTCGCCCTCGACGGCGTGGTCCTTGGCGTGGCGGACGCCCACGGGGCCCTCGGGCATGGTGGCCAAGCGCCAAGCCGCGGCAGCCTGAGGCGAGCCGGTACCTTCCTGGGTACAAGCGGTCGCGAACAATGCCGTAGCGAGCAAGGCGGGGACAAAATACTGGACGTGTCGCATGGCAAAAACTCCTTGAGAAGCGTGCGATCAGTGCATCTTGAGCGCTTGGGGAATGGGCAAGCGCAAGCAGCGAACGGCCGGGGGCACCGCGCCCACCAGCCCGACAAGCACCCCGCCGACGATGCCCGCGAGCATGACGGCCGGGTCGAGCGTGAGCGCAAAAGCGCCCATGGAAAACTTAACGGCCAAACCATCGAGCAGCAGCAGGCCCAGCACCGAGCCGATGACCGTGCCGATGGCGGCGGCAAAGAGCGATTCTTCCGTGAGGCTGGCAACGATGGCGGGACGGGTGAATCCCAACGACTGGAGCGTGCCGATCTCTCGCACGCGGGCGGCGAAGGCGGCGTACATGGTATTGAGCCCGCCCAGCAGCCCGCCGATGGCGATGAGCGCCGCCGTGACAATGACCATGACGCGGATGGGACGGTAAAACTCATTGATCGAGGCGTAGTAGTCGGCCTCGCGCATGGCGGTGATCTCCAGGTCCAGCCGGCCCTTGGCAAAGAAGTCGACATCGGCGAAGGTCGCGGTGTCGAGGCTTACCACCACCGCCGACAGCGTGGCCTCGCGCTTGGTCGCCACCTGGAGGTCGATGATGGGCATCCACACCTCCGCGTCCATCACGGTGTTGGGCGCGCGGAAGCGGCCCACGATCGTCCAGTCGCGGTTGTCGAAGCGCAGCGTCTGGCCCACCGCCAGCCGAGCGTCGGGCAGGCCAAGCCGCGTGGCCGCCAACGCGCCCACGATGATCTCGTCATGCCCGGCCCTGGGCTGGCGGCCTTCGACGATCTCCACCTCGCTATGGACGAGGAAGGCCACGGGCCGCACGCCGCGAATGACCGCCTGCCGGGGCGTGGTGTCGCTGGCGTCGGCGTTGATGGGCAGGGCGATGTTGATCTCGGGCGACGCGTACACCACGCCGCCCCGCTCGACCAGGCCGGGCAGGCTGGCGATGGCCTGGCCCGCGACGGACGCGTCGATCTGGCTGCGTTCGAGGGCTTCCTCGCTGCCCGTGCTGAGGATGATGACGTTCTCGTGCAGGCCTTGGCCCTGCGTGAGGGTCATCTGCATGCCGCGTACGAACCCCGCGGCCGAGAGCACCAGTAGCACGACGAGCGTGGCGCCGATGATGCTGGCCAACAGCCGCACCCGGCTTCGCCCCAGGTTTCGGTAGGCATACTCGAAGGGTAATTGGCGGAGGATCATGCCGAGTACTCCTTCATACCGCCCGGAAGCACGCGGCGATCTCGCGGCGCGAGGCCTGCCATGCGGGCACGAGCCCGGCCAGCACGCCCAGCGCCACGCACACCAGGATGCCGATGGCCAGCAACTGCCAACTGGCACCGATGGGGATGGACTGGCCCTCGACCGAGAGCGCGAAGCTGCCGAAATGGGCTACCAGCACCGCGGCGGCGGCGCCCAGCGCCCCGCCCAGCAACGAGATGAGCACGCCCTCGGCGACAATGAGCAAGGCCACCAGCGGCCCGTTGAAGCCCAGGGTCTGGAGCACGGCGTGCTCGGCGATGCGGCTCTGCACGCTCAGGACAATGGCGTTGCCCACCAGCGCCAGGACGGCGACGAGCGCGCCGATGCCCAGCCAGTTGGCAAAGCCCACCAGTTCCACGATGTCGTCGGCGATGCGCGCCACGAAGGCCTTCTCGCCGAAGGTCTGCGTGGGGTCTTGGGCCCGGCGGAACTCGTCGTCGATGGCCTCGGCGACGGGGTCGAGCATGCTCGCGTCCTGCACCTTGACGTTGAACTGCGTAACGATGCCCAGGCGGTCTCGCCCGGCCAGTTGCACGAACTCGAGCGCGGTGTAGGCCACGTTGTGGTCTTGGGGGTCCTTCGAGCGGATGACCCCCGCGACGTAGGTCGTGATGCCCGCGGCGTCGAAGGTGACGCCCGCGCGCAGGTTGCGACGCTTGGCCAGCGTCTCGCCCACCAGGGCCGCGTCGGTGCGCCGCTTCCAGTCCTCGAGGCTGCCGTCGATCACCTCGAAACGCTTCCCACGCTCGCGGATGAAATCGTCCTTGGGAACCCCGCGATAGGTCACCACGTCCAGGCTCGTCCGGCAGTTACTGACCACCACCTTCATGGGGATGGCCGAGACCACGCCGGGGATGGCCTCGATGCGGCGCTGGTAGTCCTGGGGTAGTTCGCTGGTGACCGGGCAGAAGCGGTCCTTGCGGTACACCACCAGCGTCGTGTCGTTGGCGGTGGCGGTGGTCGCAACCTCCACCCCGTGGCGCATGGCCTGCACAGCGGTATACAGGAACATGGCGATGGCGATGCCCAGCAGCGTCAGCCCCGAACGCACGCGGTGACGCCAGGCCTGCTTGGCGACGTAGGGAAGGAACTTCAGCGTGTTCATGCCGGGGCCTCCTGCATTTGTTCGGCATGCTCGCGCGCCAGCCGTCCCTTGTCCAGGTGCAGCGTGCGCGTGGCGTATCGCGTGGTCCCCGGGTCGTGGGTCACCATGACGATGGTCTTGCCGCGCTCGCCGTTGAGCGTGGTCAGCAGTTCCATGACGGCGCGGGCCGAGGGCTTGTCCAAGTCGCCTGTGGGCTCGTCGGCAACGAGGATGGTGGGGTCGGTGACGATGGCGCGGGCGATGGCCACACGCTGCTCTTGCCCGCCCGAAAGTTGCCGGGGGAAGTGGCCCGAACGGTCGGCGATGCCCACGTCCTCGAGCGCCTGCTGCACGCGCTTTCGGCGTTCCGAACGGGGCAGTTTGTGCAACAGCAAGGGCAGTTCGACATTCTCGAAGGCCGTCAGCACGGGCACGAGGTTGTAGAGTTGGAAGACATATCCCACGTGCCGTGACCGCCACGCAGCGAGCTTGTTGCGGCCCAGGCCGGCGATGTCCACGCCGTCGATGACCAGCTTGCCGCGGGTGGGCCGGTCGATGCCCGCGATGAGGTTCAGCAGGGTAGTCTTCCCGCTGCCGCTGGGGCCCATGAGCGCAAGAAACTCGCCCCGGGGCACGTCCAGGTCAAGTTCGTCCAAGGGTCGGATGATGGCCTCGCCCTTCTTGAACTCTCGCGTGAGTTGTTCGCAATGGATCAGCGTCATGTCACGCCCCCCCACTCTTGGTCTTGTCGGCCGAAAAACGCACGCGAGCGCCTTCGACCAGTTCGGTGTCGCCGATGGCCAGCAGGTCTCCGGCGTGCAGCGAGCCCCGCACCTTGGCCCACGCGCCTTGCTGCTGGACCACTTCCACGGCCTGCGCATAGGCGCGGCCCACTCTGCCACGGCGATCTCGGACCACCCAGACCAGCCCATCGTCGATGGCCTCGATAGGCACGAGCACCGCCGCCCCTGGCGTCTGCGCTTCGGGCCGATCGCCGCCGGCGGGCAGAAATTTGACCCTCGTGAGCATCTCCGGTCGCAGCAGCGGCGTTGGGTCGATCACACGCACCTTGGCCTGGAGGGTGTTCTTCTGGAGGTCGGCCTCGTAGGTGATGCGGTCGACCACGCCCACGAACACTGTGTCGGGCAATACCTCGACGACAACCTCGCACCGCTGCCCGATGAACATGTGGCTGGCGTCGGCCAGCGGCACGTCCACGCGCACCTGGATTTTCGATGGGTCGTACAGGTGCAGCACGTGCGACGAATGCGGGTCGTCCATCGACAGCATCACCTTGTCGCCGGGCGATTTCAGGCGGCGCTGCACCGCACCGCTGATGGGCGCGGGGATCGTCAACCGCTCGAACCGCAATTGCGCGTCGGCCAGCCGAGCCGTAGCCAAGGCCAGGTCGGCCCGGGCCCGTTGCTCTGAGGCGATGGCCAGGTCCAGCCGCCGGCGCTCGTCGATACGCAGGGCGAAGTTGCGCTCCGCGGCCTGCGCCTCGGCGCTCAGTCGATCCATCTGGGCCCGCAGGATGCCCTCGCGCCGCTCCATGGCCAGCAGCATCGCCGCTTGGCCGGCCACGCGCTGCTCGAGCACGATCACTTCCAGCTCGTTCGTGGCACCACTCTCTTGCGCGCGGGCCGAGCGGGCGTACTCGGCCTCGTATCGCTTCAGCGTCGCTCGCTCGGCCTCGACCAGCGCGGGCAGCTGTTCGAGTTGGGCGGCGGTCTCGGCCAGTTGGGCTCTTGTCGCTGCCACGGCCCGCTCTCGGTCGATGGGGTTGGCCCAGTCGGTCTCCGCGGCGCGGCGTTCGGCCTGGGCGGTCAAGACCTGGGCCTGGGCCGCCTCATGCGCCGCCTGGGCCGCCTCCAGCGCAATCCTCGCGTCGTCGGGCACCAGACGCGCCACGGGCTGGCCTCGCTCGACGGTCTGGCCTTCGAGCACCAGCACCTCGGCGATCACGCCGTCGGCCAGCGCGCTGGCCGCGGTGTAATAAGGCGACGCCTCGAGCCAGCCCGGTGCCTGGATAGTCTGGCCCGGCGGAGATGAAGCCCCCCGGAGTTGGGCGGCTTGCGTCGAGGCCGAGGCATCAAAGACCACCGGCACGACTCGAACCGGCGTGGCCGGCACGAACGCATCGCCGGCCGTCCACAGCAGCAGGCCAGCAAGGACTATGGCGACTCCACCGGCAACGGCCGAGGAGGGCGCAACGCGCCAACGGGAAACATGCAAAGGCATCGTGGTGTGCTCCGCGAATGGGGTGAGCGTGGACCAACGGCGCGTCCCATCGGCACGACGGGCGCGCACGAACGGCGCGGATGCTCAGATTCGCGGCGGACGCATCAGCGAGACATGGGCCTCAGAGGGATGGCTCTGGGGATCGGTAGCCTGGAAGGCCTCGGGCTCATGGTCAGGAAGAACAAGCACGAGCACGGAACGAGCCAACGGCATGGTCTTGCCAACAGCGCAGCATGGCAACGGGCAGTCGCAACCGCCGGGATTTTCCTCAGGGCAGGCCGGTCGATCCTCGGCTGGTGTGTCGCTGGCCCGCGTGCTGCAACAGCTCACGTGGCTCTCAGGTTGAACGTCGCTCACGGGCGAATGGGTCGGGTATGAACCATCGCAGCAATTGTCGCCACCCCGGGCCATCAACGGTGCCACAGGCCCGGCCAGAATCATGGCCAAGACCAGCAACATCGCAATGACGCGCGAGCAACCCATCCATGGGAGTATACCTCGACGGATCGGGTTTGTTCCCGCTTTATTGACTTGATATTGGAATCTCTGCGCCGTCGCGGTGCTGCGAAACCATGTTCAGAAAGTTGCTCAGCAAGAAAAGCCCATCGGGAGTCAGATAACTCTCTGGGTGAAACTGCACGCCCTCGAGCGGGGCCTTGCGCCGGTCGGCCCAGACCCGCCGCAGGCCCATGACCACCCGCCTCGTGCCGCCCTCGGAGGTAGGCTCGTCGGTCCAAGCGGCCATGGCCCAACTATCGACACCCGCGACCGGGGCTTGGATATCAGCCGCCCGTACCACAAGCGAGTGGTACCGTGCCGCCACCATCGGGCTGGGCAGGCCCGAAAACACCCCAAGGCCATCATGGCAGACCGGGCTGGTGCGGCCGTGCACCGGCACAGCATGACGCGAGACCTTCATGCCAGCCATGTCGGCCATGACTTGGCAGCCCAAGCACACGCCCAGGATGGGCACGCGACCGGCAAAACGCTCGATCATGGCCGCCGACACACCGGCTTCCTTTGGCGTGCAGGGGCCAGGGCTGATGACGATACCCGTGGGGGTCAATGCCGCGGCTTGGTCGGGGGTGATCTCGTCGTTGCGGGCGACGAACATGCCCATGCCCGGTTCGAGGGCCTCGCCGCGTGCGAGGGCAGCCTCGCCCAGGCGTTGGACAAGGTTCCAGGTGAAGGAGTCGTAGTTATCGATGAGGAGGATCAAGGCGAAGGGTAGAGAGGGAGAGGCATCAGGCATCAGGATGTTCTCAACGAGCCCTCGCCGTGAGGCGGGGGGCATGCCCGCGCCAACGGCTCCCGCGCGGCCATGACCTCACGCTCGTTTTCTTCCGATGCCCGATGCCTCTCCCACTCACGCCGCCCTCGATTCACCCGTCCCCGCCACGCCGTCGCGGGTGACGTAGAAGAGTTGATCGGTGATGGGGTAGGGCAGGCGTTCGTAGTCCTGGCGGACACGATCGCGGATACGGTGGACAAACTCGGCAGGCTCACGCGAAAGGGCCACGAACATGTCGCGGGCGGGGATCGCCACCAGGAAGTCGCCCCCCAGCGAGGGGGCCAGCCGGTGGTACAACTTGCCCATCAACAGGCGGGCCGCGTCATAGCCGTCCTGCTCGGCCAGGATCGCCGCCATGCCACCCTCACGGCTCTCGACCAATTGCACGTCCATGTCCGGGGCGTACTGGTCGAGGTTCTCACGGGCGATGGTTTCGAGTTCTTCGATGTCCACGCCCCACTGGATGATCTGCTCGGTGGTGATGCTCACGGTCATCTGCGGCAGGTCGAGCACGTAGACCACCACCGCGCCGTTGACAAAGGGCGTGTGCGCCACCAGCCGACGGCTGAGGCTCTCGAAGATGCTCTCGGGCTGGATCCGGGGCATGATCCGTGGGCGGGCGATGTCAAAATTCATGGCGTTGACGAACATGAGGTCGCCGGCAAACAGTTGCTCGAGGTAGTGCTCGACGATCTCCACCCCCCGCTGGGGGTCGTGGCGGACGATGCGGTACAGATTGATCAGGTCCAGGCGGCGGCCGGCGATCACCAGTTCGTCCTCGCGGATCGAGTCGATGGCCAGTTCGGGCTGGAGCCGACGCAGGATCTGGGCCACCTCGTGGCTGAAGTCGGCCGGGTTGTCGGGCATCATGGTCATCCCCCGCTTCCTTGAAAGACCGCTGGCCATAGGGACCGGGCCGCCAGCACCACCGGCGGACTGGGTACAGATCGGGCCCCCGACCACGCGGGGAGAGGCTCCGGACAAGTTCCGGGCCTCCCGGCACCCCCCAAGGCCCATCCAGCGGCGTAACCGTTACAGCCCGATGCCCGAGAACGGCCCTCCGGCAATGGACCGGGGCGAAATCGAGCCCAGAGCGTGATTGTCGGGGGGGCGTTGCCGTGGGGGCTGGCCTGCGGGTAGAATCGCGCTATCCGAACGGGCGTCGGTCGAGGCCACCCTGGCCAAGCCGGACTGGACGGATAAGCATGACTCCCCCAGGCCCGTCGCGCTGGGGGTGCCACAGTGGGGGGCGTTCGACCCCGGCAACCGGAGGCTAACAGGTGACCGAAGCAGAAATCGAGGCGAAGGTGATCGACATCGTCGCCGAGCAGATGCACGCCGACAAGGAAAAGATCACTCGCGAGACATCGTTCGTGGAGGATCTCAACGCCGACAGCCTCGACACGGTCGAGTTGGTGATGGAGTTCGAAGACGAGTTCGAGACCTCCATCCCCGACGAGCAGGCAGAACAGATCAAGACCGTCGGCCAGGCCATCGACTTCATCAAGCAGGCCCACGGCATCGAGTAACCAGCCGGACGGCTCTTGTCCGGCGACTTGCACGCCATGCCGAACCCACGCCAAAAGTCCCCGCGCGTCGTCATCACAGGCATCGGCGCCATCACCCCCATCGGGAGAACCCCCGATGAGGTTTGGTGTGCCATGCGCGATGGGGTCAGCGGCATCACCGCGCTCGAGGGCGAGGACTTTGCCAAGTACGAAGGCCAATGGCAGGCCCACGTCGCCGGTCAGGTCAAGGACTGGAACCCCGAGACGTACATCGACCCGCGGGAGGCCAAGCGGCTCGATCGTTCGGCCCAGTTTGCCATGGCCGCCGTTGCCGATGCCGTTAAGGCCAGCGGCATCGACTTCTCCACAATGCCCCCCGAGCGGGCGGGCGTGGCCTTTGGTTCGGGTGTCGGCGGGATCTCCACGATCGAAGACGGACACTCGCTCCTCCTGGAACGCGGGCCCAAACGCCTCGGCCCGTTGACAGTGCCCAAACTTATGGTGAACGCCTCTGCGGGCAACATCTCCATCGCCTATGGCCTGCGCGGGCCCGCCACCGCTCAGGCCACCGCGTGTGCCAGTTCGGGCAACGCCATCGGCGAGGCCGTCGAGACCATGCGCCGAGGTCGGGCCGATGTGATGATCGCCGGCGGCACCGAGGCGGCCATCACCCCCTTGTGCGTCGGTGCCTTCCAGGCCATGAAGGCCCTGAGCGGCAACAAGGAACCCACCAAAGCCAGCCGCCCCTTCGACGCCAGCCGCGATGGATTTGTACTGGCCGAGGGTGCGGCCGCGTTCGTCCTCGAAACCGAGGAACACGCCAAGGCCCGGGGCGCGACGATCCTGGCCGAACTGGTCGGCTGGGCGTGCAGCGCTGACGCCTACCACATCACCGCCCCCGATGAGGCCGGCCGCGGCGCCCGACAGGCCATGGCCTGGGCCCTGCAAGACGCGGGCCTGAACCCCGCCGACATCGGGTATGTCAACGCCCATGGCACCAGCACTCCACTGGGCGATCGTGCCGAGGTGGCCGCCGTGCTCGATGTTTTCGGCACCCACGCCCGCAAGTCGGCCGGCGGCACGTTGTTGATGAGTTCGACCAAGAGCGTCCACGGCCATGCCCTGGGCGCGTCGGGGGCCGTGGAGCTCATCGGTTGCATCCACGCCCTGCGCGAGGGGCTGGTCCCCCCCACCATCAACCTCGACAACCCCGAAGAGGGCTTCGACATCGACCTGGTGCCAAACAAGGCCCGCCCCATGCCCATCCGCTACGCCATGAACAACACGTTCGGCTTCGGCGGACACAACGTCAGCCTCATTGCCGGACGCTACGAAGGCTGATCATCCCGTGCTCAAGTCGCCCCGGGCTTCTGACCGATGCCCACTGCGTGCCGCGTGACGCAAAGACCATCCTGCGATTGGAAGTACCCGTGGTTGTGGTGCTCGCCGAACGCACCATGTCCGTGGGTGAGGTGCTGTCCCTTCGCCCCGGCACGATCGTGGAGGTCGATAAAAGCGCCGACCAGGACCTCTGCCTGCGGGTCAATAACCGCGACGTGGGCACCGGAACGGCCGTGAAAGTGGGCGAAAACTTCGGTCTACGGATCTCGGACATCGGCAGCCGTGCGCAACGCGTGCGGGCACTTGGTGGCTAAGGCTATATCCGCATGCACGCATGCAGCCTTGGATCGACCGAGTTTCCTCGACTCGAACCCAAGGGTCATCGCTGCATTCCTGGGATTCGGATCAACTCCGCGCTGGCGCATGGAGAGTCCGGCAGAGCACGAGCTAGCACAGCGTGACCGGCTGACCATGTGTGCCGGCACGGGGTTGTTTGTCCAGAGCCGCGAGCAACGCCCGGGCCATTTCGATAGGGGCGCACGCGTGCACGGGGTGCAGGCCTTCGGGAACGCCACTGGCAAAGGCCGGATGGCCCCCGGCCAATCGTCGAAGATCGGCCACGACGGGCAGCCCCAAGGCCAATGCATAAGCCACAAGCCCGGGGCTTGCGTGCTGGTAGGGGCGTGGACCAAAGACCGCCAGCGCGGCCTTGGCGCTGGAGAGGCGATGTGGCAACGGAGCGGCATCGACGACGATCGACAGCGTGTCGGCCGCTGGCAGCCGACCCACGCGACGGGCACCAGCACAACCAGCCGGCAAGCGCAGCACGATGGGACTCGAAGCCGCCGCCGCCAAGGCCGAACCGCGCCAGGCAAGATTCGCCGTGCCCGAGGGTGCCGGGTCGGCCAATAACGCCACGTGCATCGGCTCGCCGATGGTGGACCGAGGTTCACATGCGACAGGCAGGCGCGCGGGCGCGATAGCGGCACGCAGGGCTTGTTCGGCCATCGGGGTCAGGTCGGCACCCTCGCGTTGGCGGTTGGGCCGCTCCAGGCCACCACCCTCGGTGTCGGGGCGGTGTGGGTCGGCCTCGATCAGGGGAGCCAGGTCGCCACGGCCAGGCCCGAATCCGGTCAGCCGTGCGACTCGGGCGGCAAAGGCGCTCCAGGCGATGCACGCATCGAAACGCACGCCCGTGTGCTGGATCACCTTCCGCAGCACATTCGCCGTGGCGTGCGGCGTGCCAAAGGGCACGGGCACTCGCGCGACTGGGTTGGCACCCAGAGCAGCGGCACGGCGGGCAACGGGGGCGGCCCCCAACGCCACCACGGCATGCACATGGGCGCCCGGCGAAGCGGGCTGGGCGTCGAGCATGGCGGCGCACGCAAGGGCGCTCAGGTCGCCCCCACGCTCGAGCATCTCCAGGGCCGTGTCGCCCTCGGGCGTGGGCAAGGCGGGATGGTCGGCCTCGACCAGGTGCACGATGTGGTAGGGGCGTCGGTTCATGGCTGTGCTGGCCCGCTCAGGAACCAGCCCGGGCGCTGAAGGTCTTCTCGACGGTATAGAACAGCTCGGCCATGGCCCGACCCGTATAAATCGCCAGGTCTTCCATGGCCTTGCGCTGCTCGGGCCCCGTGCTGGGCACGAACCCGGTGCGCACGCGCATGTTCACGTTCAAGGCGTACCCCTCGTTGGGCTCCTCGGGCCAGGATCGGCCGTTGGCATCGATATCGATGACCTTGACGCGCAGCCGGGCATTGGGGCGATACTCCCCGGTGTCGGCGGCCAGCGAGAAGCCCTCGACCCTCGCCCAGACCACCTGCTTGGCACCAATGGCCTGGCCGATCTGCGTCAGGCTCATGCGCTCTTGGGCGCTGTCGCGCTGGAGCACGGCCATGGTGTCGCGGGCGTCGATCACCTCGCGCACCTTGGCCTTGCTGGCCAGGTTCTCCTGCACCGTGGCAAGCATCACCCGCCGATAGCCCATCGAAGGCACGATGCTGTCGGGGTCGTCGATCACCACCGCCACGGGTCTTTGCGTGTCCAGCCGATGTTCGGCGGGCACCTTGGGCGGGCCTTTGATCAGGACATACGCCGGTGCCACAATGTTGCAGCCAGCCAGAGGAAGTGCGATCATCGCTAGCAGGATCACCAAGAGCAAGCAAGTGCGACGTGCCATCTTCAATACTCCTGGTATTCCTGATACCGCTCGTCGTGTCGGTAGAAGAACCACGACGTGCGATTGGCAAAGCGCCGCAGTAACTCCAAAGCGACGGCGTCGGCGGGCATGTCATCGATGGTGGTATTGTCCTTCGTGGGATACTTCACCGTCACGTACGCCTGGAAACGAACGTCGTCCTCTATGTAACTGTCTGCCTCGACCACCAGCAGTTCCGCCGCCGCAAGGCCGGACCACACGTAGAGATTGCCCGGCTCGGCCAGGCGGAACTCCTCGAGTTGGATAACCACCAGCCGATCGACCCCAAACCGACGGGCGATCTCGTCGTAAGTGCGGCCCAACAGGTCGGGCTCATCGTAGAGCACCCGCTCGATCTGCAACGCCGGCACGATGCTCTTGGTCTTACCGTTGGCCTCCAAGCGTGCGATCACCTCGGTCAGGACGGCCTGGATCAGCCCGCGTCCATCGGCTTGCAAGTCTCGGGACGCATCGACGATCACCGCCACGCTCTGGCCTTCCAGCCCCGTGTACTGCGCGTCGACCTTGATCGTGCCGGTACGCCGACGTTCGGCCTCAATGGCTCCAAAAAAGCCCACGATGTTGCACCCGCTCATCACCAGCGAGCAGGAGACGAGCAACAAGGCCATGCATCGGGCGAGGGCCAACGAACCGATTCCGGACACCACGGGTGGCACGCAAGCCATCGACTGGCAATGGGCAATGGGCAATGGGCAATGGGAAGAAGATTGCCCGTGTGGTCGCATCTTCCCAATTGCCAATTGCCAAACCCCAATTGCCATCTGCAACTCCTCAACCACCAAAGGTGACCAACTTGTACGCCCACGCGGCCAGCAGGATCCCACCGATGATCCACCACGTCCGGCCCTTGAACAAGCCGCCCGCCATCTTGACCGTGCCCGCCCCACTCACGAGCCCGTGCAGCCCGCACCAGAAAGCCACCGACGCCAGCAAGGCGAAGGCAAACCCCGCCGGCTGGGCCAGGAACCCGCCCACCAGGTCGCCGTGGGCCGTGTGCGTCACCGCCGTGGTCATGCCACAGGTCGGGCATGGCTTGTCAAAGGCCATGACCCACCCGCACGAGGGCAGACCCATCTGCGTGTGCGTGCCATGGCCGTCGGCCGAGGGCGTCAGCCCCGCCCCCACGAGCAGGGGCCCCAGCCCAACCAACGCCACGACAGCCCCCAAGGCCCGATGGCCAGCAGGACCGGCCGCAGAGGCGTAGGGGGGTGAAGGAGCGGTGGGGGGGGCGGCGGACATGACCCATCGTAGTTCCAAGGACTTCGCGGACAGTTCCAGCTTCACATGCGGCGTGGAATTCAACACAGATGCCGCCGATCCTATAGGAAAGTTTCAAAATTTTTTGAAAGCAATGCTGGACAATCCGCCCCAAAGATGCCATACTCAGGTGCATGGACCTGCCCGCGAACCCCAGCCCAACGCCCGATAAGGCCATACGCGAGGCCCAGGACGCCTTCGTGGCTGCCTGGGGGCAGATGGCCGGGGCTTGGGGCATCAGCCGCACCATGGCCGAGGTCCACGCGTTGCTGTTCGTCACGGGGCAGGCCCTGAACACCGACGAGGTGATGGAACGCCTCCAGATCTCGCGCGGCAACGCGTCGATGTCGCTGCGGGCCTTGCTCGAGTGGGGCATCGTCAGCAAGGCCCACAAGCGCGGCGACCGCAAGGAATACTTCCAGGCCGAGCAGGACGTGTGGGCCATGTTCCGGGCGATCGTGCGCGAGCGATTGAAGCGCGAGGTCGAGCCGCTGATCGCCCAGTTGCACGAGATCCGCGACCTGACGGGCGTCAAGCAAAAAGGCAAGACCGCGGGCGACCTCGCCCACCTGGCCGAGCACAACGACCGGCTCGACGAGTTGGTGGACTTTTTCGTGACCGTCGATCAGTTGGGCCAGCGCTTCGCCAGCCCGCAGGGCCGGGGCCTGCGCGTGGCCGCCAAGATGCTCGCCAAGATCTCCTGATTCCGCACACCACACACCGGGTTGCATTCCAATGACCACCGCCCACTCCAGCAAGACCTTCCGATGGGCCCCAAGGCGTGGGACGCCGACGGTCCCATCGTGCTTGCGCCTGTGCTGGCTGGTCTCCCCCAAGGCTGTGGGCCTGAACGCACTGGCTCCCATCACACTCGAACTCGTGCTGCACCCCGGCGATGGCGCACGTGTGCTGCTCGACGGCACAAGCATCGAACCGGCCAGAGACTGGGCGGGTACCTGGGATGGCGTGCTCAAGATCCGGCGAGCCCGTACCGGGCCCGGCGCGGGCTTGGTGATCGCCGACGCTTCACCACTGGCCGTTGCCGTATTCGACCCGAACCACACGCAACGCCCGCTGCATGTGGCGTGCGAGTTGCCCAGCGTTCTGAGCTTGCCCGGCGGGGCTTACGAACTCGCTGGCGGATTGCTCGAAGCCCGCTGAACCGAAACTTTCACAGCATATAGAAGAACCGGCCGCGCTGAGCACGGCCGGTGTGCAATGCAGGGACAGTGGGCTATCAGCAGCCCGCGGCGAACTCGTTCTGGAAAGTCAGGAAGTCGAAGATGGTCAACTGGCCGTCGCCGTCGAAATCGGCGCGCAGGTCGCCAGCAGCGAAGAGGTTCTGGAAGGCCAGGAAATCAAAGATGGTGAGGCTGCCATCGCCGTCGATGTCGGCCCGGCAGGCCGTGCCACCGCCGCCGATACCTTCCAGTCGCAGGTCGTCGATGCCCATGCCGTTGTCCTGGCCCGAGCCCTCGCTCATGTTCCAACGCAGGACGAGCGTGGTGCTCGGGGCCCAGTCGAGATCGATGGTCACGTCGAAGTCCTGCTGGTTCGCCGGGTCGTTGCCGTCCAGCGAAGTCTCGCCGCCGAAGATAAAGGGCGAGAAGAAGTCCAGTGCGGGCTCGCTGGTCGTGGCGGCTTCCAGATTATCGCCGAAGCCATAGAAGAAGGACAGGACGTTCTCGATGCCGAAGTCGCCCGCGCGCCACTGCTCGCCGGTGAACTGGATACGCAGGCCCGTGTACGCGGCGTCGGTGTCGTTGCGCAGGACCAGGCCGAAGCTGTTACGCTGGTTGCTGGTGGGCAGCGCACCCAGCGCCCGCTCGCTCGAACCATCAAAGCCGAAAGAGATGATGCCGCGCCCGCCGCTGCTGGCCAGGCTGCCATCGTGGGCCTTGAACTCGGTGCGCTCGGCGGTGCCATCGAAATTCGCACCAAACCAGCCCTCGACACCGGTGTGGCCCATGACCCCTTCGATGGCGTGCGGCCCGCGCCCCTCGAGCGCCTCCGTGCCCGACTGGGCCAAGCCGTTGAAGTCCTGCGTGTACAAGCCCGTGAACCCGATCTGGGCTTGGGCCAGGCCAGCCAAGCCAAGAACAGCGGCGGCCGAAAGCGTGAACTTGATCATCGTTTCTCTCCCGTACGTTGTGTCGTGGCATCACCCAAGACGCCCGTGAACGGGAGCGTACCGACCACTGCCAGAAACATGTTTGGATACGACGAAACTCGCGCTGATCTTGTGTCTGATTCGTGTGAATCTTCTGTTAGACTCAGGGGCACCCCGCCGCGAAGGCGTTCTGGAACTCCAGGAAGTCGAAGATCGTGAACTGCCCGTCGCCGTCGAAGTCGGCACGCGGGTCGCCCACAGCGAACAGGTTCTGGAACGTCAGAAAATCGAAGATCGTCAAGACCCCATCGCCGTCCATGTCGGCCCGGCAGGACACGCCCAAAGGCACGAGCACGAATCCCCGTGGTCGGCTGTCGAACCGGCGTCCGTTGCCGATGATCAGGCCGCGGTTGTTGATGCCCGTGGCCTCGTTGAGCGTCCAGCCCGCGCCCGACTCGTCCACCAAAGGCAAGAGCAAACGAGCCCCACGCGCCGAATCCCAGACGATGGCGCGGTCGATCGTAACACCGACGGCTACCCCTCCATCGTTGACCCGGCTCAGACTCGAACCAACCGATGGGCCCAAGGCCTGGCCCGCGTCGAACGGCACGCCCGAGGCATTCCACACCGTGGCCCGGCCCAGCGATCCGACCCGCGATTGCCCGACGATCATCCCCGCGATGTTCGCGTCCAATGCCACGTCCGGGCCCCGGGCATCGGGGTCCAGCATCCCAAGCAATTGGGCCGTGCCATCGGGGGCCCAGCGTATGGCTCGGGTGCGGCCCAGGCCTTCGGGATGATGGGCAGACGCCCCGAGCACGCCGCCTCGGGTGTCGATACTCAAGGCTGTCGCGGGCTGACTCCAAGTCTCCAGCACGCGAGGCGAACCAGCACCGGCTGGCCACACCAAAGGCTGCGCCTGGTCGCCTACCAGCAACAGCACCTCGCCCGCCTCATTGATATCGATCGCGCGAGTGGGCACGCACACGTCCGGGCCCAGGGGCTCCACAGCCCCACGCCAGAGGAACGCCCCATCGAATCCGCACGCACGCCCGCTGACGCCCACGACCGTGCCGCCAGCGAGGCCCGTTGCCTCGCTCCATTGCCCCGGATCCAAACTTCCGAGAACGATCGGCTGGGCCTCATACGATTCCCACGTTACGGCGACACGGCCCGTGGGAAACCGGCTCGACCCCGCAAGCCGGCCTTGCGCGTCGATGGCCACCACCACCACGTCCAATGCCCCCTCGGGTGCGACCAGCTCGTGGAGCACGTACTCAGCCTGACCAAGGGCCACGGCGGTCAGCGTCAACCATCCAGCAACAGCGGTATTCCCTAATCGCATGCGCAAAAATAGCCGACCCGCGGCAAGGCCGCCACGGCAGGTATCCAAAAATAGACCTGACAAAAAAATCTTCGCGATTCTCTTGCATTTCGTGATTCCGTAGAACACGGGGCGTGGTATCCTATTGGCAGGAGTGAGAGGGGTCGGCGATGCCACCCTTCGGATGCACCATGTCGGAGGGATGTGCGATGAACAGAATGATCTTGAGCGGTGCGGTTCTTGGGCTGACGGCTTCGGTCGGCATGGCCCAGGTGGTTTCGTTCACCGGCGACGTTTCCGCCAGCGCCGAGATGACCGGGGCAAACTTCTCGGGGAGCCTCGAATACGTCCACGTCGCCGGAGAAATCGGCCGTTTGTCGATCGAACTCACGAACATCACGCCGCTGAACGTGTCCGGCTTCCTGACCGGCTTTATCTTCCGGTCGGACGCGTCCTCGAACTCCATCGATGCGCTGCTCGACTTTGCCGACCCGGCTTCCTTCCTGAATACCGGCCCGCAGCTGGGCGGTGGATTCGGGACGTTCGAGGGCGGCGCGGCGCTCTTTGGCAGCTTCCTCGGCGGCGGATCGCCCGCCGGCGGGCTGGCCGGCGGGCAGAGCGGGACGTTCGATTTCTTTATCTCCAGCGATTCCGCGGCGACCCTGACCTCGGCGGACTTCATCGGAACGTCCGAGAGCCCGGGCCTTCTCGTCCGATTCCGCGGCCTTTCCGGCGGCGGGTCGGACATGGTGCCCGTGCCCGCGCCCGGCGGCCTGGCCTTGCTGGGGCTGGGGGGCCTGGGGGGCCTGGGGGGCCTGCTGGCCACCCGTCGCCGTCGCTGAGCATCGGGCGTGCGGCCGTTGTCCAGAGAGCAGATCGCAAATCGCAGAGAGCAGATGAAGGGGGATCTTCCGCCCCTTCATCTGCTCTCTGCTGTCTGGCGATCTGGCCCCCCGCTCAAGCCGCGGCATGGGCCTGCTGGCCGTTGCCCGTGCCCATCTGCACCGGCACCAGCGGGCCCTGGACGACCTTGTCGGTCTGCCGTGCCAGGATCTGGTACAGCACGCTGTCGGTCCCAAAGGGGATGGCGTTGTCGGTGAAGCTCTTGTCGGTGGTGGTGGCGATCATGCTGAAGGCGCTCTCGCTGGCCAGCCGCCGCTTGATGATGTAGAAGGTGCCCTGGGGCCCCTTGCCCTTCCACTTGAGCTCCAGGCTCCCGTTGGGCAGCAGCGTGAAGACCACGTTGCTGGGGGCCTCGGGCGCGGGCGTTGGGCTGGGGCCGTCCTTGGGGCTCAGGTCGGCCAGCACGTAGACCTGGGGGTCGTCGGTGCTGGCGGCAAAGGCCTTGACCTCCAGGATCAGGTCGCGCACCAGTTCCAGGGCCTGGTCGGCCGCGTTGTGGTACGCCAGGGTCGCGCTCTTGCTGTTCGCCCGCGCCGTGCCCGCGGCCGAGCGCAGGTTCGTCGCCGACGAGATGGCCGAGGCCACGGCCAGGACGGCCTGGGAGGTCAGGCCGATCTGGGTGGCGTTGGCCGTCCAGGCCGCCAGCCGCTCGGTGGTCCAGTCCAGTGCCGCGCTGCGTTGTGGTGGCAGATTTCTGCCCATGATCGAATCTCCAAACTTGTGTGGAGCCGGGCGAAATCGCCGCGACCCACGAGGTGTGTTCTGGCCGGCACCTTGCCGGCCCGCACACTTGATCGACGGGTTGTGAGGGCGACTTTGGTCCGAGTTGGATTTTTTAGAAGATTTTTCTTAAGTCGTGATGGCGACGGTGGTTATGGAATCGACATTGGGGGCGCATGGTGGGTTGGATGGCCCGCTGGGGGCCCGGTTTGGGGTGGAGGCCCGCAAGAGCCCGTCCTGCCGCCCCGCAAGGGACCGTCTTGCCGCCCCGGAGGCGCGCGAGCCTGTGGCCACGGGTGCAGCGCAGCGCAACCCGTGGAATGGACGCCCTTTATCCCCCTCTGCCCCGCCGGGGCAGAGGGGCCTCCGGGACACCATCCCACGGGTTATGCCCCGTCGGCTGCGCCTCGGTGCTACACCCCCCATACCCCCAGACCCATGTCTCCAGCCCGATGCCCCTCCAGAACGGCCCAGGGGGCGTTCCAGCCGCCCGCCACCCCCAAAATCGCCCCAGAACAGTCCGAGAACCCGATTTCTGCGCTCCGCGCAACGCGTTGCGCGCTCTGCGCAACCGTGAGCGCGTCCCGCGCAACGCGGTCTCGGCCCCGCGCAACGCGATGCGCGGAAGGCGCCACGCGTTCTTCAGCCCGCGCAACGCGATGCGCGGGGGGCGCCACGCAATCTGCGGCCCGCGCGACGCGATGCCCGGGCAAGGTGGCGTGGTGCCCGGAGGGGGGATCGCGGGGCGGGGGTGGCGTGGGGCGGGCCGCGCAACGCGGTACGCAGGACGCACAACGCGAATCTCTGACTCTGATACCGTACACTCGCGTTGGAGAAATAGGGTTAGCGAATTACCCGCGCAGCACTTGCCCATTTGGAGAACGCATCTGTGTCAGACTCGCATCAAGAAAGGCAAGTGCCGAATGGCGATAAGCAACTACCAAACGATGCCCTTATCTTTTTTCGAGAGAACATCGACGCTTTCTTGCAGTGGCAGGACGACTTGCGTAATGAATCTGATAGAGGTTGCGTGCTTGTTGCTGCAGCAATGCTTGACGAAGCGGCGCTGGAACTGTTGCGTTCTCTGCTTCGCGACAATCGTGCCAAGTTCGAAAAGCTAACGCGCGGTGCACTACAGCCTTTCGGAAATCGCATTGACCTGCTCGTTCTTCTGGGCGGAGTTTCCGATAGAGCGGGTAACAACCTTGATTTAATCAAGAAAATTCGGAATAAGGTTGCTCATTCATCAAGTGCATTTCGCCTTGACTCAAGAGAGCTAAGGCAAGACATTGCAAACCTGTCATTTCATTGGCGAAGGCCAGACGATTCGGCCAGGATACGCTTCGTGAGCACGTGCGCCTGCTTGTTGGCCGTTATGCGCACTGGAGCTCTTGCCGCCAAGCGCCCGGATCCGAGAGAAGATCCATCAGACCGCATGCTATCGCCTGCATTTGACAGAGAACTCGATCGCTATTGGCCAATCATTGAAGAGGCGTTAGTTTCAAGTGACTTGGATCCAAGAGATCCTGACTTCTACCAAAGGCTAAAACGAGAGGTGTTGAGCAAGTTGCTCGGCGAACTCTGGCCACACGAGAAGTCAAACGTCTTTAAGCGCAACGAACCCCGCGCGTAAGCGAGGGAGCCCAGCCGCGCGGGGGCGTCCGGCGCGATCCCTGCCCCCCGGCTCACGCCGGGGGTTCGTTGGGAGGCGCGGGCGGCCGCTTGTCACCTACCCTGCCCTCCCATGACCCCCACCGCCACGACCGCCACCGAGACCGCCTCCCCCCTCTCCACCCTCCGCACGGGCGACGTCCACCTCTGGAGCCGGACGCTCATCCCCACCACGCGCGAGGCCCCCGCCGACGCGACGACGCCCAGCCATGTGTTCCTGGTCCGGGCGGGGTTTATTCGGCAGCTGGCGGCGGGGGTGTACGACTACCTGCCCCTGGCGTGGCGCAGCCTGCGCAAGATCCAGGAAATCGTGCGGCAGGAGCACGAGCGGATCGGGGCGATGGAGATGCTCTTTCCGGCCTTCGAGCCCATGAGTTTGCTGCGGCAGACCGGGCGCGACGAGGCGTACGGCGACGACCTGTTCCGCCTGACCGATCGGCACGGCCGCGAGCTGGCGCTGGCCCCCACGCACGAGGAGCCCATCGTCGAGCTGATGAAGGGGGCCATTACCTCGTACAAGCAGCTGCCCCTGAGCCTGTACCAGATCCAGACCAAGTTCCGCGACGAGCCCCGGCCGCGCTCGGGCCTCTTGCGCTGCCGAGAGTTCATCATGAAGGACGCGTACAGCTTCCACCTCAAGCAGGAGGGCGTGGGCGGGCTGGACGAGGTGTACGAGAAGTTTTATGAGTGCTACAGCCGCATCTTTACGCGCTGCGGGCTGTCGTTCACGGCGGTGGAGGCCGAGAGCGGGCCCATCGGCGGCTCGGCCAGCCACGAGTTCATGGTGCACGCCCAGAGCGGCGAGGACAAGATCCTGGTGTGCCCGGTGAGCGGGTACGCGGCGAACGTGGAGAAGGCGGAGATCGGCCAGCGCGCGTGGACGTTCGAGGGCGTGGCGGCGCAGGCGCTTAAGAAGCACCATACGCCGAGCATGCCCGGCATCGAGGGCGTGGCCCAGCACCTGGGCGTAACGGCCAGCGGGATGCTCAAGACCATCGTGTTCGAGCGGGTGCGCTCCGATGGCAAGACGAGCGATGCGAGCAAGACCAAGTACGTGCTGGCGGTGGTGCGCGGCGACCACGACGTGAACGAGGCCAAGGTGCGCAACGCCGTGGGCTCGGGCGTGCGCCTGGCCGACGAGAAGGCAGCGAGGGAGGCCGGGCTGGCCATCGGGTATGTCAGCCCCAGCGCGTTCGCCAAGTTGACCGGGGCCACGATCGTTGTGGATCCCGACGCGGCCCAGCCCATCCCCTGGGCCACCGGCGCCGACGAGGTGGACCACCACGTCACGGGCTGGTACTGGGGCCGCGACCTGGGGTACGAGGTCGAGAAGGTCAAGGTCGCCGACATCCGCAACGCCGAGGAGGGCGACCCCAGCCCGCGTGCCGAGGGCGCGAAGCTGCAAACCCAGCGGGGCATCGAGGTGGGCCACATCTTCAAGCTGGGCACGAAGTACTCCGACGCGATGGAGTTCAAGGTGCTCGCCGAGGACCAGAAGCCGCGGACGGTGACGATGGGCTGCTACGGCATCGGCATCAGCCGGACCATGGCCGCGTGCGTGGAGATGAGCTGCGACGAGGGCGGCATCGTCTGGCCCGCGGCGGTGGCGCCCTACCACGTGCTGATCGTGCTGATGAAGCACGACGACGAGCGGCAGCGCTCGCTGGCGATGGACCTGGCCAGCAAGCTGGGCCAGGCCGGGGCCGACGTGCTCATCGACGACAGGAATGAACGGCCCGGCCCGAAGTTCAAGGACGCGGACCTGATTGGCATCCCCGTGCGGCTGACGCTGGGCGACAAGGCGCTGGACGCGGGCGGGGTGGAGTTCAAGCTGCGGCGCGACCCGGGCAAGGGCGAGGTGGTACCGATGGCCGACGTGGTCGCTCGGGTGGTCGGCGCGTTGGAGGGCGCGTGAGCACGCTGCTGGAGGCCACCAGCGTCCACAAGACCTACAAGCTGGGGCGCGTCCCGGTGCCGGTGCTGCGTGGGGCCTCGCTCACGCTGCAAGAGGGCGAATGGGTGGCGATCCTGGGGGCCTCGGGCAGCGGCAAGAGCACGCTGCTGCACCTCATCGGCGGGCTGGACAAGCCCCAGGAGGGGACCATCCGCTTCCGGGGACGCGACCTCTCGAAGCTTGGGCCCGGCGGGCTGAACCGCTACCGCTCGCGCGACGTGGGCATCGTGTTCCAGTTCTATCACCTGCTGCCCGAGCTGGACGTGCTGGGCAACGTGCTGCTGGGGGCGATGACCCAGGGCGTGCTGGGCCGACGCGTGCCCGCCGAGCGGCGGGCCCGGGCCCGCGAGCTGCTGACGACCTTCGGGCTGGGCGAGCGGCTGCGGCACAAGCCGGCGCAGCTCAGTGGCGGCGAGCGCCAGCGCGTGGCCATCGCCCGGGCCCTCATCGCCGACCCCCCGCTGCTGCTGGCCGACGAGCCCACGGGCAACCTGGACCGGGTGACGGGCGAGGGCATCCTGGACGCCTTGGAGCGCGTGGTTCGGCCCGCAGAGGGGGGGCCATCCCGCCGGGCCATGGTCATGGTGACCCACGACCCGGCGGTCGCGGCACGGGCCGACCGCATTGTTCGGATGATGGATGGTGTCATTGTACAGGAAACCCAGAATGATGGCGCTCTTGGCCCGTCGGCATCCAAAGCCCGCCAGGGCGCTTTGGGCTGAGCCGGCCGCATGCAGGGTGTCTGTCCTGTTGCATTGCTGTTGGGTCTTGGCAAAAGTTGGCCCGCACTAGCGCGACGAGGGGCGTAGTATCGTGATACTGGCCCGTGTGGGGATGCCTGGCCTTGGTTGGCTGGCCCCGGGCCGAGACGAGATGGGCAGGGAAACCCAAACGTTGACACGCACTGGTGCCACGGGACATCACGCTACATCGAGCGCTGACCCATTGGTGGGCGTGCGATCGATCACCCTGCGCGGTCGCCATGGCTTGGTGCCCGCGACAGTCGAGCAGGTGGGCGTCGGATCCACGGTGGTCTTCCTGCATGGTCTGGTGGGCCTCAACGAGCACTGGGAAGAAGTCGTCCGCCTGGCCGAGGCGAACGTGCGCTGTACCCTGCTCCAGGTACCGCTCTTGGACCTTCGTGGCGAAGACTGTTCCATCGACGGCGTGACGGAACTGACCGTCGACTTCCTGGCCCAGAGTTTTGACCATCCAGTCGTTCTCGTGGGCAACAGTTTCGGCGGGCATGTAGCGTTGCGAGTGGCGCTCCAACGGCCCGACCTGGTCCGGGGGCTGGTCTTGGCCGGCAGCAGCGGGCTCATCGAGAAATCGATGGTCAGCGATATCCAGATCCGCCCCAGCCGGGCGTGGCTGGAACGCAAGATCGGGGAGTTGTTCTTCGACCCCGCTCGGCACATGCGTGCCAGCGACATCGAGCGAGCGCACCAGCAACTGAGCGAGCGCGGGGGTGCCCGTGCGATGGTCCGCCTCAGCCGCAGCGCCCGCCGCAATCACCTGGGTTCTCGAATGAGTGGTATCAAGGCACCCACACTGCTGATCTGGGGCCGCCAGGACATCGTGACCCCGCCCGAGGCCGCCGAGCAGTTCGCGGCGATGCTGCCCAACAGCCGGCTGGTGTGGTTCGACCGGTGCGGGCACGTGCCGATGATGGAACACCCCGAACCCTTCGCGGGCGAACTGGTGGAGTTCGTGGACTCTCTGGGGCCCGACAAACCCAGAGCCTGATCGGGTGTGACTGCCTCCATGGCCCAGGCAAACGGACAGAGTGGCAGCTATCGATGGACCTCGCTGATCGGGGCCGGGCTGCACGCTCGGGTCGCGATGCGGGCACGCAAGCTGGCCGACCACACGTATTGGAAGGCCAATACCGCGAGCATCCAAAGGGTTCAGCTTCGGAACCTGCTTTCGCGGGCCAAGGGCACGACCTTCGGGCGCGAGTACGGCTTCGAGAGCGTCTTGAAAGCCCCGGACGCCGACCTTGCGAGTGTGTATCGCAAGGCCGTCCCGGCGCGCGATTACGTGGCGCTCCTGCCGTATGTACAACGGATGGTGGAAGCGGCCGAGCCCGACGTGCTCTGGCCGGGCCTGGTGGGGCAGTATTGCCAAACCAGCGGCACGACGGCGGGCGATAAACGCATCCCCGTCAGCGACGCCATGATGGCCAGCAACAAACGGGCGTCCTTCGACATCTTCGCGCACGCTCTCAACTGGGGGGTGTCCATCCCCCGGCTGCTGGGCGGCAAGGCGCTGTTCCTGGGCGGGTCCAGCGCCTTGGAACGGCGAGACAACGGCATCCTGATCGGCGACCTGTCGGGCATCGCCACGCAGCAGATCCGCTGGCCCTTGAGCGCGATCTATTCTCCCGGCCGCGCCATCGCGTTGATGGACCACTGGCCGAGCAAGATCGACGCGATGGCCGAACTGACCAGCCGGCAGGACATCCGCATTATCAGCGGGATGCCCAGTTGGACGGTGGCGTTGATGGAGCGGGTGCTCCAGAAGACCGGGGCGTCGTGCATCCAGGAAGTCTGGCCCAACCTCACGCTCTTTACCCATGGCGGTGTGCGCTACGACCCATTCGAGCCCACCGTGCGGCGGCTCTTTACCAAGGGCGAGCGCGACATTCCCGTTCGGCTGGAGTTGTACCCCGCCAGCGAGGGGTTCATCGCCATCCAGGACACGTTCGGCCAGCCCGGGATGAGGCTGAACGCCGATCATGGGAACTATTACGAGTTCGTCCCGCTCGAGGACATCGACAAGCCCGACGCGCCGGCGTTTTGTGCCGACGAGGTCGAGCCCGGACAGCGGTACGTGGTGTGCATGAGCACCTGCGCGGGGCTGTGGCGGTACGTTATCGGCGACGTGGTGGTCTTCGACAGCGTACCCGACCGGCTTGGCTGGGGCGGGGGGACGGGCCCGGCACGACTTCGGATCGTCGGAAGGCACAAGCTGTTCATCAACGCCTTCGGCGAGAACCTAATCGTCGAGAACATCGAGACCGCCGTGGCGCACGCGGCGATGGAGGCGGGGGTAGAGGTAGGCGAGTTCACCGCCTCTCCCGTGTACCCCGGCGACGGGGTGCGTGCGGGCCTGCAACTTGCGGTGGAAGTAGTGCGCGGGCACGACGCGCTGGACCGTTTCGCGGCGGCTTTCGACAAGAAACTCCAAAACGAGGTGGTGGATTATCGGGTGAAGCGCACCGACGGACTGGGCATGGGCCCGCCCGTGGTCACGCCGCTCTCGCCCGGGGCGATCCACGCCTGGATGGAAAGCCGGGGGAAACTGGGCGGGCAACACAAGGTGCCGCGGTGCGCGAACCATCGCGAGTTCATGGACGCGCTCGCGGGCCCTGTCCAACCGCAACGAGCCGATGCCGCCAGTCCATCCTGAGAGCGGATGCCCGTGGGCGAAAGCCCTACCCTTGAAGTCGGGAAACTCCCCAGCCGCAGCCGTGCAACACGGTCGGCACATGATCGGTTGCTGAACGATGCGAATCCTCATCTCCAACCCGGACACCATCGGCGACGTGGTCTTGCGCGAGCCGCTGTTCCGTGTGCTGGCACAGGCCGGTCACGAGTTGGCGTTGGTAGTTCGGCCGCTGGCCCAGCCCCTGGCCCGGGTGATGGCCCCCGGAGCCCGGCTTATTGAATTACCTTTCGATGTGTATGACGGCAAGCTCGACTCCGACGACGAACGGTTTGAGCCCGTGGCCCGGGCAGCATTGGACTTCGAACCCGACGTGTTCGTGGGTGTGCCATTCACCTGGACGGCCTTGGAAGTCAGGCTGGGCGGCGAACTGATCCAGGCCCGCCGCATCGGACAGGCCGGGGGTCGTTACCGGGACTCTTGGCTTACGCGAGAACAAGAGACGCAAGCCCCTTTCGACGAGATCGTGCGCGTCAACGAGGACCTGCACGAGGTGCGCAAGAACGAGGCGCTGGCCCGCGCGGTGCTGGGCGAGCCCGTCCACCTGGACGAGCCACGATTGACGCTCGACGCAAGCCTGGACGATGCCGCGGACGCGGTGCTGGCGGGGTTGGGGCTGGAGCGCGGCGGGTTCCTGGCGACGTGCGTGGGGCACCACAAGCACACGGCCATCCGCAACTGGCGGCCCGAGCGATGGGCCGAAGCGCTCGCCCACTGGATGGGTCGGCATGGCCGATCGGTGCTGCTGATGGGCTCGGCCGACGAGGCCGAGGTGTCGCGCGAGATCGGCGACGCGCTGGAGGCCAAGGGCTTCGAGCCCCGGCACTGGTTCGGGGGCCCCGAGGGCGACACCCTGCGGATGGCGGCCTTGCTCAACGCCTCGCGCGGGTACGTCGGACGCGATACCGGGCCCATGCACGTGGCCGCGGCGTTGGGCAAGCCGGTGCTGGCGGTGTTCGGCGGGGGGACATGGCCACGCTTTCGCCCGATGGTTGCGCCGAGTGTTTCGGTGACGCTGGCGGTGCCTTGCTCGCCTTGCGACTGGCGGTGCGACCTGCGTCGATCGCAGTGCATCCAGGACGTGCCGGTGGGCGAGGTGGTGGCGCAGATCGATCGGCTGGAAGCGGGGCAAGTGTCGGGCGCCGAGGTTCGGCAGATCGAGCCCAGCCGGGCGATGCTGGTGTCCATCGCGGGCGACCTTGCGCACGCCGCCCGCAAGGCCAAGGGCGAACTCGCGGCGATGCGCGGGAAACTGGCGGACAGAGACGAGCATGTTCGGAGAGCAACCATGAATGAGAGCGCTGTCTTGCAACGCTTGGACAGGCTGGAGCAGGCGGTGCAGAAGTCGACCCGTGCCGAGGAGGCCGAGCGCCGGGCGAGCGAGGTGACGCAGAAGCTCACGCAGCACACGCAGGCGTTGCAGTCGGCCCGCGAGGACCTGGCGCGC
The DNA here is from genome assembly GCA_026126305.1 of Phycisphaeraceae bacterium. Lineage (GTDB taxonomy): Bacteria > Planctomycetota > Phycisphaerae > Phycisphaerales > UBA1924 > JAHCJI01. Next base: position 118,669 of record JAHCJI010000001.1, read on the forward strand.
GCCATCAAGCGCGCCGAGACCGCCGACGAGCAGATCGCCTCGCTCAAGACCGAACTCGACCGCGTTCGGTTGGAGGCCGAAAGGCAGCGCAATGACCTGGCTATGTCGCAGCAGCGTGCGATGCAGTTGGAGCAGCAGCGAAACACCGCCGAAGACGAAGCCGCCGCGCTGCGAGCGAAGTATGCCGATGTGGACCTGGAAAAACTGCGGGCCGATCTGAGCGCCGCCCGGCAACTGGCCGGCAGAGTGCAAGGCGAGAACAACGACCTGCGGCTGCACGTCGAGCGGGTGACGCACGAGCGCAGGGCAATGGAGAAGCTGGCCGAGCAGCGCATGGACTACATCCGCGCTCTGGAAGGCAGGCTCGCCGACCTGCTGGCCTCGCGCTGGCGACAGATCGGCCAACGACTGCACGTGGCGATGACCTTGCCCTGGGAAGAGGATGAGCGCAAGCGCCTGCTGGGAAGCGCTGGCAACGGGCAGCACGCACCGCGCTGAACGACACCACCATTGGCTCTGGGGAGCACGCGATGAGCACGACACAATCGACCCGCACGGGGGACACGGGCCTGTTTCGCCATGCCCGAGCGACGGCCGAAGCGATCGGCACATTGGCCCCCGACGCCACCGCCCAAGACGCCTTGGCCTTGGCATTGAACGGGGACGCGGGCGTCCTGCTCGTCGCGGGCGAGCCCACCGGGGCGGCGCTCGAGGCCGTCGAGGGAGCGTGCGAGCGTCGCGGCTGGCAGGGTTTTGTCGCGGCGGGATCGATCGAAGCCGCCGAGCGTCTGAGCCAGACGCTGCGTCGCACGCTGGTGGTCGAGCACAGCGCGGCTGGCCTGCTGCGCACGCTACCGATCAAGCCCGTGGTGGCCATCATCTGCTCGCCCAAGGCCGAGAGTGACCTGGCGTTGCAGGAAGCCGTCGTGCCCGACGGGGCAGCGGTCATTGTCGTGGGACATGTGAGCGCTTCGCCCGCGTGGCGCGTGCTGGCGCGGGGTTCGGGGTTTGTTGCGCTGGCACGCAGGGCCGAAGGGCGGGGCGTGTTGCCCGTGCGTCTGGACGACGACCTCTTCGGCCTGCTGTGCGATCTTGGTCGCCGGGCGATCGAGGAAGGCCCCGCCGAGCCCTTCGCGCCGACGATGCGGAGCCCCGCGGTGTCGTTGCCCGTTGGCCTTGGCGCGCCGGCGACGCGAGAGGCGCTGCTGAGCGCGGTGGCCCGGGCGCGAGAGGCATTGGCACCAAGGGACGAGAACCGCCGTCTGGAAGGGCTGAGCCGTTGGCCCTGGGTGGTGCCCGAGAAGACGCTTCTGCCGGCGACGATGCCCGATGGTTCGCCCTGGCCCAAGATCACGGTGGTGACGCCCACGTACAACCAGGGGCACTTCATCGAGGAGACGATCCTCTCGATCATCCATCAGGGCTACCCAAACCTCGAGCACATCCTGATGGACGGCAAGTCCACCGACCACACGATGGAGGTGGTCGAGAAGTATCGCGACCACTTCTCGGTGATCGTTTCGGAAAAGGACAAGGGCCAGAGCGACGCGATCAACAAGGGCTTCGAGCGCGCCACGGGCGAGTTGCTGACGTGGATCAACAGCGACGACATGCTCACGCCCGGCGCGCTGGCGGCGGCGGCCATCGCGTACAAGACCAGCGGGGCCAACTTCATCAACGGCGTGGCCCAAATCTTCCGCGAGGGGCGGTTGGTACACCAGTGCATCACCAGTTGCCCCGATGGGCCCATGCCGCTGATGGACATGCTGGATTTGGAAAACTGCTGGCTGACCGGGCAATTCTGGTGGCAGCCCGACTGCTTCTTCACGCGGGAACTGTGGGAGAAGGCCGGCGGGCACGTGCGCGTGGATTGGTACTACTCGATGGACTACGAGCTGTGGCTGCGCATGGCACAGGCGGGGGCGAGGGTCCACAGTATCGGGCGCCCCATCTGCTGGTATCGCACCCACGCCGACCAGAAGACCAGCGAGGGCGAGGGGTCTGGCTTCCGCGGCGAGTTGCCCAAGGTCGTGGCCGACCACTGCACCAAGCACGCCATCACGCTCGAGCCGCGCGAAAAGGAAGCCGTGAAGGGGCGGCTGCGGGTGGTGTTCTTCAACGACGTGGGCTTTGAGTATGGCGCTGGCATCGCGCAGCGGCGGCTTGTGGCGGCCTTTGCCAGCGCTGGGCACGACGTGCGCGTGCTGGCGGCCACCAACCCCGAGCCCGTGCGCGACAACCCCAAGGTCTCGGCCTCGGACATCCTGAAGGCCATCGACGCCCACAAGCCCGACCTGGTCATCGTCGGCAACGTCCACGGATCCGACATCGCACCCGAGGCCCTCAGCGCCATCGCCGCCAAGCACGAGACGGTCTTCTTCATGCACGATGCCTGGCTGCTGACCGGGCGAGAGACCTACTTCGGCGACAACGACGACTTCCTGACGGGCGTGGTCGGGCCTACGAGCCTCGACGCGGGATATCCGGCGATGGCACCCAAGGACATCCGCCCGGCGTGGGAAGCCAAGCGGCGCTTTATGACGGGCTCGGAACGCCTGACCATCTTGACCAACAGCCAGTGGCTGGCCGACCGCGCCCACAACGCGCTGGCGGCGCTCGACGGGCTCGAACCGCCCGCAGATGATGGGGCACCATTCGATCTGGGGCATCGCGCGCCCGTGCTTGCGGTGCGCTACGGGATCGAACTCGACGAGTTCAAGCCCCTGGACAAGGCCACCTGCCGCGACGCCCTGGGCCTGCCGCAGGACGATTTCATCATCATGGCCTCGGCGTGCTCGCTCGACGACGAGCGCAAGGGCATCGCCTTGCTTGCCCAGGCACTCGAGCAACTGGCCCTGCCCGATGCGCTGGTGGTAGGCGTGGGCTACGTGGCACCCAACACCACGCCGCCCATTCCCGGCATGCGCGCCATGGGTTACATGCGCGACGCGAAGCAACTGGCGATGCTCTACTCGGCATGCGACGTGTTCGTCGCGCCCAGCACCGACGAGGCATTTGGGCAAGTGTTCGTCGAGGCGGCCGCGTGCGGCACGCCCTCGGTGGGCCTGCCAGTGGGCGGCGTGCCCGAAGCCATCACGCATGGCGTGACGGGGCTGGTGGCGCATGAGATCAGCGCCGCCGCGCTCGCTCAGGCCATCGACACGCTCTACCGCGATCGGCAATACCGCAGCGACATGGGCAACTGGGCACGCATCCACGCCGAGAACGAATGGGGCCTGTGGACCAGTTACCAGCGGTTGCACGCGGCCCTGGCCCAGAGCGGCGCGGGCAAGCGCATCGGGCTGAGCCGGAAGATCGACTTCACGCGGCCCGCGCCCATGCCCCAGAGCGCCACGCTGGTTCGGCCCACGCAGCCGGCGTACGAGCCGCGCTTCGGCTTCGAGTATTGGGAAGGGCCCAACCCCGATCAGAACCTCGAACGGTTCCGGTGGCTGCGCGGGCCGAGTGCGGCGGCGGTGCTGCACGCCCAGAAGTCTGGCAAGGCCAAACTGGTGATGACCTGTCGCAACATCCATCCCGGTCAGCGCGTGCGCGTCGTGATCAATGGAACGGTTGTCCAGGAGCAGGACGTGCCCCTCACGCCGCCCAAGGCGGACCATGCCTTGACCATCCCCGTCCAGGTGAACGCCGGCGCTAATCACCTGCAACTGCACTTTTGGAAGTGGACCCTGACCGGCAACCGTCCGCTGGCGCTTATGCTGACCGATTTGCGCCTGATCGAGGGCTGATCGCTACCGATCCGATTAGATGACGTCGCGGACCTCGGCCCGGACGGCCCGCAGCGCCAGCAGACCCAGGAACGTAGCTACCACGCCCCAGCCAAGAGCGGCGGGCCAGAGCCACAGGTCGGGCATTCGCTTCTCGAGGATCAACTGCCGGCCTGCTTCGAGCGCTGGGTAGGCCGGGTTCAGAGGCAGCAGGTCCTGCGCCAGTTCTGGCAAGATGTTGGCGGTGTACACCATGGGGTAGGCCCAGAAGCCCACGGTGACCAGGATGCGCACGACCTCGCCCGCGTCCTGGATGAATGGGATGATGGCCGCCGCAATGGCGGCGCACCCAAAGCCAAGCAGCAGCAAGAGCGCGAAGGGCAGCAACGCCGCGATCCAGTGCCACGTTGGATAGAAACCGAACGGGATGGCAAAAATCGCCAGCAGCGCATAACTGATGAGCAGCCCGATGGCGCTCGAGACCACCGCCTGGGCCACGAACACGCTCTCGGGGATGGGCATCTTGCGCAGGTACTGGGCATTGGCCAGGATCGCCCGACCGCCACGTGTCAGGCACTCGCTGAATGCCATCCACGGCAGCATCGCGCTGCACAGGTAAACCAGGTACGGCGCTTCGCCCGGCACGCTGCGGCGCATGATGCCCGCGAACACCAGCGAATAGATCAGGATCATCGACAGCGGCTGGAGGATGTTCCACAGCACGCCCGCGCCGGCACCGGCATAACGGAACCGCACGTCGGATAGAGCCGTCCGCCAGATGTACCGTGCATGGGGGAGCAGTTCGAGCATCGCGAGTGTTCCGATTTGTCAGTCGCCGTGCTTGGCGCGAAGCTTGGTGCTCAGGCGACAGATCAGTTGCACGCGCTCGGCCTCGTTGATCCAATCCTGGAGCGTGGCGGCGATCTCATCGGGCGGCACGGGCGCGCCGGGCAAGGGGCACGAGGCACCCAACTGCCGATCGGCGATGGCACGGTAGCGCGTCAGCGTGCGATCGCCGTACATCGACACAAAGTCAAACTCTTCGTTCAGGAACAGGACCACCGGCACGCGCAGGCCGTCGTTGATGACCAACCGGCGCGACAGGTCCATATGCTCGTCGCGGTCGACCAGCCGCAGGTGGATCAGGTCTGGACGCATACCGGCAATGGCGTCGAGCATCGGCACCTGCTGCACGCAATCGCCGCACCACGTGCCGCTGACGCACAGGACGTGCATTTGTCGGGTGAAGCCCCGAAACAGCGCTTCTTGGGACGGCGTCGTGCGCACCTGCTGGCGAAAATCAGCCCATGCCTTCTGGTGCCCGGGGCTCCCCGTGGCGACATAGGCCTTGTAGCCAAGCCCCTGGTCGTACTTCTGTCGTAGAAAATCGGTCTCGATCATGGCCGGACGGTACGCGCCGCGCCAGACGGAGGCACCGCCAAGGCCGGATGGGACTGTCCACATTCGGAACAACACCCAGCCACCGACGCCGAGAGGTCATACCCACATGCAAAGCACGCAGGCGTGCGGGCGCACCGCCTCGACTCGCGGTCGATCAGCCAGAAATGGGCAGCAATGCCAGCGACAACACCCAGTGCCAAGGCAAGGAACGGGCCGAGCAGGACGGCAAAAAACAATGGAAAAACGGTGATGCCCATGGGCCCGCTCGAAACCTCGCGGATCACCTGACCATCGGCCGAGAACGTCGTGGTAGTCCGGTAGAAGCCGCTGGGGGCAGACAAAAGCCACAACCACCCGACCATGACCGCAATCTGGATGGCCGCGACTGCAAACACACGAGGACGCTGCCGGCGACGGACCAAGGCAACCAGACTCCCAGCCAGGCTGGGGTCGATACTCAGTTCCCGCGCCACGGCCAACCTTGGGACCAAGGCCCACACCGCCAAAGGGGCTTGTTCGGGTGGTTTGGGCATAGACGTTGTTTGGGAAGTGGAGCGGAAGAGATTCGAACTCTCGACCTCATCATTGCGAACGATGCGCTCTACCAACTGAGCTACCGCCCCGACTTCGCGGCCCATAAGCCTGCGTGTACCAGTATAGGGCCCGGCCTGGGCAGCGTCTGGTCGTGGTACTATAGTCCTATAATATTTTTCTGCGTTTTATTCTCGAAAATTGTGGGCACGGCTTGGCGATTTGCCGCTATATTAGTTAGTATTAACTTGTTTATGGCCGAGGCACCGGGCCGCATTGGGGAGGGGTGATGCAGCAGTTTCGCAAGGAAATGGTGTTGATGGCCTTGGCCGCCGGCATGGCCGTGAGTGCTTTAACAGGTGGTTGTGCCACTGGAGCATGCGACCAGGCGATGCCTTCTGAGGTGCTCGCGGGCGTTGACGAAGGGCAACTCGAGCCCGCAGACCCAAGCGAGGAGCCGTCGCGATCGGGCGGTGCGTCGATCTGGGACGTGGGCAGCATCCTGCTCTTCATCCTGAAAGCGATTGTGTAGACCGAAGGGAGCACGTATGGCAACGCGATCGGCACGAAATCGGCAATCCGGGAGACGCGCGGGGATCCTGGCCTTGGGCTTGGGCGCGGCGCTTCTCACAAGCGGCTGCCATGGGCACTACTCGTACCATTCCGGATACCACCGGTCCTATGGGCACCATGGCTATTACAAGCACGAATACTCGGGCGGCGGCGACGCGTTGGCGGCGTTCGCGTTGCTCTACCTGATCTTCTGGGCAATTCACTCTCACTAAAGCCCGTGGCGGGTGTCAGTTGATGTAGAAGATCGAGCGGAAGAGGTCGTCGCCGAAGGTGTCCTGCATGTCTCGCCAGAGGTTGTCGCGCGTGACGGGACGGTCGCCCACGGGCACGAGGTAGGGCGCGGCGGCCGAGCCCTGGACCCAGTAGAGCACGTGGAAGTCTCGCGGCTGCTCGAAGAACTTGCGCACGTCGATGGCCAGCGTGCCGTCGCCGCGCCAGAATCGAAGCAGCTTCTCGCCCTCGAGCAGGGCCTGGGCCTCGTCGAGCAGGTCGAGCCACATGGTCACCTGGGCCTGGGTGATGTTCACGCCCTGGATCGCGCCGCGCTGGTGCGGGGCGGGCAGCCACTCGCGGTCGTCGTCGGTCTCGGCCAGGGCGCTCTGCCACATGTCCCGGCTGTGCCCGATGGCTTGCAGCAGGTGCTGGCGGGCGCGGGCCATGCGTTCGGCGCCGTCCTGGGCCAATGGGAAGTCCATGCTGCCCACGAAGGCCAGCACGTCGGACACGTCGATCTCCATGCCCGTGGGGTCGAAGGGCTTGCGCTGCAACAGGAACTCGTAGGGCGTGACGGGCCTGGGGAAGAAGAGGTGGGCACAGCGGTCGAAGATCTCCCGATTGTCATAGGCCAGGACGATCTCGGCGGCGGCCATGAGCACGTCGTTGTAGGCCCGCAGCCAGTGCAGGTCGGTGGCGTCGAGCCCGAGCACAAACGTGCGCTGGTCCTGGGGGATGCCGATGCCCCCGCGGAAGAGGATCGCAAAGGCGCGGGCGGGCGACTCACGCTCGGTGGCCTGTCCGTCATTGTTGAAGTCGATGGGGATGCGGGCCATGTCCAGGCGCAGTTTCCAATCGAGCCCCTGCGGCACCGCGTCGAAGAGCGCGTCGGCCTCATGCAGGTCGGCAAGCCAGTCCCGCACGACGGCGCGCACGTCGTCGGCGGTCACGGGCCTGGGATCGGGGTTCAGGCCCATCTGCATCAGGCCCTGCAAGAAGAAGAGCCCCGCGCCGCGGATGGGCTGGCCCGCGCCATACTCGTAGAACGATTGGGCCGCCTTCTCGCCGCCGCGGAAGAACGCCGCCAGCGCGTGGGCGAAGCGCGTGCGGGCGTCGGCGTCGCCCGCGGCCACCAGCGCGCCCAACTCGCGCTCCACGCTCGAAAGCGTGGCGCCGGGGCGGGTGAAGGCCTCCACGGGCGGGTCGGCATGGGCGGGCCAAGCGGCAGCCAGGCCGACGCTGAGAAACACGAGTACGTGCCGGATCATGCTTGGAACCCCCATGGTTTGCGAGAACGCGGCGGGGCGTTGGCCGGTATCCTGTATGCTATGACCACCACGAACCAAGCGGCGCAACACCCCAGCGACGACCTCAGCCGCCGCGCTTTCATGCGGGCCGCCTCGGTGGGGCTGGCGGCCGCGGCGGGCGGCGGGTGCTTCGCGTCGCCCGCGTTGGCCGGCGGGTTATCTAATGTTGCGGGCATGGAAGACAACGAACCGATGCCGCAAGATCGGGGCTGGGGCCAAGGCCCCTTCGGCTATGACCTGCCCTACACCAGCCAGCGGATGCCCGTGCTGGCGCGCCACTGCGTGGCCACCAGCCAGCCCCTGGCGGCGCAGGCGGGGCTCGAGATGATGCGATTGGGTGGCAACGCCGCCGACGCCGCCGTCGCCACCGCCGCCGCGCTGACGGTCGTCGAGCCCACGGCCAACGGCATCGGCGGCGACAACTTCGCTTTGGTATGGATGAAGGACGATGACGGCCCGGCCAAGCTGCACGGGCTCAACGCCTCGGGCCGCGCGCCGATGGGCCTGAAGCGCGAGGACTACGACGGCCTGCGCGAGGTGCCGCTGGACGACTGGCGCGCCGTCACCGTGCCCGGCGCGGTGTCGGGCTGGGTGGCGTTGCTCGAGCGCTTCGGCTCGCTGCCGATGGAGACCGTGCTCGCGCCGGCCATCCGCTCTGCGCGCGAGGGCTTCCTCGTGAGCCCGGGCGTGGCCCAGGGCTGGGCGGCGTCGGCCCGGCGCTACCGCGGCCAGGCCCGCTTCGACGCCTGGCAGCAGACCTTCGCGCCCAGGGGCCGCGCGCCAGAGCCCGGCGAAGTGTTCACGAGCGAGGGCCACGCGCGCACGCTCGAGCTCGTCGCCCAAACCAACGGCCGCGCGTTCTACGACGGCGAGATCGCCCACGCCATCGACGCCGCGAGCCGCCAACACGGCGGCGCGCTGCGGCTGGAAGACCTCACCGCCCACCGTGCCGAGTGGGTCGAGCCCATCTCGCTGGACTATCGCGGGTGGCGTTTGCACGAGATCCCCCCCAACGGGCAGGGCATCGCGGCGCTGATGGCGTTGGGCATCCTGCGCCGCTTCGACCTGGCGTCGATGCGGGTCGACAGCGCGCCGTGGCTGCACCTCCAGATCGAGGCCATGAAGCTCGCCTTCGCCGACGCGCATCGCCACGTGGCCGACGCCCACCACATGCGCGTGCGCGTGGAAGACCTGCTCGACGACAACTACCTGCACGAGCGCGCGGGCCTGATCGACCCTGGCAAGGCGGGCAACTTCGACTCCGGAGTGCCCAAGGCCGGCGGCACCGTGCTGCTGACCACCGCCGACGCGGCGGGCAACATGGTCAGCTTCATCCAGAGCAACTACACCGGCTTCGGCTCGGGCATGGTCGTGCCCGGCTACGGCGTGGCGATGCACAACCGCGGGGCCAACTTCAGCCTCGAGCCAGGCCACGCCAACGAGATCGCCCCGGGCAAGCGGCCCTACCACACGATCATCCCCGGCTTCGCCACGCGCGATGGCGTGCCGGGCATGGCCTTTGGCGTCATGGGGGGGTTCATGCAGCCCCAGGGCCACGCGCAGGTGCTCGTGCGCCTGGCCGACCACGGGCAGAACCCCCAGGCCGTGCTCGACGCCCCGCGCTGGCAGGTGGAGCGCGACGGCCGCGTGCTGGTCGAGCCGGGCTTCGAGCAACTCGGCGGCGCGACCGTCTCCGACGACCTCGAAGCCATGGGCCACCCGCTGCGCCGCCACCGCACGCGCAGCGCCACCTTCGGCCGCGGCCAGGTCATCTACCGCCTCAACGACGGCTACATCGCCGCCAGCGACATGCGGGCCGATGGGCAGGCCGTTGGCTTCTGAGCGATTGGGGGGTTGGGCATTGGGCATGAGGCATTGGGGGTTGGGCATTAGGCATTGGGCATTGGGCATGAGGCATTGGGCAATGCCTAATCCCTAATCCCTAATCCCTAATCCCTAATGCCTCATCCCTATCCGATTCCCGTGTATCGGCTCCCGACGCCGCGTCCTTGACCCCCGACGCTGCGTCCTTTGCTCTCGATATTGCGTATTTTGCTCCCGATCCTGCGTTGTCGGCTCTCGATCCTGTGTTGTCGGGAACCGATCCTGCGTTGTCGGCTTCCGATCCTGCGTTGTCGGCTCTCGATCCTGCGTTGTCGGGAACCGATCCTGCGTTGTCGGCTTCCGATCCTGCGTTGTCGGGAACCGAAAAATGCGGTTTTCGGACCGAAACGCACGGATCCGCCCCGCCGATCCCGATTCCGCTCCAGTGGCCCGCCATGCCGGCCGATACCACCGGTGGCGGTGGGGGTGGCGGTGTTCAGGAAACGCCGTGGGCCCGGAGCGCCGCGTGCAGCGGGGCGAAAAGGTCGCCGTACTTTGCCGCCCGGCCGCGGGCGGACTTGTAGATGGGCCGGCGCACCTGCGTGACGCTCAGCGTGCGGTCGGGGCGGTTGGCCTCGTGCGGGCGCCCGCATCGCTCGTCCCAGGGCAGGCCCACGAAGTCGATGAGCGTGCGCGCCACGCCGGGCAGGTCGCCCACGATGTCCTCGTAGCGGATGGTCAGCATGGGGTTCTGGCACACCCGCTGCCAGTGCTGGGCCAGTCGCTCGTTCTGGGCGTAGACGGCCGCCAGGTGCTCGAGGTTCGAGGCGTAGGGGATGGCGCTGGGGCGCAGGCGCTCGAAGTAGCACGACAGGCAGTTGTCGGCCGGGTCGCGCCGCGTGTGGATGAACTTCGCCCCCGGCAGCACGCGGTCGGCCAGGCCCAGGCGCAGCATGTTGGCCAGGTCCTTGTTGGAGATGACGCGCACCGTGGGCGCCTTGGCCCGCATCGCCCGCTCGTAGCGCATCGCGCACCGGTCGAGCTGCTCGGCCGTGAGCGCGCGGGCGCCCAGCGGCCAGGGCTCGGCCAGGGCGAACTCGCGATGGAGCCCGTTGGCGATGGCCTGGAACGAGAAGTCCTCGTCGGCGCCGAACGCGTCGGGGTGGGCGTGCAGGATGCGCTCGGTCAGCGTCGAGCCGCTGCGCGGCATGCCCACGATGAACACCGCCCACGAGCCGTCGCGCGTCGAACGCGGGGCGGCGGGCATCCAGTCTGCCGAGAAGGCGTCGATGATGCGGTCGACCTCGGCCTTGTACCGGGCCACGTCGAAGGGGACGGCCAGCATGGCGTTGCCGCGGTGGGCGGCCTCGAGGGCCTTTGCGTATTGCCCGCTGCGCTCGTAGGCGCGCGCCATCGAGAGGCAGGCGCTGCGCTGCTGGGGCTCGACGGGCCGGCCGGCCGCCAGCAGCTGCTCGCCCAGCTCGATGGCCTCGCGCAGGCGGCCCAGCTCCATCAGCACGCGCACGCCCACGGCCGTCAGCGACGGGTTGGCCGGCTGGCTGGCGATGGCCGGCTCGAGCGTCTTCCACGCCCGCTTGGAGTTGCCCTGCATCTCGTACACCTCGGCCCGGCCCGCGATGGCCGGGGCGAAGTGCGCGTCCAGGTCCAGCGCCAGCCCGTAGTGCGCCAGGGCGTCGCCCAGCCGGCCCGCGTTGACGTACGCCTCGGCCAGCTGCACGTGCCGCAGCGGCGCGTCGGGCACGGCGGCCACCACCTTCTGGCGGTGCTCGATGGCCAGGTCGGCCATGCCCACGGCCAGGGCCAGGTCGCCCATCAGCACGTGGCTGGCCGGGTCGTTGGGCATGTTCTCCATGATCGTGCCCGCCAGCACGAGGGCCTGGGGGTAATCGCCCCGCTCGGCGGCCTCTCGGGCGCGGGCGTGCAGGTCCTGGACGTGCGAGGGGCTCAGGCTCATGGGCCCCATCATAAACCCCGCGGGCCTACCGTGCCGCGAGCCCAAGGGGCCGGGGCCAGGGTGTGGGAGAACGTGTGGGAGAAGGGGCACCCGCGTGCGCGACCTGCTGGACATCGACGACTCGCTGAAGGCCGTGCAGGGCGAACTGGCCGCGTACCTGGGCCGCGTGGTGGGCCGCTTCGACGCCGCCCTGGAAAGCGACCTGCTGGCGGTGCAAAGGCTCACGCGGCACGTGGAGCGCTACCGCGGGAAGATGCTGCGCCCCGCCCTGGTGGCGCTCTCGGCGGGGGCGGCAAGCGGCGACTTGGCGGGCGATCTGGCCGCAGTGCTCCGTGGGCCGATGGGCCCGGGACTCGAGATCGTCGGCGCGGTGTGCGAGATGGTGCACATGGCCACGCTGGTCCACGACGACGTGCTCGACGAGGCCGACACGCGCCGCCGCGGCCAGACCGTCAACGCCATGAGCGGCAACGAGACGGCGGTGATCCTGGGCGATTACTTCATCGCCGGGGCCTACCACCTGTGTTCTACCCTGGACGAGCAGGCCTCGGCCCTGCGCGTGGCCCGGGCCAGCATGGTGGTGTGCGGGGGCGAATTGCTGCAACTGGACCGCCGCGACGACCTCTCCCTGGACGTTGCAACGTACATGGCCATCATCGACCGCAAGACGGCCGAGCTCATCGCCACCGCGTGCGAGCTGGGCGCGACCAGGGCCGGCGGCTCGCCCGCGGCGGTGGCGGCGCTGGAGGCCTACGGCCGGCGCATCGGCGCGGCCTTCCAGGTGCGCGACGACCTGCTGGACCTGACCGGCCGCGAGGAGGTCGTGGGCAAGAGCGTGGGCCGAGACGCGCGCAAGGGCAAGCTGACGCTGCCGGTGATCCACCACCTGGCCGCCTCGCCGCCGGCCGAGCGGGCCCACAGCCTGGCCCTGGCGCTGCGCGCCGCCCGCGAGGACGAGGGCGACGCGCCCGCGCAGCTGCGCCAGCGCCTGGACGCCACGGGCTCGGTCGAGCACGCCCAGCGCACCGCCGAGGCGATCGTCGCCGACGCCCAGCGCCAGTTGCAAGACCTGCCCGACACGCCCTCCAGGCGCGCCCTGCTGGCCATGGCCGGGGCCGTGGTCGATCGCGCGTTCTAACCGGCTTCCTCGGTTGTTCCCGGCTTGCGCCCGCCCATCGCCAGCACCGCGGGTGCCACGCTCCAGACCATCCACACCGGCATCGAGTAGCGCCCATAGGGCGAGACCAGCGCCGCGTGCAACGCGAACACCGCCCCCGACGCGGCCAGGAGCAGCGCCAGGGACCATCGCCGGCGAACCAGGCACGCCACGCCCGCCGCCACGGCGCTCACGAGCAGCAGCAGCGTCCACGCGCCGTTGTGCCGCTGCGACGCCCACGCGTTGAACACCCACGCCACGCCGCGGCTGGGCCGGTCCATCGACAACTCGCGCACCAGCGGGTCGATCTCGCCCACGATGTTGAAGTTCGAGCCCGGGCCGCGATGGTTGGCGTCGACCGCCACGCGGCGCACGAACCAGCGCGTCTCGTGGTCGGGCGGGTCGCTCCACCTTGGCAGGTAGTCGCACTGCCACAGCGCCGCGTGCAGCACACCGAAGGCGTAGTCGCCCGGGTGCTCGCGCACGCTGCGCATCGCCCAGCCCGAGATCTGGGCCCGCACGTCGTCGCGCTCGAAGGTGCCGATGGAAAAGACGTACTCGTGCAGCGTGCCGGGGTGGGGGTTGTCGCCCACGATGCGTTCGTACTCGGCGGCCAGTTCGGGCGTGGGTGCCAGGCTGGTGTCGAGCCTGCCGGCCATGGCCAGGCCCAGCCACAGCACCGCCCCGCCGCCCTCGCCCAGCCCGCCCACGCCCCGGCGATGGTTGAAGACCAGCCACGGGCCGATGGTCGCAAAGAAGACAGCCACGCCCGCCAGCAGCGTCACGAGGCGCGTGCGGGGCTTCGCCGGCCCGGGCAACAGCACAACGGCCAGCAAGACCAACGGCACGGCCACCTGGAACGCCGGCCGGGTCAGGCACAAGAGCCCCGCCACGGCAGCGACCCAGACCACATGCCACGCCCGGAACCGCTCCAGGCCCATCGGCAGCGCCAGCAGCACGACGGCCAGGAATACGCCGAGCGTTTCCGAGAGCATGAAGCCCTCGAGCGCCATGGGGCGCGGGTCGAGCGCGGGGATCATCCCGCACAGGACGCCAGCGGGCAGCGCCAGGCCGGGCCGGTGTCCACGCTTGACGATCGCGGCGACCACGCCCGCGACCACGCACCCGGTCAGCACGCCCAGCAGACGCTGCACGGCGTGGACGGCCAGCGGCTCTACCCCGGCGACGGCGAAGACACCCGCGACCAGCAGGGGATACCCCGGTGTGCGATACGACGGGACCGCCGGCCATTGCCCATGGGCCATGGCCCAGGCCCAATGGGTGTACAGCACGCCGTCGTTGGTGATGACCAGGGGCGATTGGAACAGCAACGCCAACCGCGGCAGCAAGGCGACGACGCCCACCACAAGCACGCAGGCCAGCACGGGCCGCGAACGCATCATCTTGAGCAAGCCCATTGACATCTCGCACGGAGATTAGTCGGCCACCAACGACGCCGGCCCGTGGGAGCGCAATAATCCAGTTCCGAACGCCACCGGGCGGGCGGGGGCCACGGGCGTGTGCCAGAGTGGACTAATGGGACGGATTGCAAATCCGTTTGGCGAAAGCCAGTCGTGGGTTCGAATCCCACCGCGCCCTCTTCAGCGACGCTTGCGTGTCGCCATACGAAAATTTCCCGATCGGAGGATCCCCATGACCACCGCTGCCCCCGCCCCCAAGGCCGGCCTGGAAGGCGTTGTCGCCGGTGACACGGCCATCTGCAACGTCGAGCAGGACGCGCTGATCTACCGCGGCTACGAGATCCACGACTTGGCCGAGAATGCCACGTTCGAGGAGGTCGCCTACCTGCTGCTCGAAGGGGAGAAGCCCACCGCCGAGCAGTTGCGGTTCTTCAAGGACGAGCTCATCGCCAATCGCGCCCTGCCGCCGGCGGTCATCGACTACCTCAAGACCGTGGGCCCAATGGTGGCCCAGGGCGCTGCCGTCCCGATGGACATCGTGCGCACGGCCGTGAGCCTGCTGGGCAACCTCGACATGGAAAGCCAGGCCATCACGCCCGAGGCCAACCTGCGCAAGGCCAAGCGACTCACCGCCAAGATCCCCACCATCATCGGGCACATGCAAAACGTCATCGACGGCAAGCCCATCGTCGCGCCCGACACCGGCGGCGACGCCAACCTCGGCCACGCGGCCAACCTGCTGTACCTCATGAGCGGCCAGCGCCCCGACAAGGAAGCCGAAAAAGTCGTGGACGTGTCGCTCACCCTCTACGCCGAGCACGACTACAACGCCAGCACGTTCACCGGTCGCGTCATCGCCGGTACGCTCAGCGACATGCACGGCGCGGTGACGGGCGCCATCGCCGCCCTGAAGGGCCCGCTGCACGGCGGGGCCAACGAGGCCGCCATGGACATGCTCCGCGAGATCATGGCCGACCTCAACGGCAACATCGACCCCGGTGCCGTCCGCGATTGGATGCACAAGGCCTTCGACGAGAAACGCAAGCTCATGGGCTTTGGCCACCGCGTCTACAAGAACGGCGACCACCGCGCCCCCATCCTGCACGCCCTGGGCCGTGCCGCCGCCAAAAAACGCGGGGCCGAGTTCGTCAAGTGGTTCGAGCTGGGCGAGATCGTCCAGAAGATCATGCTCGACGAGAAGAACATCCACCCCAACGTCGACTTCCCCTGCGGCATGACCTACTACGCCCTGGGCATCCCCGTGCCGCAGTACACGCCCATCTTCGTGGCCGCCCGCATCACCGGCTGGGCCGCCCACATCATGGAACAGCACGCCAACAACCGCCTCATCCGCCCCCGCGCCAACTACGTCGGGCCCGACCTGCGGAAGTGGAATGCCTGAACGGAAGAAGGGATTAGGGATTAGGGATTGGGCATCAGGCTCAGGATTCTTCTCCCTAATCCCTAATCCCTAATCCCTATGTCCCAACGCGACCTCGAACCAACCCTGCACACCGACCTGGCCGACCGCATGACCTACGGCGGCTACTTGCAATTGGACAAGATCCTCTCGGCCCAATCGCCCCTGAGCAGCCCGGCGCACCACGACGAGATGCTGTTCATCATCCAGCACCAGACCAGCGAGCTGTGGCTGAAGCTCATGGTCCACGAACTGCGCGCCGCCATCGAAGCCGTGCGGCGTGACGACCTGGAACCCTGCTTTAAGATACTCGCCCGCGTCAAGCACATCCTTGCCCAGTTGCTGAATCAATGGAGCGTGCTGGCCACGCTCACACCCACCGAGTACGCCCAGTTCCGAAGCGTGCTGGGCAACGCCAGCGGCTTCCAGAGCTACCAGTACCGACTGGTCGAGTTCCTGCTGGGCAACAAGGACCGGCGGATGCTCGAGGTCCATCGGCACGACGCCGACGCCTACCCCATCCTCAAGGAAGCGCTCGAGGGCCCGAGCATCTACGACGCCTTCCTGGCCTTCATGCTCCGCGCGGGCCTGCCCGTGCCGCGAGAGGCCGTTGAGCGCGACCTCACCTTGCCGCGCGAGATGGACGAGGGCGTGATCGCCGTTTTCAAGACCGTCTACGAAGACCCCCACCAGCACTGGCAGGCATACGAGATGGCCGAGAAGCTGGTGGACGTGGACGACCAGTTCGGCCAGTGGCGCTACCGCCACCTGCGCACGGTCCACCGCATCATCGGCATGAAGCGCGGCACCGGCGGCTCATCGGGCGTGCCCTTCCTACGCCAGATGATCGACCACCAGTTCTTCCCGGAGTTGTGGGAAGTCCGCACCAGGATCGACGAGCTGCCGAGCTCAATGAAGTAACAATCGATCGGCTGCCAGTGTCATGGACTGCCAAGTAGCTCAACCGTGCTCATGATCGACTCCATCTGCTCTTGGTGCGTGCCGAGAACAAACTCACGGTTCATTGGGTTTCCGCCCCGCCGCCTGAACGCCCACTCGCCGTCGAGTTGGAGGATTGCATCGATACCCAAAGGATCTTCGGGCTCGTATCGCGCGAACGCGGACTTGAGGAGTTCGCGATCGGCGCCATGCCACAACTCAAAGTTTTCTTGGACGAAGCGGGCAGCGTCCGCGAGCATCTCTATTGCAGCCATCCACTCCAATACATCGCTCGAAGCGGTTTGGTGTGCCAGCCTCACTACACCCGCCACACGCTCAGCCGATTTTCGTGACTCTTCGAGATCGGCCAGCCGGCTGGCATCCGCCAGCAGCACAACCTGCCAAAATTGCGACACGTTGAGATGGGGATGCCGCGTGCCCTCGAGGCCACCATGATAGTAGAATTGCTGAGCCCAATCACACCGTTCGAGCCGAGTCGCCGCCAAGGCCTGCTCAATCTGTTGCTGAGCCCGTTCGAGTTGCCGGGCACCAGTGAAGAGGCCTTCTTGAGGATCAAAATCCAGTATCCCAAGTTCCTGAAGCTCCAAGAAAATCACGTGATACTCAAACGCAGCATTTTGAACGCTCTGAGCTTCGCTCCTCTGTTCTTCCTGTTGGGCAGGTGCCTGTGACTTGGCCTCGGATGATTCCGCGGGCTGCTCCCCGCAACCGATGATGCCAAGAACGACGACAATGGCCATTGCTGAAGCAAGTTGAACTGGCTTCAGCACGTACCTTCGGTCGTAGTGGTTTGTGTTCATCTTGTACCCCCAGTTCGTGAAGTCTAGCTCACTCCACCCCCGGCAGCGAAATCACAAAATCCGTCCCCCGCCCCACCTCGCTCGTGTACGACAGCTCGCCGCCGCTGGCCTGGATGATGCGTCGGCTCGTGGGCAGGCCCAGGCCGCTGCCGCCGGCCTTGGTCGTGAAGTAGGGATGGAAGATCCGTTCGGCCGTCTCGGGGGCGATGCCCGGGCCCGTGTCGGTGACGTGGACCTCAAGCCTTCCATCGCGCGGACGCTGGCGCACGCGGAGCATGAGCTCTCGCGGCGTGCCCTCCGGCGTGCCCGCCATCGCCTGCGTGGCGTTGAGCATCAGGTTCAAGACCGCCTGCTTCAGCCGCGGCGCGTCCACGTTCGCCCACGCGGCCTGGGGCGAGAGCTCCACGCGCAGCCGCACGCCCTGGCTCTGAGCCTGGGGCAGGAAGAAGTCGGCCAGTTCCTCGACCAGGCGGTTCAGGTCGGTGCGCTGGGGCGAGAGGCGCAGCTCGCCGGCGAACTCAAGGAAGTCGCTGAGGATGTCACCCAGCCGCTCGACCTCGCGCCTGAGCGTGCCCGCCCGGCGCACCAGCCGCCCGCGCTGCTGCTCGTCGAGCCCGTCGAGTTCTTCCACCGCCTCGGCCAGCAGTTGCGTGTTCATCGCGATGGTCGACAGCGGGTTCTTGATCTCGTGCGCCAGCCCGCCGGTCATCGAGCCGATCTCGGCCAGGTGCTCGGCGGCCCGGGCGCGGCCCTCGGCCTGCCGCGCGCGGCGCGTCAGCAGCCGCGTGGCCCACCAGCCCGCGCCCGAGGCAATCAACAGCCCAGCGCCAAGCCCCGCCAGCGCCACCTCCCACTGTTCTGTCCAAGGCTCGATGGCCATCGTGACCAGAGCATAGTGGGCACCGGCGTCGGGGATGGGGCAATGGGATCATCCGAACAATCGCCCATTCCTATTGCCAACCGAGTGTACTTGTGACATTTAGGGACAGCTATGGGGCTTGTTCTGAAGCCCAGACTACGAATAATCCCTATCGTCTGGCCGCCCGATTGGCCTTTCGGCTCTGGGGTGTCTCGACGATGCCGCGCACGACCGCGCGCGTGGCCTTCCAGCCGCGATCGGTTCGCTGGGCGTCGTACTCCACCGTCGAGCCGTCACGCAGCGAGCGGAAGCCCGGCGATCCCTTCACGATCACGCTGAAGTGTACGAAAATATCCTGGCCTTGCGGGCCGATGATGAAGCCCCAACCCCGCTGTGCATCGAACCACTTTACGACACCTTCCGCGCCAACGATCGTGTCGCTTGCGTGCTCGGACATGCGTGCGACTCCGCCGCCATCGTCCGCAAACAGCCCCACGTCGCGAACATTCAGGCGGTTCGGTTCCGGGCCGGCGTGTACCAACCCAAGCCGGGCTTACCCAGTTTACCACGCGAGCATCCGGTGCGTTACGCGCGTTGTTGGCCTTTCCGAAATTTTAAGGCAAATCAAGCGACCGCATGGCAAAACACCCGATCGTCGACCAAAAAACACACGCCCCGGGTGCCCGGGGCGTGTGTGTTCGGTCATGATCGGTTGCCCGAAGGCTTACTCCACCGCGGCCGGGCGGCGGTTGCCCTTGTGCTTGGGCCGGCGGTCGCCCTCACGCGGGCGGCCATCGCGATTGCCGTCGCGGTTTCCATCACGGTTACCGTCGCGGTTGCGATCACGGTCCCGATCGCCACGACCGCCACCACGGTCCCCACCACGGCCTTCGCCGCGACCCTCGCCGCGGGGACCGCGATCTCGTCGCTCGCCATCGCGGTCGTCGCCGCCGCGCTCCTCGGGAGGCAGGGCCTGCTTGCGGCTGAGTTTGATACGGCCCTGGTCATCCACCAGAATGACCTTGACGGTGACCTCGTCGCCCACGTTGACCACGTCGGTGACCTTCTCGACGTACCCGTCCTTGAGTTCGCTGATGTGGCACATGCCGTCGGTGCCCGGGGCGATCTCGATGAACGCGCCGAAGTCGCGCACGCTCACGACCTTGCCCGTGTAGATCGAGCCGACCTTGATCTCTTCGCCCAGCGCCTCGATCTCCTGCTTGGCACCGGCGAGCCCGTCGGCGTCGGTCGAGGCCACCGAGACCGTGCCGTCCTCGGCGACGTCGATCTGCACACCCCAGCGCTCCTGGATGGCCCGGATGGTCTTGCCCCCGGGGCCGATGAGCTTACCGATCTTTTCCGGGTTGATCTTGATCGTCTCGATGCGCGGCGCGTATTTACTGATATCCGCGCGCGGCTCTGGGATGATCTTCTCCATGATGCCGATGATCTGGAGGCGCCCCACGCGGGCCTGCTCGAAGATGGCTTCGATCTGGTCGAGGTCGAGCCCGCGGGCCTTGAGATCCAGCTGGATGCCCGTGATGCCCTCGCGGGTGCCAGCCACCTTGAAGTCCATGTCGCCGAAGTAGTCCTCCTCGCCGATAATGTCGGTGATGAACACCTCGTTCTGCCCGTTCTCATCGGTCACGCGGCCGACGGAGATGCCCGCGCACGTGGCGCGGATGGGCACGCCCGCGTCCATGAGCGCCAGGCACCCGCCGCAGATCGACGCCATCGACGACGACCCGTTGCTCTCGGTAATGTCGCTCACCAGCCGGATGGTGTAGGGGAACTCGTCGGGCCCGGGCAGGATGCCCAGCAGGCTGCGTTCGGCGAGCGCGCCGTGGCCGATCTCACGCCGGCCAGGTCCCATGATGCGACCCGCCTCGCCCACGCAGAAGGGCGGGAAGTTGTAGTGCAGCGTGAACTTCTTGGAATACTCGGGCAGCAGCCCGTCGATGATCTGCGCGTCCTTGCCCGTGCCCAGCGTGCAGCTGACAAGGCTCTGCGTCTCGCCACGCTGGAAGAGCGCCGAACCGTGCGTGCGCTCGAAGAAGCCCACCTCGCCGAAGATCGGGCGCAGCTCGTTCGTGCCGCGGCCGTCGGCGCGCAGGCCCTTGTCGACCAGCAACTGCCGCGTGACCTTCTTCTCGAGCGTGCGGAAGGCCTCCTTGGCCATGCCCCGACGCTTCACGCTCAGCAGGTGCTCGCCCGGCGTGCCGTCTTCCACAACGGCAAAGTGCTCGTCGAGCACCTCGTTGAGGATGGCACGCACCGCCTCGCTGCGGTCCTGCTTGCCGGGGATCTGCCGGGCCTTGTACAAACGGGCCTTGGCCGCCTTGGCGACGGTCTCCACAACCTCGGGGTCGGGCAGGCTCAGGTTGCCAAGTCGTTTTTCCTGGCCCACCTCGGCCACCAGATCGTCGATCAGGCCCAGCACCTCAGCGATGGTGTCCTGGCCGAACTCGATGGCCGCCAGTACGTCCTCGTCGGGCACCTCGGCCGCGCCAACCTCGATCATGTTGATCCCGTCGGCGTGGCCGCTGAGCACCATGTCCAGGTCGCTGTAGTCCATCTGGCTGGCCGTGGGATTGGCCACCAGCACCGGGCCGTCATCGGTATGCACGCGCCCGACGCGGACCGTGGCGATGGGGCCCTCGAAGGGGCAGTCGCTGATGGCCAGCGCCGCCGACGCCGCCACGCCCGCCAGCACGTCCGTGTCGTTCTCGCCGTCGTGGCTCATGACCCAGCACTGGATCTGCACCTCGTCGATGAACCCATCGGGAAAGAGCGGGCGGATAGGTCGGTCGATCATCCGCATCGTCAGGATCTCCTTCTCGTTCGGAGCACCCTCACGCTTGCGGAACCCGCCGGGAAACTTGCCCGCGGCGGGCAACTTCTCGCGGTAGTCCACCTGGAGCGGAAAAAAGTCCAGCCCGGGCCGCGGGTCGGCCCGGACCACCGTGGCCAGCACAGCGCTGCCGCCATACCGCAGGATCACCGCGGAAGACGCCAGACGCGCCACCACCCCGGTCTCAATGGACATCGTGCGGCCGGCGACTTCACGCTCGACCTTGACCTGCTCGGAAATGATCACCTTCGACATATGCAAAAAACCCCTGTGGGTAGTGGCCGGCAGCCGCTCCGTTGGACCACCGGCGTGGAAAAGTCAACCGCCGGGCATCTTGCTGGTCGTCTCACCAGGCAACGCACCGGCCGCGAGGGAAAGAGGGTCGAGAGGAGGAAGGGGCAGAGGGCGCTACGCAGTGCAAAACTCAAACGACTGAACACTGCGAAGCGCCGACTGCTCCTTCGGCCTTGCGAACCCCCGCTTTGGACGGGCCAACCGGGCCATGCCGGCCCAGAACGCGTGGCCCGGGTTGTCAGAACGGAGCGGCCTCTTTCCCCCGCGCCCATGCACGGGGCCCGCCCCGGGAATGCCTCTAAACAGGCCGCATGGGCCCAATCCCCCAGACACAACACGGCCCGGCACGGGGGCCGGGCACGGGGGGGAAAATTTCTTACTTGCGCAAGCCCAGTTTCTGGATCAGGGCCTTATACGCATCGTTATCGGTCCTAGCCAGATACCGAAGCAAACGGTTCCGCTTGCCAACCATCAGGATCAGGCCGCGGCGGCTGTGGAAATCGTGGCGATGCTCGCGCAGGTGGCCCGAGAGTTCCTTGATCCGACTCGTCAAGACGGCGATCTGAACCTCGGGAGATCCCGTATCGCTCTCATGCCGACGATGCTCGCCAATGACCTCTTGCTTGACCGCCGCTTCAATTGCCATAAAGACTGGCCTCTCCGATACTCATGCGGATACCGACATCGATCCACCGCCACCCGGTGGTGCGAGCACTGATCATAGGCAGGGGCCTTCGGCCCAGTCGAGCAAGCCGTCGGCACTATCCAAACCAGCGCAGTCGCCAGTTCCCGCCCTCGTTGGACATGTCCATGAAGGTCCACGCCAGGCCTTCGCGAGCCATGCCCGTCACTTGCAGTCGGATGATGTTGTCTCCCACTTTCTGGAGGATCACCTGAGGGCTGTTCTCCGCCAAAGGCCCGATCCGGTTGAAAAGCAGTAAGATATCGTCCCGCCTGGCTCGGAGCGTATCGAATGCCTGACTGGGATCGAGCCCCCGGTCTTCATACTCGCCCCGGGTCTTGTCGCTCAGGATCTGTTCAACAAAGAGTTCACGCTCAAGACCTTGATTCGGGTCGGTGACCGCCCGACGGATATGCGACATCAGATCGCGTGCCGTCCTCGCCCGAAGGATGATCGTGCCATCGGGCAACACCTGGCGGATCGGGGGCAAGAGCGTCGGATCGATATCGGACGTCCCGCCAGGTACAGGCCGGCCACGCTGACTGGGGCTGCCCGAGAGCCTGCCGAAGAGGTCGTTCTTGGGCTTCTCACTGATGACCACTTCCTGGCACCCTGTGAGTGCGAGGGAGATCAACACCGCCGCGATGGACGATTCACGTCGTGGCATCGCTCCCACCAGATTGCCCATTT
Source organism: Phycisphaeraceae bacterium (assembly GCA_026126305.1). GTDB lineage: Bacteria > Planctomycetota > Phycisphaerae > Phycisphaerales > UBA1924 > JAHCJI01. The sequence continues at coordinate 141,354 of JAHCJI010000001.1, forward strand.
GGAAGCTTGGCGGCACAGCCACACCCCGGCCCGCAGCCGCCTTGGGGCATCGGACCGGTCTGGGGAATGGGCCCGAGCAACTTCTCGACCTTGGCGTTGAGGAATGCCGCGTGGTACTCGTTATGCCAGGTGATGACGGCCAGCAGATACCGCACTGTCATGCTCCCCCGTTCGGGGTGCAGGGCCGCGCGGTTCTGGGTGGCCTCATCCATGTCAAAGAGCCAGTCCAGAGCCCACCGGCGGAGCGTATGGATGACTGCGACGGCCCCAGCCACGGGTGGTGCTGTCCTCACGCCGCCATGCGAACCCGGGCCCGAGAACGGTGCCTCAACAAACGCTTCATGGTCGAAGACACCCAGCATGGGGGTTTCCTCGGCCACGGCCCGGCGGATGCGATGCAAATAAACCAGATCGCAGTCTGCAAGGTGCGTTACTAGGGCCCGGATGGACATCCGACCGACGCCCAGTTCGGGCTTGAAGGACCTGTCCAGGTCTTCCTCGGCCAAGTGAAAGAGCCTTGGGTCGAACCATTCCACACCCACGGCAAATCGGCGGACCAGGTCCGCCCAGTCCATCTCCAGCAGGGTCTCAACGGGCAAGACGGTGAGTTGGGTACACATGGGGCCGCAAGGTTGGGTGGTAGCTTGGTCGGGGGCCTGGTCGGGGGCTTGGTCGGTCGTTGGTGCCTGGGTCATGGCATGATGGTATGGGCCATGCACCGGCTAACCTTGGCCGTGGAAGGCGGACCCCCACAAGCGACCCCCAGGCAAGCCGACGACGGCTGGGCGTGCAGCCTGCGCCTGATGGCCATGCCGAGGGATACCAACCAGTATGGGACGATCTTCGGCGGCGTGATCTTGAGCGCCATCGACCAGGCGGCGTTCGTCGAGGCCCGCAAGCACGGGCTGCACCGCTGGGTGACGGCCAGCGTCGACCGGGTCGAGTTCCGCCAGCCCGTCCACGTGGGAGACCTGGTGACGTGCTTAACGCGGACCATCCGCAAGGGGACCAGCAGCGTGACCGTCGAGGTACGCGTCGAAGCCGAACGCTATGAGCGGGGCGAAACCGTGCGCGTGACCGAGGCGCAACTGACGATGGTGGCCATCGGGCCCGACGGGCGGCCCGTGCCCATGACCAGCCCCCCCACCGCCCACCTGCCCCCGGCAGCGGCCCCATGACGCACACGAGCACCGATTCGACCCCGCACCGGCTGCTGGCCATGCTCAGTGGCGGCGGGCGCACGTTGTTGAACCTGCTGGACAACATCGACGACGGGCGGCTGCGTGCGGAAATTGTCGGCGCGATCGCCTCGAGGCCTTGCCCGGGTGTCGAGCGTGCGGCTGCCCGGGGCGTGCCCACGCGCGTGGTGCCGGGCGTCATCTCCTCGGCCGATCTGCTGGCCTTGGTGCGAGAGCATGGGGCCTCGTGGGTGGTCTTGTGCGGCTACCTCCAGAAGATCGACCTTCCGGCGGAACTGGAGGGCCAAGTGGTGAACATCCACCCCGCCCTGCTGCCCAAGTTTGGCGGGCCGGGCATGTACGGCGACCGGGTCCACCGGGCCGTGCTCGAGGCGGGCGAGGCCGAAAGCGGCTGCACCGTCCACCTGTGCGACCGCGGGTATGACTCGGGCCCGATCGTGCTCCAGAAGCGTTGCCCCGTACTCCCCGGCGACACGGTGGAAACGCTGGCCTCCCGAGTCTTCGAGTTGGAGTGCCGGGCGTATCCGGAAGGGTTGCGCACGCTCATGGGGCAATGAGGGGCCAGTGCGTCTAGGGGAGCGCCCCCCCGAAGCCCGCTACACTGCCCGATGCATCGTTCCCGTGCTCGATTGGTGCTTGGTTGGTTGCTTACACAAACGGGGGTGTGCCTCGCGCAGGGCACACCCATCGATCCCTTAGCTATCACGGGAGATGGGTTTGGGCCGGTGCGGCTCGAAACGGCCCTCACGGGGCGGGCGGTCGAGGACCTGACTTTTGCCGGCCAACGAGCCTGGGCTTGGGAGACGCGTGCTTTCGGGCTTGGGGAGTCGCCCACGCGGCGGGTGTTGGTCGAGGGTGATGTTCGCCTGACGATCGGCACTCTCGAGGTGCGAGCCGATCGGCTGCACGCGTGGGTGCAACCTTTGGCAGACGGGGGACAGCAGTTCTACATCCTGCTCGAAGAGGCCCGCACACCCACCGGGGCCGCGGGCGTGGGCATCGCTGGCCCGCTGGTGCCCATCGAAGGACGCCTTGCACCAGGTTCACGCCTGAGCCTGTCGGCGATCGTGGCCGAACGCCAGGCTCCATCGGACGATCGCGACCGGCTGCGTGTGTTGGCAGCGGCCGAGGCCGTGTTTGCCGATCGCCTGAGATCCTCGCTTGGGTTGGCCTTGCCCGAACCGCTGGCCGCCGATCTTTCTCAGGAAGACGAGGCGTTGCGAAGTGTGCTGGCGTTGGCGCGTCAGCGGCTTGGCACGATGGACGTGCGCGAACCCATCCTGCCCCTGCGTGGACGCGTTCACTTTTCAGCCTCGGGCGTTGATCAGGTCCGCCTGGGCGATGGGCTGGACGGCACCCCGCCCTACGCGGTGGTGTTGCGTGGCCCGGTTACGATCCAGTTCGAGGACACGCTGGGCGGCCGTCGGGCGCAGTTGACGGCCCAGCACGCGGTGGTCTTCCACAAGGCCGAGCTGGTGGGCACGCCCCGGCTCGACGCGGGCGATGTGCTGGGGATCTACCTCGAAGGCGACGTGGTGGCCGACGTGGAACGCGAGCGAGGCGGCAGGGCGGGCGGGGTCGATCGCTACCGCGTGCGCTCGCCGCGGGTGTATTACGACCTGGCCAACGACCGCGCGGTGTTGCTGGAGGCCGTGTTTCGTGCCGAGCCATTGGGCTCGCCCGTTCCGATCTACATCCGCGCCCAGGAAATCCGCCAGGAATCGCTGCGCGAGGTGCACGCCCGGGACGCTCGGCTGACGACTACGGGCTTCTTCCGCCCACACCTGGCGCTGGGTGCCAGCAGCCTCACGCTGCGTTTTGAGGATCGCGCCACCGGCGGGACACGCATGGTGGCCGACGCGCGGCACATCACCGCGCGTGCGGCGGGCGTGCCGTTCCTGTACTGGCCAATCTACGTAGGCGACCCGACGCAGATCCCCCTGCGCAACGTGGGCTTTGAGACTTCCAATCGCAACGGCGAGGTCATCCGGACAACCTGGGACGGCTTCGCGCTGGTGGGTGCCAGCCCGCCGTCGGGGTTTGATCTGGACATCCTGATCGACGCGTACTTCCGGCGTGGGCCGGCCCTGGGCGGAGAGCTCCGCTGGGACGGCGACGGTCTGGGTCGCGGCAACCTGCTCGTCTACAACGTGCTGAACGACACCCACCGCGACCTGTTGCCCACGGGTGCCCGCATCGACCGCGACAGCGAGAACCGAACCGTCGCGCTGCTGGAACACATCGGCAAGGTCGGGCGGCACTGGACGCTGCGGGCCGAGGGATCGTGGTTCAGCGACGAGAACGTCGTGGGGGCGTTCTTCCCATCGCTGGCGGTAAACCGCCGGGAGCCCGCGACGGGGGCTTCGTTGCAGCGCATCGATGATGCGAGCATGTTGCTGCTCAGCGTGCAGGCACAAACCAACGATTTTGTCGTCAGCGACTACCAGTTGCGCTCGCGCGGGCTGGTCACCGAGCGCCTTCCCGAAGTGCGCTACGTCCGCCCGGGCGACGACCTCTTTCCCGAAGCCGCGCCGGGCATGTTCACGTATGCCAGCGACAGCCGCGTCGGCCAGGTCCGGTTCCGTTTCACCGAACCATCCGCCGCGGAACTGGGATTCACGACGGTTGGGCGCGCGCAGGCGGCGCTGGGCGTGCTGCCGGGACAGAGCCCGGGCGATCGGTTGCGGGCCCAGGGGCTGGACGAATCGGCGGTCTTCCGGTTTGACACGAAGCACGAATTGAGCGGGCAGTTTGAACTTGGTGCCGTCCGGGCGCAGCCGTTCGTCACCGGCCGCGTGACGGCCTACGACGACGACTTCGACGACTTCTCGGCCGCCAGCGGCCGCGATGCCGATTCGCTGGTGGCCAGCGGGGCGGCGGGCGTGCGTTTCTCTACGCAACTGACGCGTGTCTACGACGGCGTCGATGTGCCCGCGCTGGACCTGTACCGCCTGCGGCACGTCATCGAGCCGAGCGTCACGCTGTGGTACGGCGATTCGACGGTGGCGCAGGGCGCGATGCCGGTGTACGACGAGCACGTGGAAAACTTTGCGCGCGGGCCGGCGGTGCGCTTCGGCGTAGACCAGACCTTCCAGACCATGCGTGGATCGGTGGGCGGATACGAATCGGTCGATGTCTTGCGTCTCTCGACGCACGCCATCTTCGCCAGCGATGATCGGCCCGATGGAGATCGCACGCCGAGGTTCTTCGATGCCTATCCAGAGCGAAGCCAGTTCGGCGACGCGCTGGATTTCGAGGCCGCCTGGAGGCCCACCGACGCCTTTGGCGTCACCGGGCAACTGGTCTATGACCTGGAGGCTTCTCGCACGGCAGAGAGCGTGCTGGGCGTCGAGATCGACCAGGGCCCGGACGTGCGGCTGTTCGCCGAGTTGCGCCGCATCGGCTTCAGCAACGACACCTTCATCAATGCGGGCGTGGACTACAAACTGGGCGACCGCTACACCCTGGGCGTGCTGGGCGTCTACAACCAGCGTGCGGGCGACTTCCAGAGCGCGACCTTCCGACTGGCCCGGGAGATCCCACACCTGATCGTCACCGGACGCCTGACCTACAACGATATCTCGGGAGAAACATCGCTGGGATTCGACCTGCAACCCACGGGCATCGACCCGAGGCAGCAGCAGATCGATCGGCTCGGACGCGCTTCGCTTGGGTTTTGACAGTCTGGGTATCGGAGGCCTCGGATCATGTCGGGAAGCATCGCACGGATAGCCGCTGGAGGCCTGCTGATTGGTGTGGTAACGACCGGGCTTGGATGTTCGAGCAAAGTCCGCAACCCACCCCAGGATCGATTCTGGCGAAACCTCACACAATTGTGCGGCGGAGAGTTCGTCGGCCGCGTCGTGGCCGACAGCACCGACAGTGAGACCTTTCGCGAGAAGACGCTGCGGCTGCGCGTGGGGCCGTGCGATGGCGGGCGCATCGAGATGCCCCTGCTGGTCGATGGAAGGCCCTGGGTGGTGCTGACCCTGACACGCGTGGACGGGCAGTTGATGCTCAAACACGACCACACTCCGGGATCGCCCGCGCCGAGTGGGTACGGCGGCCAAACCAAGGGCCAAGGCGTCGAAGGCACGCAGGAGTTCTTCGCAGACGGATTCACGGTCGGACTCGACGCCGACGCGGCCGATACGGTCTGGACGATCGAGGTCAGGCCCGGGTCGATGCTCTCCTACAGCCTGCGCCGCGTGGACACGCCGCGGACATTCCGCGCCGTCTTCGACCTCTCACGCCTGGTGGAGTAAGGCATCGAATCCATCACACCAGCCGACGCGGCCACCAGGCGCGAACGTCGATGGGCATGGCCATGTGCAACAGCGCCTCTTCGCTTGGGGTGCGCAGACCCAGTGCCGATGCCATGCTGTTGTCGCTCGTCTCGCACCATGCCCGCGAGAGCCTCCACGGCTCGTGATCGATCTCGCCCACCCACAAGCGACGCGGTTCCTGAGGCGGTAGATCGCTCGAAAACAGCCGGTATCGCTCGGTCAGGAATGCCTCCAGCGAGCCCGAGCGAGTCGGTTCGGCAGGGCCGTCGGCCCCGTATCGGCAACGCAGCGTAGCCGGTGCCCCACGGCGGTCCGTACGTTTACTGGCATACTCGATGGTGCCCCTGTCCTCGATCAGCCGCATGGACGCGCTGAAGTATGCCAGGCGGAATGTGCGTCGGGCCACCTCGACGGCCAGGGCGTTGGCGGCGTCGAGGCTGAAGAACCACACGCCGGGCTTGTCCTTGTATCGGACGTATGTGCGGACGTTCAGTTCATGGAACGCGCCCGGGCCGGGCAGGGCGGGTGTGCAGCGGGCACGAACACCCGACATCGTGAAGGGCACGACGGCGATCCACGCGCTGCCATCGAACGTGTCGATCTCGAGCATGGATGGCACGTGCGGGCGCAGCGCTTCCTCGGGCACGCGCCAGTGCATGAAGAGCAGCCGCGACCACCGCATGGACATGACCCAGGGCGATGGCGGCCTCGGGTACGGGCGAGGATGGGCCATGGATGCAACGATAGCAGAGAGAGGATCACACGTTGAAATACTTGGCCTGCGGGTGATGCACCACGAAGGCGCTGGTGCTCTGCTCGGGGTCGATCTGCCAGTTCTCGGTCAGCACGCAGCCGATGCGCTGCGGCTCGAGCAATCGCCAGATGATCTCCTGGTCGCTCATGTCCGGGCAGGCGGGGTAGCCCGGGCTGTACCGGCTGCCGCGGTACTTCTGGCGAAAGAGCTCGGCGATGCGGGGCGAGTCGTCTCCGCCGATGCCCAGTTCGGCACGCACGCGCTTGTGCCAGAGTTCGGCCAGTGCCTCGGCACATTCCACGCCCATGCCGTGGACGTAGAGGTATTCGGTGAAGTCGTTTGCGTCGAAGAGACTCTTGGCGAGCTTGCTGACCTCCTCGCCCATCGTGACGCAGGTGAGGCCCAGCACGTCCTTCTGCCCGCTGTCGACGCTCTTGAAAAAGTCGGCGATGCACAGGCGTTTGCTGCTCTGCTGGCGTGGGAAGCGGAAGCGTTCGATCTCCCTGCCGGGGTCCTTTGGGTCGAAGACGATCAGGTCATCGCCGTCGCTCTGCACGGGCCAGTAGCCGTACACGACCTTGGGTAAAAGCACGTTCTCGTCGCGGAGTCTGGCCTTGAGGCGCTCGAAGACGGGGTGGACCGTGTCCTCGAGGAAGGCCTCGTACTGCTCGGGGCTCATCGAGCCCTTCTTGAACTGCCACTGGCCGCGGAAGAGCGCGACGGGGTTGATGAATGGGTAGATCTCGTCCAGGTCGAGGCCCTCGACCACGCGCGAGCCGAAGAAGGGCGCCTCAGGCACCTCGACATCGGTGGCCACATCGCTGCGCAGACGCTCGGTGGTCGCCGCGCCGCCTTCCTTCTTGCTCTCGGAGAAGGCATCCTGCCGCTCGGCCTTTTTGGCCTTGGCCTCGGCAACGACCTTCTGGGCGTCGCTGCGTTTGCCGAGCCGCTCGGCGATCTCGCTGTCGAGCAGGTCGGTCTTGCCGGCCTTGAGCATGTCCATGGTGCGCAGGCCCTCGAAGGCGTCCTTGCCATAGAAGACCTTGCCCGCGTAGAGGTCTCGCAGGTGGCTCTCGCAGTAGTGCCTCGTGAGGGCGGCACCGCCGAGGATGACCGGCACGTCGATGCCTTGCTCGTTCAGCTCCTTGAGGTTTTCTTCCATGACGGTGACGGACTTGACCAGCAGCCCGCTGAGGCCGATGGCGTCGGCCTTGGTCTGCTTCCAGGCCTCGAGGATCTGGGGCAGGGTCTGCTTGATGCCGATGTTGTGGACGGTGTAGCCGTTATTGCTCAAGATGATATCGACCAGGTTCTTGCCGATGTCGTGCACGTCGCCCTTGACGGTGGCCAGCACGATGCTGCCCTTGCCCTGGCCTTCGATCTTCTCCATGTGGGGCTCGAGGTGGGCCACGGCCATCTTCATGACCTCGGCACTTTGCAGCACGAAGGGCAGTTGCATCTGCCCGCTGCCGAAGAGCTCGCCCACGGTCTTCATGCCGTCGAGCAGGTGGTCGTTGACGATCTCCAGCGGCTTGTACTTCTCCATGGCCTCGTCGAGGCAGGCGTGGAGGTTCTCCTTCTCGCCGTCGATGATGTGGGCGCGCAGGCGCTCTTCCAGCGTGAGGTTCTTCTTCTCTTCGGCGGTGCTGCCGACGCTGTCGATGTCCTTGAACAGGTCGATGAAGGCCTGGAGCGGGTCGTACTTCTTGTCGTAGGCGGTGTTCTCAGGCAAGGGCCACCTCCTGCTCGGGCCGTTCGTCGGCCGGGGGCAGCCCCGTGCCGCCCACGCTCTGGTCGCGCATGTCATAGATCAGGTGCAGGGCCACACGCTTGTGGTCCTCGTTGATCTTGGCCAGCGGCAGGATCTTGCTGGCGTGGACGATGGCACTGGTGAGCCCGGCCTTCACCAACTCATCCAGGAACACGCTGTTGAGCACCTGCCTCGCCGCGGGCTTGAGCCCGAAGCTCACGTTGCTCAGACCGCAGGTGATCTGCACGCTCGGAAAGGCCTCGGCAATGCGCCGCGTGCCTTCGATGAGCGCCAGCGCGCTTCGGCGGTCATCGTCCATGCCCGTGGAGATGGGCAGCACCAGCGGGTCGATGAAGATGTCCGACTCGTCGAGCCCATGCACCCGCGTGGCCCGCTCGATAGACCGCTTGGCGATGGCGAACTTACGGTCGGCGGTGCGCGCCATGGCGGCCTCTGGGTCTTCGTCGATGGTGCCGATGACAAGGGCGGCGCCGTACGTCCTGGCGAGGTTGCAGATGGCGTCGAACTTTTCTTCGCCATCCTCGAAGTTGGCGCTGTTGATGATACATTTGCCCCCCGCGCATTGCAGACCCGCTTCGATCGTCGCCACCTGCGTGCTGTCGATCATCAGCGGCGCGTCGACCTGCCGCACCAGGCGCTGCACCACCTCGCGCATGTCGCGGGCGTTATCGCGGCCCGCGTAGTCGACGTTCACGTCCAGCACGTGGCTGCCCTCGCGCACTTGCCCCTTGGCCATCGCGACGATGCCGTCCCAGTCCTCGGCTTCGAGCAAACGCTTGAACTGCTTGCTGCCCGAGGCGTTGCACCGTTCGCCAACAATCAGGAACGAGTTGTCCTGGCGATATTCCACGGGGCTGTACAGGCTCGTGCAGCTGGGCACCATGACGGCGCGATCCTCGCGCACCGGGGGCCGCGTGCCCACCATCTGGGCCAATTGCCGGATGTGCTCGGGCGTCGTGCCGCAGCAGCCACCCACTAGCCCCACGCCGCTGTGGCTCACGAAGCGCTCGAGCGCCTCCACGAACGGGCCGGGCTTGAGCGGATACTCCGTGCGGCCTTCGACAAGTACTGGCAGGCCCGCGTTGGGTGCCACCGTCACGTGCCGATCCCAGTATTTGCCAAGCCAATGGATGTACTCGGCCATCTCCGTCGGCCCGGTGGCACAGTTGAGTCCAAGACTCAGGATCGGATATCGGCGCAGGGCGTGGGCGGCGGCCTCGATGCTCGTGCCCAGCAGCATCGTGCCCGTCTGCTCGATCGTCACGCTCACGCAGATGGGCACTTGAGCGACGTTCTTGCCCAGGCGTTCGAGCGCGTGCAGGCAGGCGTTCACCGCACACTTGACTTGCAAAAGATCCTGGCACGTCTCGATCAGGAAGGCGTCGGCCCCGCCCTCGATCAGCCCCAGGGCCTGCTCGGTGTAACTGGCCAGCATCGTCGCCCAGTCGGTATTGCCCAGCGTGATGAGCTTGGTGCCCGGACCCATCGAGCCCATCACGAACCGGGGCTTGTCCGCCGTGCTGTACGCGTCGGCCGCGGCTCGGGCGATCTCGGCGGCCAGGCGTGAGTATTCTCGGGCCTTGTCCGCACGGTCGAACTCGCCCAGTACCAGTGTGTTGGCACCGAAACTGTTCGTCTCGATGCAGTCGGCCCCCACTTCCAGGAACGAGCGATGGATGTCGCCCACCACGTCGGGCCGCGTGCTGACCAAGATGTCCGTGCAGTTCTCACAGCCGCAGTAGTCGCCGTGGACGGTCAGGTCTCGGCTGTACAGGCTCGTGCCCATGGCACCGTCGAGCACCAGCACGCGGCTGGCCAAGGCCCGGGCAAAGCGACTCGAGAACAGTGGATCGGGCTGGGTCATGGGCCATTGTATCCATTCATCCGGCTGGATGGATGAATGCTGGCCTGCGGGCAGCCATCGACCATATCCCTATCCTATTTGAAAGACCCGGACCGAAGGGAATCCATGCAACACCAACCAAACCTCATCGATGGACAGTGGATCAACGCCGACGACGGCACGACCCTGGAAGTAACCGACCCGGCCACCGACCAGACCATCGCCACCGTGCCCTCGGTGGGCCAGGCCGAGACCCGCCGGGCCATCGACGCCGCCCATCGGGCGTTTGAGCCCTGGGCCGCCCGGCCCGCTGCGGAGCGTGGCCGGCTCATCGCCCGCCTGGCCGAACTGATGCACCGCGACGCCGACCGGCTGGCGGGCATCATGACCGCCGAGCAGGGCAAGCCCCTGGGCGAGGCCAAGGGCGAGATCGCCTACGCCGCCTCCTTCCTGGAATGGGCCGCGGGCGAAGCGCCTCGGATGTACGGCGAGTCCATCCCCTCTAGCAGCAGCGAGAAGCGCATCCTCGTGCTGCGACAGCCCGTGGGCGTGTGCGCCATCATCACGCCCTGGAACTTTCCCGCCGCCATGATCACGCGGAAGATCGGGCCGGCGTTGGCGGCGGGCTGCACGGCGGTCATCAAGCCCGCCGAACTCACGCCCCTGAGCGCCCTGGCCATCGGCGAACTGGCGCTCGAGGCCGGCCTGCCCCCGGGCACGGTCAACATCCTGACGGGCAAGGCCCGCGTCATCGGCGAGGCCTTCTTCGACGACCAGCGCGTCCGCAAACTCAGCTTCACGGGCTCTACGCCCGTGGGCCAGCAACTCATGCGGCAGGCCAGCGGCAACCTTCTTCGGCTGTCGATGGAACTGGGCGGGCACGCGCCGTTCATCGTGTTCGACGACGCCGACCTCGACCGTGCCGTCGCGGGCGCGGTGGCGTGCAAGTTCCGCAACGCGGGGCAGACGTGCATCTGCGCCAACCGCTTCTATGTCCAGAGCGGGATCTACGAAAAGTTCATGCAACGCTTCAACGCGGCTGTGGCCAACCTGAAGGTCGGCCGTGGCACGCAGGAGGGGGTCCACGTCGGCCCGCTCATCAACGACGCCGCCATCGACAAGGTGCGCGAGCACGTGCAAGACGCCCGCGACAAGGGCGCGAGCGTGCCCGTGGGCGGCGAGAAAGTGACAATCCAAGGGCTGGCCGACCGCTTCTGGAAGCCCACCGTCGTCGACGGCATGACTCCCGAAATGCTCTGCGCCAACGAGGAGACCTTCGGCCCCGTCGCCCCCGTTGCCAGGTTCGAGCACGACCGGGAAGCCATCGACGCGGCCAACAACTCGCCTTATGGCCTGGCCAGTTACTTCTATACCAGCAACGCCACGAGGTTGATGCGAACGGCCGAAGCCCTGCACTACGGCATCGTTGGTGCCAACGACGCGGTCCCCTCGACAGCGCAAGCGCCCTTCGGAGGCGTCAAGCACTCGGGCTTCGGTCGCGAGGGCGGGAAGTACGTCATGGACGAGTACACGAGTTTGAAGTATGTCTCATGGGGGTTGGTGTAGTAGGTGACGGCCCACTTCCCGTGCCACCGACCTCCGTCTTCGGTGGTCGGTGTCTTCGGACGTAGGCCCATACTCGGCACGGAGGAAGACACCGACCTCGGCGGACCGAGGTCGGTGGCACGAGGAGCACGTTCGGTCGAAACCCAGCGCCCGCATACCATCCTCTGTACACGCCTTCCACGCCCCGCAGGAGTTCTCCCGTGCCCGCCACCGCTTCGACCGCCGCTTCCCAATCCCTCGTCGCCCGCCGCCAGGCCGTGGTGTGCCCGGGCGTGGGCATGCTCAGCCCCATGACGGCGGCCTCCGCGTCGGGGGCCGTCATTACCGACGCCGACGGGCGCGAGTTCATCGACTTTGCCAGCGGCATCGGGGTCATGGGCGTGGGCCATAGCGACCCCGCCGTCGTCGCCGCCGTCACCGAGCAGGCCGCCCGCCTCCAGCACGCGTGCATCCACGTGGCCACCTATGAGCCCTACGTCGCGCTGTGCGAGAAGCTGGTCGGGCTCTTCCCCCACCACGACCAACCCACCGACGCCACCAAGGCCATGCTGGTCAACACCGGCGCCGAGGCCGTCGAGAACGCCATCAAGATCGCACGACAGGCCACCGGGCGCGCCGGCATCATCTGCTACACCGGCGCCTTCCACGGCCGGACGCTGCTGGCCGCCACGCTCACCAGCAAGGTCCACCTCAAGCAGGGCTGCGGCCCGTTCGCGCCCGAGGTCTATCGCCTGCCCTTCCCCAAGGCCCTGCCGGGGGAGGCCATCTCCGAGGCCGACCTGGTGCGGCGTGAGTTGCTCCGGCTTGAGCGGGCCTTGATGGACACCGTCTCGCCCCAGCATGTGGCGGCGATCATCATTGAGGTAGTGCAGGGCGAGGGCGGGTTCAACGTCGCCCCCAGGGCCTACCTCGAAGGCTTGCGAAGCATCTGCGACCGGCACGGCATCGTCCTGATCTTCGACGAGGTGCAGTCGGGCTTCTGCCGAACGGGCAAGTGGGCGGGCTACGAGCACTTCGGGGTGTTGCCCGACCTGAGTCCCTGGGCCAAGGCCATGGGCGGGGGGCTGCCCATCGCCTGCGTCATCGGCAAGGCCAGCGTGATGGACAAGGTGAACCCCGGCACGCTGGGGGGCACCTACGGCGGCAACCCCATCGCCTGCGCCGCCGCCCTGGCCGTCATCGCCCGCATGGAAGAGATGGACCTCAACGCCCGGGCCACGGCGATCGGCCACACCCTGCGCGAACGCTTCACGGACCTCCAGAAGCAGGTGCCGGCCGTCGTCGAGGTGCGTGGGCTGGGGGCGATGATGGCCATCGAACTGTGCGAGGGCGGCGACCCCCTCAGGCCCGCTACGGCCCTGGTCAAAGCCATCATCGACGACTGCCGAGACAAGGGGCTTCTGGTCATCGCCGCGGGGGTATCGGGCAACTGCGTCCGTGTGCTGACGCCGCTGGTCATCTCCGACGCGCACCTGGGGCGCGGGCTGGATATCTTGTGCGAGAGCGTCACGCGGCTGGCCTCCCAGGCATAAGAGAGAACGACCATGCGCCCTTTTGCCATCGCCGGCCTGCAACTGAAGATCTCCGGACGCCGCTCCAACCTCGAGCACATCACCGACCGCATCGAGATGGTCATGCACCTGTACCCCTGGGTGCAGATGGTCGTGGTCAGCGAGCTGGCCACCTTCGGCGGGTGGACGGGCCACGCCCTGGCCCTGCCCGGCGAGGTCGAGCAGCACTACCAGCGTCTGGCCGCCCGGCATGGCATCTGGCTCTTGCCCGGCTCGCTCTATGAGCAAACGCCCGATGGCATCTACAACACCACCCCGGTCATCGACCCCAGCGGCGCGGTCATCGCGCGCTATCGCAAGATGTTCCCCTTCTTGCCCTACGAGCAGGGCGTGCGCTCGGGCACCGAGTTCTGCGTGTTCGACATCCCCGAGATCGGCCGCTTCGGGGTGAGCATCTGCTACGACATGTGGTTCCCCGAGACCAGCCGGACGCTGGCGGCCATGGGCGCCGAAGTCATCTTGCACCCCACGCTCACGCCCACGATGGACCGCGACGTGGAACTGGCCATCGCCCGCGCCACGGCGGCCACCAACCAGTGTTTCGTGGTCGATATCAACGGCATCGGCGACGGCGGCAACGGCCGCTCGATCATGGTCGCCCCCACGGGCGACGTGCTTTACCAGGCCGGTAGCCACGAGGAACTGCTGCCCATCGAGATCGACCTCGACCGCGTCCGCCGATCGCGCGAGGTGGGGCTCAAGGGCCTGGGCCAGCCGCTCAAGAGCTTCCGGGATCGCGCGGTCGACTTCGACGTGTACCGGCGTGGCACCCCGCTGACGGCCTACCTCGACACGCTGGGCTCGCTCGAGAAGATGGCCCGGGGCAGCAAGGCAGGCATCGGGTTCGGACAGCACCACCCGCACGCGATGCCGCCCTTGCCCGCGCCAACGCTGCCACAGACCACGCCCCCACCACCAACGGTCGAGCCCGCGCCATGACCCAGCCGCACACCACCGATGCGCACGGGCAGCGCCAACGCGGGCGACAATACAGCGCCTTCCAGTTGCGCATGGATACCTGGAACGAGTTGCAGGTGCGCACCGCCTGGCTGCGTGAATTGACCAAGGCCGGACAGGACACCGCCCAGCCCCACGCCCAGGTGGGCCAGAGCCTGGACGTGCTGGCCCACCTCGAACCATACTGGGCCTTTCCCGGGCCCGCTCGCATGGACGAGCTGGCACGCCTCTATCAGACCGGCTCAGCGGGAGAACTGGCCGACCTCGTGGCCGGCCTGGGCCGACTGCTGGTGGGCGACGCCTACCGCGAGCGCGGCGGGGCCGTGTTCGATGAGCCCACGCGCGACGCACGCCGAAACGGGACCGTGGCCGACCCACGAGACCGCGTCCGGGGCCGACCGTACTTCGAGGTGCTCTTTGTCGATGGTGCCGACGCCTATGACCACGACTCGCTGCGCCAAGGGCTGGCCGCCTGCCGGCGAGACGCCGACGAGTTCGTGTATGACATCGTCAGCGTGCCAAGCGTGCAGGACGCGGCCATCGCCGTCCTGTTCAACCCCACAATCCAGGCCGTCTTCCTGCGGTACAACTTCGCCTTCCACACCACGAACCACCACCCCGCGCTTCGGCGATACCTCGACGCCCTGGCCGCCGAGAACATGCCCAACAGTTATGGGCTCGATCGCAGCGTCCACCTGGCCCGCGTCCTGCGTCGCCTGCGCCCCGAGTTGGACCTGTACCTGGTCACCGACACGCCGCTGGACACCGTCGCGGGCAACATGGGCAGCGCCTTCCGCCGCACGTTCTACCGCCTCGAACAGTACATGGAGCAGCACCTGAGCATCCTCCGTGGCGTGCGTGAGCGGCACGAGACACCCTTCTTCGATGCCCTGCGCAAGTTCGCCGCCAAGCCCACGGGCGTCTTCCACGCCCTGCCCATCGCGCGGGGCAAGAGCATGACCACCAGCCACTGGGCCAAGGACTTCCACGACTTCTACGGGCCCAACCTCTTCATGGCCGAGACCAGCGCCACCAGCGGCGGGCTCGACTCGCTGCTCCAGCCCAGGGGGCCCATCCGCAAGGCCCAGGAGGCCGCCGCCCGTGCCTTCGGCGCGCGACAGACCTTCTTCGTCACCAACGGCACCTCGACGGCCAACAAGATCGTCCACCAGGCGCTGGTGCGCCCGGGCGACATCGTGCTCATCGACCGCGACTGTCACAAGAGCCACCACTACGCCATGGTGCTCGCCGGGGCCCATCCGGTGTACCTCGACTCGTACCCCCTCCAGCGGTACAGCATGTACGGCGCGGTGCCCCTGGAGGAGATCGAGCGGCAACTGCTGGCCCTCAAGGCCCAGGGCAAGCTCGACCGCGTGCGCATGCTCGTCCTGACCAACTGCACCTTCGACGGCATCACCTACGACCCGGCCCGCGTGATGCGGCGTGTCCTGGCCATCAAGCCCGACATGATCTTCCTGTGGGACGAGGCCTGGTTCGCCTACGCCCGCTTCAGCCCCACGCTGCGCCGCCGCACCGCGATGGATGCGGCGTCCACGCTGCGCGCCCTGTACCGCGGCAGCGAGTACCGCATCGCGTACGCCAACCAGCAGCCCGGCGGCGAGCCCATGGCCGACCCCACCGAGGTCCGCGTGCGCGTCTACGCCACGCAATCGACCCACAAGACGCTGACCAGCCTGCGTCAGGGGTCGATGATCCATGTCTACGACGAGGACTTCGAGCAAAAGGCCAGCGGCCCGATGCACGAGGCCATCATGACGCACACGTCGACATCGCCCAACTACCAGATCATCGCCTCGCTCGACGCGGGCCGCCGCCAGGTCGAGCTGGAAGGCTACGAGCTCATCGAGAAGACCATCGACCTGACGATGACCCTGCGCAAGCGCGTCAACGAGCACCCCGACATCGCACGATTCTTCCGCGTGTTGCGGCCGGCCGACATGATCCCCGCGCCTTTCCGCCCCAGCGGGCTGGAGTTTTATTACAACCCCCAGCGCGGGTGGGGCACGATGGACGCCGCCTGGAGGCAGGACGAGTTTACCCTCGACCCCACGCGCGTGACACTCGAGGTCGGCGCGACGGGACTGGACGGCGACACCCTGCGCCACCTGCTCATGGACCGCTACGACATCCAGATCAACAAGACCTCGCGCAACACCGCGCTGTTCATGCCCAACATCGGCAGCACACGAGGCGACGTGGCCTACCTCGTCGAAACCCTGGCCGACATCTGCCGGCGCGTCGAGGACGCCCTGAGCACCGAGAGCCCCCAGGGACTGAACCTGCACACCGCGCGCGTCGATTCGCTGCTGGAAGGCCCGCCGCTGCCAAACTTCAGCCGATTCCACGAGGCCTTCCGCGATGGAAACTCGCCCACGGCCGAGGGCGACCTGCGACGCGCCTTCTTCCTGGCCTATGACAACGACAACACCGCATGGGTCCGCCTCGACCGGGAACTGCTCGCACGCATCCGCGGCGGGCAAGAGTACGTGTCGGCGGCCTTTGTCACGCCCTACCCGCCGGGCTTTCCCATCCTCGTGCCCGGACAGGTCTTCAGCGCGGGCATCATCGCCTACCTGCTCGCGCTGGACGTCAAAGAGATCCACGGCTATCACCCAACCTACGGGCTGCGCGTCTTCGAGGAGCACGCCCTGCGCCGGTGAGCCGTTCCACGTTTTCCTCAAGGGGGCCGCATGACCACCGTCACCACCAAGCCCGTCGACCTGGCCAAGGCCAAGCCGCTGACCAGCAACCTGGCACGTCGCACACGCCGGACGCTGCGGGGCATCTCGGACATCCGCCGATACTTCCATCGCAACACCGAGCCCATCTACTTCATCAGCGCCACCAACTTCAACCTGCTGGGCATCGACGAGTGGGTGGGCAACTTCACGTACATCACGTACATCGACTGCTTCGACGGGCAGCACCCCAACACCTTCGTGCCCGCCGAGCGGCCCCACGAGCCCTTCGAGAGCATCGAGGACATCAACAACTACCTGCTGCGACACCCCGACGTGCGCAGGCTCATCAAAAGCCGTGGGCAAGGCGACAAGGGCAACGGCAAGGCCGTCTTCCTCATGTTCGACCAGACGACCGAAAGGCTCTGCAAGGAACTGGGCCTGGAGGTCTGCTTCCCCCCCGCCGCGCTGCGCACCAAGGTCGACGACAAGATGGAGACCACCCGCATCGGCAACCGTGCCCGCGTCCGCAGCGTGCCCAACAAACTGGCCAAGGTCCGCGACTACCAGCACCTGCGCAAGATCGCCGGCAAGTCCCTGGGCGACGACCTGGTCGTCCAGACCGCCTACGGCGACAGCGGGCACACGACCTTCTTCATCAAGAGCGAGGCCGACTTCCGCAAGCACGAGGCCGACATCACCAGCGCCCCGGAAGTGAAGATCATGAAGCGCATCCGATGCCGGGGCAGCGCGCTCGAGGCCTGCGTCACCCGCCACGGCACCATCGTGGGTCCGCTCATGACCGAACTGGTCGGCTTCCCGGAACTGACGCCCTACAAGGGCGGGTGGTGCGGCAACGAGGTCTTCGCCGGCGCGTTCGACCGGCGCATCCGCAACAACGCCCGCCGCGCCGCGATGGCCTTTGGCGACGAGCTGCGCAAGATGGGATACCGCGGCTATTTCGAGATCGACTTCCTCACCGACCTGGACAGCGGCAAGGTCTACCTGGGCGAGTGCAACCCGCGCATCACCGGCGCCAGCAGCATGACCAACCTGGCCGCCTTTGCCCATGCCGACGCGCCCCTGTTCCTCTTCCACCTGCTCGAATGGATGGGCGTGAACTACGAACTGGACGTGGACGAGCTCAACCAGCGATGGGCCAACCCGGAGAACATCGACTCCTGGAGCCAGCTGGTCATCAAGCACACCGCCGACACCGTCGATCGCATCACCCACGCCCCGCCCAGCGGCATCTACGAGATGGACGCCACCGGCAAGATGCACTACGTCCGCATGCAGACCCATCGCCGCACCGTGCGCTTCGAGAACCGGGCCTTCTACCTGCGCATCGCGGGCGTGGGAGACTACCGCTACGAGGGGGCCGACCTGGGCATCCTCGTCAGCCCGGGCCGATTCATGGACGACGACTTCCAACTCACCAAGCGGGCCCGGCAATGGATCAAGGGCATCCGCTCGTTCTACGCGGGCGATTCCGACACCGCCGAACACGTGGAACCCACGGGCTTCAAGCTGTTGTGACCATGCCCGTGAAGCACACCCGGACGATCGAGTACCGTGCCATCGACGACGGGCACGACCTCGACGCCGCGTTCGCCGAGTACTGGCCTGCGTATCGCGCGTGGATCGCCCGCGATCGTCGCAAGACCAGCGCCAAGGCCGCCCGCGAGGCGCTGCACGCGCACATGCCCGAGCTCGTGCCCGTCCACGAATCGCTCGTGCAACGCCTTGGCGAGAGCGCCGAGGTCGCCCGCTTCCTGACGCTGTACAACCCGCCCCCGCTCGTTCGCGGCTGCACGCAGGCCCTCTGGCTGGGCGAAGGCGGGCCCGCGCTGGTGCGTAACTACGACCACGCCCCGCACCTGACCGACGCCCTAGCCCTGCGCACGCACTGGCAGGGCATACGCACCCTGGGCATGGCCGACTGCCTGTGGGGCCTGCTCGACGGCGTCAACGAGCACGGGCTGTGCGTCGCGCTGGCCTTTGGCGGCAGGCCCACCCACGGGCCGGGCTTCGCCGCCCCGCTGCTGGTGCGCTACGCCTTGCAGACATGCGCCAGCGCCAAGGAAGCCGCCGACGCCATCGCCCGCGTGCCCTGCGCCATGACCTATACCTTCGTGTGCCTGGACAAGCAAAGGCAGCACGCCACGGTGTACGTCGCGCCCGATCGCCCCGCGCGCGTCGACCACGCCATCGCCAGCGCCAACCACCAGGGCAAGGTCGAATGGCCTCAGTACGCCGGCTTCTGCAAGACCACCGAACGCCTGGCCCGAGCCCGCCAACTGCTGGACCAACCCGGCCAGACCCTCGACGCCCTGACACGCGAGTTCCTGCGGCCGCCGCTCTACCGCCGGGCCTACAGCAAGGCCTCGGGCACGCTCTACACCTGCGTCTACCACCCCACCCAAGGCACGCTGGCCCTGCACTGGCCCAGGGCCGAGCCGAGCAGCACGATGGCGCTCACGCTCGACGGCTTCGACTCGGCCCATGTACGGGTTGTCTATTGAATGGACCATTCCCCAGCCCTTGCTGGCTCGGTGCTTTGATAGAATCCGCCATGTCCAGCGCTTCCAACCCGGGCACCACCCTGCGCATCACCGAGCCCCTGTGCGCGGTGTTCCGCCGGCAACTCAAGGCCGAGGGGCAGAAGTACACCCCCGAGCGGGCCCAGGTGCTCGACGCCATCATCGGGCTCGACGGCATCTTCGAGGCCGAGCAGGTCATCGACGAGCTGCGCCGCCGCCGTCACCGGGTGAGCAAGGCCACGGTCTACCGCACTATTCACCTGATGCAGGAGGCGGGCATCATCCAGCGGGTGCTGTCCGAGGGTGACCAGGCCCAGTACCAACTGGCCTACGGGCAGCGGCCCAGCGACACGCTAGTGCGTCTGGACACGCGCGAGGTCATCCCCATCGACGTGCCCGAGCTGGAGGCCCTGCGCGAGCGCATCTGCCGAGAGCTGGGCCTTCGCGCCCAAGGCCACCGCCTCCAGATCTACGCCGTCGCGCCCGAGGACGCGTCGTAGGGCCAAGGCACAATCGGATCACACTGAGTATTATAGGACATTGTTTGGCTTTGTGTCCCTTTGTGGCTCACCGAGAGAACACAATCGGTTTTGTAGATCACTTCGAGCCGATTTGTGTCCCGCAAATCGACTTGTAGTCCATCCAATGAACTCAAAACACCGAACGCCCTTCCGCGATGTTGAGCAACTCGGGGAACGCGAGGATGGCCGGTCGACGACCGCTCGCGGCACGTAGTTCAACCAGCATACCCGCATCCCGAACTTCTCGGATGATCCGTTTGGCTGTTGGCGTAGGGATCTTCGACGACTTGGCCAGGTCGGATGCACGGAAGACGGGCTTCTCGAAGAACCAGTCCAAGGCCCGGACGGCAAACTGAGATCGGGTCAGGTCGGTAATCCAATCTTTCTTGGCACGATAGAGATCGAGGATGGCTCGGGCTTTGGATTCGTTGTCCTTGGCCTGCGCGATGATGGCTCCAAGAAAGTACTCGCACCAACCCGTCCAATCATCGTCCCGCGATACGGCCAGAAGCCGGTCGTAGTATCGTCCCGGATCTTTCTCGAAGTACGCGCTGATGTAAAACTGCGGAGCACTGAGCAGGCCCTTGTCGACCATGAAGAGCGGCACGAGCAGGCGGCCAAGCCTCCCATTCCCATCCAAGAACGGATGGATGGCCTCGAACTCCACATGGAGAACGGCCAACTGCACGAGCAGGTCTGGCTCTTCACCATGAAGATACCGCTCCCACATGCTCATTCTCTCAAGAATCTCATTGGCCGGAGGCGGCACGAAACGTGCTCCGTCCAAGTCGCAGCCCTTGGGACCAATCCAGTTCGGGATTCGACGATACTCACCGGGCGTCTTGTTTTGGCCGCGTACCCCTTGCATGAGCACTCCATGCGCTTGGCGTATCAGCCTTTGCGATAATGGCATAGTGCCCAGATTCGTGACGGACTCCCGAAGCGCGGCCCGATACTGGAGCACTTCCCGAATATCGCCCAACTTCTCTTCCGAAGCGGCTTCGGCGGAAGCCTCGAACTCGAGCACTTCGCCAAAAGTCGCCTGAGTCCCTTCGATCTTGCTCGACAGCACCGCCTCTTGTGTGGATAACGGAGTAAGCAGGACCTGTGCATTCGGAACGGCGTGGAGCAAGCCCTCAAAGCGTGCGACCGCGGCATTGGCCGGACCGATGAGTCGGACAAGACGCTGGTAATCAATCGCCCGCGGGGGGAACCGATCCGTATGGTATCGCACAGGTGCCAACTTGCCCCCAAGCACGGAATCAGATCGCGTATCCCAATAGGCGGGCGGGGACTCGAACCCCGGACCCTTCGCGTGTAAGGCGAATGCTCTGGCCAACTGAGCTACCCGCCCGGCCAGCCACATCGTACTCGACACGCCCGCCCCGCGACGCGCCACGCCCGACCTAGCCTCCACACCGATGCAACAGCCACAGCACACGGGCATCGTCGGGGCGCACGCGCTGTCGGGGGTCTTGCCCGGCAAGGACCTGCTCGCCCTGCGACCGCTCGAACCGGCCGTCCTGCGACGCATCCTCCAACGCGCCGCCCAGCACGCCCAAGCCCTCGACGAAGACCCCTACGCCGTGGGCCAGACCCTGCGGGGCCAGGTCGTCGCGCTGCTGTTCTTCGAAGACTCCACCCGCACCCGCCTGAGTTTCGCCATGGCCGTCCACCGTTTGGGCGGGCGCTTCATCGAACTGACCGACCGGGGCAGCTCCCTAAGCAAAGGCGAGACCCTGGCCGACACCGCCCGCACCGTCGAGGCTATGGGCGTCTCGCGCATCATCGTCCGCGCCAAACACCAGGCCGAGGTCCTCGAAGTGGCCCAGGCCGTCCGCATCCCCACGCTCAACGCCGGCGCGGGAGACGCTGAACACCCAACCCAGGGCCTGCTCGACACCCTGGCCCTGGCCGAGGCCCACCATCGGCTGGACACCCTCGACCTGACCGGGCTGACCGTCCTCATCGTGGGAGACGTGGCCCGGTCTCGCGTGGCCCGCTCCAGCGGCGCGTGCATGGCCGCCCTGGGTGCCCGCGTGCTGGTCGCCGGCCCGGGCGTCGATGGAGCCCTGGCCGATACCGCCAGCGGGCAGGCCATCCCAGAGCCCGACTTCGATCATGCCCTCACCCTGGCCGACGCCGTCATGGCCCTGCGCATCCAACACGAACGCGGGGGCAGCCAGCTCGACGCTCAGGGCGCCGATGCCCAATACCGCGAACGCTTCGGCCTGACCGAGCAGCGAGCCCAAGCCCTCAAGCCAGGAGCGGTGGTCATGCACCCCGGGCCGGCCAACCCGGGCGTAGAGATCGACCCATCCGTCATGACCGGACCGCGATCGATCATCACCCGCCAGGTGGCTCTGGGCGTGGCCTGTCGCATGGCCTGCCTGGAAGCCCGCGGGGCCGTCAGCGGTCGCCTGTGACCGCCACCCAGGTATCGCTGTGGTAGGCCCGCACCTCGGCCAGGTGTGGCGTCAGTTCTGCCATCTGAGCGCTGTAGTGGTTCCATCGCAGCATCAGCCACGTCAGGGCGACAAGGCAGATGATCGCCCCGATCTCCGCCGCCCGACTGTGCCGGGTGCGCCACAACAGCCAGCAGCCCAGCAGCAGGGTCATGCACTTGAACATCGCCAGCGACGCGGGCGAACCCCAGTGCATGATCAGCCGCGCCAGCGGGTTGCTCTCGTACATCCCAGGGCCCTTCATGTGGTCCAGCGTCATCGCCAGGTCGGCCAGGCTCAAAAAGCAAATGGCAATCAGGTACATCGCGACCCGACGGCCCCGGCTGCCAGCGGCCGTCCAGGGAATGGACCACGCACGGCGGACCCGGGACGGCTGCCCGGCCTCCACGAGGTCCGAGAATGTACCATCCACTGCCCGAGCTTCAAGGACCCCACCAATCGCAGGCTGTGCCATGTCCCATTCCCCAGCCCCGCACCGGGGTCAGGATCGGGCACAAACCCTGTGACTTGGAGTCGGAAAGAGGTCGCCCAGGCAAAGCCGGTCGGGTTGGTCGGGTTAGACTGGTTCCGCGGGTCGGCCGTGCCGATCAGGCAAGAGCCACCGTGCGTATCGACAGCCTTGGAGGCCCTGTAACGTGACAGCCATCGGGCAACTCGGTCGAATTCGCTGGCGGGCAACCCTGGCCGCCCTGGGCACCTGCGTCCTGGCCAGCACGGCCTGGCCCCAGGGTGAGGGGGCCACCGTCTTCGTCGACGACTCCACCGCCGCCCAGAGCGTCATGAGGTCGCTGCCTTCCCTCATCCGGGCCGGGAACCAGGCCGAGGCCGTCCGTTCGCTCCAGCGGGTGCTCGAAACCGCCGGCGATCGGCTGGTGCCCAGCGATAGCGACGCCAACCTGTTCATCTCCGTCCGCCAAGCCGTCCACGGGCGTTTGTTGGCCGACGCGGGCCTGCTCGAACGTTATCGGACAGAATTCACCGTCCGGGCCGACCGGCTCATCCAAGAAGGTTCCTTCGCCCAGGTGGAGCGTGAGTACCTCCTGACCGGCCCGGGCCGGTCGGCCGCGCTGATGGTCGCCCGGGAGCGATTCGGGCTGGCCCGATTCCACGCCGCCTCCCTTGTGCTGGCCCAACTCGAGGACCACCCCGACCTGCATAAAGACGCCCAGGCGGCCGAACTGCTCACCCTCGTGGCCGCCCAGGTCGACGACGCCTCGGTCGCCGCTCGTGCCCAGGCCTGGCGTCAGGCCGCGGGCCTCGAGCCGGCCGACCTGCCTTCGATCGCCATCCCACCGCCCGCCTCGGTGCTTCGCCGCGACGCCAGCGTGCTGGAGGGTGGTGGCCTTCCCGGCAACATGCCCCGGGAGCCATTATGGGTGCAAGCCATCGACCGCGACCTGCCGACGGGCCCGGACGACCGCTTGCCGACGGTGCGTGGCTTCGACGCGCGGGGTGGGCCGTTCTGGATCTTGCCCTCCGTCGCCGGCGACACCATCCTGATCAACGACGGTGCCACCATCTCGGCCTGGGACCGATTCGCCCTGCGCCTTCGCTGGCGCACGTCCATCCTGCCCGAAGGCCCCCTGCGCGAGTCGCTCGTCCTCACCCGGCAAGAGCAGACCGACTGGCGAGCCATCGAAGCGCCCAACATGCTGGCCCTCGACGCCCGGGCCGCGTACGCCTCTATGGGCCTGCACACCGCGACATCGGTGGACATCGCCAGTGGCATCGTCGCGGTCGAACTGGCCACCGGACGACGCCTGTGGTCCGTCGAGCCACGCACCATCGACCAGCGTTACGCCCTGGCCAACGTCCGGGGTGGGCCCGTGGCCGCCGAGGGCCGCGTCGTCTTCGGC
Organism: Phycisphaeraceae bacterium; assembly: GCA_026126305.1. GTDB lineage: Bacteria > Planctomycetota > Phycisphaerae > Phycisphaerales > UBA1924 > JAHCJI01. The sequence goes on from JAHCJI010000001.1 coordinate 165,385, forward strand.
CTGCGTGAAGACTTCCGATCGGGTCGGCAGGTCTCCCTGGCCCTGGTGGGCCTCGACACGCGCACGGGCGAGGTCGCCTGGGCCCGCACCATGGGCAGTGCGGGCACCGGCTGGGCACGTTCCAACCGCGCGCCCGGCGCAGGCGGCATCGTCCACGCGGGTATCGTCTACTGGTACGACCCCATGGGCATCGTGGCCGCGTACGACGCCCACGACGGCCGCCCGCTCTGGCTGCGACGCTTCGAATTGCCGCAGATCATCCGCCAGCGTGCCGACGCCGAAGGTGCCTGGGCCATCCAAGCGCCCGTCATGGCCGACGGCTGGCTGGTCACCCTCGTGGGCGGTCAGGACATGATCTACCGGCTCGATCCGATGTCCGGTCGCGTCGAGGGCGGCACCACCACCTTTGCCATGGGCGACGCCAAGTACCTCGTGGGCCTGGGCTCGACCGTCGCCGCTGTCGGCCCGTCCTCGGTGGTCTTCTTCGAGCCCACCAACCTCTCGCCCAACATGGTGCCACGCGATGGTTCCAGGATCGCCGACTTCCGCGCCGCCATCACGGGCCGTGCCGTGCCCGCGGGCGGACGACTGCTGGCACCCTCGGGCGTGCAGGCGGTCTTGATCGACCCCGCGACCGGCCGTTCCCAGGGGCCCGTCATCGAACTGCCTCGCGCCGGTGCCCTGCTGCCGCTGGACGACCAACTCATCATCGCCGACACGGCCGTGCTGACCAGCCTGATGCACGCCGACGTGGCCACGCGGGCCTTGGACGATCGACTGCGCGACAACCCCGACGACGTGGCCTCGCTGGTCAGCCTCGTGCTGTTGGCCGAGCGTCGGCAGGTGCTCGACACCGTCCCCGCCGCCGCCGACCGCGCCTTGCAAGCCCTGGCGAAATCGATCGAACAAGGCGGCGCCCACGCCCGACTGGCGCGCGTCGAAGGACGCCGCCTCTTCGAGGCCTTGCTCTCGATGCTGCACACCATGGTGCGACAGGCCGACGCCGAGATCGACCAGCCGCTGCCCGACCAACTGGCCGACCTGGCGCTGCGAGCCGCCCCAGACCCCATCGCCCGCGCCCGCACCCTGCTGACCGTCAGCGACCTGAGGGACCGGCAAGGACGCGGGGCCCAGGCCCTCACGCACCTGCTCGAAGTGCTCGCCGACACTGCCCTGCGCGACGTACGCCTGCCCGACAACAACATGCTCGCGGGCGTGCGGGCCACGCGGCGCATCGCCGCCCTCTTGCCCATGCACGGGTACGAGATCATCGAGCCGCACGAGCCCGCCGCGGCCCAGGCCTTGCAGCACGCCCAGCCCGGCCCGGCCGGCGACGTGCAGCGCCTGGCCATCGCCAGCACCCTGCCGATCTCCGCGGCCGCCTTGCAGGCGTACACCGACGTGGCCCGCCATGCGCACGAGGCCGGCGACATCGCCCGCGCCGCCCGGGCCTATCGCAAGGCTCTGGACATTGCCCGCCTGCTGCGTACAAGCGACGGACCGGTCGACAGCGCCCGCGTGGCGGCACTGGGCGCGAGCCTCACGCACGTCCTGGCCCAAGGCGACCACATCGCCGCGGCCGCACGCACCCGCGCCAGGTTGACACTCATCGCCCCCATCGAAGACACCGACGCCCCTTCCACCGAATCCCTCGCGCAGCGGTTCGCCCAAAGGACCCGCGCCCCCGAGATCGGCGATCGACCCGTCGCGGTCGACCAGCGCCTGGACGGCTGGCGACTGCTCCCGCCGCTCTCGGTCACCAACGACGCGTCGCTGCCCGAGCACCTGGTGCTCATCAGCGGGCACATGGTTGGGCTCTGGGCCCTCTCTCCAGACCTGGGGCCGATCGAAGGCGAACCCTTCGAGGCCGATCCACGCGGGCCCCTGGAAATGGTCTGGTCGTCCACCTTCGACCCCGCCACGCCGCCCATCCTGCTCTCGGTCGATCGGCATCGCGCGCTCTTCGTGTGGACCCAGGAGGGCACCCCGCGGCTTCGGGCCGTCTCCCTGTTCGATGCCTCGTCATGGACCAGCCCGCCGTTCGAAGAACTGTTCGACGCGCCACTGCGCGAACCCGTGCTGGGCGATCGCGGCGCGCATGTGTCGGCCCTGACCGCCACGGGGCAGCAAGCCGACCCGCTGGGATGGATCATCGCACACGACCACGCCCTGGCCGCCATCGTCCGGCGTGATGGGCTGCTGGCCATTCTCGACATGGACACCGGCAAGGTCAACGCCGCCATGCGACCGGGCCTGGGCACCGTCATGGACGTAGCCGTCGCGGCGGGACGCGTGTGGGTCATGGGATCGGCCGAGGCCCCCGGCTCGCAACGCGCCGGCGCACTCGACACGATGGGTCTGTGGGCGTTCAACGAAACCGGCCAACTCGTCGCACGACGCATCGGCACGCTCGAAGCCCCGCGATGGATCTCTGCGGTCGATGATGGCTCGCTCGTCGTGGCCACCTATGCGAGCATCGAACGCGTCGCGCCATCGGGCCAGGACACCGAGCTGAAGGTCCTCTGGAACGCCGTCGACCGGCCCGCCATCAACGCCGCCATGGGATGGGTCCTGGGCGACGTGCTTGCCGTGCTCTCCACCAGAGGGGACGTCGCCCTGACCAGGCTCGAAGACGGGAAGTTTGCCAGCGAGCCCACGCCCCTGAACCTGGTCGAGGGCGAAGTGCCTCGCCTCTCGAGGCAGCAAGACCGGGTCTTGGTGCTCTCCAGCCAGGGCCTGCTCATCCTCAACGCCTCGGGGCAGACCACCGGACGCGACGCCCTGCGCGGCACGGGCGGGCGGGCCGAGGAAAAGGCCCCCCCCGCATTGGGCGAGAGGCGCGTGCTGCTCGCGCCGCTGCGCAGCTTCTCCTTGACCGGCAACCAGGGCGAATACCTCATCTCCACCGTCGACACCGCCACGGCCAAGGTCACCGGCACCCGCGCCGTCGCGCTGCCCGAAGCCCCGCGCGATGTCCGCCTCATCGACGGATACGCCGCCGTCTCGACCGCGACACGCACCGTCATCCTGCGTATGGAATAGGCCCGGGACGCGTTCACGATTGGCCCAGTGGCGAGCCCAGCATCAGACCAATGGTCGGTTCGTCCCTGGGCTTGCAGAACACGTACGCGAAATCGCCCGCCTCAAGCCGAGTGTGCCCCCGGGCCGGCAGGATCGACTCGCCCCGCACGATGAGCACCACCGACGCCTCTTCGGGAAGCCGGACCTGCGCCAGTGTGGCCCCGCAGGCGGCCACCGTCGGCTGGATGTGATAGATATGCATCCGGGCGTTCAGCGGTGCCAGCGAGTGGACCTCCAGCGCGGCCGAGGGCTCGGGTTGCTCGGGGTCGTCCAGGCGCAGCAGGCGCGTCAACGGCACGATCGTCGCGCCGGGCACCAGCGCGCTGACCACCACGATGAAGAACACCAGGTGGAAGACCCCCTGGGCCCCGTCGAGCCCGGCGATGATCGGGAAACTGGCCAGGATGATGGGCACCGCCCCGCGGATGCCCACCCACGAAACGTACAACCGCTCACGCTGCGAGAAGCGGAAGGGCAGCAGGCACAGCCATACCACCAAGGGCCGCGCCACAAACGCCAAGGCCAGCCCCAGCGTCAGCCCCACGCCGATGATGGGCAGCAACTGGCTGGGAAACACCAGCAGCCCGAGCATCACGAACATGCCCACCTGGCTCAGCCAGGCCACCGCGTCATGCACGCGCCGCAGGCCCACGCGATAGGGCGGCGAGCCCACGCCAAGCACCACAGCCGCCGCGAAAACCGCCAGGAACCCGCTGCCGTGCAGCAGCGTCGCCCCGCCAAAGGCGATGAACGCCGACGCCAGCGTGACCACCGGGTGCAGCCCGCTGGTGGCATAGCGCACGCGCGTGAGCGCCAGCCGCGTGAGATACCCCGTCAACAGGCCCACGAGCAGGCCCACGAGCAACTGGAAGGGAATCTCCAATGCCAAACGCCACGTGGGAGGCGACGAGCCCGACAAGGCCTCGACAATAGCCACCGTCAGGATCACCGCCGTCGGGTCGTTCACGCAAGATTCCACCTCGAGCGTGGTGCGCACCTTCTCCTTCGGACGCAACCGGCCGCCGCGCAGCACGGCGAAGACCGCCGCCGCGTCGGTGCTGCTGACGATGGCACCCACCAGGATCGCCTGCCCCCAGGAGAGCCCCAGCAGCCGCCCCACCACCGCCATGACGCCCGCCGTCCCAACGACGCCCACCGTTGCCAACATGCTCGCCGGCGCGATGCCCCGGCGGATGGCCGACACCGATGTGTTCAGCCCGCCGTCGAACAGGATCAGGATGAGCGCGACGATGCCAAAGCGCAGCGCGAACTGGTGGTCCTCGAACACGATCCCGCCGAGCCCCTCCGAACCGCCCAGCATGCCCAGCAGCATGAACCCGAGCACCACCGGCACACCAAAACGCCCCAGCGCCCGCGCGAACAGCAAACTGAGCGCCATCAGCACGCCCAGGACCAGCAGCAGCCCCGCGACCGCGCCAGGTTCGGCCAGCCCGATCAGGACCCCCTCGATCATGGCGCCAAGGCCGGCTGGGCCCGGATGGTGATGGTGGTCCCGTTGTCGGCATCGCGCCGGCCCGTGGCGCAATCCACGATGATCGTCGCCACCGACGCCGGATCGAGCACCGCCGACCTCGGGACGGCCGATTCATCGAACAACGCGCGGAACATGCCCGTCTCGGTCGCCCCGGGCGCAACCGAAAACGCCTTGATGCCAGCAGCACGACCCTCGTTGGCGGCGCTCACAGTCAGCAACTCCACCGCGGCCTTGCTGGCCGCGTAGGCAAAGAACCCCGGGAACGGATCCTTCGCCGCCACCGACGACACGTTCACGATGCGCCCGTGCGTGGTCGAGAGGTGGGGCCACGCCGCCACGATCAACTTCGCCGGCCCGATGCTGTTGGTGGCAAACACCCGGTCGATCAACTCCGGGCCGTGCTGGGCCAGGGGCACCAGCGGCGCCAGGCCCGCGTTGTTGACCAGCGCGTCGATCCGACCAAAGGCACGCAGGCACGCCTGCACGATCTGGGCCGGCCCGTCGGGATGTCCCACGTCGGCTCGGCACGGCTGGGCACGCCCGCCCAGCAGCCCCATAGCCTCGTCCAGACGCCCGGGGTCTCGCCCCACCGCCAGCACACGCCACCCACGCTCCACAAACAACCGGGCCGAGGCTAGCCCGATACCCGCGGTCGCACCCGTGACGATGGCAACCTTGGCATCCGCCAGAGCAGCATGGGAATTCGGATCGCTCATCACCAGAGCGTAGACTGACGCCATGCGATGGACGGCGGGCATTCTGGGCGTCCTGCTGGTGGGCTTGCTCCTGCTGCCCTGGCTGTTGCGAGCCCCGGGCTCGGGCCGCACAACCGGCGAAGGCCCACCCCTGGTCATCGTCACGCCCCACACCGAGCAGATCCGCATCGAGTTCGAACGCGCCTTCAACGAGTGGCACCGTGAACACTTCGGCCACAGCGTTGCCATCGACTGGAGAGCCCCCGGCGGCACCAGCGAGATCCGACGCCTGCTCATCGACCAGTACCAGGCCGCCATCCGCAACGGCGAGTACCAGATGGCCGATGGCCAAGTCGTCATCACCCCAGGACGCATGGGCTACGACCTGCTCTTCGGCGGGGGCAGCTTCGAGCACGATCAGATCCGCAACGGCTTCACCGCCACCATCGAGGGCCAGGAAACACGCATCCCCATCAGTGTCCCCGCGGGCTTCACCCAGCAGCAACTCGACGACTGGTTTGGCGAGAACAAGATCGGCTCGCAGACCCTCTACGACCCGCAGCAGTACTGGATCGGCACGGCGCTCTCGGGCTTTGGCATCATCTACAACAAAGACCTCTACGCACGCCGGGGCATGGACACGCCCACCAAGTTCGAGCACCTGACCGACCGCCGCCTCATGGGCATGGTGGCGCTGGCCGATCCACGCCAGAGCGGCTCCATCACCACCACCTTCGATTCGATCCTGAACGTCTACGGCTGGGACGACGGCTGGCGCATCTTGCGAGAGATGAGCGCCAACACGCGGTACTTCACCAGCGCGGCTACCAAGCCCCCACTCGACGTGGCCGCGGGCGAGGCCATGGCCGGCCTGGCCATCGACTTCTATGGTCGCACGCAGGCCCAGGCCGTCACCCCGCCCGGCGCGCCGCCCGAGTCCAGCCGCGTGGGCTATGTCGACCCCGTGGGCGCGACATACATCGACGCTGACCCCATCTCGATCCTGCGCAGCGGCCCAAACCCCGAACTGGCGCGGCGTTTCGTCGAGTTCTGCCTCACCGAGCAGGCCCAGAGCCTCTGGCAGTTTCGAGCCAACCCCCAGCAAGCCGGGCCTACGCCTACCGGGCCAGTCCGATACGAGCTGCGCCGAGCACCAGTCCGCCGCGTGATGTACGAGCGCTACGCCGACCGCTTCGTCGACCAACTCGACCCCTTCCAGGCCGCCGCCGACGTGGAATCCAAGGGCTGGCGGTCGGCCATCCCGATCATGATGGGCGCTTTCGGCGTCGACAGCGACGATGAGCTGCACGCCGCCTGGGCCGCCCTGTGGAGATTGCGAGACCGCACCGCCAAAGACCCAGCTTGGGCCCCGGTGCTCAAGCGAGCCGAACAGGCTTTTTACGCCTTCCCGAGCCAGGCCGTCACCGATACCGAAGGCGTCGTCCAAGTCTTGCCGTTCCGACCCGAACATTTCCGGGCCATCCGCAACGCCTGGAGAGACCCCGACGCCGCCGCCGAGGCCAGAATCGCCTATACCCGATTCTTCCGCGACCGATATAAGGAGGTGGTGCGGCTGGAGGCCGGCCAGAAGCCAAACTGACGCCCGCCAGGGGCGAAAGGACCGCGACGTGCCCACCCAACTCCGCCCCGCTCCCATGCCAAGGAATGCCAACCCGATGCCCGCGGCCCCACACCGGACCGAGCGCCCACCACTGACCAAGATCGTGGCCACCATCGGCCCGGCCTCGGAAAGCCCGGCCATGCTCGGGCGGCTTATCGATGCCGGGGCCAGCGTCTTTCGCCTGAACTTCTCCCACGGCAGCACCGACGAGCACGCCCGCCGACTGGACGCCATCCGCCAGGCGGCCAAGGCCAAGGGTGTCTGCATCGGCGTGCTGGGCGACCTGCCCGGCCCCAAGATCCGCCTGGGCACGGTGCCCGACATCGACGCGGGCGGCGGCATCGAACTTCGCACCGGCCAGAGCGTGTTGCTCGACCGCACCATCGCCCAGGCCGAGGTGCGCGAAGAGACCGTCGACGACCGGTGCGAGCTGGTGCCCGCCCTGCCTCTGGGCTATGGAGCGCTCGTCGACGAGGTCGAGCCCGGCCAGCGCGTGCTCATCAACGACGGGGCCATCCGCATGTTGGCCGTGGGCATCGAGCCCGGGGGCAACGCCCTGCGCTGCGTCGTGACCGTGGGCGGGAAGGTGACCACCCGCAAGGGCATAAACCTGCCCGAGACAAACCTGAACGTGCCCGCGCTGACCGACCGCGACAAGGAACTGGTGCGATGGGCCGTGGCGCACGAGCTGGACTACCTGGCGCTCTCGTTCGTGCGCAGCGCCCGCGAGATCGAACAACTGCGCGACCTGATCGTGGCCGAAGCGCCCGATCGCGAGCCCATCCCCATCATCGCCAAGATCGAAAAGCCCCAGGCGCTGGCAAACATCGACGAGATCGCACAGGTCGCCGACGCCATCATGGTGGCCCGAGGCGATCTGGGCGTGGAGATGGACATCCCCGAAGTGCCCCCCGCCCAGAAGCGCATCATCCGCGCCGCCAACGACTGGGGCAAGCCGTGCATCGTCGCCACGCAGATGCTCGAGACCATGATCGACAGCGCCACGCCCACCCGGGCCGAGGCCAGCGACGTGGCCAACGCCATCTTCGACCGCGCGGGCGCCGTCATGCTCTCGGGAGAGACCGCCGTGGGCAAACACCCGGCCCTGGTCGTCGAGACCATGGCCCGCATCGCCCGCGCCGCCGAGTGCGCCCTGGCCCGAGGCCAACGCGACGCCCGCCCGCCCGAGCACCTCAAGCAGACCCGCTACCGCACCGCCGCCCTGGCCCACGCCGCCTGGCACCTGGCCAAGGACCTGGACGCCAAGGCCATCGTCTGCTGGAGCCAACTGGGAGGCACCGCGCGATACCTCAGCCAGAACGACTTCGACATCCCCATCCTCGCGTGGTCCAGCGACCACGCCGCGACCCGACGCATGGCCCTGCTCCGAGGCGTCCACCCCGTCCTGGCCAACCCGCCCGACAACGGCCGCCTGGCCGAATGGACCGATCAGGTCGAGGCATACCTGCTCGAACATGGCTGGGCCCAGCCCGCAGACCCCGTGCTGCTCATGGCCGGCCGCCCCCTGGGATCCCCCCGCGTGGTCAACGGCATGTCCATCCTGGAAGTGGGCGACCCCAACGGCGGATATCGAAGGCCGGAGTAAGAAACCGCTGCATCCAAGTCGGAGACGAAAGAGCCCGCCTCCACCCCCCCTCACACCCCCTGCACGTCCTCCGCCTTCGAAGGACGGCTCATCAGCAGACCGATGCCATCCACGGGGTCCAGGCCCTCGAACAGCACGGCGTGCACCGCCTCGCAGATGGGCATCTCCACGCCACGCCGACGAGCCAGTTCCATCACCGCTCTGGTCGTGGCCACACCCTCCACGACGTGCGGCGTACCAGCCAGGTGCTCTTCGAGCGTCATGCCCTTGCCCAGGGCCTCGCCGCAGGCGCGGTTGCGGCCCTGCGGGCTGAAGCACGTGGTGGCCAGGTCGCCCACGCCCGCCACGCCGAAGAAGGTTTCGGCCCGCGCCCCCAAGGCCACGCCCAGGCGGACGATTTCTGCCAAACCCCGCGCCAGCAGCGCGCTCTTGGCGTTGTAGCCCGCCTGCAAGCCGTCCAAGATGCCCGCGGCGATGGCGATCACGTTCTTGGTCGCGCCGGCCAACTCCACGCCCACCAGGTCCGACGATGTATACACCCGCAGGTACCGGGCCGAGAACCAGTGCTGCACGTCGGTGGCAAAGCCCGCGTCCTCGCTGGCAGAGATCATCGTCGCGGGCAACCCGCGGGCCAGTTCGGCGGCGATGGTCGGCCCGCTCAGCGCCGCCATGGGCCGACCCACGCCAATCACCTCGCCGATCACCTCTGTCGGCCGCAGCAGCGTGCCCTGCTCGATGCCCTTGGCCGTGCTGACCACGCCCACCCCCGGGCCGATGTAAGGCTTCAGCCTGGTAAAGGCCTCGCGGACGTGCTGGACGGGGATGGCACACACCAGCAGCGAAGCGCCCTCGACGGCCTGCGCGTCGCTCAAGGCCACCCCAACCCGCTCGGGCAGGGCGAATCCCTCCAGCAGCGGACTCCGCCGCACTTGGGCCAGCCGGTGCTGATCTTCCAAGTCGTGGCCCCACAAAGCGATCCGACCGATCTCGGCACCATGCCCGGCGTGCGGCGGTGAGGCCGCGTCGAGTAAGGCCGAACACACCAGCCCCATCTGCCCACTGCCCAGGACCGCCACGTGCCTCATGGGCGACGATACGCCCCGAACCCGGGGCGAGCCTTGGTCGTACCACGACACCCCAACCCGCTCGCGGGAGCGTTTGTCCTGCGCCAGCATCGTGCCGGGGGTTGGGTCTTTGACCGCCTAAAGTGGGCCCTTGCCCGCGATTGCCCGTGATTGGGGCGTGCCAAACGCCGCCACGCACCAGGAGACCGCCGACCATGTCGAGCATCGCCTCTGCCCGCCGCGACGAACTGGAACAGGCCAACCCCTTGCAGGAACCCGAGTTGGGCAAGGCCGGCCAGGCCGAGGCCCGCATCGAATGGAAGATCGTCGTCTTCCTCATTGGTGCCATCGCACTGGCGTGCTCGGTCGTGGCCGACTGGCTTGGCCTGGTCAGCAAGGAAGTGGCCGCCGTGCCCGCAGGCCTGGCCGCCCTGTTGCTGGGCGGCTTCCTGCTCGTTCCCGCGTGGAAGGAGATCCGTCGCGGTGAGTTCGGCTCTCGGGCACTGGTAGTCGTGGCCGTGGGCGGGGCGTTGGCCCTGGAACGCTACTTCGAGGCGGGCATGCTCGCCTTCATCCTCAATATCTCCAACGAAGTGGTCGAACGCACCGCCAGCGGTGCCCGCCGCGCCATCGAGGCCCTGGTCGGCCTGACCCCCGATAAGGCCCGCGTCGTCGATGAGCAAGGACAGGAGCGAGAGGTCCAGATCACAGAGGTCAAACTGGGCCAGATCGTCCGCGTCCGACCCGGCGAGAACCTGCCCGTGGACGGCCGCATCGTCAAGGGACAGAGCGAGATCAACCAGGCGTCCCTCACGGGCGAGGCCATCCCCGTCTCCGTCCAGCGCGGCAGCGAGGTCTACGCGGGCACCACCAACCTCTCAGGCATCGTCGAACTCGAAGTCACCCAGGTGGGCGAGGATACCACCATCGGCAAGGTCACCCAACTCATCCGCGAAGCCGAGAGTACCAAGACCCAGCGTCAGCAGATCATCGAGCAAGTGGCGCGGTTCTTCGTGCCCATCGCCATCGGTGTCGCGTTCATCGTCTTCATGCTCAGCGCCAACAACGAGCAGACCCAGCAGGAGGCCTTCGCCTCGGCGCTCACCGTGCTGGTCGTGGCCGTCCCCGCCGCCCTCTTGCTGGCCAGCCCCACGGCCATGGTGGCCGCCTTCGGCGCCGCCGCACGCCTGGGCATCCTGGTCAAGAGCACGGCCTTCCTCGAAGCCGCCGCCAGTGTCAACACCATCATCATGGACAAGACCGGCACCATCACCACCGGCACCTTCGAGGTCACCCGCCTGGTACCCGCACAAGGCGTCGAGGGTGCCGACCTGCTCCGCGCCGCCGCCACCGCCGAACGCAACAGCAACCACCCGCTGGCCCAGTCCATCGTCCGCACCGCCGACAAAGCCCGCGTGCCCGTCGAGACGCCCAGCGACTTCCAGGAACTGCACGGCAAGGGCGTGCGCGCCATGACCGAGGGCGGCGAGCTGCACGTCGGTCGCGCCACCTGGCTCAAGGAACTCAAGCCCGCCCAGGCCAGCGCCATCGAGGCCGTCGAGGCCAAGATCGAGGGCATCAGCGGCGTCCACGTCATGCGCAACGGGCAGTACATGGGCGTGGTGGGCCTGGAAGACCGCGTCCGCAAGAACACCAAGAACGTGCTCCAACGCCTCCGCGAACTCGGCGCTCGGCACATCGCCATCTTCACCGGCGACCGCCTGAGCGTGGCCAAGCGCGTGGGCGTGGCGGTAGGGGTCGACGCCATCGAGGCCGAGTGCCTGCCCGAAGAGAAGTACCAACTCGTGCGAGACCTGGTGGGCCGCGGCTACCGCGTGATGATGGTGGGCGACGGCATCAACGACGGACCCTCGCTGGCCGAGGCCGACGTGGGCGTGGCGATGGGACTCTCCGGCTCGGACATCGCAGCCAACAGCGCGGGCGTGGCACTCATGAACGACGACCTCAGCCGCATCCCCTTCTTCATCGAGCTGGCCCGCAAGACCAAGGCCATCATCCTCCAGAACATCATCGCCTCGATCCTGCTGGTCATCGTCGGGCTCATCATCGCATCCACGGGCATGCTCAACCTCACCGTCGCGGGCCTCTACCAGATCCTGCCGGTGCTCTTCGTCATGTTCAACAGCTTCCGACTCTTCCGCTTCGGCGAGAGCTTTGCGGCCATCGAGGGCGAGAGCGAAGGCGGCCCCATCCGCCGGGCCGCTTCCGTCCGAGGTCTGGCCACCGCCTGACTTGCACGCGATCATCCAAGTTCGCATCGTGTAGCAACCACAAGACCCCGAGCGCGATCGCGGGGTCTTGTGTTTGCCATGTCGACAAAAAAGCCCCGTTCCCGGGGCTGTGCATGGGGATGGAACTTCCGTACTCGAGACTGTCTCAACGACGACGACGAATCGCCAACGTGCCAAGACCAAGCAGCGCCAGCGAACCCGGCGAGGGGATGATCACGTCCTCGACGTAATGGATCGCCGCATCGTGCTGGCCCGGGGCAGCGTCATAGTCGAACACCAGGTAGGTCGTCCGCGCGCCGCGGATGCTCGGGTCGCTGCTGAACAGGTCCAAAGCCAGCAGGTACACGCCCGGCTCGGGGTCGTTCAGGAAGAAGTCGTAGTGCTCGTCAAAACCCGCCGGACCCACGCCGATGCCAAATCCCGGGGCCGAGCCCGCCAGGGGGCTGGTGGCGCTCAGCGGACCAAACTCCAGCGTGAAGGTCTGGGTCGTGCCCTCAAACGTCGTCCCGTTCCAACGCTGCACGGGGCTGGCAAAGTTGAACCCAAGCTCGCTGTCGGGGAAGACGCCCGCTTGGGCGAACAGACCGGGCTCGTCAGCATAGATGAGTCCGCCGAACTCGAACATCTCGGCTGCGAACACACGCTGCCCGGGGATCACAAACTCACCGCCGGGCCCGTCCTCGACGATGCCCGTGACGATGCGCCCGTCGATGATGACCAGGCCGATGTCGCCCTCGTGGGCGCTCACCCCGCCGGCGATGATGGCCAGCGCCGACAGACCGATGATGGATGCACGCATGATGAATCTCCTCTCTTCTCGGATGGATCGCGGGCACACTCAGCAGCCCGCCGCAAACTCGTTCTGGAACGCCAGAAAGTCAAAAATCGTCAAGGAGCCGTCGCCATCGAAGTCGGCGCGCATGTCGCCCGCGGCAAACAGGTTCTGGAACGCCAGAAAGTCGAAGATCGTCAGCACGCCATCGCCGTCCAGGTCGGCCCGGCAGGGATCGGCGATGAGGTTGGCCTCCACCCACGACACCGCGTCGGCCAGCGCTCCAACGCTCGCGTTCTGGCCGAACACGATGTAGAAGGGCTTGCTGGGCTCGAGCGCACCCGCGTCGTCCCACAGGCGAAGCCCCAGCAGGTACACCCCGTCGCTGGCCGGGTCGAGCAATTCAAAGCCCATGTGATGATGGAATTTGCCCGTGGTGCTGGCCAGCCCGAAGACAAAACCGGGCAGCGGGCCCTCCAGCGGCGTGGTGATCGAGACCGGGCCCTTGTTGATGAGGATGCGAGACTCGGCCACGTCCTCGAACGCCAGGCCGTCCCACCACAACACCGGGCCCAGCACGTCAAAGCCCAGCGACGCCCGTGGCGCAAAGGCACCCACTTGCGAATCGAAGCCCGGATCGTTGGTCCAGTTGGGCAACTTGCCGAAGGTGGTGTCGAAAACGCGCCGACCGAACACGGGCGTGCCCGCGTCGGCGTAGCCCGTCTCGATGACGCCGCGCACGCCGGTGATGGCGATGTCGCCCTCATGCGTCTGGGCCATGGCGGCGGTGGTCAGGAGCAGAAGCGTTGCGGGAATGATCCTTGTGTGCGACACGCGTGCCTTCCTTCCCGTGGCCTATTGCGCCACCGTTGGGTCGAAGCGGTTCTTCTGAAAACTCTCGTACACACGATCGAACGCCTCGACGGCCGCGTGCCCGTCGAGGTAGCCGTACGTCGCCCTGGCCGTCCAATCCCCAGGCCCGCCGCCGTGTGCGTTGATCTGGCTCTCAAGCGAAGCCCGCGCCGGCACTTGCCCACCCGGTGCCGAGCCCCAATCCTCGGCGTGGACGTGGTCGGTGCGGGCAAAGCTCGCGCTGGCCTCGGTCTGCCCAAAGGTCATCATCAGCCAGTGCACCGTCGCGTACGGGCGGTCGATCTTGCGATCGGCGTCGTAGGTCTGCTGCGGCGAGGGCGACACGCTCCGCGTCGTGTAGTTGTTCAGCCCGTAACTGGTCCACCGCGCCAGTTCGCCAAGCCCACGCGTCTGGCCACGACGAACGTGCTCGAGCGCTTCGGCAAGCGTCAGGCCCTCGAACGCACCACCTTCGCGCACCGACCAGTACGCGCTGCGGTCCACCGGCGAGCGGATCGCCAGCCCACCCTCGGTGTAGTCGGCCAGCAGCACGGGCCACGAGTTGGGCAGGTCGGCCACGCCCCCATGGGCCAGCCCCGCGTCGACGTAGGCACCCTTGTGGTCGTCGGCATACAGCCGATGGGCCATGCCCAGCGATCGCACCTGGCTGAGGCACACCGCCGCCCGTGCCGTCGCCCGCGCCCCACCCAGCGCCGGCAGCAGGATGCCCACGAGCACCGCGATGATGGCAATCACCACCAGGAGCTCGATGAGCGTAAAGCCCGGGCTTTGGCGAACCGATCGCATGACCGCCCCTCTCATAATCGAGAATGCGCAATCAATACTACCGCTCCTGTGCCTGCGTTACCAGCCACGCACGAGATCTTCCGGTTAGGATTTGCGGTGATCCAACCGGCCGAAACCCCGATTTCCCTGCAAGGCCCGGCCATCGGTCGTCCTCTTGTTATCGGCCCCGTGCGCCTGGCCACCAACCTGCTCCTGGCACCCATCGCCAACTACTGCGACCTGGCCTTCCGCCTCACCTGCCGAGAACAGGGCGGCGTCGGATTGGCCTGCACCGACCTGCTCAGCCCCCAGGGACTGCTCCGCGGCTCGGCCGCCAGCCTCGACCTGGCCCGCACCAGCGACGAGGACACCCCCGTGGGCATGCAGCTCTACGGGGCCGACCCGGGCATCATGGCCGAGGGCGCCAAGTGGGCCGCAGACCACGGGGCCACCATCGTGGACATCAACATGGGCTGCCCCGTGGACAAGGTGTGCAAGAAGGATGGCGGCAGCAAGCTCATGTGCCACCCCGCCGGGGCCATCGCCATCGCCCAAGCCGTTCGCCGGGCCCTGCCCGAGAGCATCCCCCTGACCGCCAAGATGCGCCTGGGCTGGAGCGAAGAGGATTGCCGCAACGGCGTCGCGGGCACGCTCGCGCTGGGCTTAGTAGAGGTCGGCGTCGCGGCCATCACCGTCCACGGCCGCACCACCGCCATGAAGTTCAGCGGCGAATGCCGCCGCCACGACATCGCCCGAGTCGTAGAGGCCGTCAAATATCGCTATCCCGACATCCCCGTCATCGGCAACGGCGATGTGAAGACGGCCCACGACGCCATCTCCATGATGCAAGAGACCGGCTGCGACGGCGTCATGATCGGCCGCGGGGCCCTGAGCACGCCGTGGATCTTCCGCGACGCCTGGACGCTCCAGACCACGGGGAGCGTTCCCCCCGAGCCCGGCGAGCGGGAAAAACTCGACATTGTCCGGACGTTCTTCGACCGCATGCTCGCCTTCCGCGGCGAGCACGACGCCATGACGCACATCCGCCGGCGGATCTCCTGGTTCGCCAAACGCATCAACGGCGGGCACTGCAAGGAACTGCGCGAGGCCATCCGAACCGCCGCCGATCCCGCCGCCGTCCACGCGGCCCTGGACGCCTGGCTTCTCGACGGCCCACCCCCGGGCGCAGGACCTGCGCGTGGCGTTCCCTCCGAATGCTAGGTTTGTGTTCGAGCAACCCCCCCGCACGCCCGCGCCAGGCCGCCCCACCGTCCGAAAACAAGCGCGAAAACCCGCAAAACAATCCATGGTTTTCACAAAACCATGGATTGTTTTGCCAGAACCATGCATGGTTTTGCCAGAACCATGGATGGTTTTGCCAGAACCATGGATGGTTTTGCCAGGACCATGGATGGTTTTGCCAGGACAACACATGGTTCTGGCAGGACAACACATGGTTTCGCCAGAACCACAGATGGTTTCGGCAGCACCACAGGCCGTCCGGACCCGAGGCACGGCACGGGTGCGCCGCGACGCTTCAGCCCGTCGATTCCGCGGGCGCTTCCTGGAGCACTTCCACCGCCGAGTAGCGGTCGAGGTTGAGCACGACCAGCTCGCCGTCCTTCTTGCGCAGTTCGACGCGATCGATCCAGACCTTGTTATCGCGCGTGTGGGCGAACCAGGAGCCGGACTTTTCCTGCCCGACGCGCGTCACCACCCCCTCGACGGTCGTGACCATCGTCCCGCTCAGCCGGGGAAACTGCTGGGTGATGCGTACGGTCGATCCGGGCTTGAGGTTTTCCATGGCGGGCATGATAGGGAGGATGGACCGAGAGCCACGGGCCACGGGCCAGAGACTTGTGGCCAATGGCCCACCCCCCCCGGCGTACAATCCCACCTTATGCCTATCCCCCGGATCGCCATCGTGGGTCGCCCCAACGTGGGCAAGAGTTCGCTCATGAACATGCTCGCCGGGGGGAAGGTCTCCATCGTCGACGACCTGCCGGGCGTCACGCGAGACCGGGTCACCCGCATCATCGACCTGCCCCACAGCGACGGCCGTCCGGCCCGGCCCGTCGAACTGACCGACACCGGGGGCTACGGGGTCTACGTGGCCGAGGGGCAGCGCTACGACGAGGTGGGGGCCGACCTCTCGACCCTGACCGACGACGTGGAGGGGCAGATCGAGGCCGCCGTCGCCCAGGCCGACATCATCCTCTTCTGCATCGACGTGCAGGCGGGCCTGACCCCGCGCGACGAGGAGATCGCCCGCCTGCTGCGCGAGCAGAAGCTGGGCCGCACCGACCGCGCCGACCTGGCACGCCTGGACGCCAGCCTGGGCAAACGCGCCCCCGTCCACGTCGTGGCCACCAAGGTCGACGGGCCCAAGTGGGAAACCCACGCCTACGAGCTGAGCGCCCTGGGCTTCGGCGAGCCGCTGATGTGCAGCGCCCGCAACAACTTCATGCGCCGAGAACTGAGCGACCGGCTCTACGAGATCCTGCCCGGCGACGACGCCACCGCCACCCCGCCGCCGGCCGACCTGTCCATCGCCATCATCGGCAAGCGCAACGCCGGCAAGAGCACGCTGGTCAACGCCCTGGCCGGCGTCGATCGCGTGATCGTCTCGGAGATCGCCGGCACCACGCGCGATGCCATCGACGTGCTCGTCGAAAAGGACGGCAAGCGCATCATCGTCATCGACACCGCCGGCATGCGTCGCAAGCGCAGCTTCCAGGGACGCGTCGAGTGGTTCGCCTACGACCGTGTGCAGCGGGCCGTCGAGCGCGCCGACGTGGTGGTGCTGATGGTCGACGCCACCGAGCCCACCAGCCAGGTCGACCAGCAACTGGCCATGCTGTGCCAGAACGCCTTCAAGCCCACCATCATCGCCGTCAACAAGTGGGACCTGGCCCAGGGAAAGGCCGACAACAAGGGCCGACCCGTCACGCCCGAACGCTACGAAAAGTACGTCCGCGAGGCCTTCAAGGGCCTGCCCTTCGCCCCCATCGCCTTGATGAGCGCCAAGGACGCGGTCAACATCGACGGGCTGCTCAAACTGGCCTTCGACCTCAAGAAACAGGCCCACGAGCGCGTCTCCACGGGCGCGCTCAATCGGCTCATCCGAGCCATCCTCGAAACGCGTGGGCCCAGCAACAAACTCGGCACCCTCGCACGCGTCTACTACGTCGCCCAGGTCGGCACCGCACCACCGTCCATCGCCATGGTCGTCAACGATCCGAAACTCTTCACCCCAAACTACATGCGATACCTCATGAACCGCATCCGCGAGCAGGCACCATTCGACGAGGTGCCCTTCCGCGTCTTCGTGCGCAGCCGAAAGCAGTTCGACAGACGCCGCGAAGAGGCCCAGAAGCGTGACAACATGGGCCTCATCGACACCAGCGCCATCGATCGAGGCGAAGACCTCGAACTCACGCCACAGGAAATCGAATCGCTCTTCCGCATCCCCGGACAGGACGAGCAATTCATCGAAGACCACGAACAGGACGAAGACTTCGACGACGACGAGGTCTTCATCTTCGGCGACGACGAGCAGGAAGACGAACGGCACTGAGCACGCCCAAGCGCCACCTCAACGCAAGACGCCGCCGGGGCCCGGGGGATGAGTCCGAGCGCCGGCAGCGTCTGGTGTGGCACCGTGGATCACGAATCGGGATGGGCTCTCGGCCCTCCGTGGCCGCCGGGCACGCGCCGGCCCGGCCCACACTCTCTTCTTCCCTCCGTACCCTATTGCGACAAACTGCTACGCCGGTTGCACTATTCGGAGCAAATACTAACATAGTCGAATTTTGTTCGGAACCTTTTGGTGCAAACAGCTCCTGTCGCACTCACACACAGCGACGAATCCGCTGCGGACTCACACACGCAAACACCACGTTCCCGCCGCGACCGAGAGCGATCCTCACAAGCCCACATCGCCGGCATCGCCCGCATACCGGATCCACTCCAGGCACAGCCCGCTCGGCCCGGCCGTCGGCCCCGCCCGCCTGCGATCCACGCTGGCAAGCGCCAAGGCCACGTCGGACACGGCCATCCGACCCCTGCCCACCTCGTGCAGCGTGCCCGCGATGATCCGAACCATGTTGTACAAGAATCCCCCGCCGACGACAAGGATCCGCACCCGGTGCTCGCCCACCCGCGACACCTCAACCGCATCGATCCGACGCACGGTGCTTTGTCGCCCGTGGTGGATCTGGGTAAAAGCCGCAAAATCATGCTCGCCCACAAGAACTTGGGCGGCCTCGTGCATGGCCCGCGCATCCAGACCATGGTGCGTGTGCGTCACGTAGGCCCGGTCGAACAAGGGCCGCTGGAAATGGTCGTGGAAGGTGTAGGTATACGCCTTGGACAAAGCCCGAGAGATCGGATCGAAACCCGCTTCGACCGCCATCGCGTCGAGCACCAGCACGTCGGCGGGCAGACGCCCGTTGATGGCCCGCACCAGCCCCTCGACGCCGCGATCCACCGGCCAGCCCCCGCCGCGCCGGCCCGGCTCGCTGCCGTCGCTACACGTAAATACACCCACCTGCCCCCGCGCATGGACGCCCGCGTCGGTCCGGCTGGCCCCGGTCAGCATCACCCGCTCGCGGACCACCTCTCGCACCGCACGCTCCACCACCGCCTGAACCGTCCGCAACGCCACGCGGCCCGGCCCGGCATCCAAGCTTGGGTCGGCATGGGGCACGGCGGTTCGCTGCCCGTCCTTCCCCTCGGGCTCGGGGGGCTCCTGCTTCTGCCAGCCGCAGAAGTCGGTCCCGTCGTAGGCAATGGTCAGTCGGTAGGTCGGCACAAGGACAGGGTATTGGGCAATCGAGCAATAAACCCCGGCGGAGCCCGTTGGACAGCCCGGAACGGTCTCCAAGTGAGGCCAGTACGAGTCGGGCACGCGGTGTGCCCCTGCTCAAACCATGGATATCAGAGGAGGTTGGTGGAAATGACCAGGACCATTTCGTTGGTTTCGGCCCTGATGGCGCTGCTCATCGGGACCGCAAGCGTCTTTGCCCAAGGCAACACACGGCCCGAGCCGGCCGAGATTGCCGCCCGCTGTGTCGCCCAGATGGAGCGCACCGGAGAGGCGACCGTCCGCGCCATCACCGATCAGACCCGGGCCACCATCGCGCGCATCCGCTTCCTGGACGCCGAGGGCGCTCCCGACCGCGTCATTATCGGTGCCGGCCAGACCGGGATCGAGCGCATCACCGCCACGGGCGAACTCGGCAGCAACCAAGTCTCCCGCATCGAGCGTGCGTGTGTCGAGGCCCTGATCCGTCTCGAGGCCGACCGGGCCCTGATCGCCCGCGTCCGCTTCGCCGCCGATGGCGTCCGCGGCAATATCGCCTCGGCCGTCCGCCGTGGCACCGCCGCTATCCGCCAGGCCGTCGCCGACGCCATCGGCTGAAGCTCACTCCATTCGCTCCAATCGTGCCATCCAGGCATGAAAAAACACGTCCCGCGCCCGGGGAGGGCGGGACGTGTTTTCTTTGTCATGAAGCCTGGAGTTTGCACCGCGGCGAATGCACACGCAGGACCATCCGTCAAGCGTTGATCATCCGCCCTTCGCTGCCCAGGGCGGCCTCGTGCACGCTCTCGTGCATGGTGGGGTGGGCGTGCACTGTCGCGATGAGTTCTTCGCTGGTGGCTTCCAAGCGGCGCGCCAGCGAAAGCTCAGCAATAAGCTCGGTCGCCTGGTCGCCCATGATGTGCGCGCCCAGGATCTCGCCCCGCGGCAAACCCCGGATGATCTTGCAGAACCCGTCGGTGTGCCGCGTGGCGATGGCCTTGCCCAAAGCGGTGAAGGGGAACTTGCCCACCTGGTAGTCCTGGCCCGCCTTGAGGCCCTTGTCCTTCAACGCCCGCTCGGTGTAGCCCACGCTGGCCACCTGCGGGTGGCAGTAGGTGCAGCCGGGGATGATCG
Source organism: Phycisphaeraceae bacterium (assembly GCA_026126305.1). Taxonomy (GTDB): domain Bacteria; phylum Planctomycetota; class Phycisphaerae; order Phycisphaerales; family UBA1924; genus JAHCJI01. The sequence continues at coordinate 185,547 of JAHCJI010000001.1, forward strand.
AGTAGTCCATGGGGATGGGCTCGTGGTCGAGCTTGCCGTCCTTCCACGCGATGCGCTCCACGCACAGCACGCCCTCCTCGCTGGCCACGTGCGCCAGCCACGGCGGGCCGATGACGTCGCCGATGGCGTAGATACCCTCGAGGTTGGTCTTGTAGTCGATGCGCTGCTCGCCCAGGTTCGTGGGGTCGTAGTCGGTCTTGACGTGATCCTTAACGGTCTCCAGGCCCAGCTTGTCGTCGAACAAGCCGTCGAAGCGACCCTTGACGCCGATGGCCAGCAGCAGCTTGTCGGCCTCGAGGGTCTCCTTCTTGCCCTCGTCGGGCTTGCCATCCTTCATGGGCGCGATGGTGACCTTCACGCCCTTGCCCTTGGCGTCCACGCCCGTGGCCACCATGCCCAGCTTGAACTCGATGCCGGCCTTCTTGTAGTAGCGCAGCATCGCCTGCGACACGTCCTCGTCCTCCACCGGCAGGATGCGGTCGAGCATCTCCACCACCGTCACCTTCGTGCCGTAGGCGTGGTAGAAGTAGCCGAACTCCATGCCGATAGCGCCCGAGCCGATGACGATGAGGCTCTTGGGGAAGGCCTTGTTGAACATCGCCTCGCGGGCGCCCCAGATGTGCTCGCTCGAGCCGAACCTGGCAAAGGGCAGGTCGCGCGCCACCGAGCCGGTGGCGATGATGACCCTGCCGGCGGTGATCGTCTCCCTGGGCTTGTCGGCGGGCTTGGCCGGCGCGTCGGTACGTTCTTCCTGCACCTGGCAGTCGTAGATCTCCACCTTCGCCGGGGTTCTGTCTTTCCCTTGGCCCTTGGCCGCCGACACGATCTTGGCCGACCCCTCGATGTGGTCGATCTTGTTCTTCTTGAGCAGGAAGCCCACGCCCTGGTTGAGCTTGCTGGCCACCTCGCGGCTGCGGCCGATGACCTTCGACCAGTCGAAGTCGATGGTGCCGTTGATCTTCAGGCCCCACTCTTCCTTCTCGTGGAGTTTTTCCATGAGCTCGGCGTTGGAGAGCAGCGCCTTGGAGGGGATGCAGCCCCAGTTGAGGCACACGCCCCCGAGCTTGGCCCGCTCGACGCAGGCAACCTTGTAGCCCAACTGGGCCGCCCGGATCGCCGCGACGTACCCGCCCGGGCCCCCGCCGATGACAACGATGTCGTAGTGCTTGTCCGCCACGCTTTCGCCTTTCTTTCACCGGCCATCGTGCGCCAAGGGTGCGGCCGATGAGCGGGCAGTCTAGGGGCCGACAACCGCCCCGGCCCGACGCCGCCGCAGCGCCCATAATTCGCCAGAGGGAATCACACACCACGTGCGCCCGCCCGCCCGCCCCGGCGGCGGCGACCGAAGGAGGGAACGAGCCATGCCTTGGCGTTCGAGCGTTGTCCCGTGCCTGCACACCGCAGCCGTCCTTGCCGTCACCACGCAGGTCCATGCGGGCGAACCCGTCCTCGTTGCCACCGATGCGGCCTTCGGCTCTCCGAAGGTCTACCACATCGACCCCGCCACCGGGCAGGTCTTGGCTTCGGCCAGCCTCGTCGGCACCGGATCGATCGGCCCCACGCCCCTGAGCGCCCTAGCCTTCGACGCGCAAGGCCGTCTCCTGGGCTTCACCCCAAACACCGACAATACCACCTACCTGGTCGATCGCCATTCGGGCCAGGCAACCATCATCGGCCGCCTGCAACTGAGCGCCCGCGAGGGGGGCATGGCCACCTTCCCCGACGGCACCATCTACGCCGCCAGCACCGGCACGCCCGCTCGCCTGTTTACCATCAACCCGACCACCGGCCGCGCCTCAACAGCCGCCGTGATCGATCGCCCCAACAACATTTCGGGATTGGGGGCCCGTGCCGATGGCCAACTCGTCGCCCTCGACCTGCGAGCCGTCGAGGAACCCCCGGCCCTTCGCGTCATCAATCCCACCACCGGACAGACCACGCTCCTGGCCACCCTGTCCCCTCGCATCACCCTGGCCGGCACCGGCGGGCTGGAGATCATCGAACGCGACGGCGTCGAGACCGGGTACTACATCGTCTCGGGAGATTCGCCCTCGGCCCCGGCCCAGCTCTGGCGCTTTGACCCCTACACCGGCGAACAAGTCCCCGTGGGCGAAGTCCCAGGCGTCCTGGCTACCACCGGGCTGGCCGGCCGGCCATGCGAGCCGTGCCTGGTCGACCTCGACGGCGATTGCCAAGCCACCGTCTTCGATTTCCTCATCTACTTCAATTGGTTCGGCGCGGGCGATGTCCGGGCCGATCTCGACGGCGATGGGCAGTTGACCATCTTCGACTTCCTTGCCTTCCAGACCGCCTTCGCCCTGGGATGCCACTAAGCACAAAAAGCCAGGCGCCCAGACAACACGAAAAGCCCCCGATGCAAACAACCGGGGGCTCCTTCGCGTTTGGCGCGTTTGGGCATGGAAGAAAAGCGGGTGAACGGATTCGAACCGTCGACATTCACGTTGGCAACGTGACGCTCTACCACTGAGCTACACCCGCAAGGGCCTCAACGATATTGGCCAACCACCATCCCGTCAACACCCTTTCCGCAATCGTGCCGCGGATATCGGCCTTGTTTTTGGGACATGTCAGGATAAAATACTCTCGATCCGGCGGGCAACTTCTGGTACAATACATACTTGCATACGGACATTCCCGTATGTACGGGCGGTACGCGGGCCCGGCCGCGAAACACCCGGCGGCACAGCACAAGAGAAGTCCCGGGCACGACTGCACGAAGGAATCGCAACGTGATGCGGATTTACGTCGGCAATCTGCCGTACAGCACCAATGACAGCGAACTGGCCGAAATCTTTTCCCAATTCGGTGAGGTCCAATCGGCCAACGTCGTGATGGACCGCGAGACCGGACGAAGCCGAGGCTTCGGGTTCGTCGAGATGGACGACGAAGCCGGACGCAAGGCCATCGAAAACCTCCACGGCACACCCATGGAAGGACGCCCACTCACCGTCAACGAGGCACGCCCACGCGCCGAAGCGGGCGGCGGTGGCGGCGGCTTCGGGCGTGGTCGTGGCGGCGGAGGCGGAGGTGGACGCGGCGGCTACGGCGGTGGTGGCGGCGGCGGACGAGATGGCGGCTACGGTGGCGGTGGCGGTGGACGCGATGGCGGTGGACGCGATGGCGGCTACGGCGATCGACGCGGCGGCGGCGGTGGCGGCGGCGGTGGTCGCGGCGGCTGGTAAGTCAACCAACACCAATTCCAACCAACATACCACGATGCAACAGAACCGCGAGCGAATGCCCGCGGCTCTTGTCGTTCCCTCTCACAATCACAACTCTCGTTACCCGAGCACAAACCACGCACGACGATCGCCTCGGGCCCGCTCCAGAAAAGGGCCAGATTCCACGCCGCAGCATCCGGTAAGCCACAACAGCGTGACACACCGAGCCCCGCGCACCATGCGCCAATACTCGTCATCACCACCGATACTCGCCCGGTGCAACGCCTCGATCGCGCGCACGCGCCGGGTCGTCAGCCCGTCCTCGCACAGCACACGTTCCACCAACGCCCGGGCCGCGTACGTCCCGCCCGCCACGCGAAAGTACACCGTGTCACCCACGCCGATGCGGCCGAAGGGCGCCCGCCGATCTCGCGAGAATCGGCTCTCCACGGTCTTGTGCCCTTCGATCAGCGCCCGGGCCACCCAGGCGTGGACGATCGCCACATGCTCGCGGGTCGCGGGCGGGGCCGTCGCGCTCACCCGCCAGACCCCAGCCGCGTGAGTGTCCGAGTCGTGCTCAGCCCTTCCACAAGGTCCACCAGTTCCACACGCCCGCCCCAGGCCTCGACCACCTCGCGGCCCACCACCTCGCGGCCGGCGTAATCGGCACCCTTCACGAGCACGTCGGGCCGGATGGCCTCGATCAGATCCAAGGGCGTGTCGGCCTCAAAGACCACCACGGCTCCCACGGGCTCGAGCGCGCCCAGCACCCGCGCCCGATCGATGGCCAGATTCACCGGTCGCCCGGGCCCTTTCAACCGTGTCACCGAGGCATCGCTGTTGAGGCCCACGATCAGCAGGTCGCCCAGCGATGCCGATTTTTCCAGCAGCGAAACATGCCCCGCGTGCAGCACGTCGAAGCAGCCATTGGTGAACACCACACGCCCGCCGTTGCGACGCACCGACGCCGCCTGGGCGCACGCCTCCTCGACCGTCCGCAACTTGCCCGTCAATCGCCCGGCCTGACGCAGCAACTCGCGATGCACGTCGGCCAGCGGGATGGGCTTGACCCCGAACACCTGCACCTCCAGCCCAGCCGCCGCGTTGGCGAATCGCACCGCGTCGGTCCACGAGAGCCCGTTGGCACGCGCCGCGGCCAGACCGGCCAGCATCATGTCGCCCGCGCCGGTCACGTCGTACACCTCACGCGCCACCGTCGGCACCGACACCGGCTCGCGCCCGCGCTCGAGCAGCAACGCCCCGTCGCGGTCCAGCGTCAGCACCACCGCCTCGCAGTCCAACAGCCCCGCCAATTCTCGCGCCAGCGTCTCGCGCTGCGCGGGCGAGTTCATCGCGTGCCGACGGCCCGTCGCACGCTCGGCCTCGCTGCGGTTGGGCGTGATCGACGTACACCCGCGATACCGAGCGTAATCGTCACGAGAGGCCGGATCGACCAGCAAGGGAACGCCCCGCGATCGTGCCATCGCGATCGCCGCCTCGCAGATCGGCCCGTCGCACACGCCCTTGTCGTAATCCTCCAGGCACAACACGTCGGCACCATCCATCGCCGACTCGAGCTGGGAGAGCATCCGACGAGACACCTCGTCCGAAAGGCCGAGGCGAGACTCAAAATCCACACGGAACATCTTCTGCGGGTGGCGATGCTGCGCCAGGCCGATCAGGTTGCGCTTCACCGTCGTCGGCCTCGACCCATCTTCCACCAGACCGCCGGTCTCCACGCCGCTGGCCTCCAGCCGCCGACGCAACAACGCGCCCTCCCCGTCATCCCCGGTCACCCCGAACACACGCACCCGCCCGCCCAGCGCCGCAAGGTCCAACGCCAGATTGCCAGCGCCGCCCGGCATCGACTCCTGCCGGGTCACACGCAGCACCGGCACCGGCGCGTCGGCGCTCAACCGTTCGGCATCGCCGTACCACTGCTGATCCAGCATGAAATCGCCCAGCACCAGCGCGGTGAAGGGCTTCCAGTTCGAGAGCGCTTCCAGGAGTGTGTCCACGCCAAAATATTAGGATTGCCCGGCAGTCCGGGCGCACGCACGAGCGCTCAACCGAAACTGCGGCCCGTCTCCAGGTCCAGCAACTTCCAAGGCAGGTTCTTGACCAGACGCATCAGCACCGGCCAGGCAACGTCTTCGTCCACCAGGGTCACCAGCCCTTGCGTCACACGGTCGAGCCCCATCGGCAACTCCACCACCAACCCGGGCCCGTGCAGCACCACCGTCCCCGATTCGGGGCTCCGTGGCGTGCCATCCGAGGCCGTGTTGTAATCCGCCAAGGCAGCCGAGACCTCCTCGATCGTCCCAAGAGGTGGCAGACCCTCCTCGGCGGGCCTGGAAGAAACGATCACGATCTGACGCTTGGGCATGGGTCTCATTCACCTCACGATCGGCCGGCCAGCAGGCCCGCGGCGGTCTCCATCAACTGCCCCAAAGGCACGGGTTTGATCAGATACGCATCCACACCCAGCGACTGCGCGTACGCCTGGTGACGCTTCCCATCGTTGGCCGTCACCATGATCACCAGCGGGCTGTCGTCGTTGCCCTTGATCTTCTCGAGCGCCAAAAAGCCCGATCGCGCCGGCAGCATCATGTCCAGCACCACCAGGTCGGGCTTCAACTCATGTGTCAGACGGATCGCAGCGTTCCCATCGCCGGCCGTGTAGGTATCGGCCCCCTCGGCCCGAAAGGCTGTCTCCATCGCCAGCAGCACGTCACGGTCGTCGTCGATGATCAGGATCGTCGCGTCTCGAAGGGCCGAAGTATCACTCACGGGCATGGCAAGGACTCCAATCGGGCGCACCCCTGGCACCCGGCTGGGCACGTGGGGCACACCATAGCGCCCGGGCCCGGATAGTCCTTCGCTCATTTCAGCCCATCAGTTCCATGATTTCGGTTTCTGCCCGGGTTAATCCCCGTCGTCCGTGCCGCTCCCGCCGAAGATCCAGCGGTCCAGCGACAACATTCCCGGGCCCGAGAACACAAGTGCCAGGCCCATCGCCAGCATCGCCAACTGCATGAACCACGTCTGGTACACCTCGGGCTTGGCAAACCCACCCGCGGGCAGGAAGCCCAGCCACGCGTTGCCGCTCTGGATCGCCGGCCCGACAACCGTCAGCCACATCGCCACGCCCATCACCACCGCCAGCGAGAAGCCGCTCAGCCGCGTCGCCAGGCCGATCAAGAGCAGCCCGCCGGCGATCAACTCCGTCAGCGCCGCAGCCCACGCCAGCCGTACCGTCCAAGGTGGCGTCCCCAGTTTCTGGGGCACCAGCGCCATCGGCGTCACCGGCTCGGCACCTTCGGCTCGCACCATTGGTTGGGGGTTGCCAGCCGCGTACAGCCCCATGCTGATGTTGTGCAAGTTCCGCACACGCTCGCCACCCGCCACGACCGGGGTCTGGACCAACGAGGCAAGGGTCAACGGGCCAACGCCCTCTGCGGGCTCAACGGCTTCGGGCTGGGTCTCAGGCTCGGCGATCGGCTCGCTCGCGCCGTCTGGCGTGGGTACCGGCCGAACCCCATCGGGCGTGGTTGGTACGTCCGCGGGCAATGCACCGGCGGCAACCAGCGCGGGACGCATCTCGGGTGTCACGTCAAACTTGACAAATACCTTATACCCACCCGCCCACACGAAAACCAACGCCAGCACAAGCCGAAGCAGCAGGGGCGGCACGCTCAGGGCTGTCCGCTGGCCCATCGTCAGTTGCGGCGTCTCGGCCATCGTCGATGCTCCTTGAGCCGGGCCACCATAAAAGCGTGCCCCGGTGTCTGCATATCGACCCACCAACCCCCGGACGTTCAGCCGCCCGGGTACCAACATGATTGGGAACCGCCCTCACCCCGTTGCCACCCACGCACACCGCACGGTACGATTGACGCGCCATGCCAGCCGATGAGCGTCCCCTGGACGACATGCCCGACACCGCCATCCAGAAACGGGCCGCTGCCCGGCGTGGTCAGGTCATCGAGCGAACCACGCCCGACGAGTTCGACGATGGACCAAGCGACGACGACCTCGACAAGTTCTCGAGCGTCACACAGACCTGTTGGCGTTGCGGCACCGAGCTCTACGACGACGCGACCGTCTGCTGGAACTGCCAGGCAACCGTCGGCCCGGGCTCGGGCCCCACGCGGGGCACACCCATCTGGGCCATCGTCCTGGGCATCATCCTCGCGGGCGTCATCGCCTTCTGGGCAATCTTCTAAGCACACCCGTCACGCATCACTGCGATCAACAATCCGATACTGCTCTCGCTCTCCGCGCCCGCGCACCGGATAATCCTTCCGCAACGGGTGGGCCGGATACGCCTCCCACGTCAGGATCCGCCGAAGGTCCGGGTGACCCTGGAAGCGGATGCCGAACATGTCGAACACCTCGCGCTCGTTCCACTCGGCCCCGGGCCACAGGTCCGTCACGCTGTCGACCACCAGCCCCGGATCGGGCTCGATGCCCTCGGTGGGCAGTGTCGGGTTGATGAACACCTTCACAAAAAAGCGGTCCTCGGTCGACGTGTTCACCAGGTTGTACACCACCGCGAAACGGCCGGGCATCTCCGCGGGATACCCAAGATAATCCACGCCCGCGACATCCGACAGAAAGTCGTACCCGCGACCCTTCAGAAACGCCATCAAGGCGTGCAAATCTCCAGGACGCACGATCAGCGTGGACTGCCCGCGAAACTCCGTGCCGCTCAACGATGCCTGCGGAAAGGCCGACCGAACGGCCGCGAAATTCGGATGGTCCAGCGTCGGTGTCCGGCTCATGGCAAGATCCCTTCCAAAACGCGAGCCCGCTCTACCCAACAGGCGACCCCGAGGGTAGCACCCCCACCTCGCGCAACATGTCCAGCTGTGCTCCCAGGTCCTCATCCACAAGCGCCATAGGCCGCTCGAAACGACCATGCTCGCGAAGCAACTGACGAAGATCGTGGTAGTCCAGCGCCCCACGCGTCAGCGGGGCCGGCACCAGCAGGTCGTCGTGGTCGGGCTCGCCAGCGCCCATCGCCGGACGCTCGGCACCGCTCATCAAGATCGCCGCCGTCCGCTCGTGCCCGGCCAGCGCCCACAAGATCCGCCCCAGGTGATCGCGCGCATCGTCGGCCATCGCCGCCGTCAGCATCGCCGCAGGCTCCAAAAAAATGCCCAGGGCCGGGCTCTCAAACTGGCCGAGCAATCGCCGAACCGTCGGCACGTCCGACACCACGTGCCGGACATGCGGGCGGATCAACAGCCGGGCACCGGCGGCCTCGTACAACGGCAACAGCTCTGCCATTCGCCGGGACAGAGCCTCCCACCCCGGCCCGCTCCAGACCCGTGGATCGTGCTGGAAATATCCAGACAAAGGCCTGGCCCGATCGTCGAGCCAGCCACTCCAGCACACAACCGTGCCGCCAGCCTGGGGCGTTGGCGATTCCAACAAAATATTCCCCGCCCACACAGGCCAGCGCAACGCACCATCCTGTGAGCGGACCAGCCACCCACCACCAGACCTTGGGCCAAAGAGCAGCATCCGTGATTCTACACGACCCGCGAGGCCCTGAGAACGGGTCCCAAAATGTCAATCCGCAAGCACCGACACGCCGAAACCACCCCGCTCGACCTTCGGGGAAGGCAAAACACGGAGAAGATCATGCGCGACCGGGCCAACACGCCGGCGTCGTGCGAGATGGCGGAGGTCCGCTCGCCCAGCAACTCAACGCGATTGACCCGGGAGCAGGTCGTCGATCGCATCATCACCATCAACCGCTCGGCTTCGCCGGCATTCCTGGAACGGTTCGCAGACCCACAACTGCGCCACTACCTCGACCACCTCACCCACACCGAGAAACGCCGCAATATCCCCTGGATCCGCACCGGCGAAACCCCCGCCATCGTCGGCCGATCCGCAGGCCACGAAGACTGACCACCTACGCCGCCGGTGCCGAACGTGCCGGGCCGTTCAGCCCGCCCAGCGCGCCGGCAAGGGCCGACGCGTACGCCGGGCGGTTGTCGCCAACGCGCCCCAGAAACTCGGCAATGGCCCGGGCCCACGCCTGCGCGCTCTCTTGCGGACCCAGTTCGGCCAGCCCTTCGCTGGCCAGGACCATCTGGGGGCATACGCCCCGGCCCGCACGGGCGGCCACATCCAACGCGAACGCCTGCGCCGCCAGGATCGCCTCACACGCCACCCGGACGCCTCGCTCCTGCGCCACACGCTCACGCCCGGCGCCGCCCAGCGAATCCCGCCACGGCGCATCCACCAGCAGCCCCGCGAGCGCACGCTCCAGGGCCTCGGGCTCGGCGGGCATCCGCAGCCCAGACACCCCGTGTACCACCTCGAGCGCACACAACGGGTCCACCGCCAGCAACACCGGAGTACCCACCGCCATCGCACGGAACACGCCGTAGGGGTTCGTCTCGCTCGTGGACGTATGCACCAGCACCGTACAACGCGACAACGCCGAATCCACCTCGTCGGCCGTCGGGTTGCCCACGATCTCCAGCGGCACGTTCAGTGACTCGGCCCGTGCCATCAGTCCCGACGCTTCGGGGCCACCGAGCAACACCTTCAGCCGCGCATCCGGGCAGTCCGCCCGTCGCAGCATCGCCACCGCCTCCACCGCGATCTCGAGCCGGGCTCGGTGCGTCGCCGGCCCAAAGGCAAGCACCAGGCACTTCTCACGCGCCTCGGCGGGCACGGATCGCCCCGGCTCGACCACCGGCAAGGGCACCACACGCACGCGGTCGGCAGACAGGTTGAATCGCCATACCAAGTCGTCGGCCACGGGCCCACACCCCGCCAAGACCACGTGCGCCGAAGTACACGCCAGTTGCTCGCGGAAGGCCGCCTTCAGCGCCGCCCGCGACGTCGGCCCAAACTCGCCGATCGACTGCCGAGACCATAAATCCTCTGCCTCGGCCACCAATGCCACGCGACAGCCGCCGCGAGACAACTCCGACGCCACCGCCACCGCCGTCGGCGAAGCCATCAGCCCAACCGTCTGCACCACCACCGATTCGCAGCCCTTCAAAAGCTTCGCAACCCGGATCGCCGCACGATCCATGTGCTCGTGCGCATACGTGCCCTGCTCATCGCACACACACTCGGCACCAATCGAGCCCGCCAGCGACTTCGCCGAGGCCACCGCCTCGCCCCGGTCGTGCGACACCAGCACCAGGCGCCCGTGCCGCTCGCCCAGCGCTTTCCATAACGACGAACGACGCCCAAAGACCCCGCCACGATCCAACTCCGACAAGGGCGAGCCCTCGTCCAGCACCAGAACCAACGCGTCGGAGATGGGTGTCATGTCCGGGTCTCTCCAATGGCCAAACGCGGGCCAAATTCAGGCCAAGCATCGAACATTACTTCGGCTCCTTTTCTGCGGACCTTCACTCCATCCACACACCACGCGATGCCGATAAGCAATCCGTGACCCACGCCCACCCCGCCATCCTCGACCACCAGGCACTCCTGCTCTGGAGGCAACGCCTGCGATCCCAAGGCAAACGGCTCGTCCAGTGCCACGGCTGCTTCGACATCGTGCATCCGGGACATGTAAGGCATCTGCGATGGGCAAGGGCGCAGGGAGATGCCCTCTTGGTCACCATCACCGCCGACCAAGGCATCAACAAGGGCCCGGGCAGGCCCCTGATCCCGCACGACCTGCGAGCAGAAAACCTCGCCAGCCTCGACATGGTCGACGCCGTCCACGTTGTCTACCAGCCAACCGCCGAGGAAATCCTCAAAGCAGTCACGCCCGATATCTACGTAAAGGGAAGAGAATACGAGACCAATAACGACCCCAGATTCGCAGCCGAGCGAAACGCCGTCGAATCTGCGGGCGGACGTGTCGTCTTCTCATCGGGAGACATTGTCTTCAGTTCCTCTGCCCTTATCGCCGCTCTCGAAGGCGGCCGCGATACCGGCGTCGACGCCCCAACGGGAGCCCTGGCACACATCCTGCGCACCCAGGGCACAACCCCCGACGACTTGCGCACCACGCTTCGGGCCGCTCGCGATGCACCGGTCCTGGTCATCGGCGAGGCCATCGAAGAAACCGACACCATCGGCCAGGCTCCACACCTCACGCCCCGCGAGCCGGTGATGACACTCCGGCCGGCCGGCCAGCGTACTTATGACTCCGGTGCCGCCGCCGTGGCCTCCCATCTGGCCGCCATGGGCTTACGGCCCACGTTGCTGACCTGCCCGCCCCAGGGCCGTGCCGGGCAAGCCCTGGCAGAGCGACTCGAAGCCGCCGGCGTCGAACTGGCACCATTGCCGACGACAGCCGAACCCATGCGCGTCGAGCACTTCTTTGCCGGCAATCACAAGCTCCTCACCGTCGACTACGCCCGTCCTGTCTCCGCCGACACCGCCCTGCGTGAAGCCTTCGCCCGTGCCGTCCAGACGCACATGCCCCGGGCAAGGGCCGTCTGCATCGCCGACCAGGGGCTGGGCCTGCTGGCCCCGGGCCACGCGCGCGTCATCGCCGAAGCCTTGCGCGACAGACCGATCCGTCTCATCGCCGGCGCCCATGCGCGCCACGCCAACCCATTGGCCATCCGCCATGCCGATCTGTTGTGCTTCAGCGAGCACGACCTGCGTCGCGCCGTAGCCAACCCCGCCGGCAGCCTCACCGCAGCCGCATGGTCGGCCATGGACGCCGCCCAGGCCCACGCCGCCCTGGTCGCCCTGGGGCCCGAAGGGCTCCTGGCATTCGACCGACTACCCGAGGCGCTCGACACCGGCACCGGATGGCCCACGCGGGTCCGTGCCCGCCCCGTCCCAAGTTTGGCCACCAGCAGCCTCGACGCTACCGGTGCCGATGCGGCCATCACCTCCGCCGCGATCCTCGCTTTGATCGGAGCCGGCGACAGCCCGCACGCACCCATCCTCGCGGCCCTGCTGGCCACCATGGCCGAGGCCGCCGCCCTGGCACGCCGAGGTCCGGCCATCGTCACCCAGGCCGATCTGCACGCCGCCATCGACCGGCTCGAAAACGCCCACCTGGTCTATCGAGACACACGACACCACGCCCTCCCATTGGCCGCGTCATGACCACACCCATCTCCTACATCACCTGCACCCGCAACCGTCCGAGCGAACTGGCCGACACCATCGGCCGCCTCGACGCGCTGCACCGCCACGACCCACAGAGCGTTGAAGTCGTCATCGCCGACAACGCCTCGGACACACCCATCCGCCAGTGCCTGCCGCCGACGACCATCCCCGTGCGTGTGGTCACGCTCCAGGCCAACATCGCCGCCGCCGCGCGCAACCACGCCGCCGCACACACCCGCCACGATTGGCTGGTCATGCTCGACGACGACAGCGCTCCAAGAGACCTGGGACACCTCAACGTCCTGGCACAAACACCCCCCACCACCGCCGCCGTCATGGCCGATATCACACTGCCCGACGGCTCTCGCGAGCGAGGCGGACTGCCCGAGGTCTTCATTGGCTGTGGCGCCGCCATCCGCAAGCAGGCCTTCATCGACGCCGGTGGGTACGACCCCGACTTCTTCTACTTCGCCGAAGAGCCAGACCTGTGCGCCCGCCTCATCGCCGCCGGATGGGACATCCGCTTCAGCCCCTGGTTCCGCGTTCTCCACAAGAAAACATCCACCAATCGCGACCACAACCGCATGCTCCGCCTGCTCACGCGCAACCAGGGCGTCGTCATCGAACGCACCACGCCCGACCAAGACAGAAACTTCCTCCGAAAAGACCACGTCCGCCGATGCGCCTGGATCGCCCGCAAAGAGGGTGCCCTGCAAGGCTTTGCCCAAGGGCTCGCCGAACTGCGCAGCACGCGCCACACGCTCAAGCGACAGCCATTAGGCCACCACCACTACGAACGCTTCACGGGCCTCCACCATGCCCGCCAGGCCATCGAACAAGCCCTGCAACTGCAACCTTTCGACACCGCCTGCCTCACCCACGAAGGCAAGCACGCCTGGGCCGTCCGTCGCGCCCTGACCGAGGCGGGCATCCACCTCACCGAAGACGCCTACGCCGCGGACCGCCTGGTCATCGCCACCCTCTCGCCCGGCCCGATGCTCGACGCCCTGGCCCACCTCCATGCCACGGGCCAAGGCCATCGCACCATCGCGCCTTGGACGCAGGCCCTGAACATCCTGGGCCTCGAGAGCGAGCCATTCCCGCTCATGCCGAGCCTGCTGGCCCAGCCCGCCCACCGGGAATCGCAAGCCGAAGCGCCCGCTCAAACTCGCATCCGCGCCTAGCCAGCACGTCCAACGCTTCGGCACACGCCCGCACCTGCCCAGGCCACAGGAACGCCTCGCGAACCTCCTGGGCATCCACCCATCGGTGCGCGTCGTGCGCATCGTCGCGCGTCAGGTCGGGCTCCCACGAACCTTCCACAAGCACCACAAACCGAGGCGACAACACCACCGCGTCCATCGACGCCACGAAGTACGGGGATACCTCCTCCAACTGCCAGAAACCAAGCCAAGCGGCATCGCCGCCGCGCAGGCCGACCTCCTCACGCAACTCACGCACCGCCGCCTCGACAGCCGACTCGCCCGATTCAACGTGCCCCATCACCGGCTGCCACGAGCCCGCCAGAGGCTCGCGCACCCGACGCAGTTGCACAAAGGCGACTCCACCACCACGCTCGCGAGCGACACACACTTCCACCAGGTCGGCACGGATCAACGCCATGACCCATCATCCTCAATCACCGCGCCGATCGCGCGCAGCGGGCCGGCCTTGGCAAGCGTCTCGGCCCACTCGGCCTCGGGATCGCTCTGCGCCACGATCCCCGCGCCCACCGAGTACCGCAGCTCGTCGCCCACCACCAATGCCGTGCGGATGCCCACCGCCAACTCCGCCCCCCCGCGCCCGTCGAGCACGCCTATGGCCCCGCAATAGGGCCCCCGGGGCGTCGGCTCCAACGCATGCACCACCTGCATCGCACGCACCTTGGGCGCGCCGGTGATCGAACCGGCCGGCAGCAACGCCCCAAGCACGTCCTCGAGCCCCAGCCCGTCCCGCAATCGCCCAAGCACCCGAGCGCTCGCCTGCCACACACCACCCTGCGCCGGCCCGTGCCGCTCGATCATCCGAGGCTCGTCCACGCGCACGCTCCCGATGACGCCCACTCGACCCACGTCGTTACGCATCAAGTCCACGATCATCGCCAACTCGGCACAGTCCTTCGCCGACACACGCAACTGCGCCAAACCATCCGCCGTCGCCGGACGGGTCCCCTTCATCGGTTCGGTTGTCAGCACGCGCGTCGAAGCGTCGTAGCGAACAAGCAACTCGGGGCTCACGCACAGCACGGCCCGGCGACGCCCGTCGGCAAGCGGGGGCAACTCGAGATAACACCCAAAAGCCGGCGACGACGCCCGAGACATGTCCGCAAACAAGGCCCGAGGACACCCCTCGAACCGACCCACCAACGCGTGAGCCAGGTTGACCTGATACAGGTCGCCCGCGTGGATCAGCCCCACCGCACGCTCCACCGCTCGAACGTATCCCAAGCGACCCCACGCGCTGCGCATCGGCCCCAATGTGTAAGGCCCAGTCACAAGGCCCGCACGAGCAACAGAGGCATCCTCGCTCGGCACAGCCCGCAGCCCCAGCCAACCACCAACACCCCACACAGCGTCCAGCCCCATGCCCCGGCCGGGCAGCCCGGGCCGCTCCGCCGTCGCCGTCGGTTCGAGCACATGCCCAACCTCGTACGACAGAAAACCAGCAAACGGGCCCTCACCCACCGGCAGGAAACGGTCGCCCGTCACCCCCTGCCAAGCATCGGCAGCGTACACACAGACCCGATCCCCACGCACTATGGCGGCTATCGGACCTGACAATGCCGCGTCGCTCGGCACACCTTCACCAGGCAAGGTAATGCCAAAGCCCCCGCCTTCTGGCGGCGAATTGCGCCCTGTTTCCAAGCCGAAGGTCGTCAAAGGCAAACAGGTCCTCTAAGATTCCACTCCAAGCGATCGAAAACCTGCCGCGAGGACGAATCGCGGCAAACCTTCACGCGAGGCAGGCCCGGTCGCGCGATCGGGCCTGACAAGTATCCAAACAACTGCCGAGTATAGGACGCGCCGATGGCCCCCGAAACACATACCTCCAAGCGTCACGCCGCCAAGACCACCAAGAAGGCACCCATGGTCAAGAAAACCAGGCCAAACGTCGGCGGAAGGCCACGGGACGCCAAAATGGTCTACTACTTCGGCAAGACCAAGACAGAGGCCACCAGCGACATCAAGCAACTCGTCGGCGGAAAGGGCGCCAACCTCGCCGAGATGACCGCCATCGGCCTGCCCGTGCCCCCGGGCTTCACCATCACAACCGAAACCTGCGCCAAGTACTACGAAGGCGGCAAGCGACTGCCCCACGGCCTCATGAACGAGGTCCACCAGAACATGTCCATCGTCGCCAAGGAAATGGGACGAGAGTTCGGCAGCAAGGACAACCCATTGCTCGTCTCCGTCCGCTCCGGTGCCGCCGTCTCCATGCCGGGCATGATGGACACCATCCTCAACCTGGGGCTCAACGACGAGGCCGTCGAAGGACTCGCAAACGTCACCGGCAACCGACGCTTCGCATACGACGCATACCGACGCCTCATCAACATGTTCGGCGACGTCGTCATGGGCGTCGGACACGAGGTCTTCGAGCGCGCCTTCGACAAGATCAAGCTCAAGTACAATGCCAAGACCGACAACGACGTGCCCGAACACGGCATCGTCGAGCTCGCCGAGGCCTACAAGACCGTCTACCGCAAGTCCGTCGGCGACGAGTTCCCCCAGAACCCAAGCAAGCAGCTCGAACTGGCCATCGAAGCCGTCTTCAAGTCCTGGAACGCAGACCGGGCCATCTCCTACCGAAGACTCAGCGGCATCACAGGCCTCAAGGGCACCGCCGTCAATATCCAGGCCATGGTCTACGGCAACATGGGCGACGACTCGGGCACCGGCGTCGCATTCACCCGAAATCCATCCACCGGCGAGAACAAGTTCTACGGCGAGTTCCTCATCAACGCCCAGGGAGAAGACGTCGTCGCCGGCATCCGCACCCCCCAGCCCGTCGAGGAAATGCCCAAGTGGAACGCCAAGGTCCACGAACAACTCCTCAAGATCAAGAACACGCTCGAGCAGCACTACAAGGAAATGCAGGACATCGAGTTCACCATCGAACGCGATAAGCTCTTCATGCTCCAGACACGCACCGGCAAGCGAACCGGTGCCGCCGCCGTCCGCATCGCATGCGACATGGTCCGCGAACGCCTCATCACCGAGGAAGAGGCCATCCTGCGCATCCCCGCGGCAGACCTCATCCAACTCCTCCTGCCAAGCTTCGACGAAAAGGCCAAGTCCAAGGGCGCAGTCCTCACCCGAGGGCTGCCCGCATCCCCGGGCGCCGCCGTCGGAAAGCCCGCCTTCACAGCCGAAGAAGCAGTCGAACGCGGCCACGCCGGCGAGCACGTCATCCTCGTCCGCAAGGAAACCAGCCCCGAAGACGTCGACGGCATGCACGCGGCCGTGGGCATCCTCACTTCCACCGGAGGCATGACCAGCCACGCCGCCGTCGTCGCCCGAGGCTGGGGCAAGTGCTGCGTCGCGGGCGCGGGAGAAGTCCACATCGACCCCAAGAAGGGAGCCTTCACCGTCGGCGGCAAGACCTTCACACGCAAGGACACCATCTCCATCGACGGCTCCACCGGAGAGGTCATGGCCGGAGCCGTCCCCACCGTCGAGCCCAAACTCAGCGGCGACTTCGCAAAGATCATGCGCTGGGCAGACAAGTATCGAACCCTGGGCATCCGCACCAACGCCGACACCCCCGAAGACGCACGACGCGCCAGAGACTTCGGCGCCCAGGGCATCGGCCTCTGCCGAACAGAGCACATGTTCTTCGAGGGCGAACGCATCATGGCCATGCGAGAGATGATCCTCGCCGACAACGAGACCGCAAGACGCAAGGCACTCGACAAACTCCTCCCGTTCCAACGCGACGACTTCATCGGCATCTTCACCGCCATGAAGGGATTGCCCGTCACCATCCGCCTGCTCGACCCGCCCCTGCACGAGTTCCTGCCCAACGAGCCAGAGACCATCCGAGACCTGGCAAAGGCCCTGGGCGTCCCCGTCAAGAACGTCGAGCAACGAGTCTCCCAACTCCACGAAACCAACCCCATGCTCGGGCACCGCGGATGCCGCCTGGCAGTCACATACCCCGAAATCCTCGTCATGCAGGTCCGCGCCATCGTCGAGGCCATGATCAATTGCCAGCACAACAAGATCAAGGCCATGCCCGAAATCATGATCCCCCTCGTCGGCATCGACAAGGAACTCCAGATCCTCCGAAAACTCGTCGAACAAACCATCCACGACGTCCGAGCCGAGAACGACATCAAGAGCGCCCTGAACATCAAGATCGGAACCATGATCGAAGTCCCACGCGCCGCCATCACCGCAGACAAGATCGCGCTCCACGCCGACTTCTTCTCCTTCGGCACCAACGACCTCACCCAGATGACCTTCGGCTACTCACGAGACGACTCGGCATCCTTCCTCCCAGAATACGTCGGCCAGGAAATCCTCCCGGCAGACCCATTCCAGCAACTCGACCGCATCGGCGTCGGCGAACTCCTCAAGATGGCCATCGAAAAGGGACGCGAAGCCAACGACCAACTCAAGATCGGAGTCTGCGGCGAGCACGGCGGAGACCCCAACAGCGTCCACTTCTGCCATGCCATCGGCCTCGACTACGTCTCCTGCTCTCCCTTCCGAGTCCCCATCGCGCGCCTCGCCGCAGCCCAGGCCGCCCTCATGTACAAGTAGCACAACAACGCTTCCAAAACAGCCATGCCCCGATCTCCTCGCGGAAATCGGGGCTTTTCTTCATCTGCCCGCATGGACCAAGCCACGAGCGCACATGCTGATCCCTTGGGCAGCAACGAAAAAACCGGGCCAATGGCCCGGCTTGAATCCATGTTCGCAACCGCGAACGCCGAAGCAACCCGACTCGAACTAGTTCCCGCCCCCGGGCCGATTCCCGCCGGGCTGATTCCCACCGGGTTGGTTGCCACCGGGCTGGTTTCCGGGCTGGTTTCCGGGCTGGTTCGTCACCGTGCCCTGCCCATCGCTCTCCATGATCGTGGTCGCCTCGGGCCCGCCATCGAACCCGCCCGTCAACGCCTTGCGCACCGCCTCCTCGATCGAAGACCGGAACGTCTCGGCGTTGTACTCATTCAGCGTGAACACCAGCTTCCCGTCCTTGGTCACAACGAACACCGTCGGGAAGCTGCTCACCGCATAATCCATCGCCACGGCGTCGGCGCCCGTCACCAGCGGGTACGTGCCCCCGCTTTCCTTCCACGCGTCGATCCCCGCCTGCACGCGGCCACGTTCACGCCAGGTCATGCTCAACACCGTCACCGGCTCGTCGGCGAAAGTCTTGGCGATCGCCTGGATATCCGCACGCGAGTCCCGTGAAGCGCCGCTCCAGCCGGCCCAGAAATCGAGCACCACCACGCGGCCGCTCAGGCTCTCCAGGCTCACCGTTTCGCCCTTGCCCGGGCCCTCGACAATCGTCACCTCGAAGCCCTTGGCCGACGGGTAACTGGCCACCTGCCGCCCGGGGTCACGCGCCGGACGCACCGTCGTGTTGAACGCATACCCCGAAGGACGCTCATACTCGAACACCGACTCGGGAATCGCCGTGTTCACGAGCATCTCGGTGATCGTGAACGTCTGCATGTTGTCCAGGCCAAGGCGCACCTCGCGACGACGGGGCAGGTCGTCCTCCTGCCCGATCGACCAGCGGATCAACTGCCGCTGCTCCCCAAAGTTCACCGTCACGACGTCGCACACCGTATCGCCGATGATCGCGCCGCCGATCTCGATGCTCAGCTCAACCTCGCCCCCGCCCAACTCTCGCTCGAAGGGCACCCGGTCAAAGAACTCCCCGATCCAGCCAGACTGCGCCACCGTCACCGTCGGGTGACGGGCCGCCCGATGGAATCGCTCGTACACCGTCCGAAGCTTGTGATCGGTGTAGGTGATGTTCGGGCCCTTACGCATCACGTCGAAGGCCAACTCTTCCGTGTCCCCCGTCGCCGGGTTGCGAACCACCGTCTTGCCGATGCGACGGTGGTCCCAATCCGACGCCTCGCCCTCGCCAACGCGCTGCGCCCAAACCGTGCTCTCAAGCTGCGCGATCGTCCCAAACAAAGGACCAGCGCTCGTCACGCTCCCCTTGTACTGGAGCGTCCGAACCTTCGAGATCGCCTCGCGAGACTCCTCCAAACGGTCCCGGGCAACGCCGGCGTCCTGCGACAACGCAACCGCGGACGAATACACCAGACTCCCAACAACACCAACCAGCGAAAGCACAAAGCCCCGGGCCGGTCGTCCAAGAATTGCGCCAGACAGCATCAATACGCCTCCTTTGAAGGTCAACAATCCTCAATCGGCGAGCCGATCAGCCGGGCCCAGACTACAGACCCTTCCACGCCCAAGCAAGGCCCGATGTTCCTACCGATGCGCCGCAGACGCCAGCCTGCCAAGCAATGCCAGCACCACACAAACCCTGTCGGCTACTCGCTATCCTATCTGCGACAGGTTCCCAGCATCACCAGCAACCCCGCACGATCCTGACGACCAAACTCAACCCGCTTTTGTTATCGGGCCACAAACCAGCCGAATGCCGGCACGTATCATCAAGAAAGCATCACGGAGTGCAGCATCCATGCGAGGCGACATCGAATACAGCAAGGTCATCGACAGCGACGAGGCACGCCTCGCCCAGGCAGCAGCCGACAAGGCACCCTACCAGCCCTCCGCCGACATCGATACCGATAAGTTCTACATCACCCAACGCATGGACCTCTACACGCCCGAGAACCATGAAGTCTGGCGCACGCTCTTCACCGAACGCATGAAGACCCTCGACCACCAGGCATCCAAGGTCTTCCTCGACGGCATGCGCGCCATCGGCCTGCCCGCCGACGCAGTCCCCGCCGTCGCAAACATAAACAACAACCTCGCACGCCTCACCGGCTGGGCAAGCCGACCCGTCCCGGGCTACCTCCCAGCCAAGGCCTTCTTCGCCTGCCTCGCCAAGCGACAGTTCCCAACCACCATCACCATCCGCCCCAAGCGACTGCTCAACTACCTCCCCGAGCCAGACATCTTCCACGACATCTTCGGCCACGTCCCACTCCACGCAGACCCCGTCTTCGCCGAGTTCCTCCAGACCTACGGCAAGGCCGCCCTGCACTGCGACGACCCCTACCACATCGAACGCCTCGGACGCCTCTTCTGGTTCACCGTCGAGTTCGGGCTCATCCAGGAAGAAGGCCGCACCAAGCTCTACGGCTCGGGCCTCATCAGCAGCCTGGGCGAGAGCGAGCACGCCCTGCACAGCCCCAACGTCGACCGACGCCCCTTCGACCTCGACCGCGTCTGCGACACCCCCTTCGAGATCGACCACTACCAGCCCATCCTCTACGTCCTGGACAGCTTCGAGCAACTCCGCGACGCCATGAACAACTACGCCAACCGCGTCCTCAACGCCCGCAAAGCAAACGCCGCATAACTCCCGACGAACCCCCGCCGTGAGGCGGGGGGCACGAAGGTACTTGCGCTTTCTTTGCCTATCCCGGTGCCACTCTTACGGGCCCTATGCATCAAGTCTCACACCCAAGCCTACCATCCCCCATGTCCGCCCTCCCACGCAACCCGAGCGATTTCGGATACGCCGGACTGCGGATGACCGCCGACGAGTTCCTCGCCCTCGGCCACACCCCCGAACATTATGAACTCATCGATGGAGTGGTCACCATGACCCCAAGCCCGCGCCCCGTCCACGGCGAACTCATCGCGTGCGTCGTCCAGCAGGCGGGCTCCCAACTCGGCCAGGCCGCGCGCATCTTCACAGAGATCGACCTGCGACTCACCGATGCCAAGGTATACCGCCCCGACATCAGCATCTACAAGCGAGACCGGCTGCCCCCGCGAGTCGATGCGCTCACACTGCCGCCCGACCTCATCGTCGAGGTCCTCTCCGCCGGAACCATGGCCTTCGACCTCACCACCAAACGCGACGACTACGAAACCTTCGGCGTGAACGAGTACTGGGCCATCGACCCCAACACCGCGCGACTGCGCTGCTGGCAACGCAACCGCAACCAGTTGCTCGAAGTCCCAGTCACGGGCAACCGATCCCCATCGAGCGCGCTGCCGGGCCTCGTTCTCGACCTCGCCCCCATACGAGCCATCGCCAACCCGCAATAACCCTCACCCCCCAATCTTCTCCCCCAACCAATCCACCACCCGATCCAACGAAATCCGCTCCTGCGCGAGCGTGTCCCGGTCGCGGCACGTCACCGTCTGGTCCTCGAGCGTCTGCCCGTCGATCGTAAAGCACACCGGGCACCCCGCCTCGTCCATCCGCGCATACCGCTTGCCGATGCTCTGCTTCGCGTCGTACTCGATCAGCCCCAGGTGCCCGAACCGCCGGCGTAAATCCCCCACCAGCTTCTCGCCCACCTCGGGCATCCCGTCCTTGTTCACAAGCGGATACACCGCCGCCTTGATCGGCGCCATGCTCGGGTGGAACTTCATCACCACCTTGCTCGCCCGAGATTCATCGGGCGTGAACGCCTCGCACAACAGCGCCAGCACCCCGCGCGTCAGCCCCGCCGCCGGCTCGATCACGTCGGGCAGATACCGCTCGTTGCGCTCCTGATCAAAATACGCGATCTTCTTGCCAGAGTGCTGCTCGTGCTGCGAAAGGTCGAAGTTCCCCCGGTGCGCCACGCCCTCCAGCTCGCCAAACCCAGGGTGCGTAAAGGGCCAGCGATACTCGATGTCGTACGTCCCCGCACCCGCCTTGGCATAGTGCGCCAACTCGTCATCATCATGCTTGCGCACGATCATGTTCGCCTCGCTCAACCCAACGCCCATCCACCACCGACGCCGCTCCTCCACCCAGAAGTCCAGCCAACCCCGAGCCTCGTCCTTGTGGCAGAAGAACTCCATCTCCATCTGCTCGAACTCGCGAGAACGGAAAATAAAGTTCCGAGGCGTCACCTCGTTGCGAAACGCCTTGCCGATCTGCGCAATCCCAAACGGCACACGCACCCGTGTCGTGTCCACGATGTTCGCAAAGTTCAGAAAAATCCCCTGCGCCGTCTCGGGACGCAGGTACGCCTTGTCGTCCTCGCTGGCCGTGGCGCCGACGTAGGTCTGGAACATGAGGTTGAAGTCACGCGGAGCCGTGAGGCTCTCGGTTTGCGTTGCTGGAGAGAGACGAGGCCACTTCTCCGGTGCCGATACGAGTGGATGAGCCCACCCTGGTGGGGTGAAGTTCACGCCAAGGTGTTTCAGTTGCCGTTTCGACAGACGCCTTTGAGCAGCCGCAACCGCTTCCTCTGCTGAGTCGCCTTGCTCGGAAACGATGATCGCAGGAAGCCCGAGATTAGCGGCTCGCTGCGAGTACTCCGCGCGCCAGGTTTGAAACAGTCGTTGGATCTCGGCGCGTTCTTCTAGCGAGGCGTCTGGCGCCTTCTCAAGTAAGGCGACGGCATCTTCAAGAGATGCATAGAGCTCTTTTGCTTGATCAAGCGAAAAGAATCCAACCAGGAAGATCTTGTCAGCTCGATACCTTTGCTTGGATTCTTTGCAATCCACCATCGGATCGCTGAACCCACCCACATGCCCGCTCGCCTCCCACACCCGCGGGTTCTGGATAATGCTCGAATCCACCCCCACGATCGACACCGGCTTCCCATCGCGCACCGGCGGCGTCAGCGTCATGTCGCGCCACCACCGGTCCGCCAGGTTCTTCTTCAACTGCGCGCCCAGCGGGCCATAGTCCCAGAAGCCGTTCAACCCGCCATAGATCTCGCTGGCCGGAAATATGAACCCGCGCCGCTTGCACAGGCTCACCAACTCCTCCATCGACTTCGCCCCGCCCGCCACCACGTCACTCATCAATATCTCCAGCGCGACTGTCCGACCCTTCCCGATGCCCCTTCAGCCCCCAAACGCCGCACGCACCAAATCCCCAAACGATACACGCTCGGCCTGCTCACGCACCTGCGACTCGATAGCCTCGAACTCCAGAATCTTCGGTGCCTCCACCAAGGGCCGCCGCCGAGACTCGTCCACCCGCACCAGCCCCAGCGCCCCCTGCCCCGTCACGCTCACCTGCCACACGCCCTCGCCCAGCGACCGATACACCGCCTTGCCCACCAGCGAGCCGGGGTCCTCCCAGTCCACGTCCGCAAGGGCCGGGTCGATCAACACCCCATCCACCGGCGGCGTCCGAGCATCAAACACACGCCGAATCCACAACCGGCCACCGATCACCACATAGTCGACGTAGATCTCCCCACTGGGGTCATACGGCGTCGCCACTTCGTGCAAGACACCAAGCCGATTGCGAACACGGACGTGCAAGGAACCATCATCAACCACCAGTTCCGTCACGGCCGACTGCGAGACCGCCTCGTTAAACTGGGCAAGCAAGGACGCGTAGTCCTGCGAGACAGCCAAAAGGCGATCGCGATAGATATCGGACTTCAAATCCGACCTCGCCTTCGCAAGGACCAGATAACCGCCGACCAAGGTGCCCACGATGGTAATCAGGGCAAGCCCGGACAGTAATTTTGTCCCCGAACTACGTTTTTCGCTTGACATGGCCGCCCTTTTGGGTCATTGTATAGGTGGAGAGAACGGAGGGCAGAGGCATACTCACCCATCTGCACATATCAGACTAGGTGAAAGACGTACTTGAGCGAAACTCGTTCAGGTTCGTTGCATTGGCACACCAATCTCTCGCGTTGTGGCCGTCGTGGATCGTGGCGGCCAGGTTGTCCAAGCCCCAACACGGGGCAGTGCTCAGGTCGCACGGAGTGCGACATGGGCACCTGACACAGTTGCACGAGATCCGTGGGGGTCGTGTCCGTTGACAGAACGTCCGTTGACCAACACACCGCAGACTTGCTGACCCGAGGCCGTTCGTATGACGGCCACGGTTTGTTTCCTGCGTCCGGCCGTGTGGCCGGCGCACCCATCGAGTCCATACGAAAATGGGGTTTGTAGAGATGAAGAATACTCAGAAGGTTTTTGCCGCTTCGGCCCTCGTGGCCCTCGCCGGCACCGCGTTCGCCCAGGTTACCCCCGGTTCCTTTACCCCCGACGCAGTCGACAACATGGAGAGCTACCCCGGTGGTCGCGTCTTCATTGGCTCGCTGTTCGGTGGCTCCGTCCCGGTGGTCGCCAGCCCCCTGAACCTCGCCTCGATCAACATCGCGGCGGGTGACACCTGGTTCGACTTCCGCTCGAGCCCGGCTCCCCAGATCCAGCCCACCTCGGGCACCAAGTTCGGTTCGATCTTCGGCTTCGGCGGTATCGAACTGAACTTCGCCGGCATCGGCGGCATCTCCGCCTTCTCGGCCTCGCTGTGCGCCGCCGGCTTCGGCGTCGACACCATCGAGTTCTTCGACCTCGACGGCAACAACATCGGCACCTTCCAGGACTTCGACGGCTTCGGCGCCGGCGGCATCATGGAAACCCAGTCCTTCACCTCCACCGTCGCCATCGGCCGCGTCCGCATCGACGGCCCCGAGACCACCATCGACGACGTGGCCTACGCCCAGGGCGACCTGCCCGCTCAGATCCTGCTCTATTCCGAAGGTCTGGCTGGGTTCCGCCACGAGCAGAGCGCCGCCGACAGCCTCGGCCTGAACTACGACCACATCATCAGCGACACCGCCGCCCTGAACAGCGCCATCGCCAGCGGCGACTACCGCTTCGCCATCATCCAC
The DNA here is from genome assembly GCA_026126305.1 of Phycisphaeraceae bacterium. Taxonomy (GTDB): domain Bacteria; phylum Planctomycetota; class Phycisphaerae; order Phycisphaerales; family UBA1924; genus JAHCJI01. The sequence continues at coordinate 210,549 of JAHCJI010000001.1, forward strand.
CAGCCCGCGAACAACTTCGCCGCTGGCTTCGACGGCCTCCTCAGCAGCTTCGTCTCCGGTGGCAACCGTGTCCACTTCTCCTTCTGGAACCTCGACGCTTCGCCCAGCCTCCAGAGCACCCTGGGCGTCGCCAGCGCCGTCGACTTCTTCGCTCCCCGTCCGGTCTTCAACAACGCCAGCCACCCCTCGTGGGGCGCTGCTCCCAGCCCCGTGGCCGTCAGCGGCTCCGACCCCTGGAACGACAACGGCGACCTCATGACCGCCGCTTCCGGCGCCGAGATCGTCTCCACCTTCGACTCCACCACCGGCCCGGGCGCCACCATCGTCGCCAACGACAACAAGACCCTCGTCAACGGCTTCGAGTACGACTCGATGGACGCCAGCGGCGTCACCCGCCTGCTCATCGCCCAGATTGACTGGGTCCGCACCGCGGCTCCCCCGCCCCCGCCCCCCGGCTGCCAGGTCGTCGCCTTCACCGGCTCGGATACCAAGCCCATCCTCGACAACGCCCTCGCTCAGGCTGGCATCACGCCCGACCTGCGCCTGTTCGATGACTTCTTCGGGCTGACCAACGCCCTGAACAACCCCGACTTCGGTCTGGCCGTCATCAGCAACCCCTGCTGCTTCTTCGACGGCGGCACCCCGGGCGCTCTGGCCAACTTCGTCGCCAACGGCAACCACGTCCACATGTCCTTCTGGAACATGGACGCCGAGCCCAGCCTCCAGGCCACCATGGGAATCGCCAGCGCCGTCGACTTCTTCACCCAGCGCCCCGTCTTCCCGCAGGGCGGTCACCCGTCGTGGGGCTCGGTCACCAGCGTGCCCATCGACCCCGCTCCGACTCCCTGGTTCGACAACGGCGACACCATGACCCCCGCCGCGGGCGGCACGGTTGTCGGCGTCTTCGATGCCCCCGGTAGCGGCCAGGGCGCCATCATCGTCGCCAACGGCGATCGCACCCTCTTCAACGGCTTCGACTACGACTCCATGGACACCTCCGCCGTCACCAACCTCGTCGCTGCCCAGCTCGGCTGGATCGGCGATCCCTGTGGCGCCGGCTGCTACGCCGACTGCGACGGCGACGGCATCCTCACCATCTTCGACTTCCTCTGCTTCCAGAACGCATTCGCCACCAGCGATCCCTACGCGGATTGCGACGGCGACGGCCTGTTCACCATCTTCGACTTCCTCTGCTTCCAGAACGCCTTCGCTGTCGGCTGCGACTAAGCCGAATACGCGATTCGCGAAACCTTCTGAGTAATCGCAGGGCCCCGGAGAAATCCGGGGCCTTGTTCTTGCATGGTGTCAAAACTATCGGACGGCGTCAGGCAAACTTTCTTCCCTTCCACACCAATCGCACAAAACACCAGCCCGATGAACAGCGTAATCGCCTCCATGAAGCACCAATACTGCACCACCGCCGCCGTCCTCGCCATCGCCTCTCTCGCCACCGCACAAGTCACCATGACCGAGATCGGGGCACAGTCTCCGCCCGATACCCTCGATGGCTACAACCTCGCACCCGCGCCGACCGACGAACGCCCCTTCTTCGATGCCTACGACTCGATCGACCTCGGCGGTGGCCTCAACCTCACCCTCGAATACCAGCTCATCCACTTCGGCGTGCCCGACCAGGGATGGAGGCCTTGGAGCCACGAGTACACCGGGTCGGCCTACTTCCTCGATCCCGGCACCGACACCCAGGTCCGCATGCGCCCGCGCAGCCAGGCCAACGCCATCGTCGTCTACATCGATCCACGCGACGATTCCCGCGAGTTTGAGTTCGAGATCGTCGGCTTCTCCGAATCCGGAGACGTCCAGTCCATCCGCGCCGCCATCCGCGGCGGCGAGGCCCAGGGTTTTGGCATCTCCGTCCCCCAAACCGATCGCATCACCCAGATCGCCGTCATCAACACCGACCGAAGCGCGGGCGGATTCGTCGTCGGCCAGTTCCTCCGCGATGATGGACTCGCCTCGGGCTGCTACGCAGACTTTGACGGCGACGGAGAACTGACCATCTTCGACTTCCTCGCCTATCAGAACGCATTCGCCGCGAGCGATCCAGCCGCCGATTGCGACGGCGACGGCTCCCTCACCATCTTCGACTTCCTCTGCTTCCAGAACGAATTCGCCGCCGGTTGCCCCTGATCCACATCCGACCACCGCAGGAACACAAGGCCCCGGAGCAATCCGGGGCCATTTTTCGTTTCATGCACGCGAAAGATCATTCCCCCCAGCGACGCACGACCACCGAATCATTCTGACCACCAAACCCGAAGCTGTTGGAAAGGCACACCCCAACGCCACCCTCGCCGTTGCAGTCTCGCGCAACATTCGGCACATAATCCAGATCGCACGCAGGATCGGGCTCGTCCAGGTGCAGCGTCGGTGTCAACCAACCCGTCTCCAGGCTCCGCACACACGCGATCAACTCAACCGCACCCGCCGCCTGGATCAGGTGCCCGGTCATGCTCTTCAGGCTGCTCATCGGCACCCGATCCGCAAACCCGCCGAAAAGCCGGCGCACCGCACGCGTCTCGATGCCATCGTTCTCGCGTGTGCCCGTCCCGTGCGCCGAGATGAAATGCACCAGCGGCCGACCATCATCGCCAACGCCTTGCGGGTCGATCCCCGCGCGTTCCAACGCCATCGACATCGCCCGGTACGCGCCGTCGCCATGCGGATCGATGTCCGTTATCCGGTACGCGTCGGCCGAACTGCCATACCCCACCAGTTCCGCGAGCGGCCGCGCCCCACGCGCCAGCGCGTGCTCCAAAGATTCGAGCACCAGCACCCCCGCCCCCTCGCCCATCACGAACCCATCCCGCGTCCGATCAAAAGGCCGGGAAGCACGCGACGGATCCTCCCGCCTCGTGCTCATCGCAGACAAACGGATGAAACCCGTCATCCCCAGCGGATGGATCATCGAGTGGCATCCACCGCTCACCATCACGTCGGCCTCGCCACCGGCAATCAGCATCGACGCCTCGCCGATGGCCTGCGTGCTCGCCGCGCACGCCGTCATGCAATTCATCGATGGGCCCCGCACGCCCAGGGCTTGCGCAACATGCAGCAGCGCCATCTGAGGCTCCTGCTCCACCTCACGCCAAAGGTCCAACCCGCAAGCCGCCTCGGCCCATCGCCGCTCGTCCAGCACCCCTGCCGAGGCGTCCCACGAATCGATGCACATCCGCCCGAACTTGGCGCTGTCCGGGCTGCTCTCGCCCGCGCCCAGATACACCCCTGCACGCTCGGGCAAGACCCCTCCCCGGTCCAGCCCGGCCTGCCGCCACGCCATCATCGCCGCCGCCAACGCAAACTGCGTGCCCCGGCCGGCACGCTCATGCACACGCGACGCCTCACCCAAAAACGCCGACAACTCGAAGCCATCCACTTCCGCCGCGAAGTTTGTCGCGAACGTCCCGGCCTCAAACCCACGCACCGCCCGCGCCGCGCCACGGCCGGCCAACATCGCCCGCCACGCCCCCTCCAGGTCACAGCCCAGGGGCGTCACCCATCCCATCCCAGTAATCACCACACGCTTGACGGCCATGCTGCCCCCTGCCAGACCCCCCGAGGCCCATATCCACCATAGCCCGCCACGCCTCACATGCCCGTACGCTCCCGAGCCTCTTCCGACCACCGCCCCACCACCGCCCGAAGCAGCGAGCTCAGTTCCCGCTGGCCCAACTCCAGCGACACCATCGCCCGCGTGTTGGCCTCCACCACCCCAAGCGCCAGCACCAACGCCTCACGCTCGGCAATCAAGCGCCGGTGGGCTTCCTCGATCTGCCGCTCACGCGCCAAGCCGGCCCGACGCTCGCTCAGCCACATCCAGGCGATCAGCCCAGCCATGCCGAACTGCGCCAGCATCGCCACCACGTCACCCTGCGCCATCACGGCACCTTCCGGAAGATCGCCTCATACCCGATCGACCACAAACGCCCCGCCTCGGCCGGCCCCTTCTCCTCATACCGCACAAGCCACATCCCCGTCCAGACCTGCCCGGCCCCGTCTTCGAGCGTGCCCCCACTGGGCGTGGCCGTCAACGCCGCCGTCAGGGCATCGCGGAGGTCCCACAGGTCTTCCTCCGTGTCGGCGACCAGTCGACCCACGACATGGATCGACTGTGGCATCAGGCCCAGTTGCTGCCACTTGGGCTGTGGCGGGCTCTGGATCGTCGCCGCCCGGCCCGGAGGGATTTCCGCCTGACCACGGGCGTACATCACAAACCGATGCGGCCCGCTCTCGAACAAGGGCAAGCCGTTATAAGCGCTGGGCATCACATTCCCCTTTCAACATCCCTTACCGCGAACCGTCCTCGGCCCCGCTCACCGCGATCGGGTCCGTTGCGCCACCACTGGACACCGCCAGCATCTTCACGCGACGCTGCGCCTTGCCGCCGGGCTCCACCTCCTCGTGTACCGCCGTCACCACCACGCTCGCCTCGACCTTCCGCCGACCCCCACTGCCCGACGTGGGCGAGGTAAAGAAACGCAAGGTTCCCGTCTCGCCGGGCACCGGTCCATCGAGCGAGCCACGCTCCAGGTCGGCCACCAGTTCCAGCTCCACACGCTGCTCGGGCACGTCGACAAACACCGGGAACGGCCCGCGACCGTCCCACTCCACCAGCACGCGACCACCCAGGCGATGCACCGCCACTCGCCGCACGCGATCCACCGTCTTGCCCAGCAACGACACCGATTGCGGATTAAGCACCAGCATCTCCAGCCCCCTTCTTTATCCGCGCACCAGATGCACGATCGACGCACGACGCGTCGCGTCGACCTCTCCATCACCATCCAGGTCCAATCCCACCGCCAGCGTCCGCCGGGCACGAGAGAACATGTCGGCGTACATCGCCGCCCGCGCGCCAAGCGCCGAACTGGGCCCGCTGAGCACCGACGCCGCCGCGTACACCAGGTGCAGCGCGCCCAGCGCTTCGACGTGCGCCAAGGCCGAACCGTCCACCACCGCCTCGGGCCCCGGGCCGTCGGGACGGTCCAGGCCCAGCAGCCCCATCACCTGTCCATGCACGATCCGAATCTGCGGCGCGAAACTCACCACCGAGAACGAAACGTCGGTGCCGGGCGTCGGAGGCAACGGCACGTCACCCGCCGACGCACGCAATCGCGATACCTCCAGCACGGTCTGGGATGTGACGCCCACCACCTCCAACGGCACGCCGTTGAATACCACCACCTGCCCAGCCTGTACGCCGGCGTCCAGAAAGCCCACCGAGGCACTGGCCGCCGTCAGTGTCGTGCCCACCACGGTCGCCGTGCCCGAAGAGAGGCGCAGCCCCGCCCAGAGGGCATCGGTGTATGCGTGCGGCTCGATGGCCAGCATGTCACGGTCGAGTGCGAACATCGCGTTGCTCCTTTGCGCGCCTGGCGCGCTATCTTCTGTTCCCGTTCGAAACCCGCGGGCCGGTGTTACCCGACCCGCGAGCCGGCGACTCGCCCCACACGAAGCCGCCGAGCCCTTCACAAAACGCCCGCGCGTCAGTCGGTCGCCAGGCCGCTGATCAGCCCGTGCGCGTTCTCGTTGCGCAGTTCCAGCGTGTACTCACCGATCACCTGCCCCGTCGCCGCGTCGCCACGAGAGGCCAGCGGCTTGAAGTGGAAGCTGCGACCTTCCAGCGGCATCACCTCGATGCGGCTGGAGTCCAGCAGCAACAAGCCGTCGGCGGGCATCCACCGGGACACGACCACACGGCACACGCCAAAGTCGCTCTCGTAGATGCTCACCAGGTCGCTGAAACGGTCGTCGCTGGGCCCGTAGCGGCGCGAAGCGCTCAGGAACCCGTTGATCCGCCGCTTCTGGAGCCCGCCGCACACGATCGTGTCCACCGGGCCCGAAGACTGCTCCCAAATCTCGCGCAGGGAGGCGTTGAGCACGGCTTCGGTAAGCCCGTTCCCACCACCACCCGAACCCGAGGGGATGCCCCCCTGCCCGGGCACGAAGCGATTGGTCTCCAGCGCGTGGATGATGCCGTTCATCGACCGGCGCACGTTCGCCGAGCCCTGGGGCGAGGCGTCGGGCGCCACGCCATTGATGACGCAGTTCTCCAGGTCGCGCAGCAACTCGCGCATGCGCTCCTGCTTCTGATAGTCCAGCTCGTCGGCGATGCCATGCGCGCGGACGGCCTGCATCGAACCGGAGACCTCGACGGCCGCGGTGAAGATCTGCGTGTAGTTCGCCTTGCGCAGCCGGTTGGTGAATCGCGCGTTGGGAGCGTCCGCGCCCTCGAGGGCGGCGTTGCCCAGGATCGTCAGCACCATGCCCTCGGCCAGCGCGATACTTGCCGTTGCGCCATACGCACGGACCACCGTGATCTGGTCGCCTGCGATGGCGGTCACCAGCATCACCTCGGGACCTTGGCCGGGACGCACCAGGTCTCCCACGCGGAAGCGAGAGCCCTCGTCCACGTCGATGGTGGTGTCGGTGAAGGCCGACGGCGAGAAGACCTGCGGCTCCACCAGAGCGGTGTTGGGCAGCAGCTCGTCCTCGATCCACTCGTGGACGGTGCTGGTGGCGGCACGACGCGGATCGCCCAGGTGGTCGAGCAGCGGCGTCTCAAAGGGGCTGACGATGCCGATGATGTCCGAGACGTCTTCAACCAGTTCGGGCAGGTTCACGCCCGCCGAGAAGGTTGCCTTACCTGTGAATGCCATGCGAATCTCCTTTACGAAACGGTGTTGCGTGTCCTGGGGCTTGGGCGGTCAGACGTTCAGTTGGCGCGGCGCAGGCGCAGGTACTTCATGAGCGCCCTGCGATCGCCGGTGGTGCGAGCCTCTTCCCTGGCGCGTTCGACGCTGAGGCGCCCAGACGTGCCCTGGGAGGGATGGCTCGGGCTGATGGCCGAGGCGCGGGATGGAGCACGGAACAGGGCCGGCCGATCGCGCTGGAGTTGGGCGATCACGCGCTGGGGCGTGGTGTCGTCGTCCCCTTCCAGACGGCTTTCTACCAGCAGGGCCAGCGCTTCGGTGTCGATGGCTCCGGCCTGCGCCAGCGAGCGCTCGATCGAACCGCGACGCTCCAGGCGTTCGGCTCGGGTCCGAAACTCGGCGAGTTGGGCCTCACGGGCACGCAGTTGGTCGGCCAGGTCCTGGGCCATCTGCGTGCGTTCGGCCAGGGCCTCGCGCAGGTCGGTGTCGTTCGATCCGGTGGAGTCGGGCGTGTTCTGCGACATGGTGTTCTCCTTGTGCGTTGGTGTGGTTCAATCGCGCGGCTGGTCGACGGGGTACCCCAGTTCGGCCAGCACGCGTTCGGGGTTGATGCCCAGTTCGTACTTGCGCTGGGCGCTGATGAGCCGATCGTCCTGGTCGAGGTCGATGGCCTCGGGCCAGTTGACGGAGACCTTGCGGTCTTGCGGCTCGCTGGCCAGGGTGCCGGCTCGGTCGAGGGCTTCGAGGATGAACGCGCTCATGCGTGCCACACCCGCGCCATAGCCCACGCGCTTTCGGCGTGTCTTGCTGAGCAGGCCCAGCATGGTGACGCGCAGGGCGTTGCCACTCGAGAGGTTCCCGATCTTGGCGCGCACGACGCCCGCGGCGATGGGCGGGACGCCCGAGACCTTGTCCATCGCCTCGCGGATGTCCTCGATGTGCGCGGTCTCGCTGGGCGAGTCGGCGTCGCCGCCGAAGGCCGTAACCTGGGCGTCGGGGTTGTCGGTCGAGAGGATGCGTCCCGGGCCGATGCGGACCTGGTCGAATCCTTCGATGCCCTTGGCCAGGTACATCTTGAAGGACTGCATGGTGACGCGTGCGGCCCGATCGCTCAGGCGGGTATTGAGTTGGTCCTGGAGCGGGATGAGCGGCTCGACCTCGCCGATGCCCGCGTAGTGCAGGGGCTGGGGGATGTTCTGGATGTGGACAACCGGGACGCGGCCGGGCGTGGCGCGATTGGGGCCTTCATCGATGACATGGCCGTTGATGGAGACCTGTCGCCACGCGCCGCTGAACAGCTCGGTGACTCGTTCGCTGGCCAGCGACGCGCCGTGGCGATCGTCCTCATCGACGCGCGCGGTGCGGCGGGTGAAGTCGATGGCGTAGGCTTCCAGTCGTCGGTAGTCGGCTTGATCGACGATGGGCACGCCCCGCGCCGGGTCGATGGCCTCGACGCGGATGGCCTCGGCCAGGACCTCGCTTGGCAGCGCGAGCAGCGCGTCCAGGTCTGGCGCCAGCGCGGTGAGGCGTTCGATGTCGCAGCGCAGCAGCAGGTCGACGTGGCCGTAGACGTGGCCCATGAGCAGCGCGTCGTGCAGGAGCGCGAGCCCGCCCGAGGCCTCCCACACGGCGTCGAGGGCGGCCTCGATGTTGCGGCGTTGCTGGGGCTGTCCGGCGTTGCTGAGCAGCACGAGCGGCTCGGGCAGCATGAAATCGACCATGGTGTGGATGCGCCAGGCGATGTCGTTCTCGATGACGATCTCGCTGGCGGCAGCGTCGACCATGCGGTCGTCGGCGAAGGGATCCCACGCGCCGCGGAGACGCGGGGGCAGGCCGGCGGCCTGGGGCACGTCGGCACCGGGGCGTGGTGGCTCGTTGCGGAAGTAGCTCCAGAGCCAGTGGAGCCGGGGGGCGATGTCGCGCTCGTGTTCGGCCAGGATGATCTCGAGCGCTTCGGGTGAGAGCGTTGTGTCGGTGAACGGTTCGAGGTTGAACGCCACGGGTGACCTCCTTTGGGTGTGGGCCCCGTGTGTTTCTTGGGGCCTCTACCCAACGGTCGGTCGGACGCTTTTGCGCGCGCGGATGTGGCCGTGCGCTTCGTCCGAAAGCGTGGTTTCTCACGTGATTTCGTAGAGAAAACAGGATTACGGATTTGTCGTTGTCGGGGGTGGCGTGCGTGCCATCTCGCGCGCGCAGGAGCGGTCATGAGCGTACCGGCACCGGTTGTGGCTCAGTGCCTGGGGATGAGGCGGCCCTGGTCCTCGTCCTCGGCGGCCTCGCGCTTGGCGGTGGCGATGGTCTCGAACTCGAGGGTGGTGTGGAGGATGTTCCAGCGGTCTTTGCAGCGCTGGCGGACGGCGTGCTTGATGGGCTCGATGTCTTCGAGGCGGGTGCGGTCGGTCACGACGTGGGCCTCGAGGAGGATGGTGTGGGGGTCCAGGCACCAGATGTGCAGGTGGTGGACCTCGTGGACGTGTTCGATGGAGGCCAGGTCGCTGGCGACGGCGGCGAGGTCGAGGTCGTGGGGCACGCCCTGCATCAGGATGCTGGTGGTGTGGCCGGCCATGACCTTGGCCTGCCAGGCCATGTAACCGGCGATCATGAAGGCGATGAGCGGATCGACCCACCACCATTCGAAGAAATAGACCAGGGCACCGCCGATGATGGCGCCCACGCTGCTGGCGGCGTCGGCGAGCTTGTGGATCATGGCCACGCGGGTGCCCATGGATTCGCCGGCGATCTTGGCCACCAGCCAGGCGCTGGCCAGGTCGATGACCAAGGCGACGCCCGCAACGATCATGATGACCAGGCCCAGCACCGGCTCGGGCGCGAGCAGGCGCTGGATGCCCTCGAGCACCAGGAAGCCAGCCAGGACCACCAGCAGGATGAGATTAGCCTGGGCACCCACGATGTCGGCTCGCTTGTAGCCGAAGGTGTTGCGCTCGTCGGCGGGGCGTTTGGCGACGCGGCGGCCGATGAGGGCGACCACCAGCGAGCCGGCATCGGCGAGGTTGTGCAGGCCGTCTGCGATAAGTGCCAGGCTGCCCGAGAGCACGCCGGCGACAAGTTCGACGACGGTGAGCAGGACGTTGATAACCACGGCCCAGATCAGGGGCTTGTCGCTGGCCGAGGCCAGTTCGGGATGGTCGTGGCCGTGGGACATGGGGGCTCAGGATAGGACTATCGGATGTTGGTATCGGACAGAAAAGCCCACGCCAGAAGACGTGGGCTTGCAGGGTACTTGGGTTGAGAAGGTGGGCTCAGGTGGACTCGGCCCCGGCGGAGACGGGGTGATCGCCTTCCCGGCCCGTGTCTCCATGTTCGTCCTTCACGGGCTCGGGCAGCGACTCGTTGGTGAAGTAGAGGTTCTCATCTTCGCCTCGTCGGGTGACCTTCACGAGCGTGCGTCCGGTGATCTGCCCGGAGAGGAGCATCTCGCTGAGCGGGTCTTCGATGTACTGGCCGATGGCCCTGCGGAGCGGGCGGGCGCCGAAGTCTGGGCTGTATCCCTTGTCGATGAGGAAGTCTTTGGCGGGCTGGTCGAGTTCCATGGTGATGTTCTGGATGCGCAGGCGGTCGCCGACCTTCTTGACCTCGTACTCGATGATCTGGACAAGATCGTCGCGGGTAAGGGGACGGAAGACGATGGTGTCATCCAGACGGTTGATGAACTCGGGCCGGAAGAAGCGTTCGATCTCCTTCATCAAGATGCCCTTGATGTTGTCGTAGTCGACGTCGGCGCTGCGCTTCTGGAAGCCGAAGCCCCCACCACCCTTGATCAGGTCGGCACCGATGTTGCTGGTCATGATCATGATGGTGTTTCGGAAGTCGACGTTTCGACCGAAGGAATCGGTGAGGCGTCCTTCCTCCATGATCTGGAGGAGCATGTTGAAGACGTCGGGGTGGGCCTTCTCGACCTCGTCGAGCAGGACGACGCTGTAGGGTCGGCGGCGGATGCGCTCGGTGAGCTGTCCGCCCTCTTCGTACCCGACGTAGCCCGGGGGCGCGCCGATGAGTCGGCTGACGTTGTGCTTCTCCATGTACTCGGACATGTCCAGGTGGACGAGCGCGTCCTCGTCGCCGAACATGAACTCGGCCAGCGCCTTGGAGAGCAGGGTCTTGCCGACACCGCTGGGCCCGACGAAGATGAACGAGCCCATGGGGCGCTTGGGGTCCTTCAGGCCCGCGCGGGCGCGACGGATGGCCCGGGCGACGGCCTTGATGGCGTCTTCCTGGCTGATGACCTTCTTGTGCAGTTCGGCTTCGAGCCGGAGCAGGCGGTCGGCCTCCTCGCTCTCGAGGCGTTGCAGCGGGACGCCGGTCATGGACGAGACAACTTCGGCGATGATGTCCTCGTCGACGGTGCCGTCGATCTCCTTGGACTTCTCGCGCCAGTTCTTCTGGATCTCTTCCTTTTTCTTGCGGAGTTGCTCGGCCTGGTCGCGCAGCTCGGCGGCGCGTTCGTAGTCGGCGGCCTTGACGGCCTCGTCCTTTTCGACGCCCAGGCGCTCGACCTCGCTCTCGATTTCGGCGAGGTCTGGCGGCTTGCTCATGCTCTTGATCCGCACGCGCGCGCCCGCCTCGTCGATGACGTCGATGGACTTGTCGGGCTGAACGCGTCCGGAGATGTAGCGGCCTGAGAGCTCGACGGCGGCCTTGACGGCGGCGTCGGTGATGCGCACGCGGTGGTGCTGCTCGTAGCGGTCTCGCAGGCCCTTGATGATCTCGACGGTCTGCTCCTCGTTGGGCGGATCGACGGGGATGGGCTGGAACCGGCGTGCCAGGGCGGCGTCCTTCTCGATGTACTTGCGGTACTCGTCGAAGGTGGTAGCGCCGATGCACTGGATCTCGCCGCGCGCCAGGGCTGGCTTGAGGACGTTGGACGCGTCGATGGCGCCCTCGGCCCCGCCCGCGCCGACGAGGGTGTGCAGCTCGTCGATGAAGAGGATGACGTTCTTGGCGCGGCGGACCTCGTTCATGACCGCCTTGATGCGCTCCTCGAACTGGCCGCGGTACTTGGTGCCGGCGACCATCATGGCCAGGTCGAGCACGACGATGCGCTTCTCGTGCAGGATCTCGGGCACGTCGCCGCTGATGATCCGCTGGGCCATGCCCTCGACGATGGCGGTCTTGCCCACGCCGGCCTCGCCCAGCAAGACGGGGTTGTTCTTGGTGCGACGGCAGAGGATCTGGACGACGCGCTCGATCTCCTTGGCCCGGCCGATGACCGGGTCGAGCGAGCCCTCCTTGGCCAGTTCGGTCAGGTCTCGGCCGAAGGAGTCCAGGGCCGGTGTGCGGCTCTTGCCCTTGCGTGCCTCACCCGTGGCCGCCCCACCGCCCGCGCTGGCGAAGCCTTCCTCGCCGCTGGAGGCACCGGCGTTCTCGCCCGAGGCGCCCAGCAGGTTGAGAACTTCCTCGCGGACCTCGTCGAGCTTCAGGCCCAGGTTGCGCAGGACCTGTGCGGCCACGCCGTCCTGCTCTCGCAGCAGGCCCAGCAGCAGGTGCTCGGTGCCGACGTAATTGTGGTTGAGGCTGCGGGCCTCTTCGATGGCGTACTCGATGACCTTCTTGGCTCGAGGGGTCTGGGGCAGTTTGCCCATGGTGACCATCTCGGGGCCGGCCTTGACGAGCTTCTCGACTTCGAGGCGGACCTTGCGCAGGTCCACGTCGAGGTTCTTGAGCACGTTGGCACCCACGCCCGAGCCTTCCTTGACCAGGCCGAGCAGGATGTGCTCGGTCCCGATGTACTCGTGGTTGAGGCGCTGGGCTTCCTGGTTGGCCAGGCCCATGACCTTGCGGGCTCGGTCGGTGAATCGCTCAAACATGCCGCACCTCCTGAAGATCGACCCGAACAATATCCGGTCGATCCAATCCCCGGAGCGTGGTGTCACGCCGGGGCGTTTGCCGAAACCCTTGGGCACCAAGCCCGCCGGTGTCCGGCTCATTCCGGGGTATCGGTTGCACGGCCCATGCCAATTGCTCAAACCGATGCCACCGGGGCAGACTTTGTGCCCCAGATGGCCTGATCGGCCACTGAGGGCACCCGCATTGGTTCGGATGGGTCAATTTGCCCGGCCGAACCGTGATCGTGCCCGGTATGGCCTGCCGATGCGGCAGGGTATCGGGCCCAACCGGGTGATCTATACGCGGCTTCAGGGCCTTCGGGTCGGGTTGGTTGTCAGTCTTGGGTCGGCCACGATTTCAATAGGGATTACCCTTTCGTCCATCGAGCCGTCGGCGTGATCTTTGAGAATGATCTTGAGTTGGTAGCGTCCGACCGTGAGCGTGGCGGGCAACTCGACCAGGGTGCCCAGGTAGATCTCCCGCCGTGGCCGATCGCTGCGGATGACGACGCGTTCCTCGGGCCGTCTCCAGGCGAGCATGGAGCCGGCCTCGTTGAACAGCCTCAGTTCGAGGCCCAGGACAACTTCCTGCGCGCCCGGATGGGCGGCGGCGTCGCCGGCGCTCTGCGGCTCGGCGGCGGGCCTGGTCTGGAACTGGGCCGGCTCGGTGTAGACCAACATGCGGTTGACGCGACCCGCGAGGAAGCGGTTGGTGTCGAAGGGTCGATACGACGCGAACCCATGGATGTCGGTGGCCAGGGCGGCGTGGTGGATACGAATGGGCAGGACGGCGGCCAGATCGAAGGCGGCCTGTTCCATGGCCTGCGCGATGCGGGAAGGCGCGTCGGCCCGATCGCCGGCGGCCAGGGCTTCGATCAGCGGCGCGAGGGTGGTCACCAGTTGTTGCTCGGGAGGGCTGAGTTGCTGGCCCGGGCGAGAACCGTCACGCGTGCCGGCATAGGCACGCAGGGCCTGGGCGAGCAACGTTGCCGAGAGCGCATGGCCCGGCGTCTGGGACTGGGCCTCGAGTTGGGCCAACAGGGCGGGCAGTGGGTCGGCTGGGGGCTGAGTCGGAGGCTGGGCATTGGCTTGTGACGCGTCCGGCGTCTGGGATACCGAATCGTCCGAGTCGGTGGTTTGGGGCTGGTTCCTCTGCGGGGCCGGGGCTGGGGCACTGTCGCTGCTATCTTGCCAAGGCCTTTGCGCGCCTTGGGGCTCGGGCGTGCCGGTTGGCTGGCGGAGCGGGCGGTCGCCGGTGAGCAGCGCGGTCAGGTCTTCGGCCGACCTTCTTGCCGCCTGGGCGAGCGTTTCGTCCCGGGCTGGTTGTGTGGTCGGTGTCGATTGAGGCTTGATGTCTTCGAGCGCGGCGCTGTGGGGCCTTGGGCCCTGTGGCGGGTTGTTGTTCGCACAGCCGACCAGGACAGCCAAGAGCAGCGCGGAGGTGGCATACTGGGACGTGGCGGGCACGGTGGCCTCCCTGCGGCGAGTCGTCGCGGCGCGCACCGGATGCGCACGGACCTTGGCCCGGCACGGTTGCGGCTTACCGCGTATCGGCGCGGGGGCTCAGGCGGCTTGCGATTTCGACGCACAAGGCCTCGAGTGTGCGGCGGCCGTGGGTGCCGCGTTTCATGGATGCATCGGCCTCGCAGGCCTTTCCATACAGGGCGGCGGCACGGGTTTGGCCCAGGCGTTTGGCAGCGTTCACAAGGGCCGACGCGCGTGCCTGGGGCCAGATATTGAGCGACCTGGCGATGGCGGCATCGGGCGTGCGAGCTTGGGCCATGCGAGCGGCCAACGAGAGCTGGCGACAGAGTTCGAGCACGGCCCACATGGCCGGCACCGCGCGATCGGACGGCGCGTTGCCCAGCCAGAGGTGGATGAAGCCCAACGCCTCGGCGGGGCCGCCGGTGAGGATGGCGTCCTGAAGCGGCCAAGCCTTGTCGGGCTCTTTGGTCGTGGCAACGTGGGTGCGAACGAGGTCGAGATCGATGCGCGGGGGCTTGCCCGCGGGCCCCTGTGCATCGGTGGCCAGTTTGCCCAGCTCGGCGTCGAGGCGGATCAGATCGGTGCCCACGGCATCGACAAGCAGTGTGGCGGCCTGTGGATCGAGTGCGGCCCCATGGTGATCTCGGGCCCGGGCAATGGCCCAGGGGGCGGCCTCATCGGTAGTTAAGGTGTTGCATTCCAAGATCTTACCGATGGCTTGGACGGCCTTGTCGAGCCGACCCGACCGCCAGGTTTCGGCCCGTAGCACGAGTGTGGCGCGGTCGTCGGGGGCAGCGGCGTACTTCTCCAAGGCCGGCCGGGTCGACTCGTTGACGAAGCGGTCGGCCTCTTCGACCAGGACGAGCTTGTGGACGGGCAGCAGGCCCGGGCTTCGGCAGTCGTCGAGCACGTCGGCCAGGGAAGCCGAAGTGCCATCATGGCGTGCCAGGTCGACATCCAGCCCGGTGGCCTTGACCAAAGCGTGGCGGAGGGTGTCGAGGTATTGCTGGCGCAGGAATGCCTCGGGGCCCTTGAGGATGACCACGCGTTCGGTGCCGTCGAAGGCGGTCTGGGTGCTGGGTTTGGGGGCGGGTCTCTTGGCCATAGCTGGGGGGACGGTATGCGACCAGAGCGGGTTGGCGGGCGTATACCTGTGTCGTGTTAGTACTGACAGTCATCGAGGGCCCGGACAAGGGCAAGCGTTTTGAGTTACCGGCCAACGAGCCGCAGTTGCTGGGGCGTTCGAGCGAGGCGTTGCCGCTGGGCGACCCCTCGGTGAGCCGTCGGCACGCGGAACTGACACCCGACGAGGGTGAGTGGTGGGTGCGCGATCTGGACAGCCAGAACGGGACGATGGTCAACGGGCGGGCGATCAGCGGTCGCGTACGGCTGCGGACGGGCGACACCATCTCGATCGGGCAGACGACGATGGCCTTCGGGCGGTCGAGCATCGTGGACGAACTGGACGTCATCGAACTGCTGCGACCCGGCGAGGTGGCCACGAGCGTGGACGCTGTGGTGGGACG
Organism: Phycisphaeraceae bacterium; assembly: GCA_026126305.1. Taxonomy (GTDB): domain Bacteria; phylum Planctomycetota; class Phycisphaerae; order Phycisphaerales; family UBA1924; genus JAHCJI01. Next base: position 226,074 of record JAHCJI010000001.1, read on the forward strand.
CTCTGCCGAGCCCTCCCCCACCGCCCCTGGAGAGAATGGCCGCGATGCGGGCGAGGAACACTGGGCCGAGGAACACCTGCGGGTGGTGTACCAGATTACCGCGCTGGCGGCCAAGTCGAGCACGCGCGGGGCGCTCTTGCACGGGTTGCTCGAATTGGTGTTCGAGGAGTTTCAACCCGAGCGCGGCGTCGTGATGTTGATGGACGAGGCAGGACGCTTGACTCCCGCGGCCGTGAAGAACCGCGCCCTGGTGAAGGGGCGCGAGGACGATCGCATCCAGGTGAGCCGAACGATCTTGCAGCACGCTGTGCGAAAGGGCGAGGCGGTGCTGTCGACCAACGCGATGGCCGACCCGCGGTTTGCGTCGGGCGATTCGGTGCAGAGCATGCGGATCCGCAGCGCGATCTGTGTGCCGGTGGAGCACCGCGGGCGGGTGTTCGGGGCGATCTACATCGATACGTCGGCGGGCGACCAGACATTCCGCAATGAGGATCTCCGGCTGATGCACGCGGTGGGCCAGCAGGCCGGGATCGCACTCTCGAACCTGCACCTGCACCAAGAGCGCTTGCAGACCGAGCGTCTGGCGGCGATGGGACAGACGGTGGCGAGCCTGAGCCACTCGATCAAGAACATCCTGCAAGGGCTCAGCGGCGGGGCCGACCTGGTGGAGATGGGCTTGAAGCGCGAGGACCTGGCGATCTCTCGGCAAGGGTGGGGCATCTTGCGGCGCAACCTCGACCGCATCGCCGGGCTGACCACGAACATGCTGGCCTTCAGCCGACAGCGGCAGGTTGAGGTGGAGTTCACGCCCTTGCGGCCCCTGGTCGAGGAGTGTGCGCAGTTGCTCGAGGGCGTGTGCGAGCAGAGGGGCGTGGTGTTGATGGTTGACGCCGAGGACGAGATGCCGCCGGTGCCGGTGGATCCGTCGCTGGTCCACCAGGCGCTCATGAACCTGCTGACTAATGCGCTCGAGGCGGTGCCCGATGGCGGCGGCCGGATCACGGTTCGGCTGCATTATGACGAGCCGGACTCGCGCGGCCCGGGCACGCCCGGCGAGGCACAGGTGATGGTGATCGATAACGGGCCTGGCATTCCCAAGGATCGACAGGCCTCGATCTTCGAGCCCTTCCAGACGAGCAAGGGCGTGCGTGGAACGGGCCTGGGCCTTGCGGTGACCAAACGCGTTGTGGAAGACCACGGGGGCCGGATCGTGCTGGAATCGCACGAAGGAAAGGGCTCGACCTTCCGCATCGTGCTGCCTGCGGATCCGGATCGTCACGTGGACCCATCGGCCACCCGCGGCCCACGGCGTTGAGCGCGCAGGAAGGCTCTATAGCAGAATTCCATGGGCCCGCGGCATGCTATGGCGATGGGATTACTTGGAGGTATAAAGTCCGCGGCCCTGCTTGGTGAATGCCTGCGGATTCTTGATCAGCGTCTGGTTGACGATGGTGCGGAAATTGGGGCTTGTGGTCTTGTAGCCGGCGTCTTGAACAGCGCGCGCGACCTCGGTGACGCCCATGACCTTGCCCTTGAGCACGTTTTGAAGTGCCTCGACAAGATTGGAATCGTTGCGATGACGCTTGCGCTCGCCTCTGGGCTTGCTAGGGCCCTTGCTGGTGGACTTCTTGCTGGTCTTGGGAGTTGCCTTCATACCCGGGGCCTTGGTCCGTACGGGTGAGCCGTCCTTGCGCGGACGCCCGCGTGGCCGGCCGGTCGAGGTGCTGACGCCCAGTTCGGCGAGGTAGGCATCGATCTCCGCAACGCGTTGGAGCAAGCCAGTCCGTTCCTGGGCGAGGATGACCGCATCGGCGCGACGGCGCTCGAGCTCCTGATTGATCTGCGAGATGCTCAGTTGGGAGAGCGAGGCCGGTGAATTTTTCGAGCGCGAACCCTTCTTCTTGCGTGGCATGATGTCTCCGAGTTTGAGAAAGTGGCCTGTACGATCGCACACAACGTGCGCCACCGACATGGAGTCTTGGCATGATATTAGGTCGCAACCCGGCGTCTGGACACCCGCCGGGCATTACTGTGCGGGATCGAACCCCATGGCCTGCATCAACCCGTCGAAATGTTCCAAGTCGTAGAAATCAATGACGACCCGACCCTTGCTGCCCGATGGCGCAATTTCGATCCGAACGCGAGTTTTCAGGTGATCTCCAAGCCGTGTTTCAAGATCATGTATGTTCGCATGTCGATCGGGTGACTGGGCCGCTGTCTCCGCCGAGGTTGCGGGTTTTGTTTTTTGGATCTCACGAACCGCACGCTCGGTCTGTCGGACGGAGAGGTGCTCTGCAAGGATGCGCTCGACGAGACGGCGTTGCTGTTGTGCATCGCTGATGGAGGCGAGCATCTTGCCGTGGCCGGCGGAAATAGTGCCGTTGGCGATCAAGGCTCGCACGTCGTCGGGAAGGTCGAGCAACCGCATCATGTTGGCAACACTTGAGCGATCCATGCCCACGCGATCAGCCACGTCAGACTGCGTCATCTGGAATCGAGTCATGAGTGTTCGGAACGCGTTGGCGCGCTCGATCGGGTTGAGATCGCTCCGTTGCACGTTCTCGATCAGCGCGAGTTCTGCCGAACGCTTGTCGTCGGCTTCGCGGACGATAGCCGGGATCGTGGCCATGCCTGCCATCTTGGCGGCGCGCCATCGGCGTTCACCCGCGATGAGTTCGTATCCACCGCTTGGCAACGGTCGGACGATGACCGGCTGCATGAGGCCTGCCACCCGAATCGATTGTGCGAGCTCTTCGATGTGGCGATCATCGAAATGGATGCGCGGCTGGAAAGAATTTGGTTTTAGTTCGCCTATTGGTATGTGGACAATTGCATTGTCCGATAACAATTGTGATGTAGTTTGCACCTCCTGCGGCTGTGAATCCTCCAGCAGGCTGGTCAGTCCACGTCCGAGACGCCTTGGCTTCTGATTGGTCATGTGTGATTTTATCGGCTAGCTAATCATGTTCCACGTGAAACATAGCCACTCAATGCGACGACCTCGAATGCCGATGCCTAAGCGATGAGTGTCGATGCCGTAGCGAAAACTCGCGTAGAGGATGCGGATTCAATTGCTTCGGCTATTGCGCATGAGGTCAACAATCTGCTGACTCCTGTGGTTGGCTTGGCAGATCTGCTTGAGCACACCGGCTGCGATGACGAGTTGCGAGACCAGCTTGTCAAGCAAGCGGTTGATCGGTGCCAACGCGCTGTAGCGATTTGCGATCTCCTTGTCAACCTAGCCAAGACAGCTGTGCCTGGCGAGCAAAGTGACATCGCGGTAGGCGCTCGGCATGCAGTTTGTGCTGTTGATAAACGGGCTGAAGAGGCTGGAGTCCGGATCGAGAACTGCGTTCAAGACTCTGGATGTACGGCTGTGCCCGAGGTAGTTGTGCAGCATGTACTCATGAATCTGCTCATCAACGCGATAGCTGCCTCAGAACCCGGGGCGACGGTCACTATTCAGTCTCGCTTCCAGCCGGGCAATCGATGGGTGCGTGCAAACTGGTTTTTGAGTGTGCAAGATCGGGGTAGGGGTTTAGATACAAGACAGGCCATGATCATCAACCACGGCGGGTTTCCGCATGGATCGAAGGGGATTGGCCTTGCCGTGGTTCGAATGCTCTGCGAGCGGTGGGGCGGCGAGATTCGGGTAGAATCGGAGCCCGGAATCGGGTCTACGTTCCACGTGAAACTTCCCGCAGCTTAAATCAGCCCGGGATGACAACTGCGTCCTCAGGATGGACGGCCAGGGCAACCAAACCGCTGAAGACACTGCGTGGGCCGGGTGCAAACTCGGAGATATGCAGCAAAACACCCCCACTCACCCTGCAACGGTGGTGTGCCACGTCCCCAAGGTACGATGTCGAAACAATTTCTCCACGGATTGGGCCGCTCGCAGTAGCACGAAGATGCTCTGGTCTTATGCTGACTGTGGCTGTAGCCCCTGGCTTGGCATGGCAAGCGAGGATACCTTGAATCACGCCGACTGGTGTGGTCAAGGTTGCTACACCAGACGTCGGTTCGATCGCATCAATTGTGCCAGGGATCAGATTGGTTTCACCCAAAAATGAGGCGGCGAAAGTCGTTGTCGGCCGTCGATAGACCTCCATTGGTGTACCGGCCTGTACGATCTTGCCGTCTCGCATCACAGCGATCCGATCCGCAATGCTCAATGCTTCCTTCTGATCGTGGGTGACATACACCGTCGTGATGCCAACTTCCTTGCAGATACGGCGGATTTCGTCTCGCAGGTCGTTTCGGAGCCTCGCGTCCAGGTTGGATAAGGGCTCATCCAAGAGCAAAACATCGGGCCGAATGACCAGCGCACGGGCAAGTGCCACCCGCTGCTGCTGACCACCAGATAGCTCGCCTGGCTTTCGATCGGCGAGGTGCGAGAGTTGCACATCCTTCAGAGCGGCCTCTGCCCGTTCCGATCGTTGCTGCTGGGTGATGTTCCTGACCTTCAGGCCGAAGGTGACGTTCCCGATCGCAGTCATATGGGGCCAGAGTGCGTAACTCTGAAAGACCATGCCGGCGTTTCGCTTATTCGGACTTAACCGTGTGATGTCCTTCTCATTGAAATGGATCGTGCCCGCAGTCGGCTGGATAAATCCTGCAATCATCCGGAGCAACGTCGTCTTGCCGCAACCAGAAGGTCCGAGAAGAAAAAAGATCTCGCCCGGCTCGATCACCAGGTTGGCGTCATCGACGGCCTTGACCTGCCGACCTGCACGGCCGAAAGTCTTGGTGATGCCGGCGATGGTAATTGTTGTGGGCATGAGCCGAGGATATGCCCGGCGTTGGTTTGGGTTGAGCCAGTATTGATCCAAACAAAGAGTGAAATTTTTGCAACCAATGCCTATTGAAAGCCGAATACTGTGCTATGAAGCCGAACATGGACCAAAACAACGAGCTGGCACAGATCGATCGGCTTCGGGCTTGGCGGGTCCGATCGCCACATTTGGAATTGGCCGACGCCTTCCGGCGTGCCGGTGTGGAGTTTCAGGCGGTTGCACGAACGGGCCAGTCCCTCGGGCAGGCCTGGGCATCGTTCGCCCCAGCGGGCCTGGGTGAGCGTGCGACGGCCGACCGGGTCAGCCGGGGCGTGCTTGTAGTACGCGTGGCCAACGGGGCCGACCAACATGAAGCGGCACGATGGCTGCGCAGTGGGGGGGCCTTGGAGTTGTCACGAGCCGCGGGCGTTGGTATCCGTCGGTGGCGATTTGAGTATGGACTACCGCCCCGGGCTGATCGATTCGATGGCTCCTGACCGAGTGATCATGTCAGCAGGCGGGGCGCCACGATCATCACCCACGCGGTGATGACAACTGCAAAGGTCACGTTGAGCAGTACGCCCGTGCGAGCCATCTGGCCGATGGTGACATGGCCGCTGGCAAACGCGACGGCGTTGGGCGGTGTGGCGACGGGGAGCATGAACGCACAAGAGGCCGAGACGGCCACGGGCAGCAGCAGGTATGCATCGTCTATACCCAGCGCTGTGGCCGCGGCGGCCATGACAGGCAACATGGCGCTCGTGACCGCGGTGTTGCTTGTCAGTTCGGTCAGGAAAGTCACCGTAAGGCACAGCGTCAACACGATGACCCAGATCGGCACGCCATGCAGGCGTGCAAACTGCTGGCCAATAGCGGAATCCAGACCGGTTCCCGAAACAGCGGCGGCCAGGCTCAATCCTCCGCCAAAGAGCAGAAGGATGCCAAAAGGTGCCCTCGTGGCCGTGTCCCAATCCATCACAAAGGTGCGCCATTTGCGGTCGACAGGGGTCACGAAGAGCGCGACGGCGGCGAACATGGCGATCTGAGCATCGCTGAGCGTGATCCCCAGGCGGCCCAGGCCCGGCAGTTTCATGAACAGGTCCTGGAAGATCCACAGCGTCGCCGTCATGATGAAAATGATGAAGACGGCCCATTCGCCGGGTTTCATGGGGCCCAACTTGCGCAGTTCCGCCCGCATGGCATCTCGATTGCCGCCCACATCTCCCGATATGCGAAAGAGCGGACCAACCAGGAGCACATAGGCCAGCGGAAGCAAGACCAGCACCAGTGGCAGGGCATGAACGAGCCACTCGCCAAAGGAGATGTCGTACTCACCCCGACTTTCGACGAAGCCGGCCAAAATGGCATTGGGCGGCGTTCCGATGAGTGTGGCAATACCCCCGATGGAAGCGGCGTAGGCAATGGCCAGCACCAAACACGTGGCAAAACGCTTGCGGGCACCATCGGGCTCGTTGGCGTTGGAAGGCAGCGTGGCCAGAACACTGGTGGCGATGGGGATGAGCATGATGACGGTGGCCGTGTTCGAGACGAACGCGCTGAGCATGGCCGTGGCGATCATGAAGCCGGCGATGATGGACTTGGGCCCCGTCCCCACTGCGGAGATGACAATCAGGGCGATTCGCTTGTGCAGTCCCCATCGCTGCATGGCCAGACCCAGCATGAACCCGCCCAGGAACAGGAAGATGACCGGATTGGCATATGGAGCGGCGGTGTCGGTGATGCTGCGTGCCCCCAGCAGCGGCAGCAAGGCCAGCGGCAGCAGGGCAGTCGCGCTCAGTGGGATGGCCTCGGTAAGCCACCAGACGGCCATGAGGGTGGCGACCGATGCCGTGATGCGGGCGTCGGCCGAGATCGCAATGGCACCTTCGGCCCCTGGCACGCTGTCCGGCAGGGCCAGACCCACAAAAATGGCCAGCAACGGCCCCAGCCCGAGGCCCACGAGCGAAACGAGGCGTTGGATGCCGCCGGCGGAGGCCTGCTGTTCGATGTTCTCGGTCATAGCCCAAGAGGGTACCGCCCGGGAAGCCCCCTGAAACGGACCCGATGCCCGGGTCGTACTCCCTTGAGCGGGCACGCGGCCCGCGGCTTGCCTTTGGAGAACCTGCCCATGTCGCTTCATCCCCGGACCGGTCTTGCCGCTCTTGGCCTTGGTGTTTCGCTAGCCGTTGTGTCGCTCCTTGCCGCCGCAGGAACGGCCACGGGTCAGGAGGCAGCGGCTGCCGACGCCCAGCCCGGCCCGTATGCGGGTCACCGGCTGGTCCGTGTGCCCTCGGCTACGCGGCACGTGATCGAAGCCTTGGAGCCTTTGGAGGCGGATGTCTGGACGCACACGGTGATGCCCCTGCGCCCCATCGAACTGCGGTTGAGCCCCCAGCAGTACGTCCGATTCATGGAGTTGGGCTTGACGCACGAGGTCGTTCACGAGGATCTCCAGAAGGTGGTCGACGCCGAGCGTGCCCGGATCGCCGCCCGTGGAGCCCGGGACGACCTGACGTTCTATGAAGAGTACCGGACGCTGGACGAGTACTGGGCTCGCTGGCAGGCCATCGCGGATATCAATCCGGCCGTGACCCAATTCGGCGTGATCGGCCAATCGCTCGAAGGCCGCGACATGCCCGGGTTCGTGCTCAATGGCAACGGCGCGCCGGGCAAGCCGGTGATGCTGATCAACGCGTGCCAGCACGCTCGTGAGTGGGTGAGTCCGGCGGCGACGACGTATCTGATCGAGCAGTTGGTAAGCGGGTATGGCAACGACGCGCGCATCACGCGGTTGCTGGACGAACTCGAGTGGGTGTTCGCGCCCATGATGAACCCCGATGGATTCGACTTCACGTGGACCAACGAGCGTTTCTGGCGCAAGAACCGACGCGTGAACGAGGGCAGCACCTTCCGCGGTGTCGACCTGAACCGCAACTGGTCGGTGGCCTGGGGCGTGCCGGGGGGGTCGAGTTCAAGTCCACGAAGCGAAACCTTCCACGGGGCGGGGCCCTTCAGCGAGCCCGAGTTGCAGACGTTCACCTCGTGGGTCGAGCCCTTGATGGAACGTGTGGCTATCCACCTGGACATCCACACGTATGGACAACTTGTGCTGCATCCGCTTGGGTATTCGGCCGATCCTTCGCCGGATGATTCGTTGTACCAGGAACTGGGCGACGTGATGGCGGCGGGCATCTTCGAGACCACTGGCGCTTCCTATCGCGCCACCCAAAGCAGCACGGGCCTGTACTTCACCAGCGGATCGGCCAAGGACTGGGCCTACGGCGAGTATGGAACGCCCTTGGGATGGACCATCGAACTGCGACCCATCGCCAGCGGCTTGGCCGGCTTTGATCCAGACCCCGACCAGATCCTGCCCGCAGGGCGCGAACTGACCGAGGGCGTGCTGCGCATGGCCGAGCGCATGGCCGAACCACTGCGCTTCCACGTGACGCCCCAGCGGTCCGCCGCCGTGGCCGGTGAACCCTCGGCACGACTCTTCGAGGTCCGCAACGGCACGGCGGAACTCGACACATCAACGGTGCGTGGGTACTTCCGCACGAGGCCAGGCGACGCCTTCGAGCCGGCCCCGATCGAACACCTTGGCGAAGAGGACTACGCCATTGAACTGGGCGCGATGGAGTGCTTCGATCTGGGTGAGTTCTATCTTGAGGCTCGCACGGCCGACGGCCGGCTGCTGCGCTTCCCCAAGGCGGGTGTGCTGACGCACGTGGCCAACGCTCCGGTGGTGGTGCTGCGAGACGCTTGCGAGGTCGAGGGTGACTGGATCGCGGGCCTGCCCGAAGATACCGCCAGCCGCGGGCACTGGTCGCAGGGCATCCCCGAAGCAACAACCGCGCAGCCCGGCGAGGATGTCTCGCCCGATGGCCAGCGTGCCTGGATCACCGACTGGCGTGCCGGTTCAACGGCGGGTGCCTTCGACGTGGACGACGGGTTCACGTCGCTGGTGACGCCCCGCTTTGATGGTACGAACACGGGCGGCCTGACGAGCGCGTCGGCGTTCGTCTCTTTCTATGTGTGGTACAGCAACGACAAGGGAGCCGCTCCGCGGACGGACCAGTTCGAGATCTACATCAGCAACAACGATGGCGAAACCTGGCAAGAGCTGGAGTTCATGCCCGAGCCCACCAACGCGTGGGTGCTCAAACGCTACCGCATCGCCGACTTCATCGAGCCCACCGGCGCGATGCGGTTGAAGTTCGTGGCCATCGATGAGGACCCCGGATCACTGGTAGAAGCGGGCATCGACGAGCTCGTGATCGACTACGAGTGCCAATTGCCGCATCCGGCCGACCTCGACCGCGACGGGCTGCTGACGATCTTCGATTTCCTGATGTTCCAGTCGCTGTGGGCCGCGGGCGACCCTGCGGCGGACATCGACGGCGACGGGCTGTTCACGATCTTTGACTTCCTGGGGTTCCAGACGCTGTTCGCGCGGTAGGTGTGGTGGCTGGGAGTACCACGATGGTGCGCTTGATTTCCCTGGCGTGCGTTGGTTTTGCAACGGCTGCAAACGCCCAGGAACCGGAGAAGCCCTATGCGGGCCATAAGCAGGTGCGTCTGCCGATGGCCACGCGCGCGGTGATGGAGGCCATCGAGCCGCTATCGCCCGACATCTGGACGCACAGCATCGTTCCGCTGCGCCCCGTGGACATGCGTCTGAGCCCAGAGCAGTACGAGCGATTCCTCGAGACGGGCCTCGCACACCATGTCGTCGTTGATGACCTTCAAGCGTTGGTCGACAGCGAACTGGCGCGGATCGCGGAGCGTTCTCGACTGGACGAGGTGGGCTGGTACGAGGAGTATCGCACGCTGGAGGAGTATTGGGAGCGATGGCGCGAGATCGTGGGTCTCAACCCGAGCGTGGCGACGCTGGAGACCATCGGCCAATCGCTCGAGGGGCGAGACATGCCGAGCATCGTGCTCAACGGCGACGGCCGCGAGGGCAAGCCGGTGTTCATCATCAACGCGTGCCAGCACGCGCGTGAATGGGTAAGCCCGGCCGCGACGACGTACGTGATCGAGCAGCTTGTTATAGGCTACGGCAGCGACGCGCGGATCACACGCCTGCTCGACGAGCTCGAGTGGGTGTTTCTGCCGATGGTGAACCCCGATGGTTTCGATTTTACCTGGACCGATCAGCGCTTCTGGCGGAAGAACAAGAGGCTGGTCGATGCCCGACTCTTCGGTGTCGATCTGAATCGCAACTGGGACTACGAATGGGGCGGCGCGGGTTCGAGTGGCAGCCCGTCGAGCGGTACGTATCGCGGTACGGCCCCTTTCAGCGAGCCCGAACTCGAGGCGTTCATCGACGCAATCGATCGCGTGCGCGGTCGCGTGGTGGGACACCTGGACGTGCATACATTCAGCCAGCTCGTACTCAGCCCGTGGGGTTACACCACAAGCAGTCCTGCCAACATTGCCGAACTGACCGAACTTGGGGATATCTTCGCGCGGGGGGTATTAGACGCGACGGGCGCCCGGTACGAAGTCGGACCAGCGAGCACCACGCTGTACCTGCTCAGCGGCAACGCGACGGATTGGTTCCACGGTGCACTCGGGGCGGCCTCGTGGACGATCGAGCTCCGACCGATGGGTCCCATCTCGCTGCCGGGCTTCGATCCGCCACCCGACCAGATCCTGCCCGCCGGCCAAGAACTGCTCGAAGGCACGCTGCGATTGGCCGAGGAATTCGTGCGCCATCCGGCAGACCTGGATCGCGACGGCGTGCTGACCATCTTTGATTTCCTGCGATTCCAGAAGCTCTGGGTGACCCAGGATCCACGAGGGGACGTGGACAAGGACGGCGCGTTCACGGCCGCTGACTTCCATGCGTTTCACGAGATCTTTCGTCGATAAGACGACCGGCTCAAGCCACCTGGCGTTCGACGGCCTCGATGGCGCGCATCACGTCGCGGCAGATGGGGAAGAGGCGGTCGAGTCGGGTGAGTTTGAAGAGGCACTCGACGTTAGCGGCGGTATTGACCAAGGCGACACGGCCGCCGGCCTTCTGGAGCCGCGTGAGCAGCTCCACGAGCACGCCGATGCACGCCGAATCCATGTACTCAACATTCTGAAGATCGAGCACAACGTGGCGAGCGGGCATCTGGCCCGGCTCGGTGAGGCGGTCGGTGAGGGCCACCACCAGGGCGGCGGCCTCGTTGCCCGAGAGCGTGCGCTCCTTGAGCGTGGCGATGATGGTGACGCCAAAACGATCGAAGGACGCCAGGTCGGATTGGCTCGCCTGGGAGGCCATGGACTCGACGTTGGGCAAGGGCGCGCCGCCGGGCTTCTTGGAGTTGTCCTTGCCGAAGAGGCGTGAGAGCATGGCGTCCCCCTGTGGGTGATGGTCTGAGCGGGATCGGGCTAGTGGATCCAGCCGTTGGACGGCCCGGAGTTCTCGGGCCTTGCACGGCGCAGTGGCTTGGCCTTGAGCCGGCCCGAGTTCTGTTCCGCGTCGATGTCGGACTCGACGGTGGCCGGGATGGTGGCCGCGGGAATCACCGCGGGGATCACCGCCGATTGCTGGGCGGCGTGCTGCGGCGCGATTTGGGTGCCCTGTTGACCAAGCGAGGCCTGATTGGCAGGGTGTGTTGAGCCGTGGGTTCGCTTCTGCTGGGCTTCATCCAGGGACCGGTCGAGTTTCTGGAGGATGTGCCTCAGGTCTTCGAACTCGCGCTTAGCGTTATCCATCGCGTGCCTCCCGCACCAGTGTTGCATCATGCCATCGGATGTCTGCCCGCGTGACTTTGTTGAAAGTCAGTGCCTACCCGGGTTATGGGTCGCACAGTGGTGCCCGATGCATTTCTGAAGACTCCATCCGAGAACATGCCACACATCTGCGGACCTTCTGGTACGCTATAAAGAAGTCGGCCTGGTCAATGGGGGGTGTCATGTTCGTTCGGTATTCCCATAACTCCATACGTACACTTGGGTTATGGCTGTTCCTCATCGTCGTGCTTTCCACGAATCTGGGGATCGCCAGAGTTCAAAACTCCAATGTGCTGCATATCCGCGTCGTCGGGACCCTTGATTCCATTTCTATGGTCCGAGAACTTCAGAGCCATATCCATGCCGCCAAAATCGACGGCATGGATGCGGTCTTGATCGAGTTCGGGCCGGGCCGTTTTCGTCAGGACCTGGTTTGGATGCTCGGCCGGACCATCACGGAAGCCGATGGCCGGGTCTGGGTGTTCCTGGCCGGGCGCAGTGGCACGGCTTTGGGGCCTGAGGCCTTGGAATTGGGGATTCTCGCATCACGCAGTTGGGTGATGCCTGGGGTTCGGTTCGAGTGGGAGGGGCTTGCGGAGAGTGAGGGCATGATCCCCGAGAGCGTGGACCGCGAGCGGTTGTCACGCGAGCGGTACTCGGATTTGTGGGTTGCACTGGAACGGCGGGGTGCCAATGTCCGGGTGGCCGATGGCCTGTTGCGACCGACGGCCCCCTTCCGGGCACTTCGGGTCATGGCCGGCAAGACCACGCTGATGGATGGCCCGGTCGACTCGGCCGAGCGAGGCGACGTGCTGACGCTGGTGGAGCCGATGGCTGATGGCGGCTCAAAAGGGAGCATCGGCACGGATATGGCCTTAGCCCTTGGGCTCGTGGACGGTGTGCTGGGCTCGCCCCGAGAGGCCATTCGGGCCGGGCTGGGCGATCGTGTCGCGGGCAGCATACGGACCAGGCGAGTGACGGTCGAGAACGGGCTGGGCAGGGCCGTAACCGAGGCGCATCGGCTTATCGGTGAGGCTCGAGCCGAATCGGCCAAGGCTGACAACGTGCTTCGGCGTCGTCTGGACAGCGGGCTTGGTCAGGCGGCCTACGAGCGCGCGGTGCGAGAGCGTGCCGCCGAGGCGTTGGTATCCGTGGAGCGCGGGGAAGTCTCGTTGCGATCGTTGGAGTCGCTCATGCGGGATCACCCCGAGATCCTACGAACCCGCGGCCCGGTGCAGGCCGATCTGCCCGGGATCGAGGAGAGCAGCAAGGCCGCCTGGGCGCGGGAGATCGAGCAGATCCGGCGGAGTTTGGCCACAACCCGTTCGAGAGCCACCGCGCAGTTGACCGGATAATCCGGATGCAGGATCTTGGCAGGTCGCCGATGGGGGCCCGGTTGGGCCGCTATTGTGGATGTCATGAGTGAAGCGGATCGAGGGAACATAACCGGCCCCGGTGGCATCCAGAACGTCGTCAATGGCCATGCCCAGAACCGACGCACGGGCCCGGGGATGGCGTCGACACAGGCCTCGGCCACCCACGCGATGTCGTTGCGGGAGGCTTTCTGGCACGACATGTGCCGCGAGATCCTGACCACCCTCTCGGTAGAGGCGTTGCGTCGGCGAGAACGGCCCGTGGCCGTCGCACTGCCCGAGGGCGGGCAGCTGGTGAGCCCTCAGAAGCCGGATGGGCCCGAGTCGGAGTTGTTCGACGGCCGGATGGCGATCCTGACGCACGGCGGCGAACGGATCCCCATCGGCGAGGTGTATCCGATGCTGGCGTGCGGTGTGAATGGCGACGCGGCGACGCGAGTGGTTTCGCAGGCGGTGGAGTGCAGCATTTTTCAGGTATTGACGCCCGCGGGCGAGCTGTACACGCTGCCGGTCCACGAGATCCGCGCGTTCCATGCGTTGACGCCCGAGTTGATGCGTCAATTGGAAGAAGCGGGGCGGCAGAATCGTTCGCGTCGATCGGGTGGTGAAGACCGCGACATGCCCTTTGGCTTTGAGGCGTACACGTCGCTGGCCCGAGCCGAGCGTGAGCAGCAGGGGGACGATCCGTATTACCCGGCTCCGGTTTGAACCGGGATGCCGCCTGGAGTGAAGATGGCAAGGACATTGCTGGCCATCCCGGTGTACAACGAAGAGAAGTACGTGGAGCGGGTGCTGTCTCGCGTGCAGGAGTACCTGCCCGACGTGCTGGTAATCGACGACGGCTCGTCGGACGCGACGCCCTCGCTGCTGGCGCGGTTTCCGGTGGAGGTGATCCGCCACTCGCGCAATCGTGGGTATGGACGTTCGCTGATGGATGCCTTCCGCTGGGCGGCCGTCGATCGCTTCGACTGGGTCATCACGATGGACTGCGACGAGCAGCACGAGCCGGCATCGATCCCAGATTTTCTGCGGGCCATCGAGCGTGATGATCTGGACGTGGTCAGTGGCTCGCGATATCTGAACCCGCACCCCGAGAACGATGCGCCCCCGGAGGAGCGCCGGCGAATCAACGGCATCATCACCCAGGAACTGAACGCGCGCCTGGGCTTGCGGCTGACCGATTCGTTCTGCGGGTTCAAGGCCTACCGCGTGGCGGCGGTGCGGCGGTTGACCCTCGACGTGGATGGGTACGCGTTCCCCATGCAGTTCTGGGTGCAGGCGGTGGCGGCCGGACTGCGCATCGGGGAGGTGCCCGTGCGACTGATCTACAACGACGCGACGCGATCGTTCGGCGGGCCGCTGGATAACCACGCGCACCGGCTCATGCATTACCGCGACGTGCTGGCACTCGAACTGGCGCGATGCGCCGACAGGCTGCCCAAGCGATGTCCGGCGTGATCGACGGATTGCTGGATGCGGTCCTTGTGCGAGGCGAGGGCGGGACGGCGCTGGGCGTGTTGCACGCGCCCGACGCGGCGCGAGCAGCAGCACGGGCCGAGTTGGGCCTTCCCGTGGACCGGCCCATTGTGCTGGCCGGGCATCAAGCCGAGATCTGGCACGCGGGCATCGCGGCCAAGCTGGTGGCGGCCCACGAACTCGCCAGGCGATATGACGCCGCACTGGTCTGGCTTGTGCCCGATCAGGATGTCAACGAACCCACGCTGCTGTCCTACCCGGCCCAGACCCACGAGGGGCGGCTGAAGCGGAGTGCCTGGCAAATCGACCCGGGTGCGTTCGCCCGGCCCGGCACGCCCACGGGTTGCCGCCCGCCGCTGGCACCCGGCCCCACGCCCCGGGTGGCCCGGACGGAATGGCCGCACGAGATCGCGCGGGATGGGCTGGAACGCATCGGCCTTGCATTGGCACGGCAGAGCGGCGGGCATTCCCTTGCTCGGCAGTTTGCGCACGCCGCGCTCGAGCTGGCGCATGATCTGTTTGGTGTGCGTGTCGATCATGTCGTCTTGGCCAGTGAACTGGCGCGAGGGGCGGCGTTTGCGATGTGGGCCGAACGGATGCACCGCGAGGCTCGCGCGTGCGTGCTTTCGTACAACGCCGCGTCGCAGGCATCGCCCGATGCGCAGGTGCGTCCATTGTCGATGGGCCCTCGATGGGAGTTGCCGTTGTGGTCGTTGACGCCCGGCGCGCCACGGGCCGCGGTCTATGCCGATGCATCGCTCCCTCAGAACGTGGCCCCGCGGGCGTTGGCAATGACCGGCTTTGCCCGCACGCTGTTGTGCGATGCCTGGGTCATGGGCTTGGGCGGCGAACGCTACGACCATGTGACACGGCGCTGGCTGAGCGCCTGGATGGGCACGGCACCGCTGGCCCCGGGCATCGTGGCGTCGGCAACGCTGCGGCTGCCTCTGCGTGAGGGGCCAACACCCGACCCTGCCCGTGCCGCGGCGTCGGCGTGGCGCGTGCATCACGCGCGGCATCACCCAAGGCTGCTGGGCGATGACGATCGGCAACGCGAGCGTGATGCGCTCGTGCGACGAATTGCCGATGCCCCGCGCGGATCGTCCGAGCGCCGCCGCCTCTTTGCAGCGCTGCGCGATGTGCTGAACGCCGCGCGCTCGCAGGCCGCGCCAGAGATCGATTCCCTGCAACGCAAGGCCTTGGATGAACACGAACGCCTGCGCGACATGGACTGCGTGCTCGATCGCACGTGGCCCTTTGCGCTGCACGATGCCGGGGCGCTGCGTGCGATGAGCGAGCGGGTGCGCTCGGCGGTGGGGGCGTTGGCATGAGGTGGTTCTGGCTTTTTGTGTGCATGCTGGTTGCCGCGTGCGGCAAGGCGCCGAACACGGGTGAGCGCGACGGTGTGCGCGTGGCCACGACGAGCCCGGCGGTAGGTGTGATGTTGCGAGACTTTGGAGCTGCGCACCTGGCGGTAGGGCGCTCGGGGTATGACGTGGCGCTCGACCCGGCGCTGCCCGTCATTGGCGATGCCGCCGGGCTCGATCTGGAACGGCTGGGCACACTCGGCGCGACGCACGTCTTCGTGGAAACCGGCAACAGCGCGCCACCGGCGGGGCTGGAGGCTATGGCCCGGCGCGTGGGCTTTGAGGTGGCGTGCTTCGAACTGACGAACCTGCGACAACTGGTGGACCTGGCCGAACGCGTGCATGGCGTGGTGTCAACCGAGACCGACGCAGGGACATCGCCGCGTGAGCGCTTCGCCCAGGCGCTGGCGCACGACGCCTCGCTGGCCGGGGCAGGACGCGTGCTGCTGCTCATGCCCGGCACACCACCGGCGGCACTGGGTCCGGGCAGCGTGCATCACGATGTGCTCGTCTCGATGGGCGGTGTGCCAGCGATTGAGACCGGGCGGCCCTACATGCCCCTGGACGCCGAAGACCTGCTGGCGTTGTCGCCCGATGCGGTCGTGCTGCTGGTGCCCGGCGATGATCGGCCTTTGGAGGCCTTGCTTGGGCGATTGGCGTCGCTTCCGGTGCCGGCTTTCGCGGATGGACGCGTGGCCTTGTTGCGAGATCCCGAGGTCCTGATGGCTTCGACCTCGACGATTCGGTACGCCGATGATCTGCGAGGGTGGCTCGAAGCATGGGCGCGTGGTCGGTGAGGCCCATACGATGGGCCGATGACCACCCGATCGCCCACCATGCAACTCGACCCCGCCGCGATCCTGAGGGACCGTTTCAGCGATGCGATCTCGCGCGTGTACCCGCAAGCCGCCGGCCAGGCCGACGCGTTGATAGCCCCCAGCAAGCGGGGCACGCCGGGCGACTTCCAGTGCAACGCGGCGATGGCGCTGGGCAAGTTGGTGGGACAGAACCCGCGCGAGGTGGCCCGGGCCATCGTCGAAGCGGTCGATACCGGCGACCTGACCGAATCGCTGGGTGAGGGCTCCATCGCCGGCCCGGGGTTCATCAACATCACGCTTCGGGCCGAGGCGCTGGCCGGGCTGCTGGGTGCCCTGGCCGGGCCAGAACTGGGCCTGCCACCCGCGGCAGAGCCACAGAAGATCGTGGTGGATCTGTGCGGCGTGAACCTGGCCAAGCAGATGCACGTGGGACACCTTCGGGCGATGGTCATCGGCGACGCGGTGGCGCGCACACTCGAGCGGCTGGGGCACGAGGTCGTCCGCCAGAACCATGTCGGCGACTGGGGACTGCCCATCGCGATGGTGATCGATGAGCTGCACCACGAGAGCGTGGCCGGCCGGATCGACCTGAGCGCCATCACGCTCGACGACCTGGACGCGATCTACAAGGCGATGAAGAAGCGCACCGACGCGGGACGCACGGGCCTGCGGCTGGCCGAGAAGTGGGACCTTGGTCCCAAGGTGATCGCCGAGCTTCGGGCCGAGGTGGACGACGCGGACGAGGCGTTGGCCCGCGCCAAGTCGACGCTGGTAGCGCTCCAGAGCGGCCAAGACTGGGCCGTCGCGTTGTGGCAGCGCGTCAGCGACATCACCATGTCGGCGTGCATGGACGCCTGTCGGCGATTGCACACACGCATCACCCTCGAGCACAGCGCGGGCGAGTCGAGCTATCGCGATGAACTGGCACCGATGATCGACGACATGCTCCATCGGGGCGTGGCCGAGGAAGACGGCGGGGCGCTGGTCGTTCGCGGCGAGGGTGAGGACCCGCCCGCGCTGGTGCGCAAGGGCGACGGCGGGTTCCTGTACGCGACCACCGACGTGGCGGCCATCCGGCGGCGCGTCCGCGACATGGGCGCTTCGCGGGTGGTGTATTTTGTTGACAGCCGGCAGTCGCTGCACTTCCGGCAGGTCTTTGCCGCGGCGCGCAAGGCCGGGTATGCGAACACGCCCGATGGCCGGTTGGCCTCGCTCGAGCACGCGGCCTTTGGCACGATCCTGGGTGCCGACGGGCGGCCCTTCAAGACACGCTCGGGCGAGAGCGTGAAGCTGGCCGACCTGCTCGACGAGGCCCACGAGCGGGCCGAGCGCGTCGTCATCGAGAAGAGCCCCGAGATGGAGCCGCAGCGGCGCTGGGCCACGGCCGAGACCATCGCCATAGCCGCGCTCAAGTTTGCCGACCTGGCCAACGACCGCGTGCGCGATTATGTGTTCGATTTTGACCGGGTGATGGCCTTCGAGGGCGATACCGGGCCCTACTTGCTGTACGCGCTGGTGCGCATCCGGGGCATCTTCCGCGAGGCCGTCCAGCGCGGTGTCGGCGAGTCGTGGAAGGCCGCGACCGTCCACCTTGGACACGAGGCCGAGAAGCAACTGGCACTGGCGTTGCTGCGGTATCCATCCGTTGTGCGGGCCGTGGGTGAGCATCTCGAGCCGCACCGGCTCTGCCAGCACCTGCTGGAAATCGCCAACCGTTTCAGCGGGTTCTATGACGCGTGCAAGGTGCTCTCGGCCGAAGACGCCACCACGCGCGACAGCCGCCTGTGGCTGTGCGACCTGACGGCACGGGTGCTCGGAGATGGTCTGGGCGTGCTGGGGCTGCCGACACTCGAGCGGATGTAGAGGGCGGCGTCCATGCTGACACGAAAAGAAGCGGGCGGCCCTTTGGAGGCCGCCCGCTGTGTTTTAGGCTGATTCTGGAATCAAGAAGGGATCAGAAGGCCAGTTGGTACTGGGTGCGGAAGATGATCTGGGGGTCGCCGCTGTCGGGCAGGAGGCCCTTGCTCGGCGAGCCACCGGCGAAACGGGTGTCCGCGACCGTCTCAAGGACGAAGGTGACATCGGCGGTGAACTTAGCGTTGTGGTTGCCAAAGACGTAGTGGTTGTAGCCCAAGGTCAGGGCGATGAAGTCCTCGATGGCGCTGTTGTCCTCGAAGAGGTACTCGAAGCGACCAAAGACTTCATTGTTCTCATCGAAGCGGTAGCCAGCCTGGACGAGGACACCGAAGCTGGTGTCGTCGGTGGTGCCGTCATCGAAGTCCTGGAGCATGAAAGCGCCGTAGACGCTGATGCCGTTCTGCTCCCACTGTCCATCAACGGTGATGCTCAGGAGGTCGAGCTCGTTGGTGGCGCCTCCGACGGCGTAGGTGCCGTCGCCGCTCTGGTAGAAGATCGCACCACCGAAGCGCAGTGCCTGTTCCTGGCTGGGGCCAGCGGTGAAGTCCTCGAAGTCCTTCCAGCCGCCGCTGACCTTGTAGTCGAAACGGCCGCCGATGGAGAAGTCGGCTTCCATCGCATTGTCGAAGCGGGTGTTGGCAGTCTGGAAGCCGTCGGAGAAGGCGACCTGGACGCGGTAGTCGTCGCCCTCGTTGCCGGCGTAGTTGAACATGATGCCCTGGCTGCGGCCCTGGCTGAAGGCATCATTGATGAAGGAACGGTCGACCGCAAGCTGGCGGTCCGAGGACATGCTTTCCTCGTGGAGGAAGGGCAGCTTGAATTGACCAATGGTGAAGCTGGCCTCATCCTCCATGCCCGGCACGGGGATGGTCAGGAAGGCGTCGAGCAGGCTGAAGTTGCCGTTGCTGCTCGAGAAGTCGCCTTGGATGTAGTACTTGATGCTCTCGACGCTGCCCTTGGCGCCCAAACGGGTGCGGCGGAGCTGGAAGCCGTTGGCGAAGTCTTCGCCGCCGGGGCCGGCGTCATCGATCAGGGTGACGTTGTACTGGAACTGGACGCGGCCGAAGACTTCCGGGCCGCCCGCGCCGCCCTGGTTGAGGGTGGCGCGCTGGGCGTCGCTGCGGGTCTCCGCGGCGTATGCGCGGGCCTGGTCGAGGCTGGACGACTGGGTTTGCGCGATCGCGGTGCCACCAAGGCCCATGGCAAGGCCCGCGAGCAGCACTGTGGCCTTCGTGTGACTCATCGTACGAGACTCCTTCTTCGAGATCGTGGGACGGCCCAATGCCGCCCGATTCCACCAGCGTGCCCGGCCGCACGATGCGAAGACCGGTCGCACGTTGCCGCCGAGGTGGGGCTTCTCCTCCCCGCTTCGGCCATCGGGCTCGCCTGGGAGCCCCGAAACTGGCCGGTGCCAGACCTTCACAAGGCCCACCGCACCGACCGACCGGCATCAACGAGATGCCGGAAACACGCGTTATCTACCCCAGGATCGCGCCCGGGGGGTCCTGAAACTCCTGCGAGAGGGGTAGCTTCAACGAGCCCCCAACCCGCAAGGCCCCGCCCGGTAACCGGGCGAGAGCAGAGAGTGTAGCCAGCAACTTAGCCCTTGCCAACTACCAGTCCGGAGAGTTTTTCGGCGCTTTGGGTCCACGAACACCAGAATCGGGATCCAGAAATGCGAAGATATGTTAAAGTCGGGGTGGGAGAGTGGTATCGCTATGGGCCTGCTGTCCAACAATCCCTCGAACGAGCGGGGCCCGAGAAAGGCCTCGACGCTCCTCACGAGGGACCAGCCGATGACAGCAAACCGCGGCACAACGGGCGAAAAACTGGTCCTGATCGTCGAAGACGAACGGGATCTGGCGATCTTATTGGACTACAACCTGAGGGAGGCTGGTTATCGGACTTTGTTGGCGCATACCGGCACCGAAGGGCTCGCCAAGGCTCGCGCCGCAACGCCCGATCTCATCATCCTCGACCTCATGCTGCCCGAAATGTCCGGCACCGAGGTCGCCCGGCACGTGCGAGCCGACAAAACCCTCGCGGCCGTGCCCATCGTCATGCTGACGGCCAAGGCCGACGAGGTGGACCAGGTCGTGGGCCTGACGGTGGGTGCCGACGACTATGTGACCAAGCCTTTCTCGATGAAGATCCTGATGGCGCGGGTGGAAGCGGTCTTTCGTCGCTCGCAGCGCAGCGGCCGCGGCAGCGAGCAGGTGCTGCGTCTGGGTGGCGTCTCGCTGGACCTGGAAACCCACGAGGCCACCGTGGACGGCTCGCCGATGGCGGTGACGCTGACCGAGTTTCGTCTGTTGACGGCTTTGATCGAGGCCGACGGCCGGGTGCTGACGCGGCACGCACTGATGCGTCACGCGATGGGCCCGGGGGTCACCGTGACCGAACGGACGATCGACGTCCATATGACCAGCATCCGCCGCAAGATGGGCCCATGGGGGCAGCATATCAAGACGGTGCGTGGGGTTGGGTATCGTACCGTCCACGAATTGACGCCGGCCTGAACTGATGACTGAACCCGGGGCTGAACGTTGGGGCTGGGGCGTGCGGTGGTTCGCCGCGGGCATCGTTGCCGCCGCACTGGCTCTGGCGCTGATGGTCCTGGGGATCTGGGTCTGGATGGCGTGCGCGCTGGTGCTGGGCGCGGGCATGGCCGTCTGGCTTGCGGTGCGCGAACGCGACGCCCAGGCTGGCGCAACCATACAGCGAATGCTCGAGCCGGTGGGCGAGCGGCTCGGAACCCTCCTGGGTGAGGCGCGAGCGCCCGCGGACGCGCGAGGCGTCGCGGCCGTGGCACGCGCCTGGCAGGCGTATCTGCTCGAACGTGCCGAGCAGGCCGGGGCGGCCATCGCATCCCTTGAAGCGGCGTATGGTGAATTGGGCATGTTCCTGCAACTGGTCGATGAACCGCTCCTGGTCTGCGACGAACGCCAGGTGGTCATCCTCGTCAACGAGGCGGCGTGCCAGTGGCTTGAGTTGGCCGGCGAAGAGATTCTGGGACGCGGCATCGACGAGGTGTTCACCAATGCCGAGGTGCTCGCGATGCACGCGCGGGCGGCACGCGGTGAGTTCTACCGGCGTCGCGTGAACATCGCCCGGGGGCAGGCGAGCCTGGTGGCCGATGTGTCGGCGGTACCGGTCCCGATGGAAACGGATGGACACGAAGGCTCGGGGCATGGCGTCTTGCTGGTGCTGCGCGACGTGACGGAATTGTCGCGCGCGCTCCAGGTCCGCACGGACTTTGCGGCCAACGCCTCTCATGAATTACGCACACCCATCGCGGCCCTGCGCGGCGCGGTCGATACCTTGCTCGGGCCGGCCAGTCGCGACGAGGCGATGCGGGCCCGGCTGCTCTCGATGCTCGACGAGAATGTCTCGCGGCTGGAAGACCTGATCCGCGACTTGCTGGATCTGTCCCGGCTCGAAGCCCTCGAAGGAACCGTACGACTCACGATGACGCCCGCCAGCGAGGTGGCCGGCGTGCTGACGCAATCGTTCGAATCGATGTGCGAGCGGTGTGGCGTGTCGCTGCGATTCGAGCTCGACCCGGCACTGGAACGCTTGCGGACCGATCGCAACCTGTTCACGATCATCCTGCGGAATCTGATCGAGAATGCCATCAAGTTCAGTGAGCCGGGCGACGAGGTGCTGGTTCGGGGCACGGTAGTTGCCGGCGGTTCGGGCAGGCATTCGCTCCTGTGCGTGTTCGATGTCATCGACCAGGGGCAAGGCATCCCCTTGCCGATGCAGCAACGCATCTTCGAGAGATTCTTCCAGGTCGATGCCTCCCGCGATGGCAGCAAGATCGCCCGTGGCACGGGCCTGGGCCTGGCCATCGTCAAGCACGCCGTCCGATCGCTGGGGGGCACCATCAAGGTCAAGAGCGTCTGGCAACGCGGCACGACCATGACCGTGGAATTACCCAACGCCCTGCCCCGCATCAAGGCCGATCGAGACGATGCCAACGACCCCACGGGCACGGGCGGATCGGCGGCCTGAAGCCCTTATCGAGGTGCCCACTCCACGCCATACAGCTGCCCGAGCCGTTTCGACCAGGCTTCCAAGAGCTGTCGCTGGGCCCGGCTGTCGCCCTGTGGTTCGATGAAGGCCGACAACATGGCGTTGCCATCATCGGTGTACCGGGCAGCGGCCCAGCCCTCTCGGCTTTCGAGCATCAGGAATGTCGCGTGGTACGTATCGCCTTGCCAGGATCCTTCGAGCAGGGCCCCCTCGACCCGTTCCAAGGCCACCAGCAGCGCCCGGGGGGCATCGTCATGGTCGGCGGGCACGGGGCCCAGCGTGCTGGGGCCATCGGTGGGCACGATGGGCCGGGGCTTGGCCACGCAACCCGATAAGACCGCGGACAGGGTGAATATCAGAGTGTAGGCGATTGTTTGGTATTTCATGTGCTGGGCAGATTGGGCTCAGATAAGATACCGGGCGTGACGACATCAACTGATACGTCGCACGTTGTGGAGACAGGCTTCTTGGAATTGACCATCGAGTTTCCCCTTGGCCCCGATCCTGTTCGGGTGCTGGGTGTCCATGATCGGAATGTACGCCTGCTCCGCGAGGGGCTCGGGGTGTCGGTGACGCCCAAAGGCGGCGTGGTGCGCATCAGCGGGCCCGAGGGTGAGGTGCGGGCCGCCGAGGGCGTGCTGCGCGCGTTGCTCAAGCGCGGCGGGTCCGTCTCCCGGGCCGACGTGCTGCACTTGCTGGCCGAGGCGGCCTCGGGTGGGCCGGTCTCGGGCTTTGGCTCTGGTCATGCCTGGCCGGCCGCCGTCATGCTCGAGCCTTCTCCCCATGGAATGAGCCGCGAAGGGCAGGCGTGGGAGGGGCCGCTGGCGGTCTATAGCGGGGGGCGGCAGATCCGGGCCCGCACGCCCGGGCAAGAACACTATCTCGAGGCCATCCGCACGCACGAACTGGTCTTCGGCATGGGCCCGGCGGGCACGGGTAAGACGTACCTGGCCGTGGCGGCGGCCGTTCACCTGCTGCGTACCGACCGGGTGCGCAAGCTGGTGCTGGTCAGGCCGGCCGTGGAGGCTGGCGAGCGGCTGGGCTTCTTGCCGGGCGACATGCAGGCGAAGGTGCATCCGTACCTGAGGCCATTGCTGGACGCGCTCTACGACATGATGGACGTGGGGACGATGGAACGGTTCCTCGAGAGCGGGGTGATCGAGATCGCGCCGCTGGCATTCATGCGCGGCCGCACGCTCAACCAGGCGGCCATCCTGCTCGACGAGGCGCAGAACAGCACCACCGGGCAGATGCAGATGTTCCTGACACGCATGGGCGAGGGCTCGCGCATGATCGTGACGGGAGACCCCACCCAGATCGACCTGCCCGACCCGGCGGCTAGCGGATTGATCGACGCGGCCCGGCGGCTGAGGCGTGTCAAGGGCGTGGCCTTTGCCAGCCTGACACGAGACGACGTGGTGCGACATCCGTTAGTGCAACGCATCATCGAGGCCTATGGCGGGCCGGACACGCCCGCAACGCCCGCGACACGCCATGGGGAGGACGCCTGATGCGCTGGCCCTGGCAAAAACGCAAGGGCGGCGGACGCCGCGTCGGCCTCAAACGCGAACGGGCCACCCCGGCCGAGAAGATCCAACGGCTGCTGACCAATCCGCGCACGGGCTACGCCGCCATCATCGGCCTGGTGTCGGCGGCCGTGCTCGGCGTGGTCACGTGGTGGGCCAGCGCCCAGCCGATGCTGGCGCTCGGCCGCCTGGCCGAAGAGACCATCGTGGCCCGGTATTCGTTCCGCATGCCCGATCCGGCGCGGACGGCCGAGCAGCGCACGCTGGCGCGAGACCGGGCCGCCCGGGTGCTTGTGGTGCGTCCGGAGTTGCGTTCGCTGGTGGACGGCCTGGCCGAGTTGCCCCAGACCCTGCGGGATGCGGAAAACCTCTCGCAAGTGGCTCCCGAATTGCGTGCCCGCTTCGACCTGGACGAGGCCGAGCTGGCCGCTGTCCGGGCGTTGGTGGTCGATGGCATGGTCTCGTCCCGATGGGCCGAGGCCATGGCCAGGCTTCGGCAGGCGCTCGAACGCCGGCCGCTGGTCGAGGCTGCGTTGTGGCAGAACGAGCGGCAGCGTTCGGCCCAGTTGGGCGGGAGCGAGGCCGGCGAGAGCGCCATGGTCTGGCTGGTGTACGACGAGACGCAAACGCCCATTCATACCAGCGCCGCCAGCCTGGTGAACGTGGGTAGTGTCGAACAGCGTCGCGAGGCCGCCGAGGTCATCGCCACACAGGCCCAGATGGGCGACACCGCGCTGCGATCGCTCGTGGTCGGTCGGCTCATGAACCAAGCCGAGCCCACCTACCGCCTGGACGAGGCGCGCACCATGGCCCGCCAGGCCGAGGTGGTGGGGCAGGTGGCCGATGCGTTTGTTGAGGTCCAGGCCGGCCAGGTCATCGTCCGCCGGGGAGAACCGGTGGGCCTTGACACGCTCGCGCTGATGCGCAGCGAGCGGCTGGCCTGGGCCCGCGAGCACGGCGTGTTCTCGCTGGGCTCGCGGTTTGTGGGCTCGATGGCCTTGTGCGTGCTGGTGGTGCTGGGGCTCACGCTGTACCTGGCGTGGTATTGCCCGCGCGTGGCGCGCAACCCCGAACGCATGCTGGGCATGGCCGGGATCTTTGTGGCGTGCTTCACGCTGGCGGTCTGGCCGGCGGCGATGGAGCCCCGGCTGGTGATGCTGCTGGCCGTCGCGCCCACGCTGTTGCTGGCGATGCTCTTGACCATCGCCTATGACGCGCGCGTGGCGCTGGCGATGGCCGCCGGGCACGCCGTCCTGGTCACCATCGCGCTCGATCGGCCTTCGTGGTTCGTGCTGGTGCCCCTGGCCGGGGCGGCGACGGCGGCGTGGCAACTGAGTGATATCCGCGACCGTCGCGCCTTCGTGCGCGCGGGCATCGCCATGGGGCTCTCGCTGGCCCTTGCGTGCGTGGGCGGCGGGCTGCTGGGCAGGCCGGTCACCGCGCGGGGGTTGCTCGAACTCACCTGGGACGTGGGCTTTGCCGCCAGTGGGGGGCTGGTGACGGCCGGGCTGGTGCTGTTTGTTCTGCCCAGCGTCGAGAAGGCCTTCGACATCACCACGGGCATGAAACTGATCGAGCTGCGCGACCCCAAGCACCCGCTGCTTCGCGAGTTGCAACGCCGGGCGCCGGGCACGTACAACCACTCGATGAACGTCGCGTCGATCGCCGAGGCCGCGGCCGACGCGATCGGTGCCGACGCGCTCCAGACGTACGTGGGCGCGCTGTACCACGACGTGGGCAAGATGAACAAGCCCGAGTACTTTGTCGAGAACCAGGCGGGCGGGCCCAACAAGCACGACAAGCTCAGCCCGGCCATGAGCCTGCTGGTGATCGTGGGCCACGTGAAGGACGGGCTCGAGCTGGCGCGCGAGTTTGGCTTGCCTCGCACGCTCCACCATTACATCGAGGCCCACCACGGCACGACGCTGGTGGAGTACTTCTACCACCGTGCCAAGCAGAAGGCCGCCGACGAGGCCGAGGCCGCCCGCGAGCGCAAGCGCGAGCACGAGGGCCGCGACGTGGAGAGCGCCAGCGAGCCCAGCGAGATGGAGTATCGCTACCCCGGGCCCAAACCCCGCACCAAGGAGTGCGCCATCCTCATGCTGGCCGATGCGGTCGAGAGCGCCACGCGGACCATGGCCGACCCGACGCCCGCCCGCATCGACCAACTCGTGCGGCGGCTTGCGCAGAAGCGGCTGGCCGACGGCCAGTTCGACGACTGCGACCTGACCTTGAGGGAGCTGGACGCGGTGGGGGATTCGATCAGCAAGACAGTGGCGAGTATCTACCACGGTCGGGTGGCGTATCCGGGGGGTGGGGAGAGGCGGGCTTAGGCGGCGGTTGTAGCTCGACCTATGCCGAAACCTGCTGCCACACCGGCAAACAACGTGCCCGCGTAGCTCAGCACTTTTTGAAGCAGGTCAGCATCGTCTTTCAAGAAGACGACCAGAAAAACCACTAGGCCAATCACAACCAAAAACGCAGCCAGTAGATACTGCTTCGATCGAGTTTCCTGCTGATCGTCCCTCGCCGATTGCTTATCGGCTAAATCAAGTGACTGCTTGATGTGCTCCGGTCGTACTTGACTGGCAACGGGATTAGGCATCGGACCTGCAGACGCCATAAGCGCCATCATGCTCTCACGCACAAACGGCGGAGCGTTCTCAAACGCCTCAGTAGCAAGCTTCTGGCTGTCTGACGTCTCGCGGTCCTTAGCGCGTGACGACAGCCCTGGCTGGTCAGACGATTGCGGTGGAGGTGGCGAAGACTCGTCCATGGAAGGCCATGTTACGCGTCTCGTGGCGCAAGAGCGATCGGTCGAGTTGCGCACCGATTCGCTTGGCCACATCTCGCTCTACACCACGGGCCAGCAGCCACTCGGAAAGTAGTTGAACATGCTCTGCGGAAAGCTTGCCTTCTAGCTCGGCTTGACGTAGCTCTTCCAACGCCCGAAGTATGTCGCGTGTTTCTGGCTCACGGCGCGGGATACCCCGGATGGCCCAGTAGGCCAACATGCTTGGCCAAAACTCTGTTCGCTCGCGTCCCATGCTTCCGTCTCTCGGGGTCAACTATCGACACCTACGGACAGAAAGTCCAATGGTTCGAGCACTATTCCTATCGTAGTCCTAACAAAATGCAGACTTAAGTTATTGTTCATACCACTCCCCCAACACCCCCCGCCATTCCTCCAACCCCTTCACCCCGATAAACCTCTTGCGCACCTCCTCCCCCGCCGGATGGTGCTGGGCGAAGCGGATGGCGAACTTGCGCATGGTCTTGCCGGTGACGTGCTCGGGGTCGCGCATGGTGGCGTTCACGCGCAGGGCCAGGGCGAAGTGGTCTTCGAGCACCTGGCGTTGCTCGGCGATGGTGGGGGGGCGGGGGTCTTCGCCGGCCATCATGTCTCGGGCCTGGCGGAAGATCCAGGGGTTGCCGATGCAGCCGCGGGCGACGCTGACGCCGGCGACGCCCGTGTAGCCGATCATGCGGAAGATGTCCTGCACCTGCCAGATATCGCCCGAGCCGAAGACGACGCGGCCCGGGCGCTGTTGCACGATGTCGCGGAGCAGGTCCCACCGGCTGGGGCCGACGTATTTCTGCTGCACGGTGCGGGCGTGGACGGTGGCCCAGGCGTAGCCCAGGTCGTAGGCGGCGTCGAAGATGCGCATGAAGTTGCGGGCCATCTCGGGCGTGTCGTCGTAGCTGCGGCGGATCTTCAGCGTGCAGGGTACCCGCTCGGGCAGCGCGTCGCGCACGGCCTTCAAGATGGCGATAGCGCCCTGCGGCTCGGCCAGCCAGTGCCCGCCACGGGCCTTCTTGGCGATCTTCTTGACGGGGCAGGCGAGGTTGATGTCGATGGCCTGGAAAGTGGCAATTGGGAGTTGGCAATTGGCAATTGGATCGGAGTGGGATGGAAGAGACGCCTCGGGAGCATCTCTTCCAATTGCCAATTGCCCATTGCCAATTGCCCCTCCCCCCGCCAATTCCCGATACTCCCTCGCCGCGCGAGCCCCCTGCTCGACCATCTTTACCGCCGCGGCGGCCATCTCGCCGGGGTCGCTGCCCATGAGCTGGCCCACAAGGGGGTGGTCGTCCTCGCCGCCGGGCACGTTGTCGTGCAGCTCGCCCAAGTCGGCCTTGGCAAAGCCCCGCCCGCCCGAGAGCAGGGTGCGGTCGAGCAAGGCCTCGGTGACGCACAGGGGGCAGCCGTGGCGGCGGGCGATGAGACGCATGGCGGCGTCGGAGTAGCCCGCCAGCCCGGCCTGAAAGAAGGGCGCGTCGAAGCCGGGGATGGTCGCCGGCAGCGCGGGGTGGCGGCCATGGCGGCCGATGGCGCGGGCGATGGCGCGCACGTCGAGCGTCTGGGCCCCGGGGGCGATGCCCGGCTCGGGGGCGGTGGCGTTGCGGGATGCCGTCTCGCAGGACATGGGCTCAAGGGTAGTGGACGCGGGGGACCGGCGGGGGCACCATTGGGCATGAGGCGAGCCATTGCCATCCTCTTCTCGGGCCTTGGGCCGCTGCTCGTGGCCGGCTGCGCTTCCACGGGCGAACTCGACAGCGGACCGCTCTACCCAAGGGCCGTCCAGCGGGCCGAGACACTCGACATCCACGCTTTCCGCGAGGGCACCCGCCTTCGGCTGACCAACACCACCGCGCGGTCCTTCGGCCCGGGCATGGTGTGGCTCAACGGTCGCTATGGATTCCCGATCGATGGGCTGGAAGTAGGCCAGACCCTCCGCGTGCCGTTGGAGCGTTTCGTCGACGAGCAAGGGCGGCGTTTCGGGGCGGGCGGGTTCTTCGCGGCCGAGCGCCCCGAGCTGCTGGCGCTGGTGGAGATGACGGTGGAAATGGAAGGCCAGCCCGTGAAGTACGGGTTGGTGGCGGTGGGCATCCGGCGATAGGCCGGACTGCCCATGCGGGCCATACGCTGGGGTCTATGGCCAACATCCTCGTCGTCGGACCCCACCCAGATGACCAAGAACTCGGCATGGGCGCCAGCATCGCCAAATTGGCCGAGCAGGGGCACGACGTGCTGCTGCTGGACATCACCAACGGCGAGCCCACGCCGTATGGCGACCCGGTGACGCGGGCCAAGGAGGCCGACCTGGCGGCGGCGATCCTCTCGCCCGACCCGGCGAGGTTTCCGCAGGCCAAGCCCGTGAAGCGCGTGCTGCTGGGCTTGCCCAATCGGTACGTGGAGCACACGATCGAAGCCCGGCACAAAGTGGCGGGGGTGATCCGGGCCCACCAGGCGAGCATCGTGTTCACGCCGTTCTTCGAAGATGCGCACCCGGATCATCGGACCGTGACGCGGATCGTGGAGGACGCGCGGTTCGACGCGAAGCTCACCGGCGTGGACATGCCCGTTCCCGAGGGGATGCCGCCGGGCGAGCCGACGTACCCCAAGTGGCTGTTCTACTACTACGCCACGCACCTGCGCTGGGTGGCCAACCCGAGTTTCGTGCTGGACGTGACGGGGTACGTAGAGCGCAAGATCGAGTCGATCCGGGCCTACCACACGCAATTCGTGCTGCCCGAGAAGAACCGCAAGGTGGTGGACTGGGTCGAGGCGAGCGCGACGTATCTGGGGAGTCGCATCGGCGTGGCGGCGGGGGAGGGGTTTTATACGAAGGAACCGGTGGGGTTGGGGGGGATTGAGGGATTGGTGGGCTAAACGGTGGCCCGCTTGATCAAAGGCTTACGACGCAACCCCCACCAACGACGCGGCGGACGGGACGGGCCGCGATTCTGCCGGCTCAACTCGAGCATCCGGGGATAGTCGATCTCGCCGTCCGCATAGCGACGGTAGATGTCGGCAAACTCCCGAACACTTCGACCTTGCTTGACTATCGCCTTCATCTCAAGCCCCATCGTGGAGGAGTTGGCACAACCCTATCAGGTACACTATATCGAACACAAGCTGGTGTTGTTCCGTTTCGAGAAGACCAATTTCGGTTGAATCCACATTGACCACACCCACAATACTGCTCGAACACAGCACGGGTATCGACAGGATCGATCGGTAGGAAGCAGTGGGCGAGAAGTGCTTGTTGTTATCGGACGCGTTAATGTCCGACACCAGTGATACGGTACCAGTGAGATAGGCCACGCTGGCACCTGGGATGCCTTCGGCAATCTCTTTCCACTGGTTCGCCTGCCCGGCTTGGCGGTCCGTCATGTGCTTGTTGTAGACGACAACTCTGAACCGGTTCGCGTTTTCTTCGCTACCCCTCATCGTCCAGTTCGCGGACAAGACACCGTTGCTCGCTGTCTCGCCAAGTTGAAGCCGCAAGACCTGCACAATGTGATCGAGTAGCAATTGTTGCAAAGCCCGCAACTTGGTCTTGTACTCGTCCTTTCGCATCGACGCAGATTTTGACAGGAATCGCGCATCGTAGTAGCTCAGCACTTGGGATAAGTGGCCGGCGACAACTTCGGTAAGCGACGCAAACTGTTGCCATTCTTCTCGACGCACTTCGGCCATGGTGGCGGATTGTGCGGCGTTGATGTATTGGATCAAAGCATTGAAAAAGACCGACGCAACGGCAAATGCGATGGCCCAGCGATTCGGATCAATCGCGAGCAGGATTGGAGCGCCTGCAAGTAGGACAAAGCCACCCACCACGATCATCGGATGGTCAGGCGTAGGCAACCTGTGATGAAGGCACCAGCTCCAAATCCACAGCGCCGGACCGTAGAACAGAGACTTTCCAGATTGGCTTGGTCCCTGGTAGGGCGTCATCACCCGGACCATATGTCGGTGAACGATGCAACGCTACAGATAATCATCCGCATTGATCGTCTTGGGCCCCTCACTCCCCGCCGTGCGTTCGTAGTAGCCGTCGCCCTTCTTCTCGAACTTGGTGAAGCCCAGTTCGCCAAGGCGCTTGTTGCTGAGCTGGCCCTTGTTCAGGTCGCTCCACTTGCCGGCGATGGCCGGGGCGCTGATGGCGCGGCGGCAGGGCTGGCCGGTCTCTGGGTGCCTGGTTAACGGATCGTCGGCCATGCGCTGGACGTACTCGAAGGTCTCGCCCGTTGGCTGGCCCTTCTTGTCGAGCAGTTCGTAGTCGTAGGTCGGCATTGTGGATTTTACGCTGGAAGGTCGCCCGCAGTTTGGCCCACCTGGCCGCTCATCGCCCCCGACAATATAAACGCCAGTTCCAGCGCCTGTGCGTAGTTCAGGCGGGGGTCGCAGGCGGTGGCGTAGTTCTCGGACAGCCGCTCGGGCGTCACGCCCGATGCGCCGCCGATGACCTCGGTCACGTCCTGCCCGGTGACCTCCACGTGCACGCCGCCCAGCACGGTGCCTGCCCGAGCGTGGGCGTCCATCGTGCCGCGCAGCTCGGCCACGATGGCGTCGAAGTGCCGCGTCTTTCGGCCGTCCTCGGTTACGTGGCCGTTGCCGTGCATGGGGTCGCACAGCCAGACGGCGGGCTCGCCCGACTTTTCGACGGCGTGCAGGATGGGCGTCAGGGCGTCGACCTTCGCCGCCCCCATGCGTGAGATGAGCACGATCTTGCCCGGCTCGCGCTTGGGGTTGAGCACGCGCAGCAGCGCGACGGCGTCTTGTGGGTCGATGCCCGGGCCGATCTTCACGCCCACCGGGTTGGCGATGCCGCGAAAGAACTCGACATGGGCCCCGTCGATCGCCCGGGTGCGCTCGCCGATCCAGGGCAGGTGGGTGGTCAGGCAATAGGTGCCATCACGTCGCGGCACGCGGCGGGTCTGGGCGCTCTCGTACTCGAGGTGCAGCCCCTCGTGGCTGGCGAAGAAGTCCACGCGGCTGACTTCCTGGATGGCCCCTTCGCCCACCAGTTCGGCAAAGCGGATGGCGCTGCGTACATCGCGGCTCATGCGCTGATAGCGCTCGCGCAACTCGCCGGACAATTGGGCGTTGGTCAGGAATCGCAGGTCCCACTGCTCGGCGTGGTGCAGGTCGGCAAAGCCGCCGGTGGCCAGCGAGCGGATGAAGTTGAGCGTCATGGCCGCGTGGTGGTAGCCGGCCAGCAAGAGGTCGGGGTCGGGCCGGCGGGCCTGGGGCGTGGGCCGGGCATGGTTCACCAGGTCGCCAAAGTAGCTGGGCACTTCAACGGGCTTGCCGTCGATGGTCAGCGTCTCGGTGGGCCTGGAGCGGGGCTTGGCATACTGCCCGGCCAGGCGGCCAATGCGCACGACGGGTTTTTGCGATCCATGGATGAGCACCAGGCTCATCTGGAGGAGGATCTTGAGCGTGGCGGTGATGGTGGCCGGGTTGCAATCGTCCAGGGTCTCGGCACAGTCCCCGCCGTGGACGATCAGCCGTTGCCCGCGTTGGGCATCGGCCAGATAGGCCTTGAGTCGTTCGATCTCCCAAGAAGTGACCAGCGGCGGCAGGGCCGAGAGCCTCGCGACGGCACGTCCCAACGCCGCCGGGTCGTCATAGACCACGGCCTGGGCGCGCGGGCGTTCTTTCCAGCTCATGGGCGTCCACGACGCTTGGGCGGAATCGGTCGATGGGGTGTTGTTGCGTGTCACAGGCTCCATTCTTCGCGCGGGAATTGCGCGTTTGGTGGCTTTCCATATTTTTTTCGTCAGATTCACTCATGGACATGGGTTCAGAGGTCGATGGACCTTGCGTTCGGTGTTATCCGCCACAGACGGCGGCCGGACGAAAGTAAACCAGGGCCGCACAACCAAATCACCCGGCTTCGCAGGACCACAACGGACCTGCCGGGACCAAACCAACTGAAGCGGCCATATTGGAGACGTACGCATGCAGAGGACAACTTCGACTCGCCGCCGCACGACCAGGACCACAAGCCGCACCCATGCGGCCCGGACGGCCCCGTCGCGCCGCACCCGTGCCACTGGCAGCAAGACCGCCGCCAAACGCACCACCGCTCGCAAGAGCACTCCCAGCACCACGGCCAAGCGGACCACCACTCGTAAGAGCGCTGCCCGCACTACCGCCAAGCGGACCACCGCTCGTAAGAGCACTCCCAGCACTACCGCCAAGCGGACCACCGCTCGTAAGAGCACTCCCAGCACTACCGCCAAGCGGACCACCACTCGTAAGAGCACTCCCAGCACCGCCGCCAAGCGGACCACCGCTCGTAAGAGCGCCGCCCGCACCACGGCCAAGCGGACCACCGCTCGTAAGAGCGCCGCCCGCACCACGGCCAAGCGGACCACCGCTCGTAAGAGCGCCGCCCGCACCGCCGCCAAGCGCACTACCGCTCGTAAGAGCACTCCCAGCACCGCCGCCAAGCGGACCACCGCCAAGCGCTCGACGACGGCCCGCAAGGCCTCGACGCCGCGTACGAGCGCCCGCAAGGCCTCGGCCCGTCGTGCGACTTCGACAACCCGCAGCCTGACTCTGGCTTCTCGCCGCTCTCCGGTGCGTCGCGCCGCCTGAAGCAGATTTGCTCATGCCGAGCCACGGACGGCTCGGAGAACTCCCGACCGGCCCATGGGCCGGTTTTTTGTTGAGCGACCGTTTCGTTATAGGGCTTTGCAATTTATTTGTAGATACATTGAATAGCCTTTGGCATCATCCGGTTGATGTTCCTGGACAACGATGGAAACAACCCCCCATTCGAAGGAGACCAAACATGGCACGTCTGAACACTGTCGATCCTGCCAATGCCACCGGGAAGGCCAAGGAGATCTTCGAGGGCCCGCTCAAGGGCAAGCACCTGAACATCTTCAAGGGCATGGCCAACTCGCCCGCCGCGCTCCAGGCATATCTGGGCATGTCGGGCGCTTTGGGCCAGGGCACATTGTCGCCCGCCGAGCGTGAGGTGATCGCCTTGGCGGTGGGGCAGCACAACGAGTGCGAGTACTGCCTGGCGGCCCACACGATGATGGGCAAGGGCGCGGGACTGAGCGAGGAGCAGACCCTCCAGGCCCGTCGCGGCGAACTGAACGACGCCAAACTCAACGCCCTGGCGGGCTTCGCCAAGACGCTGGTGGCCAAGAACGGCTGGGCCGAAGACACGGACATCAAGGCCTTCAAACAGGCCGGCTACACGGACGAGCACGTGGTGGAGGCCATCGCCAACGTCGGGCTGAACCTCTTCACCAACTACTTCAACCATGTGAACGACACGCCGCTGGACCTGCCCAAGGCCGCAGAACTCTCGAGCGCCTCAAGCCACTGAGCTTCATCCTCCCCAGAGCCCCGCGCGAGAGCGTGGGGTTTCTCTTTTGTTCCATTAAAACCGATCGCTTGCGGGCGGGGGCGTTGGCCGTTTGGGTACGCCGCCTTACGCCGGCAGCGCCATGCCACCCGAGGCGTAGGCATTGTCACGCTCGAAGGCGGCCAGCAGTCCCGTCAGCGGCGTGGTCGATTCGAGCAACACGCCCAGCGGTCCATCGCTCGCGCGGCCGCGCACCGCCTCGATGGCGTCGACGGCCAGAGAGCCAAAGCCCTGCGCTCCGACCTGCAAGGTCTGCACCACTTCGATCCCGGTAAGGAACAGGAAACGCACCGTCACATTGGCCTGGACCATGGCGGTGTTGAACAGGCTCAACCGCAGCAGCGAATCGGCGTCGGTTGGGTCGAAGTCGCCCAGCGAGAATGCCAGCCGACGCGAAGCGGCCGTCGGCAGCGAGCCGCTCGTGGCGTCGGTGTCGGTCCGCTGCACGAACTGGACGGCCCCGATGCCCGTGATGAACTCGTACCGATAGCCAAAGGCTTCGGGTAGGATAAACCGGCTGGCCACGCCGACGGGTACGAAGCGGTCTTCGAGTGTCTCGCTGCCCATCTCGCTGGTGCGCACGAAGCGGATGCGCGCCACGCTCGAACCCGCATTGAATACCAGCACCTCGTTAGTCGCCCCGGGCAGATTTGCCAGAGGCGCGATGTTGCTCACGGGCAGGTTCCCGGGCTGCCCAAGCACCGTCCAGCCAAGGCCCAGCACGCCATCGAAGTGCGTGAAGCCCGCCACGATGCCAACGTGCCCGGGCTGGTCGGCGGGCAGCAACGCCTCGCTGCGAACGATCACGCCATAGGCACCGTCGGGCAGCGTCTCGATCTGCTGGAGATTCAGCCCTCCGCGGGCCCCCGCGCGAACAACCTGCGTGATTTCGAGCGAGCCGATCGAGGTGGTGAAAGTAACAGTCACCAGGGCATCGTGGCCGTTGGCATTGGCAAAGACGACAAACCCAAAGACGTTGCTGGCTTTCTCGGCCCGGGCAAAGTGCCAGGTGCTGTTGGTGGTCCGCGTAAAGTCCTCGGCGGTGGTGATGCGCTGGCCGTTGAAAGTATCGGCGTGTTCGAGTGCCGCACTCAGGGGCGCGGTCGAGTGCAGGACCAGGGCGTAGGGCTCGCCCACGAGGATGGAACGGCCCGTGGCCTGATCGGTGGCGAACACGCCCTGCCTTGCGATATGGAGGGGCAGCCGTTGCCCGGGCTCGATGACCCGCTCGAAGGCCACGGCGTCGGCATCTCTGCCCAGGTCCACGCGTTCGTAGCGCAACTCGAGCGTAAACAACTGGCCCGTGCCCGTGGTGTTGGTGATCCACACCGTCTGGTCGATCTCGGGCGAAGCGAAGCCCTCGGGCGCGTAGGCCACCGTATCGAGACCGCCCGAAGTAACCGACAACAAATAACTCGCCGGCGAGCCCGCCGTGATGATCTCGATCGTGTGGAACTGCGTATCGACGGCCAGCCCCAGGCCCGTGATCGTGTCGGGCTGGTCCACCGAAGCGATCAGCAGGCCACGCGAATCCCACACCCGCAAGGTCACGGGCTGGGCAGCCTCGACGCGAAAATCCAGAAGGCCGTCCTGCCGGGGCGTGACCGTGTGTAGGCCGGGCAGAGACGCCGTAGCCGTGCCCGAGCCGACACCCGAGCCCGAAAATGGGCTGAGGGCCAAGGTCGATCCGCGGCCCGGCCAGCGCAGAGGCTCCAATTCCCAGCCGATGTCTTCCATGGCGGCCAGGTCCAGTGGCGTGAGGAGTTTGCGTTGCCCAGTGGCGAAGGTGGGGTCCATGGCGGTTTCCTGGCCTCGGCTGGTCAGGCCTTCGCGCCAGTGGGCAAAGTCGCCCGGCAAGAGGGTGGTCTCGCCGCCGTCGGCCACGGCCAGGGCGCGCGGGCCCATGAACTCGCCGCTGGGCGAGATGAGATTGGCAAAGGCGGGCGTCTGGTCGGTAAACCCCAGCACGTGCAACATCTCGTGCAACGCGACGGAGTACAGATCGTGCATGCCCGGTGCCAGGCCCACCGTGGTCAGTCCCGTATGCCAGTTGGTTGCGCTGTCAAAGACGATGGTGCCGCCCCAGAGCGCCACGTCGGTCTGCTGGTCTGCTGGCCCGGTGGCACCGCTCTGGCCCCGTCCCTCGATGGCAAGCAGGAAGGACTGGCTGCCCGTGGCCTGCCAGCCGCCCGCGCCGCCCAGGCCCAGGGTCGTGCCCGGCAGGTCTCGGCCCCCCACGAAGATGAGCAACTCGTCGCGGTCGATCACCGGATTGACCACCTCGGTCGGCTCGCCCGTCGCGGGATGGTTGAAAACCAGCCGCCAGCTGTTGCCCGCGCCGGGGATGATCGCTGTCAGCGAGTCGTTCAGCAACGACCCCACGTAGTCGGCCGCGGCCTCGACCACCTCGCGGCGGGCGGGGACATCAAAAAAGCCAAGCGTGTCGAGGCTGTAATCCACCGTGATGGTGACGCTCAAGAACAACCGTGGCTCGAGCATCTCCAGCAGCGCTTCCGCACGCATCTTCGTTCCCTCCGTGACCCGCCCGACCTGTTCGATCCTCGGGAATCATTATCGTCTCAGAACCGCACGCACCGGGCTTGCATCGAAGCCGACCAGCTTCAAAGGCAAGGCGATCAACTCCCAGATGCCCGGCTCCACCCCGTCGAGCACCAGACCCTCCAGGATGAACACGCTACCGCGGGCACACGCGGCGTGGCCCACCAGGTCCTTGGCATCGGCCAGGTCCACGCTTGGGGTGTCCACGCCCAGCAGCCGCACACCACGCGCCGCCAACGCGTCGATCATCGCCGGCTCTGGAGCGGCCAGGTCGCCCGGAAACGTCCGCGAGTCTCCGCCGGTGCCGGTCTTGAGCAGGAGCCGCCCGGGCTGGCCGTTTGCGATCAGCCCATCCAGATCGTCCATCCAGCGCGACTCGAGGGCGTCCATGCTAAAACGCCTGCCCAGCAGTGCCCGCACCGGGGCAACTACGCACGGCCCAAGATAGATTTCGAGTGGATGCTGGTCGATGGGCAGCCCGGCGGGCTTGTAATGGTTTTCACCATCGGCATGAGCGCCTATATGAACGGTCGATGTCAGGGTGCTCAGGGTGAGGTGGTCGCCCCTGGCAGTATCCATAAGGACATGCCTCGAGAGGGGCGTGTCTCCGGGGAAGACGGCGGTGGTGGGGGCCAGCGGCGGCGAGATATCGACCAGCATGGTCCAGCGTACGCAGGCTTGACTTGCCCCAGGGTGTGCCCAATCCTTCCTTTCCCCGCGTTCGTGGCCTGGTGGAATGGGTCCGGCGTTGGCAATTGGAGGTTCACGCTCTCATGGCGATCCGCATCAAGTCTCGCGGCGGGGAATCCGTCGATCAGATGATGAAGCGCTTCAAGAAACTCTGCGAGAAGGAAGGGCTCACGAAGGACATCAAGCGCAAGGAGTTCTTCGAGAAGCCCAGCGAACGCCGCCGCCGAGCCGCCCGCAAGGCCGTGAACAAGCGCCTGCGCGAGGCCTTCGGCCCCCGCCGCAACACCAAGGAATAAGCCCGGCGCACCATGGCCAAACGCCCCGACCTTTCGGCGAATCAGCAGAAGATCGTCGGGCGCTATTACGCCAACAGGGACAGCATCGTCGAGACGCGCCTCGCGGAGGTCGTCTCCGAGTTGTACCTTGCCACCGCCGAGGGCAAGCAGGCCCCCATGAAACGCCTGTGGAACAGCGCCCGGGCCGCGCTGAAGCAAAAGGGTGTGGCCGACGCCCAGATCGACCGCATCGTCGAAACGCAAGACCTCAAGGCCCTGGCCGCCCTGGCGGGCCAGGTTTCTCGCTAACCCAGCAACGCATCGACGGCCGTCTGTTCGACGCCCTCGACCTCGAGCGTCTTGTGCGAGTTGGTGTGGCCCGAGGCGACGCGAACGGTCGCTTCGTGCACGCCCAGCCTGTGGGCGACCAATTCGCACACGGCCCGATTGGCCTTGCCGTCTTCGGGCGGCGCGCTAACGCGGACCTTGAGTCGGTCGCCCAAGGGGCCCACGATCTCATCGCGCTTGGCACCGGGCACGACCTTGACGCGCAGTATGGCCATGTCAGGGCTTGGGATAAGCCTCGGGCTTGGGCCGCCTGGGCTGGAAGATGGCCGTGGATCGTGCGGGTGCGCGCAGGTCTCGCACGGGGCCAAGCGTCACGCGCTCGATGGCGCTGGCGGCCATGTCGGGCGAGTACTCGCAGCCGATGAACCGCCGACCCAGGGCCGTGGCGGCAACGGCGGTGGTCCCGCTGCCGGTGAATGGGTCGAGCACGAGGTCGCCCTCGTTGCTGGTAGCGCGCACGACGCGGGCGAGGTAGAGCTCGGGCAGTTGGTTGTCGTGCTTGCCCCGGCGTTCCTTGTTGTTGCCCTGGATGCGCCCCCAGTATTCGCCGTACCACACGTCCATGGGCACGCGCAGGCCCGCGGGCATGCCGTCCTTCTTGTCGAGCGTGCGCGGGTCGAAGTACGTCGTCGCCCGGTCGCTGGGTTCGAGCACCGCCTCGGCGTTCCACGTGCGCTCGAACGGATCCTTGCAGAAGTAGAGCGCATGCACCTTGCTGTTGATGAACCGGCTGGTGGTGTTCTGCCCGAAGCGGTAGTGCCAGACGCACCAGTTGACCATTTGCAGCCCGCGTTGCTTGAGGTGGACCACGATCTCGGCGGCCCAGTCATCGGGGATGTTGATCCACAGGCTGCCCGTGGGCTTGAGGGCGTCGATGCACGCGTCGATCCAGCGTTGCGTGAAGGCCGTCACCGCCTCGCGCGGGCCGAAACTCTGCCGTACGTCGCAATACTCGTGGTCGGGCATCGCGTCGTCCCACTTGTCGTAGCCCCGGGCCCAGTTGAAGGGCGGGTCGGCAAAGACCAGATCAACCTGTCCCTTGGCGCACTCGGGGATGATGGGCAAGAGGTCCCGGCAGTCTCCCACGTACACGCGGCAATCGGGAAGCCCGCGCGCCTTGGGGCGCAGGGGTTTGGGCAATCCATTCCGGGTGCTGCGCTTGGGCGACTTGGGCTCGATGCTGGTGGTGCTCACGGGCGAGTGTACGGTGCCGCGATCGCTCGCGCCACTGCCCGGCGTTGTTGGACATGCCCGCCGCGCGCCGATATCTTGCACCCGCCCCGGCATGGCGTTTCGCCGGGGGGTTTCGAGCGGATCGGGAGAGAAGGCAAGACGTGCAACACAACGCAAGTCATGGCAAGGGCGGCCCTTGGGCCTGCCCGGCGGTGCGTGCCCTCCGGCTGGGCGGGCTGTGCGTGGTCGCGGCCACGGGCCTGCTGGCCGCAGGTGGCTGGGCGGCACGAGATGCGAGCCCCGCTTCGGCGTGGGCCGTCGTGGCGATGCTGGCGCTGCCCGCGATGGCGCTGGCGGCCCTGGCGCTGCACCGCGCGGCCCGGCTGCGCCGGGGATGAGCGTGTGTCATCCGAGCCACGAGCGCGAGCGAAGGTCGGATTATGGGGTCGTCGCCTCGGGCCGCATGAACGGGAAGGGGATCACCTCGCGCAGGCTCGCGCCGCCGGTGAGCAGCATCGCCAGGCGATCGATGCCCAGGCCGATGCCGCCGGCCGGGGGCATGCCCACGCGCAGGGCGCGGAGGAAGTCCTCGTCCAGCGTGCGGAAGGTGTGGTCGTCGGCCTGCGCACCGGTGAGCTGCTGGCGGAACTTGGCCTCTTGCACGTGCGGGTCGTTCAGCTCGGTGTACGCCGGGCCGATCTCCATGCCGGCGATGAACAGGTCCCAGCGGCCGGCCAGTTCGGGGCGGTCTTCAAGCGGGCGCGTCAGCGGGCTGGTGGCGCTGGGGTAGTGCAGCACGAAGGTGGGGCGCGCCTTGTCGATCAGCGCCTCGGCCTTGTCCTCGAACAGGCGATCGACCAGCAGCCAGTGGTCGGTGGTCGCCGCGTCGGTGTACTCGCCGGCGGCCTTGCGCACGGCGGGTTCATCGAACATCGAGCAGCCCACGGCCTTCTGGAACAAATCGCCGTACTCGACCCGGACGAACGGGTCGGCGTAGTTGATCTCGAGGCCTTCCCACGGCATGGCGCGCGTGGTGACGCCGGGGTAGAGCGATTGGTACGCCGGGTCGTCGCAGACCATCGTGGCCAGGCGTCGCACGAGTGCCTCAGCCAGTTCGAGCATGGTGTGGGCGTCGCCGAAAGCCTGGTAGGCTTCCATAGACGTGAACTCGGGGTTGTGGCGTCGGCTGAGGCCTTCGTTGCGGAAGTTGCGGCTCATCTCGAAGACGCGGGGCATGCCCGCGACCAGCAGCCGCTTGAGGTACAGCTCCGGGGCGATGCGCAGGAACAGGTCCATGTCCAGCGCGTTGAGGTGGGTGACGAACGGTCGCGCCGCCGCGCCGCCGGCCTGTGCCTGGAGCACGGGGGTCTCGACCTCGGCGTAGCCACGTGCTTCCATGAAGGCGCGGACCTCTCGCACGACCTTGCCGCGGAGCACGAGGCGTGCCATGGCGTCGGGGTTGCTCCACAGGTCGACGTATCGGCGTCGGAAGCGGGCCTCGGGGTCGCTCAGGCCCGCGTGCTTTTCGGGGGGTGGCTCGATGGCCTTGGCGCCCGGTCGCAGGTCGCTGGCCCACACGGTCAGCTCGCCGGCCTTGGTCTTCATGAGCGGACCCTGGGCAACGACGATGTCGGCCAGGTCGGTGTGCTTGGCCAGGTGGAAGCCCGCCTCGGTGCAGTCGCGCTTGCTGACGGCCACCTGCAACTGGCCCGTGGCGTCGCGCAGGTTGAGCCAGACCAGTTTGCCGTTGTCGCGGTGCAGCACCACGCGCCCGGCCACGGCCACGCGCGGGCGATGGTCGGCCGCCGGCGGCGCGTCGGCCTGGGGGTTGTCCTTGAGCAAGGCCTTGCGATCGGCCTCGGCCTGCTGGTGGGCCGCGTCGGCGTCGGCGTCGTAGAGGCCATGCGCCGCACCAAGGTCGACCAGCCCGTCCTCGCGCACGCCGTAGGGCTTCTGGCCCAGTTCCTCGACGGCGCGGCGGTTGGCCAGGCGCTGGCGGACGAACTCGTTGTCGGTCTCGGGCTGGGCGGGCGTGGGATCGGTGGCGGTGTCGGTCATGCGGGGCGATTCTAGGGGAAGGCGTCAGCCGGGGCCTTCGGCCGTGCCTTGTGAGGCGATGGCGGCGGGGCTCTGGGCCCGCACGCGTTGGAGGCGGTCATCGTCCTTGCCCGTGTCGTCCGGGCTGGTGACGCACCACAACTCCAGCCGAGCCCCCACGGGGCGCATCGCGATCAGCCGGACCCGACGCCCGTCGCCGAGCGATTGCGAGGCGCGTTCGACCAAAGGTGCCCGGCCTTCGAGCGCCCTGAACATGGACTCGGTCTCGGGTAGGGTCAGCAGCGCCTCGGGCAGGTACCGCTCGCGGTTGCGTCGCAGGTATTCGAGCAAGACACCCGCGGGCAGGGTCAGGCGGCCCAGGCTGACGGTGCGGGCGGGCAGCCACAGCGCCCCATCGGCGTCGATGATGGGCTCGACCACGGCCGACACGTATCGCTCGCCCTCGGGCGTGCGCACGCGCAGGCCGATGGCGATGGACCCGTCCATGAACTCGACCTGCACCTCGCGCAGGTCTTCGGGCCAGCCCACCAGGTCCCACTCGGCTGCGACCCAGTCTCGCAGCGTCGTGTTCAGCCATGCGTTGGCGTCGCTCGCGCTCATCCACACGTGCCAGCGTTCGTGCCCGGGCTCGCGCCGCTCAAAGACGGCGTTCCACAGCCCGTTCTCGATGGCAATGGCCGTCTGCTGCGTCCGGGGGTCATCCAGACGGACCGTCCGCCACCACGTGGGGGCCTGCTCAGCAAGTGAATACGCCACGATAGCCGACAGCGTGAACACCGCCACGAGCGAGAGGGCACCGACAACAAGCCATCGGCGAAGGCCAAAGTTCCTGAGCCGACCGGGCATCGTTCTAATGGTCCGTCGGCTCGGGCCACCGATCAAGCCCGGCGGAGAATTAACGGACGCGCAACGCCCGCACGCCCGTCCAGACCTGTCCCTGGGCATCGGTGTGCCGCACCTCGACCCGGTGCGGGCCGGCACGCAGGCCCGCGGGCAGGGGGGCCTCCCACATGCTGTCACTGGTGGAAGGGTTGGGCAGTTTCCGGCCCGGCATCTGGGGGAACTGCTCTTCCAAGGCCTTTTGGGCCACGAACGCCGGGTCGTGCTGGGGCGCGTGGGCCATGGGCCTCCAGGGGCCTTTGCCGATGCGGAACTCGACCCGCGAGCGGGCGCTGGACGAATAGGCGTTGACCTTGAGGGTGGTCTGGGTGAGTTCTTCACGGCTCACGACGCTGGGCAGGTGGACGGCCATGTGTTCGGCCTCGGGCCGGCCGGCGGCCTTGAAGCGGATGGTGTATTGGTTGCCGTCGATGGTCATGAGCGACCAACCGTTGGGCTGCCCGTCGCTCATGGTGGCGTGTGGGATGCCGCGCTCGTCGGGCACGCCTGCCCACCAACTGCCGCTGCCGGTGGCGTGGACGAGGTGGTGGTGGGGGCGGGTGCCGGTCCAGCCTTCCTCGCTGCCCATGAAGTAGTGCCGCTGGCGGTGCCAATGGGCCGCCGCGCTGAAGGTGTGCTCGAAGGGTGACAGGATCTCGAACAGTTCGGTTTTGCGCTTCAGGCTCGGCAGGGGGATGTGCATGGTCAGCACCACCAGAGCGTCGCGGTCGGCGTGGGCCAGGGTGTTGCGGATGAAGTCGAGCTGGTCGTCTCGCAGGTCGGCGTGATACTTCTTGTCGTTCTGTTCGCCCTCGTACACGACGTTGTCGAGCACGAAGAACCAGGCCTTGCCGAATTGGAAGGCGTAATCGGTGGGACCAAAGATTCGCTTCCAGGTCTCGGCAGAGTGCTCGTCGTCGGGCACGTCGAAGTTGATGTCGTGGTTGCCCAGGACGTTGTGGACGGGCACGCCCAGGATCGACATGTACTCGTTGTACGGGTCGAACAGGTTCAGGTTGTCGAACATCAGGTCGCCCAGGGAGATGGCAAACACGGCGTCCCTGGCGAAGGGGGTCTGGGCGATATCGGCGACGATGTCGTGGGCGAAGAATTCCAGTTCGGCCAGGTTCCGCGGCTGAGGGTCGCCCACGAGCACCACGCCGAAACGGTCGGGCTCGGGCGCGTGGTGCAACGCGAAGTCGATCGACGCGGGCAACGGGCCCGTGGGCGCCAGGCCGGGGAAGCGCAGTCCCATGGGCGATCCGTTCGGGCGGTGGACATAGAAGAAGCGCGGCTTGTTGTGCGCGTCCAGGGGCAGGGCGTAGTCACGGGGCTTGATGACGAAGACGGCCTGACCGTCGGCCAGGTCGATCGCGTATCGCCCCGCCTCGTCGGTGACCACCACGTCCCGGCCGTTGGAGACCAGCACGCCTTCCAGACCCAGTTCGCCCGCCTGGCGCACGCCGTCGCGGTTGGTGTCGACAAAGACCACGCCCCGGGCGGTGTCGGCCAGGGTATTGGGAGCCACGAACAACAAGCACGCGAGCAGGGCACGGATCATGCGCGACACTCCTTCCATCGGGACGAACACCATACACCCCCGGGCCGGGCCGATGGTTCAGATTGGGTTGCTTGACCGGCAAGTTGCTGCAAAGCGGCGGCGCTGCGCGTCAATTTTCGGCATTGGCCGGGTCGTGGTCGGCCCGCAATCGTGCCAGGAGGGGGTGGTCTCGCTTGGCCCAGAGCGCGTCGATCACCAGCGGGGGCACCATGCTCCGCAGCACGCCGGGGTCCTTGCCCATCGCGGCGATCTGCTTGATGAGGCTGCTGCTGATGTAGGCAAAACTCTCGCCCGAGACCATGAACGCGGTTTCCAGGCCGGCCAGTTGGCGGTTGGTGACTGCCTGCTGGACCTCGTACTGAAGGTCCGAGAGGTTGCGCACGCCCCGCAGCAGGGCGGCGGCGCCGCGGGTCTTGGCGTAGTCGACCGTGAGCCCGGTAAAGACCTCGACGCGCACGGGGGCGTGCTGGGGCTCTTCTCGGCAGAGTTCGTCCACGAGTGTCCGCGCCATCGATGCCCGCTCGGGGGCCGAGAAGAGTTCGGGTTTACTTGGGTTGTGGCCCACG
This sequence comes from Phycisphaeraceae bacterium, assembly GCA_026126305.1. Taxonomy (GTDB): domain Bacteria; phylum Planctomycetota; class Phycisphaerae; order Phycisphaerales; family UBA1924; genus JAHCJI01. The sequence goes on from JAHCJI010000001.1 coordinate 270,377, forward strand.
GCGACGATGAGCTCGTCGAAGAGCGTGCGGCCGCGGCGGACCACGTCGAGGTGTCCGAAGGTTATCGGGTCAAAAGAGCCGGGGTAGATGGCAACGTGCGGGCCTGGCATCGGCGATGGTACCAGAGTTGGCCGCCGCTCGCGCCGCCTGGGGCGGTCGTGCCGGGCTTTGGGCCTTGCCCGCGGGCAATCAGAACCGCCTTGTGTTGCAGGGCGGGTTGATGGAATGGACATTGTGTGTGTTCGGCCATCGGCCAAGGGCCGTGTCCGGGCGACGAACGGGCCCGTGTGGGTCCGCGTCCGGGCAGCAGTGGCCGCATCCCCCTGCACCGGCCCCGCGTCGTGATCTCACGGCGCGGGGCTTTTCGTTTTCGGATTCTGGCTTTCAGGTTTTCAGATTTGCGGAACATCTGACGAAGTTTGGCGTAGCATACATACTGGAGGGCAATCCGATGGGTACCAAGCGATCAACCCAAACCATTGGCAGCCGGGGTGTGCTCACATTGCCCAAGGCCTTGCGCGAAGCGTGCGGCCTTCGCGAGGGCTCATTGGTCATCGTTGAACAACGTGATGGGGGCGTGTTCATCCGGCCCGCCGTGGCCGTACCCAGGGACACCGAGGCATACAGCCCGGCCCGCAAGGCCGAGTTCCTGCTGAATTCTGCCCTGACGCCCGAGGACTACGCATGGGCTCGTGAGGAAGCCAAGCGGCTCGGTGTCGACCCGGACACCATCGACCACACGCCACCACAGCAGGGCGGCCGTGGCTGATCGTGTCTTCCTCGATGCCAATGTTCTGTTCTCGGCGGCTTATCGCGAGGGCTCCACGCTGCTGCGGCTCTGGGGCCTCCCTGGGGTGTCCATTCTAACTTCGGGCTATGCGGCAGAGGAAGCACTCCGCAACGCTGTCGATCAAGAGCATCTTCGCCGCCTGAACACATTGTTGTTTTTGACCGAGATCACCAGTTGCGAACCGGATACGCAGCCGGTAAGACTTCCCGACGAATTGATGCTTCACGAAAAGGATCGGCCCATCCTGCTTGCCGCCCTGCGTGCTCGCGCCACACATTTGATCACCGGAGATAAACAGCACTTTGGCCATCTGTTTGGCACCATCGTGCAAGGGGTCTGTATCCAAACACCTTCGGCATATCTGCAAGGCCGCGAATCCGAATCCTGACCCCTCACATCCACATAAACGGCGTGCGGTCCCGTGTCGAGACCGCGCACTCGACGCCCGGCAGCAGGTCGGCCAGGCGGTCTTTGAGGCGGGGCAGGTAGCCCCGCTCGGTGTTGGTGTGGCCGGCCAGCAACACGCCGCAGCCTTTGCGGAGCAGCTCCAGCGCCTCGTGGTGGGTCATCTCGCCGGTGACGAAGAAGTCGCACCTTGCTTGCAGGGCATGGTGGCGCAGCGAGGCACCCGCGCCCGGGCACACGCCCACCGTACGGACGGGGGTGTGGACACCGCCGTCGGGCGTGGCCACCTTGACGGCGGGGATACCCAGGAAGGTCTTGAGCCGGTCGGCGATCTCGGCGGGGCTGGCGGGGCGATCGAGCACCATCCGCCGGCCCGCGCCGGCGTGGCGCACGGGCTCGGGCATGAGCTCGTACAGGTCCACCGCGGGCTCTTCATAGGGGTGGAATTGCCGCAGGGTCTCCATGGCGATGGGCAGCGCCGCCCGAGAGCAGACCATCTCGAGGCGCACTTCCGGCACTCGCTCCAGATGGCCGACCTCGCCCACGGCCGGGCTGGCGTCGTCGCCCGCGAAGAACGTGCCCGTGCCGGGGATGGAAAACGAGCAGGCGGTGTAGTTGCCGATGATGCCCGCGCCAGCGCTGGCCAGGGCGTTTCGCAGTTGCTCGGCGTCCTTTTCGGGGACAAAGGTGATGACCTTGACCTGCTGGCTGGCCGGTTGTTCCTGGTGTGGGGTCAATGCTCGGACGTCGCCGGCGATGCTGCCTTCGGTCTTGGAGCCGCTGATGGCCTCGCAGAGCCAGTCGGTCATGCCGCCCGGGGCAGCGTCGAGGCTGCTGTGGGGGCTGACGATGGCCATGCCCGATGTGATGGCCTGGAGGAGCATCGCGCCCATAGCCGTCTCGTCGGTGATGCTCTTGATGGGGTGGAAAATGGGCGGGTGGTAGGCCAATATGGCGCTGGCGCGGATGCTGCGGGCCTCTTCCATGACCTCGGGGGCCAGGTCGATGGTCAGCAGCACCGGGCCGGCCAGGGGCTGGGCCCTGGAGCCCAGGATGAGGCCGACATTGTCCCAATCGCCCGCGTAGCGAAGGGGTGCGAAGGTGTCCAGAGCGTGGATGAGGTCGCCGACGGTTGCCATGGGCGATGGTACCGTGCTGGCGGTCGGGTTTGGCCGATAGGCTTGGGCGATGGACGCACTCGAAATCCGGGCTTTTGCAAAGCTGAACCTGGCGCTGGCGGTAGCGCCCGCCGAGCACGAAGGCCCGCGGCGTGGTTGGCACCGCGTGTGTTCGTGGATGCACGCGATTGATCTGCGCGACGACGTGCGGGTGGAGGTCGACCGGTCGCTTCACGGGCCGGTGCTCGATGTCCGCTGGGCCGACGACGCGCCGTTGCACGCGGGCGAGGCGGTGGCCTGGGACGTAGAGCAAGACCTGGCTCTGCGGGCGGCGCGGTTGCTGCGTGAGGCGGTGCCGCTGCGTATCACGGTTCGCAAGCGCATCCCCGACGGCGGGGGGCTGGGTGGTGGCAGCAGCGACGCGGCGGCAGTGTTGCGCGCTGGCGACGCGCTGCTGGGGCTGAACCTGGGACCAGCAAGGCTGCGCGAGATGGCGATGGGGCTCGGCAGCGACGTAGCGTTCTTCATCGACGACACCCATCCGAGCCTCGACACGCCGCCCAGGCCCGCCGTCGTCGCGGGCTTTGGCGAGGCCATCGACCGGCTGCCAGCGCCAGCCGAGCGCGTGGGGGTGACGCTGGCGATCCCGCCCTTCGGCTGCGCCACGGGCGAGGTGTATGGCGCGTTCGATGGGCTTTGCCCCGGGCCGCTGCGCGAGGTGGCCGTGCGCGGGCTGGCGGGCATGTCGCCTCGCGCGGCGGCGTTGTTCAACGACCTGGCGGCGGCGGCCGAGGTGGTGCAACCAACCTTGCGAAACCTGCGGGCGCGGCTGGGCCGTGCATGGTCATGCCCGGTGCATGTGACGGGCAGCGGGTCGGTGTTGTTCGCTCTGGGCCAGCACGATGCGGCCGACACCGGCTGCACGATCGTGCATAGTGAACTGGTATAAGGGGCCGAACGTGGACGCATCAGCATCGGCAGGTTCCCGGCTTGTGGGTGTTGATCTGGGCGCGACGGGCTTGCGCGCGGGCGTCATCGATGAGCAGGGCCACGTTGTCTCGCGCGCGAAGGTGGCCACGCCCAAGGATGCCGAACAGGCCGCCCTCGCCATCGCGAATGTTGTCATGCAAGCGTGCCTGGAAGCGGGTATCGCGTTGCCCGGCGCGGTGGGTGTTGGCGTGCCCGGGCCGGTGGTGGGCGAGACTATTACAGCGGCGGTGAACCTGGGCTGGCGCGACGTGCCACTGGCCGAGATGGTGGAACGCGCGCTGGGCGTGCGGGCCGTGCTCATCAACGACGTGAACGCGGCCGCGCTGGCCGAGCAACGCCTAGGCGCGGCCCGCGGCGAGGCGGACATGATCGCGGTGTGGATCGGCACGGGCGTGGGCGGTGGGGCGGTGCTGGGGGGCGAGCCGTACCTGGGCGTGGACGGGGTGGCGGTGGAGATCGGGCACATGATCATCGACGCGCGGGCGTCGGCGGGGGCGCGCACGGTGGAGGACTGCTGCTCGAGACGGGCGATCGTTGGAGAGGTTGAGCGCCGTTTGTCACTGGGAGAGGCGAGCATGATCGCTAACGCAACACCCGAAACCGTCGCCCGGGGCTATCGGGCGGGCGATGCGTTGTGTGTGGCGGTGGTGGATGGCGCCCTGGCGCTGGTGGGCGTGGCGGCGGCGGGGGCGTGCGCACTCTTGGGGCCCAAGGTGGTGGTTGTGGGCGGGGCGCTGGTCGAGGCTATCGGTCCATCGGTTGCGCAGGTCGTGTGGCAGGCGGCCAACGCCGACGCCTTCCCGCCCGGCCGGGTGCTCTCAGTTCGCCAGAGCGTCTTCGGCGACGACGCGGGGCTGATCGGGGCGGCGTTGTTCGCGGCCTATACAATGGATCGATGACAACCACGGCTATGCGTTCCATCACCCCTATCGACAAGACCATCGACGCCGACCTGCCCCGGCTTGTCGAGTTTCGGCGAGAGTTGCACCGCGCGCCGGAACTGAGCAACCGCGAGCACCAGACGGCCGGGCGGATCGAGGCCGAGTTGCGCTCGCTGGGGCTCGATGTGAAGGCCGGCCTGGCCAGCAACGGGACGGGAGTGATCGCGTACCTGCCCGCGACAAGGCCCACCGAGACGACCGTCGCCCTGCGGGCCGACATCGACGCCCTGCCCATCGCCGAGGCTACGGGCAAGCCCTGGGCATCCACCACGCCGGGCGTCATGCACGCTTGCGGGCACGACGGGCACGCCGCGATCTTGCTCGGCACGGCCCGCGCCTTGGCGAAGATGGAAGATCGGCCCAATAACGTGCTGTTCATCTTCCAGCCAGCCGAAGAGGACGGCGGCGGGGCCGAGGTAATGTGCGACCAGGGCGTGCTGGCCGGGCAGGCCGGCGGCGGGCTTGGCAAGGCGGTGACGCGGATCTTTGGCTTGCACGGCTGGCCCCGGATGCCCCTGGGCCACGTGGGCACGCGGGCGGGGGCGTTGCTGGCGAGCACCGACGACTTCGACGTGCGGATCTTGGGCCGCGGCGGGCACGCGGCCATGCCCCACCTGGCGCGAGACCCCATCGTGGCGGCCAGCGCGGTGGTGCTGGCGTTGCAAACCGTCGTCTCGCGCGGCATCAACCCCAACGACGCGGGCGTGGTGACGGTCGGGCAGTTCGAGGCCGGCACCGCCAACAACATCATCCCCGACAGCGCCCGCATCGTGGGCACCATCCGCGCCGTCACCGACGCGGCCCGCCGAACGCTGGGCGAGCGCTTCCGCGAGGTGGTCAAGGCCACCGCCGCCGCCCATGGCTGCGACGCGGATATCACATGGATGCCCGGCTACCCCGTGACGCATAACGACTCGTCGCTGGCCTCGCACGTGCTCGAGGTGGCCCGCGGGCTGCTGGGCGAGGACGCGGCCGAGGTGGTGCCCGAGCCCAGCATGGGCGGGGAAGACTTCAGCTACTTCGGGCGGCACGTGCCGGCGTGCTTCTTCCTGCTGGGGCTGCTGCCCAAGGGCCAGGACCCCGACACCACGCCGCTGCTGCACCAGCCGGGCTTCGACTTCAACGACGACGCGCTGGGTGTGGGCGTACGGATGATGGTGGCGCTGGCCTTGTCGCGGGGGGGATGATCGGAAGATGCCGGGCGGCGGGGGTTGGCGCCGGGAAGCCCGTTTTCGCAACGGATATCTTCGATTCCCGAACCGACCCCTGCAACCCTCGGCACTCCGAGCGCATACAACCCTGTATGGCAACCTCCATCTCAACCGTCGTCGTGGCCGCGACCATCATGGGGCTTGGTGCTGTCGCCTCCGCCCAGGAAGCCTGCGAACCGCAGCGGTTGACTTCGCCATTGGGTGCGCAGGCGCTTATTTACGGATACGATGTCGTCACCAACGGCACGCATTGGTTCGTCGCTGAAAGTGCCGCGCGCACGCCGTGCGCGACGGGCTTGTGCCAGACCGGGGCCGTGCATGTCTACGAAATGGTCGAAGACCGGCTGGTCCACACGCAGACGATCGTGCCACACGACGCACAATCCTTTCAGTCATTCGGCAGGAGCATCGCCGCCGATGGCAATCGCCTCGTCGTGGGCTCGCCATCGGCACCCTGGGGTGGTCGCGCATGGTGGCCCGGAGTGGCGTATGTCTACGAACACGACGGCGAGCAGTGGGTCGAGACCGATCGCATCGGCCCGCCCGATGAGGTCATCCAGAAATTTGGGGTTGTCGTTCACGTCTACGGGCACGAGATCCTCGTTCGCGATGAGTTCGATCGCTTGTACCGCTACATCCACGGCCCCGAGGGCTGGACGCCAAGCGGTGTGCTCGCATGGGACCCGACGATGCTCACCTTCGCGACGGGCTTTGGCATCCGAACGGCATCGAACGAAGATTGGCTGTTCGTCGCGGCATACGTGGACGATTCGGTTCTTTTGAACGGTGGATCGGTACATGTATTCCGACGCGGGCCTGACAACTCGCTCGAACTCGTGCAAATACTTCTTTTGTATGAAGAAGCAAGGTTCGGCCATGGCCTGGCTTTTGATGGAACGTTGTTGTACGTGGGTGCCCCCTTGCTCATGAATGACGTTCGATTTCAGGGTGGAGTTATCATCCATGAGTTCGATGGCTCGCTCTGGCACGAGACCCAGCGTCTGTTCGTCCGTGAGCCGGGCAGCAGGGGGGGATTCGGGACGACGGTGGTCGTCGAGGGAGACCGGATGGTGCTGACGGCGGATCGGCAGTTTTCCGGCACGGCCCGCGGGACAACCTATCTCTTCCGCAGGAATGCCGACGGCCAGTGGTTCGAGGACCGCCGCCTGATCCCCAACCCGCCATCGCCTGTCTCGCTTGGCTTTGGCTGGAAGTTGGCACTTTCGCAAGGCCGCCTGCTGGCCAGTTCGCACGATGAAAACGCCGCCTACCTCTTCGACCTCACCTGTTTCGACTGCAAGCCCGACCTCGACGGCGACGGTGCCCTCACCATCTTCGACTACCTCGCCTTCCAGACCGCCTTCGGCACCGGCGACCTCCGCGCCGACTTCGACGGCGACGGCGAGCTGACCATCTTCGACTTCCTGGCCTTCCAGACGGCGTTCGCCGAGGGGTGCGAGTAGGGGAGATAGCCAGATTCCAGATGGCAGATGAAGAGGGGAGCTTCCGCCTCTTGACCTGCGATCTGCTGTTTGCTACCCGGCCGCTGCGATCTGGGCCGCCAGAGCGGCGTTGGCGCGCACCAGCGCCAGGTTGGACTCGAGCGTTCGGCCCTGCGACACCCGGTGCAGCGCGTCGAGCAATGCGGGCGTTGCGTCTCGCCCACGGGCCGTGCCGGCTAGGGCACGCGCGGCCTCGAGCCATTGCGACCATTGGTCCGGCTCTATGGCGTGCTCGGCGGGCACGGGCTGGACCACCAGCACCCCCGTGCCGTGCTGGGCCAGATGGCGACTAGCAAACCGGGCCAGGTCGTCGGCGTCGTCAAAGGTGGCGTCGACACTCGCGTCGCTGTGCGTGAGGTAGAAGGCGGGGAAGGTATTCGTGCGAAAGCCCAGCACGGGCACGCCGAGGGTTTCGAGGAGTTCTCGTGTGCCCGCCACGTCGAGGATGGCCTTGACACCGCTGCACACCACGGCCACGGGGTGGGTCGCCAGGGCCATCAGATCGGGGCTGATATCCAGGTGTTGGGCGAGGTTTGGGTGCAGCCCGCCCAGCCCGCCGGTAGCCATGACGCGGATGCCGACGCTGGCGGCCAGCGCGACGGTGGCGCTGACGGTGGTGGCGGCGGTGGCACGCTGGTAGATGAGCGGGCCCAGGTTGGCGATGTTGGCCTTGTGGATGGTGGGCGCGTCGAGCAATCGCGCCAGTTCGTCGTGGGTCATGCCGACGATGGGCGTGCCGTCGAGCACGCCGATGGTGGCCGGCGTAGCGCCGTGGCTTGTGATGATGGCATCCAGTTCGCGGGCCAGCGGCAGGCCTTGGCCCTTGGGCAGGCCTTGGGCGAGGAGGGTTGTCTCGAGCGCAACGACCGCACGCCCGGCGGCGCGTCGCACGGGTGTGGTGCGGTGCGCTCGGGCGTGCTGGTGGTGGGCCATGGCCGAGGCTAGGCCCGCGGGATGGCGGCGGGTCTCAGGCGACCATGTCCTTGAGGGCCTTGAGCGGCCGGACCTTGACGACGTTGCGGGCGGGCTTGGCCTTGAAGGTGGTTTCCTGGCCCGTGAAGGGGTTAACGCCCTTGCGCGCCTTGGTGGCGGGCTTGCGGACGACGGTGACCTTCATGAGCCCGGGCACGCTGAAGACGCCCGCGCTTCCCTTCTTCAGGTCAGCGGCGATCATCGCGCTCATGGTCTCGAACACGGCGGCCACTTCCTTCTTGGAGATGCCCACGTGCTCGGCGATGGCCGCCTGGATCTCGCTCTTGGAGCGGGGCTTGTCCTTGGCCCCAACGATCTTCGCCGGGGCGGCGGGCTTGGCCGAGACCTTGCGGCTGTCGGCGGCCGACTTGGCGCGGCGGACGGTCTTCTTGGTGGGACGGGTCGAACGGGACGTGGTTTTCTTGGCCATTTCAGCACTCCGTGCGTGCGGTCCGGCGTGCGCGCCGGTCGATGTGCCCTACTCCAGGCAACTGCTTCTACGCATCCGCTCGCCGACAGTTGTTCGGCTTGCGCGGCTTTGGGCCTGAAAAAACCGTGCTTTTTGAGCCATATTTCTTCCATCGGGCCCAAAAACCCCTGTTTTTTGGCCCCGCACGCCCATTTGCAAACGCCCGGACACGTTCGTCGGCAACCCAATGCGACCGCGCGATGGCAAGCCAAAGGCCCCGGAATCGCTGGACATTCCAAGAATAATAGGGTATTGTTTGGGTATGCCACAACCCTCGACCCTGCCCAACTGGATCTTCGTGGACATGGACGGGTTCTTCGCCTCGGCCGAGCAGCACCTCAGGCCCGCGTTGCGCGGGCGGCCGGTGGGGGTGGTGCCGGTGGAGAGCGATTCGAGCTGCGTGATCGCGTCGAGCATCGACGCCAAGCGGCGTGGGGTGAAGGTGGGCACGCCCGTGCCCGAGGCGCGTCGGCTGTGCCCGGGCATCGTGCTGGTGCTGGCCAGGCCGGCGGTGTACGTGCGGGTGCATAACGAGTTGGCGGCGGTGATCGAGACGGTGCTGCCCATCGAGAAGACCTATTCGGTGGACGAGTGGGCCATCCGCCTGCGCGGGCCCGAGCGCTGCTGGGGGCGAGCGATGGAACTGGGCCAGGCCATCAAGGACCGCGTGCGCGAGGGCTTCAGCGAGGCGCTCACCTGCTCGGTAGGCGTGGCGCCCACGCGGCTATTGGCCAAGGTGGCCTGCGACCGGCGCAAGCCCGACGGGCTCATGGCCCTGCCCGCGGGCGAGGTGCTCGAGCACCTGGGCCACTTGGAAGTGCGCGAATTGCCCGGCATCGCCGAGGCCATGAGTGCCCGCCTGGAGCGCCGCGGCGTGCGCACCATCGCCGACCTGTGGGCCCTGCGGCGGCACGAGGCCCACGACATCTGGGCCTCGGTCGTGGGTGCGCGATACTGGGACGGGCTGCACGGCATCGACGAGCCCGAGATCGCCACGCGCCGGCACTCCATGAGCCACGCCAACGTCCTCGAACCACGCCTGCGCACCGACGAGGGCGCCAGGCAGATGCTCGTGCGCCTGGTCACCCGCCTGGGCAAACGCCTGCGACAGGAGGGCTACCGCGCCGCCGAACTGGGCATCCAGGTGCGATACACCGACGGCCGGCGGTTTGCCGCCTCCCACACCCTGCCCCACGTGTGGGACACGCCCGCGCTGCTCGAATGCCTGTACACGCTGTGGGCCCGACGCCGGGTGATCGACGCCAGGCCGCAGCAGGTGGGCGCCGTCGTCGCGGGGCTCACCCACGCCGGCCAAACGCCCGAGATGCTCTTCGGCAAGGAGCACAAGAACACCGACCTGTCGAAGGTGATGGACGCGGCCGTGGGGCGATGGGGCCCGGGGTCGCTGTACTTCGGGTCGATGCACGGTTGCAGCCACCCGATGGACGAGAAGATCGCCTTCGGGCGGGTGCCCCAGGGCTGAGGCGGCGTACGCTGGGGGCATGGATGCCACGCCCAACGTGCTGGTGACGCGGGCCGTGCCGGGCGTGCTCGACGTGCCCGGCGCGAGCGTGCGCGTGCTGGGCGAGGCCATGCCCGATCGCCGGGCGGTGCTCGACGCCATGCCCGGCGTGGACGTGCTGGTGAGCATGTTCACCGACCGCGTCGACGACGAACTGCTCGACGCGGCGGGCGGCACGCTGCGGGGCGTGTGCCAATACGCCGTGGGCACCGACAACATCGACCTGGACGCCTGCACGCGCCGGGGCGTGGTGGTGTGCAACACGCCCGATGCGGTGACCGAGGGCACTGCCGACCTGGCGTGGGCGTTGCTGCTGGCCGTAACGCGGCGCGTGGTCGAGGCCGACGCGTATGCGCGCAGCGCGGCCTACCCCGCCAACGGACCGCTGGGCATGGGCGACTTCCTGGGCGCCGACCTCACGGGCCGAACGCTGCTGATCGTCGGTGCGGGCCGCATCGGCCGCGCGGTGGCGCTGCGTTCCATCGGCTGGGGTATGCGCGTGCTCTACACCGCCCGCAGCCGAAAGTGGGACATGGAACTGGCCCCGCTGGCGGCGCGTCGCGTGGAGCTGGACGAGGGGCTGGCGATGGCCGACGTGGTAAGCCTGCACACGCCGCTGACGCCGCAGACAAGGCACCTGATCGACGCCCGCCGGCTGGGGCTGATGAAGCCCGGCGCCATCCTCATCAACACCGCGCGCGGGCCGGTGGTCGATGAGGTCGCGCTGGCCGACGCCCTGCGCGACGGCACGATCTGGGGCGCGGGGCTGGACGTCTTCGAGCGAGAGCCGGTTATCCACCCGGGCCTGCTCCAGGCCCGAAACGTGGTGCTTACGCCGCACATCGGCAGCGCCGAGCGTCGGTATCGCGAGATGATGACGGCGATGGTGGCCGACAACGCCCGCGCCATCCTCGATGGACACGAGCCGCCCAACCGCGTGGCGTAGGCCCGATCAACCCTCGGAATACAGCGCCACCGTCGCGTCGTGCGGGCCCAGATAATCCTGGCGATACAGCACGCGACCGCTGGCACGCTGGGCCCAACGGAAGACACGCGTGCCGTGGAAGCGGTTGGCCGGCCCGCTGGCTTCATATCGCTTGCGGCCGGCCGACGTCAGAAAGTTGAACGCCAGCACGGCGTTGGGCTGGTCGTGCAGCGCGTCCCACGCTCGGTCGAGGACGGCCAGCGCGGTGCGCTCCTCCAGCGTATTGAGCGAGCCACTGAACACCATCACGCGCACGCCGTGCTCGGAGACGAGCCGCTCGAACAGCCCGGCGTCGCGTACAAAATCAGCCACCACCCAGTGGGCCTGCGGATACGCCACGCGGGCGGGTTCCACCAATTCGATCAGCCCCTCGACACCCACGTAGCGCGCCGGTGCCCGGTCCTGCTCGACGAGATACCCCAGCAGCCCGCCCATGCCCGCGCCCAGGTCGGCCAACGCCTTGCCCTTGGGTTGCGTGGCCTGCATCAGCACCTGAAAGCGCATGCGCTGGTACGCCTCGCTGCGCCACAAAAGCGCCTCGAAGGAAGGCCCATGCTGTCGCACGGCCTCTCGATAGGGCGCCAGGTACCGGGGGTCGGGCTCGCTTTGCGGGTGGCTCATGGGCGCGTCCTGCGGGCTCAGCCGAAGCGCACCATGCCCGCGAACCGCCGGTACCGCTCGTCCAGTTCGGCGCGCGTCAGCGTCGCCAGGCGGTCGAGGCTGAACCTCTCGATGTTGAAACTCGCCACGATCGTCCCGTGCGCCACGGCCCGGTGGATGGCACCAAAGGCCGAGGGGTCGAGGCTCTCGTCGGCGTCGGCCTCACGCGCCAGGGCGCCCATCATGCCCCCGGCAAAGCTATCGCCCGCGCCCGTCGGGTCCACCACCTCTTCGGTGGGGTAGGCCGGCAGGGCGGCGATGCCGTCCTTATGCACGATCAGGCAGCCGTGCTCGCCCTTCTTCACCACGACGAACCGAGGGCCCAAGTCCAAGATCCGCCGGGCAGCGGCCACCGTGTTGCGCTTGCCCGTCAGTTGCTCGGCCTCGTCAAAGTTCAGTACCAGCCCGTCGATCAGGCCGCACAAACGCTCGAGCTCGGGCCGCGCCGTCTCGATCCACAGGTCCATCGTGTCGGCCACGGCCAGGCGTCGCTGGGGCAACTGTTCGAGCAATCCCAACTGCACCGCCGGGTGCGTGTTGGCCAGGAAGACGTACCGGCTGTCGCGGAAAGCCTTGGGCACGGCGGGCGGCTCCTCGGCCAAGACGCCCAGGTCGGTGTACAGCGTCTCGCGCTGGTCCATGTTGTCGAGGTATTTGCCGCCCCAGCGGAAGGTCTTGGAGCCCTTGCGCACCTCGAGGCCGGCGTGGTCGATGCCCTCGAAGCGGTCCATGGTCTGGCGCAGTTCGGGGGGGAAGTCCTCTCCCACGGCGGCCACGACGCGCACTGGCTTGCAATAGAAGGAGGCGGCGGCGGCAAAGTACGTACACGATCCACCCAGCACGTTCTCGCGGTGCCCGTGGTCGGGCGTGTACACGGTGTCGATGCCAACGGTTCCGGTGACGATCAGGGGCATGGGGCAGCATAGGGGGCAATGGAGCATTTGAACACCAGTACCGGGCACGCCCCGCTACGATCGCGGCCCATGTCCCAGCACGACAACCCAAACCCCACCGCTGGCGTGGTCTATGGACTGATCGCCTACCTCTGGTGGGGGAGCGTCGTGCCCATCTATATCAACACGCTGACCCGGGGCGAATGGGCCGCGCCGGCGATCGAACTGCTCGCCCAGCGCGTGGTCTTCGGCATCCCCGTGCTGATGGCGCTGCTGTGGGCCACGGGCCGGCTGGGAGAATTGCGGGCCGCCCTGGTCGAGCGCGAGCGCCGCCGAGCCCTGCTCCTGAGTGCCGCTTTAATCGCCTGCAACTGGTTCGCGTTCATCTACGCCGTGGCCAACGCCAAACTCATCGACGCGAGCCTGGGGTATTACATCACGCCGCTGGTCTCCATCGCGCTGGGCGTGGTGCTGCTGGGCGAGCGGCCCCGGCGGGTGCAACTGGTCTCCATCGCGCTGGCGGTGCTGGCCGTGGGCGTGCTCACGGTCCATCGCGGCGGGCTGCCCTGGATCGCCGTCACGCTGGCGATCAGTTTCGGCTTCTACGGGCTGGTGCGCAAGCGCGCCCACACCAAGCCCGCCCCGGGCCTGTGCGTCGAGATGCTGGCGCTGCTGCCCGTGGCCATTGGCTTGTATGCCTGGCTCTTCTTCGCCGGGCAGGCCGAGGTCTTGCAAGGCCCGCCCACGCGGTCGGCCCTCATGGCCATCGGCGGGTTCATGGTCGTGCTCCCGCTGGTCACCTTCGCGGCCGCCGCCCACCGCCTGCGCCTTGCGACCCTGGGCATGTTGCAATACCTGGCACCCACGGGTCAGTTCGTCCTCTCGATCGTCTTCGGCCAGCAACTCGACCCCACCACGCTGGTGGCCTTCGCCCTGATCTGGGCAGCGCTTGTGCTCTACAGCGTGGACGCGTGGCGGTTTGGGAGGAAGGGGCGGGCAAGGGTGGAGGGACTGGGCGGGCGCTAGGTCGCTTCCGACTGCCCAGATTGCCAAACCATGCCGCAGTTTGGGCACGGCAAACTACCCGAACCGTGCTCCAACACGCCAATATCGTTACCACATACAGGACATGTGCCTTGCGATGCCATGATCTCGGCCGATCGCTGAGCGCCCACACGCCACCAATGCCTCGCCCACAGCAACCATGATGACGTATATGCGATTACACCAAAATAGATTGCGTACTCAGTCAACAAGCCCATCGGAGGAGGATTGAAGTCACTCCGAAGGTCGTTGACAATACCGGCTATCGCCCACGCAACCATGCTCGCCGGCCAAGCGATGAACATCAATGAGAAGAACAACCAGAGCGGGCGAGACCGCCGATGAACCGGCGGCACTTTCGGCCTACGGCCAAGCCACGGCGCGCTTCGCAAGGACATGACCGGCGTTGCCAACTCGCCGCGTTGGTCACGGATCTGGATAGGCGGATACCACCATCGCATAGGCAACTCCGTGGCTTGAAGCCTCGGACATTGGCTCAAGTACCCCCCACAGGACTCGAACCTGTAACCCGCTGATTAAGAGTCAGCTGCTCTACCGATTGAGCTAGGGAGGCGTGGGTTCCATTGTACCACGCACCCGGGCACGAAGACAGTCCCGGCCCGCCAGGGCGATAAGTATTTACCCTATTTTTTGCGTCTCGGTGCAACACTCCCGGCAATATGCTAGTAAGCCTTTACTAGAATGAGCCGCGCGAGCCGCCCGGGTGGGGTGGACGCGGCGGCTCCGGAGGTGTGAACATGTTCCAGCAGACCATTCGGCCCGCACGCATGGGCCATCGGCGGTTCTGGGCCTTGGGGGCTATCGTCCCCGCACTGCTCATGGGCGGCTGTGCCAATGGACTCCAAGGGGCTTTCTCAGGGGCCGCCCTGGGCAGCCTGGCCGGCCTGGGCCTGGGCTCACTTGCGGGGGAAGCCGGCCGTGGGGCCGCTGCGGGTGCCATTATCGGCGGCGTGGGCGGCGCAGTCATCGGCGACCAGAACGCCCGGGCCTCCGCTTACAGCACCACCAGCCCGCCTGCCGAGACCAGGCCCCAACCGGTCTACGTCGACCGAACCGTCTATGTTGATCGCCCCAGGTACATCGAGCGGCCCGTCTACGTCGAACGGCCCGTCTACGTCCATCACGCGCCGCCACCGACGGTGGTGATCTACCGGTCGCACAGCACGCGCTACTACCACGGCCCCAGGTACTACCGCCCTTGCCCGCCCCCGCCTTGCCGGTAAGCCATACCGATCTCGACGCCTTATCGCGGATCGTTGACCCAGCCGTAGCGATACTCGCTGCTGCGGGTCATGGCGCGCCAGCGTCCGCCCCGGGCACTCAGGTAGAAGTGGATGGCCGTCAGGTCGCTGACTTCCAGCCCATCGGGCGACGCGTCCTTGGGCGGGTGGATCGCGCCGGCGTGGCCTTCCAGAAATGCCGTCAAAGCGGCACCGGCCTCTCCGCCCTGGTGACGCCGGTCGAGCTGGTCGAAGCCTTGGAAAGTCAGCATCGGATCGCCGGCATGGTAAAACACCGGGTTTTCCTCGACGAACACGGGCACGCCCGAGAGCAGCTCGATCGACTGCTCATCCTCGAGCCACACACCACCGGTCCAACCACGCTCGGCCGGGTTTCGATGGATGGCAAAACGCGTGTGCAGGCCAAGGCGCGCACCCTCGACCTGATGGACAAACGCAAAGTCGCTGTCCACCTCGGCATGGGCGTACAGGCCCGGCTGCGGTGTCGGCGCGCGGCCGCTGGAATCGCGCGCTGGCAGCCGACGGCCATGCACGGCACATTCCAGGAGTCCGTCGTCTTCGAGGTAGCCCCCGACAACGAGCAGCCCTGGGTTGGCGGTGTCGCCTTCGATGGTCTTCAACCAGTTCGTGGCCGTCCAGAGGCGGTCCTTGGAGTCTCCCGCGTAGAGGTTGGCCACCGTAGAGAGCTGGCCGAGCCTCTGGAGCGTGATGGTGCTGCGCGCGGTCTGCCGGGCATTGGCCACCGCCGGGAGCGTCAAGGCGGCCACGATGGCAATGATGCCCATGACGACCAAGAGCTCAATGAGTGTGAAACCGGGCCTTGCCGGCCTGTGGGCTTGGGGCATCGACGCCTCCGCGATGGCTGTGACCAACCCATGGGCCCCTGCGCCCAATGCCGGTCATGCCTTGCTTCGGCGATCCCCGGTGCCGACTTCACGCCCCTTTGCCCGGCTGACGCAATCCTCATACATCCGCCCCACAGTGCCCGTACGATCGCTGCGATGCTTCCTGCCCCAGACGATGCCCCGACGCTCAGCCCGCTGGGTATGACCAGCCAGCAATGGATGGACGCCGTGGGAACGCGGGTGCGGGGCGGCCGGTTATGGGCCCTTCGGGCGTACAAGGCCTTTATGCGCGAGGGCCGAACCGACGACCCGGTCTTCGCCCAAGTGGGCGTGCCCAGCGTCGGGCCCGTGCTCCGCCACGAGCAAGAGGACACGCCCGAGGGCGTCATCACCAAGTTCATCCAGGGGCTGGACATCGAGCACCGTGGCGTGCGGCTCGAGGCCGAGAGCGTGGTCATCCCCATGATCGGTCGCACGGGCCGGCTGGCGCACTCGCTGTGCGTGAGCAGCCAGGTGGGTTGCGCGATGGGGTGCGCCTTCTGCGAGACGGCCCAGATGGGGCTCCTGGCATCGCTAAGCCCCGCGCAGATCGTGGGCCAGTGGCACGCCGCGAGGCACCAACTCGGCACCACGCCCAGCAATCTTGTGTTCATGGGCATGGGCGAGCCATTGGACAACACCGACGCCGTCCTGGGCGCCATCGCCATCCTCACCGACCACGCCGGCGCGGGGCTGGCGATGAGCAAGATCACCGTGTCGACCGTGGGCCGGCTCGACGGCCTGCAACGGTTGCGCAAGGCCGTCGAGCAGCCGGGCTGGCACCGCCTGGGCGTGTCGATCAGCCTGAACGCGCCCAACGACGCCATCCGCAACCAGATCATGCCCATCAACCGCGCGATGCCCATGGCCCAGTTGCGTGAGGCGCTGCTCGACTTCCCCCACGGCACGGGCAAGCCCTACCTCATCGCCTACGTGCTCATCCCGGGCGTGAACGACGCGCTGGAACACGCCGACGAGTTGGCCCAGTGGGTGCGTCCGCTGCGGTGCATGGTGAACGTGATCCCCTACAACCCCAGGCGAGAGAGCCCCTGGCCCGCGCCGCACGAGGAGGACGTGGACCGGTTCGTGCGCAGGCTGTCCTCGCACGGGCTGTTCGTGAAGCGTCGGCGGACCAAGGGCCGCTCGACGATGGCCGCATGCGGGCAACTGGGCAACCCGGGCATCCGCCGGCGCAAGATCGTCGAGCCGATAGGGAATATTCCGCTCACGGTGAGCGTCGAGCGTTAGACCTTGGCAGACTTCTCGCACTGGACCAAGCCCGCGCGATTGCTGACCTGGCGACGGGTGGCGTCGGTGTACCTGGCCTTGCTCGTGGCCTCGCACGTGGTCTATGCCCTGTGGCCCACCGCCCTGATGGTGGCCCCCAAGCCACAGCCAACGGGCGTGCTCGAGGTCGATGGCAGCGAGGTGGCGTATCGGGCCTGGCGCTCGGGCGAAGCGGGCGCGCCGTTCCTGCTGCTCATCCACGGCTCGCCCGGCGACGCGACCAACTTCATGCTGATCGGGCCCGAACTGGCCAAGCTTGGCGTCGATTCGGTGGCGGTTGATCTGCCGGGCTTTGGCGCCTCGCCGCGCGTGGACGACCTGTCGGCGCGTTCGATGGCCCGCGTGTGCCTTGGCGTGCTCGACGCGCTGCGCGAGCAAGGCCTCGCGCCGCGCCGCGTCCACGTGCTGGGCTGGAGCAACGGCGGGGCGGTCATTCTGAACATGAGCGAGTTGCGCGAGGGTCAAGGGGTCGAGTTGGCCTCACTGACAATGCTGCTGGCCACCGGCGCACAGCAGACCGAGGGCTCGGGCGACTACCTCTTCGAGAAGGCCAAGTACGCCCTGGGGCTCGCGGCGGTCGTCGGGCTTGTCGAACTCACGCCGCACTTTGGCGTCATCGGCCCGCGCGACTTCTGGTATTCGTTCATCGCCAACTTCATGCACACCGACCAGCGCCCGCTCGAGGGCGTGCTGGGTTCGCTGCAAGAGCCGTTGCTCATCCTGCACGGCCGGCGAGACTTCCTGGTCGCGCCCTGGGCGGCGCGGATGCACCACGAGATGGCCCCGCGCTCGACGCTGGTCATGCTGCCGGGAGATCACTTCATGCCCTTCCGCTCGCGCGAAGTCGTGGCGGGGCACGTCGCGGCTTTTATACACGCCCACGAAGATGCCGCGGGCGGGCCCGTGCGTTCGACCGTAGAGATCCTGCCCGGGCCTTCATGGGGCCCGGCGATGCGCGGCATCGATGGCGCGGGCGCGTGGCTGCGCTCGCGGCACTGGACGCTCGAAGCGGTGGTGGTGGCGCTCATCGCGTTGGCCTGGTGGCGCGTGGGGCTGCTGGTGGTGGCGGCGCTGGTGGCGGGCATGTACGTCGATTACGGCGTGGCCAGCGTGGGCCTGGCGCTCGCGGTAGCCGTGCGCGGGCCGGGGCGATGGCGTCGATGGGCGTGCTTGCCCGTGGCGATCGTGGCGCTCTTTCTGGCATGGATGCTCGTGCGCTTTGGCGGGTGGTGGGCGGTGGAACAGCACGGCTTGCCGGCGCTGATCGTGGTCATCGTTTTGGCGGCACCGCTCACGTGGGTGCTGCCCCGGCTATGGACGCGCAGCAACCGCCAGCGCGTGCGCGCGGTCGTCTGGCGATGGATCAGCCACGAGTTCTGGCCCTCGTGGGTCAACTACATCCTGCTCACCCCGACCTTTACCTGCCAGACCTTGCGCTACCGACACCTCACGGTCTTCACCGCCACCAACCCGGGCATCGCCGGCGCGGGCGGGTTCGTGGGCGAGCGCAAGAGCACCATCGCCCGGGCCCTGGAGGCCGCCGGGGCGCCACTGCTGCCCACCGTGCTCTTGCGGGCACACAGCGACGAAGAACGACGGCTCGAACGCGCCAGGAACATCCTCGAACAACACCCCGAACTGGGCGGATATCCGCTCGTCCTCAAGCCCGACCGAGGCGAACGGGGAACCGCCGTACGCGTGTGCCGCGACGAGCGCGAAGTGCTCGAACAGTTACGCCGCGTGCCCGCGGACCTGGTCATGCAGAAGTATGATCCCGCGCCACACGAGGTGGGCCTGTTCTGGGTCCGGCTGCAACCCCCAGGCCGGCCAGACGAGCACGGGCGCGAAGGGATGATCTTCGCCGTCACGCGCAAGATCTTCCCCGAGATCGTGGGCGATGGCCGGCGCACATTACGCCAACTTGTCCTCAGCGACGATCGCTTCCGTGTGCAAGAGCCCGTCTTCGCGCGGCGATTTGGCCGCGCCATCGATCGTGTCCCACCCAAGGGCGAGCGCGTGCGCATGGGCCTGGCGGGCAACCACGCCCAGGGCTGCCGATTCGAGGACGGCGCCCACCTCATTACCGACGCGCTCACCGACGCCATCGATTCCATCTGCCGGCGATTCCCCAACCGCGACAACAGGCCCGGCGGGCTGGACATCGGACGCTTCGACATCCGCTACCACGACGAGGTAGACCTCAAGGCCGGCCGGGGGTTCAGCGTCATCGAACTCAACGGCTCGTCGGCAGAGGCCACCAACGTCTACGACCCCACACGCACGTGGTGGTGGGCCATCGAGGTGATGAGCAAGCAGTGGGCCCACGCCTTCCGACTGGGCGCGATGCGCCGGGACATGGGCCACAAGCCCGTCGGGCCGGCCACGCTCTATCGCATGGCACGACGCGCCAGGCGGATCCGGCCCGAGGATGCGCTGGCCGATTGATCCCCAGGTCGCTCCCTACGCCGCCAGCGCGCGCAGATAATCGGTCATATTCTCCAGCTCCGCGCTGTCCAGGTCGTCCCGGCTCAGGCTCAGCTCCATGAGCACGTCCGCGGCCGTCGCCGAACCGACCGGGAAGCGATGCACGGCCTGGCGGTTGCCCGAGGCATCGATGATGTACGCCACGGCGAACTCCGCGTGCGCGTCGTCCAGCAGCACCTCGATCGTGCCCGCATGGAACCGGAAAATCCCGGCGCTCATGCTCGATTCCTGCTTGATCTGATCTTCCATCGACTGCTCGATCAGACGGTTAAGCGCTCCGTGGACACGCTGGCCCAGCGATTCGATGTCCGTCAGACCGTCGGCCACGTGGCCGAAGAACTCGCGCACCGTGGCATATTCCTTGCACGCCGACTTGAAGACCTCGGCGAGCTTCCTCGGGTCCATGCCGAGCAGTTTCTGTCCCAAGGTCGGGAGCGGCACGGCCATCGCGCTGGGTGGCTCGTGCTCGACGTGCATCGCACCAACATAGAACGAGATCCGGTGCAGCAGGTGGATCGGCTCGGTGTTCGACAGGCTCTGTGGCGGGCTGTGGTGCCAGAGGATCGGCTTGGCAAGCACGTCGGGCACACGCCAACGCCGGATCAACGCCCGGGCGATGTCCACGTGCGTGTACGTGAAAGTCTCTTGCTCGGCCTTGTAACCGCGCGAAGGCGTCTGGCTCGCCGGGCACGCGCGGTCGTACGCCTCGGGGCCGATCATCGTGCGCGCCAGCGGCACACCCGCGTCCATCATCAGCCCGATCAGGAACGCTTCGGCGTAGAGATTGGGACGGATCGCCTCGGCTATCTTGGCCGCCAGACACGCCCGCAGCAGGCTCTTGCCCCACATGATCCGGCCATATCGCTTCTCACCACCGGAATCGATGGCCCGGCTCATGTAAAAGCCCAGCGCCAGCGCGCGGATGCGGTTGATGCCAAGCAAGACCGTCGCTCGCTCGAGCGTCGTCACCGGCTCGCGCTGCGCAAAGAACGCCGAGTTGGACATCCGAAGCAGCCGGCCGCTCAGAGCCGTGTCGTTGCGGATCACGCCGGCAAAGTCCGAGAGCCCCGCGTCGGGGTTGGCTACCAGTTCGAGCAGCCGGGCCGCCACCTCGGGCTGTGTCTCGATCACCATCGCGTCGAGTTTGCGCATGAGCAAGTCGGTCAAGGCCTCCGCCTCGGCGCTGCTCAGGTTGGCGCGCACCTTCAATGCCACGTGGGCCTCCCCGCGCGGGCGTCGCAAGGCCCGGCCCGACTCCATCGGCATGATCTCGCCGGAGCATGGGCCAACACAACCGGGCACACCGCCGCCCAGACCGTCTGTAACGGTTGCAACAAGATCAATCGGGCTCCGCCGAGGATCCCAACACCGGCACCCGTGGCTCGGTCGGTGTGCCTGCCACAAGGACCTTCAGGGCTGGAGCCTCATGGCGCTCCAGGGGCGGCCCGGCCCGGGCCTTGTCCACCGGGCCCGGTCATGGATCCGCGCGTTGCTGCCGACCCATAACTCCACCTCAAACGCCACGATGCGATAACCACCCCAGTGCGGCGGTCGGGGGATGTCCAAGATGGCGTCCGCGGCGGGTGGGTTGGCCGGATCGATCCCAAACCGCGTGAGTGTGTTGAGTAGTTTGTCGAGCAAGGCCTGCCGCGAGACCACGGGCCGGCTCTGGTCGCTCGCCCACGCGCCGACACGCTTCTCCCACGTGCGCGAGGCAAAGTACGCGTCGCTGGCCTCGGCGGCCAAGGGTTCGGCCAGCCCGCGCACGCGCGCCTGACGATCCAGCGCGTCCCAGTGGAAAACGGCCGCCACCTTCGAGTTGCCAGACATCTCCCAGCCCTTCGCGCTATGGCTGTTCGTAAAAAACCACAACGATCCATCACGCTCATCGATGCCGCGACACAGCACGATCCGGGCGTTCGGCTGGCCGCTGTCGTCTACCGTCGCAAGCGACATGGCCGTCGGGTTGGGCTGCACGTTCCGGGCCTTGGCATATTCCACCCACTCGTGCAACATCGGGAATGGATCGGCTGGCAAGGCGTCGGGGAGGTGCTCGTCGCGTGACGTCTTGAAGGCGTGGATGGCGTCTAAGGGGCCACGCAAGACCTCCCGGACAGCCCCCGCCTCATCCACGGGAATGTTCTTTTTCTCAGGCGGTTGCCCGGCGCTCATGCCCGATGGTACCCTGCCCCGGCAGGCACGAAAGGGGAGCACGCATGGACGCGACACAGGCAGACACGGGCAAGCATCGCAACCAACGATACGAACGGCCCGGGCCCGCCGCCGACCTGGGGCGCCTGTACGACAAATTGCCGCCCCACTCCCCCGAGGCCGAGATGGCACTCCTGGGCTCGATCATCCTCGACCCCTACGTGCTGGCCGAGGTCCTGCCCCTGGTCTCTCAGCCCGAAGACTTCTACCGCCAGAGCAACCAGACCGTCTTCCGAGTCTTCAAAGAAGTCTTCGAACGCGAGCCCAACGCCGACCTCAACGTCGTGGCCACCCGCCTGCGAGAGCGTGGCGAGATGGAGGCCATCGGCGGCGCGGCCTACCTCGCCAGCCTCGCCGAGTCGGTCTCCACGCCCGCCAACGCCGCCCGGTACGCAAAACTCGTGCAGACCAAGAGCCGCCTGCGCAAGCTCATCGCCGCGGCCAACCAGATCGTCTACGACGCCATGCACGCGGGCCACGACGAGCCCGAGGAGGCCAGGCAACTCATCGACCGCGCCGAGCAGAGCATCTTCGAGATCGCCGACGACGACCAGGCCGCCGACATCCAGAAACTCGAGGACCTGCTGCGGGCCGAGTACGAACGCATCGCCGACCGCGACAAGGGAGCCCTCACCGGGCTCAAGACCGGGTACCCCGACCTGGACGAACCCCTCAGCGGATTCCAGGACGGCGAGATGATCATCATCGCCGCTCGACCCTCGATGGGCAAGACCGCCCTGGCGCTGAACCTGGCCGAGCAGGTGGCCATGGGCGGCGCCACGCCCTTCTCGCCCGCGGGCGACGAGCGCGTGCCCGTGGGCGTGTTCAGCCTGGAAATGAGCAAGGCCAGCCTCGTGCAGCGCCTCATCAGCGCCTACTCGGGCGTGGACAGCCACAAACTGCGCACCGGGCAGTTCAGCCAGGACGACCTGATCGGGCGCATCATGCCAGCCTGCGAGGCCCTCCAGCGCGCGCCGCTCTACATCGACGACAGCCCCGCGCTGAGCGTCACCGCCCTGCGCGCCCGCGCCCGGCGCATGAAGCAACGTTTCGGCGTCCGATGCATCATCGTCGACTACCTCCAGTTGCTCACCAGCCCCGGGCAGAGCCGAGAGAGCCGCCAGGTCGAAGTCAGCGCCATCAGCCGCGGCATCAAGGCCATGGCCCGCGAGCTGAACGTCCCGGTCGTCTGCCTCGCGCAGCTCAACCGAGGCAGCGAACAGCGCGAGGGCAACCGCCCGCGCATGAGCGACCTGCGCGAATCGGGCAGCATCGAGCAGGACGCCGACGTGGTCCTGCTCCTCCACCGAGAGGCCTACTACCACCTCAGCGACCAGCAATGGATGCAGGAAAACGAGGAAAGAGTCAACGAGGCCGAACTCATCATCGCCAAGCAACGCAACGGGCCCACCGGCATCGTCCGCCTCGTCTGGGACAACCACACCACCCGATTCAAGAACCGCGCCGGCTACGCCCGCGGAGATACCTGGGCACGAGACGAGCCGAGCGGATCCTTCGAGCCAAAGCCCAACGGGCACACGCCCAGCGGGCCGGGCTCAGCCTTCGGCCACCGACCGCCCACCACCGACCGCGCCCACGAGAACCGACCCTTCGACGAGCGCGTCGACCACGGTGCCAGCGAGTTTCCCGACCTCGACGAAGAAGCCCCTTGGAACTGAACCGCTCCATCAGCCTCGCAACCAGGACAACAAAAACCCACACGGTCACGCGTGGGCTCATTCATCCATGCACGCAAGCCGAAAGCCGCTTTCAAACTGCCCGACCGTTCAACCCCCGTCGGGCGTCTCCTCGGGCTCGACTGTCTCCGTTGGCCGATCGATGAAGTTCAAAGGCGGCGTCGGGATGATGCCCGGCGAGAACCGATCCACCCACGTCACCTGCCACGGCTTGAAGCCGCCGCTCAGCCGGACCGTGTAGCCCTCGTAGGCCAGGTCGTTGGTCAACTCGGGCCGATCCACGGCACCAGGTCCAAAGACCGGACGCAGCACGTCGATCTCGGCCCGGTTCGTGCGGATGCGCACCGCCGCGATGTGATACACCGGCAGCCCCGCGTTCACCGTGCCCAGAGGCGACACCGGGCGATCCACGCCAAACTCACGCTCCACGTCGCGGGCAATCCGGCGATAGGCCTGTTCGCTCACCAGCGGCTGGGGCAGGTTGATCGCCACAGCCTGCTCCGAAGCGCCCCGCGGCGGATAGTCCGCGATCACACGCGACAACGCAAGGGTCATCGTCCCAAGCACGTTCACGTCGTCGCGATTGGGCACCGAACCCCCGGGAGATCGCGGCGGCCAGGTGTTCCAACCAGCACAACCGACCTGGGGTAATGCAAGCCCGAATGCAAGCACCAACAGGCCCAACCCTGCCGCCAACCCGCGCCACGTCCGTGTTCGCCCGATCGAATACTGTCCAGCCACGTTGCCCTCCGTCCGCTTGGGCTATCAATCCCCGGATCCAATACCCTGATCCGGCCCGGTCCTCAGGCCGACACTGTATTCGGCCCGGCCCGGCATCGCGCCAAAGCCGGGCCCGAGCACTCCCGGAGACGCGCCCGTGCCCACCTTCCCGCACGCCAGCCCAGACATTCAAACCACGACAGCCGCTGTGGGTCGCATCTTCGTCCTGGGCGTCTCAGGGGCCTCGGGGGCTTGGTACGCCCTGCGAACCCTCGAGCAACTCCTCATCGCCGGCGCCACGGTCCACCTGGTGGTCAGCGAGTACGGTCGGCGTTTGCTCGGCGACGAATCTGGCATCAAGGGCGTCTCACTCGACGACCTCCTGCCCCACCTCTCCCAGCACCCCGCCGCCGACGCCATGCGCCAGAGCCTGGTGTGCCACCCCAACAAGGACGTGGGCGCGGTCATCGCCAGCGGCAGCTTCCGCCACCAGGGCATGGTCGTGCTGCCCTGCTCGAGCACCAGCCTGGGCGCCATCGCCACCGGCGCGGGCAGCAACCTGCTCACACGCGCCGCCATGGTCACCCTCAAGGAACGCCGCCCGCTGATCGTCTGCCACCGCGAGACGCCCCTGAGCCTCATCGACATCGAAAACATGCGCACCCTCGCGCTCGCGGGCGCCACCATCTGCCCGACCAACCCGGGCCTGTACCTCCTGCCAACCACCATCGGCGAAGTCATCGACTTCATGGCGGGCAAGGTGCTGGACTTATTGGGGGTGGAGCACGGGCTCAAGGTGCGATGGGAGGGCGAGGGGTCAACCGAAGGGTGAATCGCCTTTCACGTCGCCGTAGTCCTTCTCGGCAACCTCCAACACCACCGGAGAATACCACATCATGGGATGATGCACCTTCTCGACGATTCGCAGGATGCCGAGCTCGACGAAGGTGTCGATGTCACTTCTTGCGGTGGGATAGGTGACACCAAAGAATTTTGCAAGCCCCGTCGCCGAGACAAGCGGGTAGGCAAAGACATGGTCCAACAACTTCAGCAACCTTCCAGCGGTGTTTTTGTCGCGTAACTGATCGGCAAACTCGGCATGGCGCCTGACTATGTATTCAGAGAGTTTCCGTGTCCATGCCGCTTCCGTCGCGATGGCCATGGTGAAGAAGCGAATCCATCCCGGCCAGTCCCCATCGACACTCACCGCCAAGAGCCGGTCAACATACTCTTGTCTATGGCGTTGGAAGTACCCACTGCCAGAGACAATCGGAAAGTCGAGCAACTTCAAAGAACACATCTGGTGCAGTATGAGCGCACGGCCAATCCGACCATTCCCATCGCGAAAAGGATGGATGCACTCGAACTGGTAGTGGCTCATGGCGACGACCGCGAGATCGGGAATCTCGGGCCATGGCTTGTTCACAAATCGTTCGAGGGCCGCCATGCAGTTTTCGATGTACTTGCGTGTACTGTCCGAAGGAGGCGGTACAAATCGAGCGTCCTCGGGACTGTCTGGTGGCCCAATGTAGACCGGGCCATCACGATACTCGCCGGGCCGCAGATGCTCGCCACGCACCCCTCTGAGCAGCGTGCGATGCATCTCGCGGATGAGCCGGCCGCAGTAAGGCAGTTCCGACTCCAACCCGGTCTGGACCGCACGCATGGCATTCCAAGCTTCACGAGCGGGATCCTCGTCGGCGACGTCTTCACGCTCTCCAGCCAGAACCATATCCAAGGCAGTTGTGTGGATGCCCTCGATCTTGGACGAGAACTTGGCCTCGCGCAACCAGAGTGCACGGCGCAATATCTCGGTGTTGGGCACGGCGTGTACCAGCCCATTGACCCGGCCCAGCGCAGCGCTCGCTGCCGTGAATTCGTCGAACAAATCCGCCTTGACTACCTTCCAGTCCACATCGGGTGGAAGGGCATTGGGTACAAACGCCCTGGTCGGGATAACCTCTACTTGAGGAGCCCCAGACCGGGTGAGCACCCGTTTATGGAGGTCCACAGGCACAAGTTGACCCGGACTGCGGTCCGAGAACTTTTGCCATTCCAGTAAAGCCCGCTTTGAATCAATCCCCATGTTTTAAAGCAAATCCCGATTCGCTTTAAAAGTCAAGCCCGGTCTTCAAATGTCTTTATAGGTACAAACCCTGATGATTCGGGCGTTGATGCGTATATACCCTCAAATCGTCACCGGCATCACCACATACAAAAACCCGTTCCCGCTCGAACGGATCAGCCCCGCGTGACGGCCGTCCTTGAGTTCCATCGTCACCTCCGCGTCGTGCATCACGCGCAGCGCGTCGGTGATGAAGCCCGGGTTGAACCCGATCTCCACGTCCGCCCCGTCGTAGCCCTTCAGCTCCACGTTCACCCGGGCCTCGCCCATCTCCGGCGCATGGCTGGACAACTCCAACTGCCGATGCTCGCCGCGGAAGGCCAGCCGAACGCCCTTACTCTCCTCGTTGGTCAACAAGGCCGCCCGGCGGACCGCGCTGTGCAGCAGGTCCTTCTCGAAGGTCGCCTTCACCGTCTGATCGCTGGGGATGGCCTCTTCGTAAGGCGGGAACTGCCCGTCCACCAGCGTCGTCGACAGCACCGCCCGCGGCGCGCCGTCCTCGCCGCCACCAAGGGCAAACAGCGCCTTGTGATCGCCCACGGCCACCGTCACCGACTCGTCCTCGCTGTCCACCAGCCGCTGGAGCAGCGACAGCGCCTTGGTGGGCACGATGCACGACACGTCGGCGTCGTCCTTGCCCGCCCCGGGCACCGTGCCCCGCGCCAGCGCCAAGCGCCGCCCATCGGTGGCCACCATCTCCAGCGTCTTCCCACGGCGACGCATCAGCACGCCATTGATGGCGTACCGCGTCGTCTCCCGGGCCGTGGCGAACAGCGTCATCCCGATCATGTCCCCGAGCATGTCGCTGGGGAAGTCAAAACGCGTCCGCAAGCCCTCGGCACCGAAGTCGCTGCGGTCGGGCACCCGGGGCAAGTCGCCGGGGTCATAGCCCAGCAGCGTGTACGACGCATCCACGCCCTTGACGTGCAACGTGCGATCCTGAGCCTCCAGCGTCAGCGTGGGCTCGTGGTCTTCGGCGGCAACGATCTGCTTGAGTTTGTCTGCGGGCACCAGCGCCTCGCCCACGTCCTGAACGTCCACACGGGCCGTCCGCAAACGCAGGCCGATCTCCCCGTCGGTGGCCGACAAGGTCAGCTCGCCCGCGTCCCCATCGCGCGAGGCGCTCAGTTTCACGCAGGTCAGTTGCGGCTTGGGCGTGCGCGAGGCCGCCACCGACGACACCACGTTCACCGCATCGAGCAACGCACCACGATCGCAGACCACTCGCATCGAAGCCATCTCCCCGGGCCCCAGGGGCCCACCAGCGGCCTCATGCCGCTTTCTATAGATAGACGCGCAGTGTAGGCCCCATCGCCAAGGGCCCACCCCCTCTACGATGGGCCCATGACAGCCCACCACCCGGGCCAAAGCCTGAAGGCCCACCCACCATGATCGGCCCAGGCTGGGCGGGAGACCCCCAGCCCGCACGCACCTACGCCCGGCCCGCACGCAAACGCCGCGTCGCCGTCGTCACCGGCTCTCGGGCAGATTTCGGCCTGCTCCGCCCGGCCATGGCCGCCGTCGACGCCCACCCAGACCTCGAATTGCTGGTCGTCGCAGCGGGGGCCCACCTTATCCCCCCCGCCGACAGCTTCCGCGACGTCAAGGCCCACTTCCCCATCGCCGACAGCGTGCCCATGCAAAAGCCCGGGCGCACCACGCGCCCCGACGACGCCGAGGCCCTGGGCACGGGCATCAGCCGACTCACCCGCAGCTTCCGCGCCCTCGAGCCCGATTGGGTCGTCGTGCTGGGAGACCGCATCGAGGCCTTCGCCGCCGCCGCCGCCGCCAACGTCGGCGGATGGGCCCTGGCCCACCTCCACGGCGGAGACCGGGCCGAGGGCGTCGCCGACGAGTCCATTCGCCACGCCATCAGCAAGCTGGCCCACCTGCACCTGCCCGCCACCCAAGCCTCGGCCGACCGCATCATCCGCATGGGCGAGAAGCCCGAGCACGTCCATGTCGTGGGCTCGCCCGCCATCGACGACCTGCCCGGCATCGAGCCCATGCCGCAGGCCGACTTCGCCGACCTGGGAAGCCCCAAGGCCATCGTGCTGCTCCACCCTACGGGCCGATCGGTCGAGGCCGAGGAGCACGCCGCCGCCAACGTGCTCGACGCCCTGGCCGCCCTGAAGATCACGCCCCTGGCCCTGACACCCAACCACGACCCGGGCCGCGCGGGCGTGCTGCGCACCATCAACGAACACCTGGGCCATCCCCACCCCCACATGCGACGAGAGAAGTTCGTCGCGCTGCTCAAACGCCTGGCCCTCACCGGCGGCGTGCTGGTGGGTAACTCCTCGGCCGGCCTCATCGAAGCCCCCGCATTGGGATGCCGAGTGCTCGATATCGGACCACGCCAGAACGGCCGAGAACGCCCGCCGGGCGTGCGCCACGCCGACGATCAATCCGCCGAAACCATCGAGCGTGCCATCCTCGACACCCTTGCCACTCCACCTTGTGACCCGGCCGACCACCCCTATGGCGACGGGCACGCCGGCCAGCGCGTGGCATCCCTGCTTGGCAGCATCGACCCCAACAGCCGGGGCGTCCTGGCCAAACTCAACGCGTATTAGTCACGCCTCACCATCATGCCCCAGAGCCTGCGAACGGGTACCATAAGATGATGAAGACGCTTTAGCTTCCGATAACAAGCCCTTGATCGCTTGGTACCTGCATATTTCCAGGCTGAGTTGCTCTCGGAAGGCTGTTGAGCCATCAAAGACCAAAGTCGCCCCTCGGTTCGGACGATGCTCTTTGGGCCGTCGAGCAACCCAACGACCGGCAGGAGACCAGGCCATGACCATTGGCACGCAGGAACGTGAGCAGACCGTCAACTCGGCCATCCGCGAGATCAGCCACATCGCGACACTGCCCGAGGTGACCCTCAAGATCGTGGAACTGGTGGAAGATCCGTCCTCCACCGCGCAAGACCTGCACAACGTCATCGCCAACGACCCGGCCTTGTCCAGCCGAATCCTCAAGGTCGTCAACTCCTCGTTCTACGGGCTGCCGGGCCAGATCGGCTCGATCAACCGGGCCATCGTGATGCTCGGGCTCAACGCCGTCAAGAACATCGCCATCGCCGCCAGCCTGGCCAAGCTCTTCCGGGGTGGAGACCTGAGCCACGGCTTCAGCGCCCGGGCCGTCTGGGAGCACGCCGTGGCAAGCGGTGCGGTCACGAAGCTGGTCGCCGACGCCGCCCGCGTGGGCCTGGCCGACGAGGCCTTCCTGGCAGGCCTCATGCACAACATCGGCCTCATGGTCGAGATGCAGTTCGATCGCAACAAGCTCATCGAGGTCGTCCAGACCCTGGGCGTCAACGCCGACGGCGTACCCACCAACGACATGCGTGAGGTCGAGGCCCAGATTTTCGGAGCCGACCACCAGGACTTCGGCAAGGGCCTGTGCGAGCGCTGGAAGTTCCCCAACAACTTCGCCCTAGTCACCGGCTTCCACCACAACCCCATGGCCGCCCCCGCCGACGCCCGTCGCCTGCCCAGCATGGTCTACGTGGCCAATCGCCTGGTCGGCTCGGTCGAGGGCCAGTTCCGCCTCGACCTGCCGAGCCTGGAAATCGCCCCGGAAGTGCTTGATGTTCTAAGTCTGGACGGGACAACCATCCAGAGCCTCCGCGAGCGCGTGCCGACCGAGATCAGCGCTGCCGCCGGTCTTTTGGGCTGATAACCGCGACACGGGCACGAAAACGGCCTGAAATGTCGCATATTACCCACGAGTGTTCAGAAATTATTTCAACTCGCCTACGATTGGCGAGTTTTGTAGCATTCTTCCGATTAGACTGTCCGGAATGTGCGATTCCACCCGCGAGAGACGGGTGTTGAGAAAAAACTCTCTCTTTCTCCCTCCGGGCGGTCGCACATACGTGTGCGGCCGCCTTTTCTCATCACGGCGATCCGTGCCGTCCCAAACCCCAACCTCGAGCACCCCGGGCCGGTACACTTCCAGCGTCTCCCCAGCGGCTTGGCAACTGCAAAGCGACAGGCCGCGAAAAGACAGGTATCGGCCTCACCGGCGGCGGGTCGGTGGGCCGGTGTAGTTTGGGGCTCGGGGTTACACCCGCAACGCCGGGCCGGTCATGGTCGATGGCCCGATTCCAGGGCCGGGGATGGGGAGGCTTTCGAGATGGATAGTGGAAAGGACAGGATGCGCAACGCAGACAAGAGGCGGGCGTTCTCGCTCATCGAGTTACTCGTGGTCATGGTGGTCATTGCCATCCTCGTGGCCATCCTCGTGCCCACCCTGGGCGGGGCCCGCAACACGGCCCGAGCCGCGAGCACCAAGGCCCAACTGACCGATCTGGCCAACGCCTCCCAGCAGTTCATCACCGACAAGGGGCGACAGCCCGGTTACTTCTCGGCCCGGCTCATGGGAGATACCGCGAACGAGAACCGTGGCTTTACCGCCATGCAGAACGTCATGCTCGACCTGGCCGGCGGCATCGTCACAACCTCGGGGGCCGGCACGGTCGAAGTCGGGCCCACAACCAGCGACACCGTTCGGGTCGATCTCACCCTCATCGGCACCCGGGAAGCCGGCGGTGGCTACTACACCCCCGACGCGACCCGATTCATCGCCCAGACCGGCGAGGGCGCGGGCACCCTGGTGGGCAACAGCGATCACCAGGCTTTGCCCAGTGTCGTCGATGCCTTTGGCACACCCATCCTGGCCTGGCAACGCGATCGCACCGCGATCCAGCCCATCGAAGCCGAGGCAGATTTTGTCAAGGTCAACACCAGTGGCACAACGCCCGCCCGCTTCTATTGGGCATCGAACGCCGGCCTGCTGAAGACGGGCACTTTGGGCAAGCGCGGCAAGACGGCCCTGTTCACCACCGCCACACAGGAACACAGCCTCCTGGGCGATGGCGCGACAAGTCTCATCAACAACCTTGTCGTCCTGCTCGGCTCGCCCACCGTGCCCGGCAGCAGGCCCAATCTGCCCTCGGCCGCCCGGGCCGACCTGCTCTTCCACTCCGCGGGCATCGACGCCTTGTACATGGGCTCCAGAGACATCGGCGGACGGTCGGGGCAGGTGCAGTTCTGGCAGAACTTCTACGCCGACGCCGGAGGCTCGCAACGTCTGCTCGACGGCCAGGGCCGAGTCGAGACCGTCGACGTGCTCAGCCGCTTCGACGACCTGATCCAGACCGCCGGCAACTGAACCAGAGCACATCCCGTTCCATGCCACCACACCCCAAGCGACAGCAAGGGGTTTCTTTGTTTCATCCGCGCCCCGCTTGACTTCGATGCGGGCGCGCGTCAGCCTTCCGCCCGTGGGTGTCGAACTTGCCAGTCCAATGGGCCCGCTGCGTCGGCCCGCCCGCACACGTGCCATGCTGTCCATGTCGGCGTGCCTCATGGGCATCGTGCTGGCGCAAGCGATGGCGTTGGATACGCCCGCGCCGATCTTCGCCCTTGCCGTCGTGCTGGCGGGCCTTGGGCTCGTGGTGCCGGGCACGGGTGGACGCACGCTGGTGCTCCTGGCCATCGCCTGCCTGGGCGCGGGCCGATTGGCCATGCAAGACGCTCCACCGGTCCATCACATGCTGCACCGGATGGCCAGCCTGCCGGTCGACGACGCGGGCAACCAAAGAGCCATGGCCGAGGTGCTGGCCATTGTCTCGCACGAGCCCATCGATCCCAACCTGGGCAAAGCTCCCTGGGAGATGGGCGTGTTCCAGGCCCGCCAGAGCGTGCTGCTTGCCCGAGCCGTCTCGATGGACCTGGGCCAAGGCCACGCACCTACCCAAGGCCAGTTGCGCGTCCGCGTCTCGGAAGACCTCGCCCGCGCGCCCACGCTGACGCCCGGCACGCCCATCCTGGTCTCGGGCTGGATCAGCCCGCCGGGCATACCCATAAACCCCGGCCCGTCCCGGGTGCCGCGCGCGCCGATATGCACGCTCGAGACCGACGGCTGGTCGCTCGTTTCACCGGCCGAGTTGCCATCAGATTCGTGGCGCGCCCTGCTGGCCCCAATCCAACGGGCCCGATACCGACTCCAGCAAGGCGCCCGTCGCGTGCTGGCGCTCGACAGGCAACACCACGAGCCCGACCCGGCCCGTGCCCTGCTGGCGGCCCTTGTGTTGGGTCAGCACGACCCGGGGTTCGACGAGGCCTACGACCCCTTCCGGCGCGTGGGCCTGGCGCACCTCCTGGCCATCTCGGGGCTGCACCTGGCGATCCTGGCCGGGGCGGCGGCGTGGGCGCTGCGATTCGTCGGGCCCAACTGGCGCATCGAGGCCCTTGGCGTCGCGCTGGCCGTCGCCACGCTGCTGGTCATCGTGCCCGGTCGCACACCCATCGTCCGCGCGGGCGTGATGGTGCTGGCGCTGCTGGCCGCCCGCGCCCTGGGCCGGCGCCACGACGCGCTGGCCGTTCTGGCATGGACGGCCCTTGCCATCGCGCTGGTCGAGCCCTACCAGGTCTTCGACCTGGGCTACCAACTCAGTTTCGGGCTCGTCGCCACGCTGCTGGCGATGGCCCCGCGCGCTCACGAGGCCATCTTCGGCTCGCCCCACACCATCAAGGGCCTGCTCGAACAGCCCCCTCCGCTGTGGAAGCTGGGCGCTGGCAGCGTGGGCGGCGCTGTCGGGCGGCTCTTCAGCGCGACGGCTTTGTGCTGGCTGGTCAGCATGCCATGGATCGCCTTCCGCACGGGGCTGCTCGCGCCCGTCACGGTGCCCGCTACGCTCGTCGCCACGCCCCTTGTCGGCGGGCTGCTGATCTTCGCCTACGCGTCGCTGCTGGTGGGCACGATCGTGCCTCCCCTGGCCGAACCCCTGTCGCACGCGCTCGACGCTATCGCTCGGCTGAACCTTGGCGTGGTCCGATGGTTCGACGCCCTGCCCTACGCCAGCGTGCCCGTGCCGGAGATCAGCCCCGCCCTTGCCATCTGCGCCACCGCCGTGGTCGTTGCGATCGCGCGTGCGGGACGCCGAGCACGATGGAACCACTTCCTCGCGCTGCTGGTCATCGCGGTGTGGGCCGTGCTCGAAGCGCTTCGCCCATGGTCCGCGCCGCCGCCCGAAGTGCGCCTGCACACACTGGCCGTCAGCGATGGCACCGCCCACCTGCTGGTGAGCAAGGACCAGGCATTCCTGTGGGATTGCGGCTCGCTGGGCCACAGCGCGGGCAACATCACCGTCCGAGCCGCGAAGGCCTTGCTCGACGTTCCCGTGCGCGCCGCCATCCTCACCCATGCCGACCTGGATCACGCCAACGGCCTGCCGCGCGCCATGCGAGAGCTGGGCATCTCCACGCTGTACACCACGCCGCAGGCCCTGCAAGACGCCCAGCGCGGACTGATGGGCGCTATCTTCGAAGACCTGCGCACCCAGGGCGTCACCATCCACACGCTCTCGGCGGGCGACACCCTCACCCTGGGCGACGCCACGGGGCTGGTCCTCTGGCCACCGCCGCACGAGCGCTTCCTCAACAACAACGACGCCTCGCTCGTCGTGCGATGGGAGAGCCCCAGCGGGCACAGCCTGCTGCTCACCGGCGATATCGGCGGGGCCGCCCTTTCCCGTCTCATCAACATCACCGACCCCGACCTGCTGCGCGTCGACGTCCTCGAACTGCCCCACCATGGCGCGAGAGACGACCACGCCCGAAGGCTCGTCTCGATGGCCAACGCCCGCGTCGTCGTCCAGTCCGCGGGCACACGCCGGGTCCGCAACGACCCCTGGCACGACTACCGGCCCCACGGGCTGTGGCTGGTCACCGGGCGCGACGGCGCTATCGACATCCGCTTCGAGATCGAAGGCATCATCGCCAGCACCATCCGCCGCGGCACGCTGATGGCGCCCGAGCGGGCCGCGGAACATCCATTCCCGGGGGTGGGGGGTGGGTGACACGTCGAGGACCCGAGGGGTTGCTCACGCGCGAGTTTGGCCCTGCGTTCGCCGCGGGCCGGGGGGATGGGGCGCCCACACCAAGCCCCCACAAGTCCCCCCAGGAACCACTATCCGGACCCACGACACACCGACGTGGGCCAACAGCGGCGCGTTGAGAGCTCGCAAAACCATTTTGAGAGCCCACAACGGCGCGTTGAGAGCTCGCAAAACCATTTTGAGAGCCCGCAGCGGCGCGTTGAGAGCTCGCAAAACCATTTTGAGAGCCCGCAACGGCGCGTTGAGAGCTCGCAGAACCATTTTGAGAGCCCGCAACAGCGCGTTGTGGATCCACAACGGTCGATGTTTTCGGCGCAGCGGCCCATGTTCTGTCCGCGTCGGCCTCTCCGGCCTCCCAGGGCGGATTCTGTATCCGGACGTGGGTCCCCCGCGATGATCGGACGTGGGGGTGGAGGTTGGGTGGTAGTTGGGTGGTGCTGGGGGGATGGGCTAGGGGGATGGGCTGGTGGGGTGGTGGGGTGGGGTGGTGGGGTGCGGGCTTTTTCGGACCGGCCAAACGTGCCCGTCCAAGAACCCGCGCGGGCGGCCCGACGCCCTTCCTACTCGCACCCTTCCGCGAATGCGGTCTGGAAGGCCAGGAAGTCGAAGATGGTCAGTTCGCCATCGCCGTCGAAGTCGGCGCGGAGGTCGCCGGTGCCGAAGGCGGTTTGGAAGGCGAGGTAGTCGAAGATGGTCAGTTGGCCATCGCCGTCCATGTCGACCGGGCAGGGGTTCGTGCCCAGGATGCAGTCCAGGTCGAAGGCGTAGGCCGCGCCGCCGGGCACTTCATTGTGGGCACCCAGGACCGCCCAGTTTTCGTGCAACACGACGTTCCAGCCAAACTGTGCGGGAAAGGCGGTGCCGCCGCTGGGGCGCAGCACGGCCACCTCGCGCCATTGGCCGTCGGCGCCGCGCCGGAAGGCGAAGGCCTCGTTCAGCCTGACCTGGAGGTGGCCGGCCACCAGCCAATCGCCGTCGACCGACACGGCGGCCCCCAGCCGCGCTTCGGTTTCGGCCAGGCTCGCCACCAGTTCCTGCCGCAGCGTCCAGGTATCGCCGTCGAGTTCGTAGATGTACACCACGCCCTGCTCGCGGTGATCGCGCTTGGCCAGCGGGGCACCGATGGCCAGCGTTCGGCCATCGAAGTGCACGCCGCGTCCGAAATGGACGCTGGTTACCTCGGCACCTTCGAGGTCGGGCGGCAAGATCCTCTGGACGTACTCGAGCGTGCCGTCGGCTTCTCGACGATAGACCAGGACCGAGCCGTGCTGGAGGGCAAAGCTGCTTTCGCGGTACGCATCGATGAACACCCAGTCCCGGTGCATCGTCAGGCCCACGGTGCCGAAGGATCCGGTGCCGATGACTTCCGGCGGCCGCATGAGCGTTTGTTCGTGGATCCACTGGCCACCCACTTCACGATAGCGATAGATGTGGTCAGACTGGCGCACCAAGGCGGTGTCGCCGTACAGCGCAATGCTGGAGCCATAATCACCAAGCCCGCCCTCGGCCGGCCTTGGCAGTCGTGCCACCTCGACCCAAGCCTCGCCGTCGTGCTCGAAGATATGGCCGTAGCCAAAGATGCCCTGACCCAGTTTGCCACCGGTAACCGTAAAAAAGCGATTGGGGTTCGATGCGTCAATCGCCACAGAGTTCCCGAAGCCATCTAAGAATCCGATGTCGGGCGGGATGATGGTCTGAGTCTGATACCAGGCATCACCGATCCGTTCGAAAGTATAAACCGCGCCAGCCTGGCACGCGAATGGATCGCCACCCGGACAAAGCGACACGGCGGCGACATCACCAAAGATCAGATGTCGATCAAAGACGGACATCTTGAAACCAAATTTTCTGACCAGATCTTGCGGTCCCGTCATCCGTTGGGGCGTGACATCCGCGAGCGTCGAAGATGCAAGAAGGGCGATGCTGAAGACAAAGTGGGTGCAACTCATCCCCTCATTGTCGCCCAAAACCGCCCTTCATGCAAGCCAATCTGGAGGATTCTGATAAAAAATCTGTGAATCTGGTGAATCAGGGTTGACAAATGCCCCCCCCCCGTTTGTACATTGTCCCCAGATTCCCAATCCGATCGAAAGGAGCCGAACATGCCGTTTCGTCATGGTATCGCATTGTTAGCCCTGATAGCAGCGTGCGGATGGCCGGTGAGTGTCGCGCTGGGCCAGGCCGCTCCGGTCGAGTACGTGGCCCACCTACAGAACGCCACCGACGGAGCCAACAACGAGGGATCCAGGTCTACCTCGCCCGCCGTGGGCGTCAGCAACCTGGGCGTGGTGGCCGCTGGAACACGATACCTGTCGCTGTTTTCCAAGGCCATGTCCATCACGCCGCTGGACGAACGCGTTGTCGACGATCCAGATTTTCCATTCGAGTTGACGCAGACGAGCGGCACGACGCTGCTGGATCCCAGGGCCTACCACGACCCGATCCACAACCGCCTGTGGGTGCTGTACAACGAGGCCGAGGGCGATCGCAAGATCAACCATTGCGCCAGCCTGGCGATGCTGCACCTGTCGGTGAACAAGTCTGGTGCCAACTTCGGCGCGTCCGACCCGCTCGACGGCACGCAGTGGTGGTACTACACCGGCAGCGGCGGCTCGGCGGGCAGCGGCGGCGAGGCGTTCAACCTGCGAAGCACGCTCATCGAGCCGTACAAGACCCTGGGGGCCCATCAGCCCGTCGAGTTCACGGCCCGCATGTCTTCCATGGGCTTCCACACGATTTCGGGGGAGGCCGACGACCGGTCCGGCGCCCTGATCGTGGCGACCAACTCCGTGCCCGAAAGTTGTTCCGTTGGCGGCGATGGATCGCCACCGCTGTTCCCCGTGTTGCGCCAGTTCGTCTACATCATCCCCTACGAGCACGACGGGGGTACAGCATCCATCCTTGACGGCGATCGGCCAAGCGAGGGTGACATGACCGTCGTGCGACCATTCGAGGGTGGGAGCCCCCTTGTACTTCTCGAAGACGAATCCATCTTCGGCTTTGTCGTGCAGGCACCCTTCGAGCAGGTCGAGAACGCCACCTTCATCATCAGCGTGCCCGAGACGATCTGGTCGGTTACCGGCCCGTTCGAGAAGATCCGTCTGAAAGGCCTCTTCTACGATGACTCGCAACCCACCGGAGAGGAGTGGACGCTCCAGCAGCGAACGAACTCGACCGGCACGGCGTTGCTGGACAACACGGTCGATGGTTCCTTGCAGTACTGGCAGACCAACTTTGAGGGCGGCTTCCCTGTGACACGCCCAAGGACGCCAGACACGAGTTGGGGCCCGTTGGCCCAGGGAACCTATTTCCACTCTGCCGTGCTGGCAAAGGATACCAGCAACGAGTTTCGCATCTTCGCAGTCCACGCCGTGCTTCCGGTGGATGACACCGGTGCATGGTACGAAGATCAGTGGGTGGTGCAGTGGTACGTGATCGATCCGGACCTGGCCAACTTCGGCTCGGCGACCCCCACGGACTGGCTGCCATCGATCGTGGCCGAGGGGCGCATCCCCGGTAACATCGAAAAGGACGAGGGCGACCGCTACCACCCGGTCATCGTGGTGAACCGCCAAGGCCAGGCCTTCATCGAGTACACCTACTCGGACGGCACGACCTGGCCGCAGATCCGCCGCGTGCGCCTCAACAGCAATTACACGGATATTGTCGGTGGCGTCGAAACCGTGGTGCGCACCGGTCCGCCGCAGCCTTACGACGAGCAATACCTGCTCACATGGGCCAACATCGCCGACGCCCAGGCCGACCCGGCCAACGGCTGCGCCTACTGGTCGACGCACACGCTGGTGACCGACGATACCTCGAACCCGACGACCAAGCGCGACGCGTGGCTCTTCCACCAGGCCTACACCAACTCGGTCGGGCCGCTGTGCCTTGTGACCCTGTCCATGCTCGACCTCAACGACGATGGCGTGGTCGACGCGCTCGACCTGGCCGCCCTGACCGACCTCTACGCCCGCAGCGCCCGCCGCATCGACCTCAACGCCGACGGCGTGACCGACCGGCACGACCTGGACCTGTACATGGCCGCCTACGAGGAATACACGCGGCGGTGAGGCGAAAGCCGGGCCTCGGCGGCCACCCGCCCGGCCCGCAGGTTTCGCCACCACCTACTACCCGCCACGAGCCCCCACCCATCCCACACTCTCCCGCCACGGGCCACTCGCGGGCCTCGCGCTCGCTGGGGGCTTGCCGTTTCCGGCTGCCATTCTTATAGAGATCTTCCATCCAACGGCCCCCGGGGATGCCCCGCGACCCGCTACGGCACGACCCGCACCGTCTTGCGAACGTCCACCCGACGCGACCACACCGCCCCGCCTGGCACCGCACCGCCATGCGGCACCACGTACAGCCATCCCGTGCCCGCCAGTTCCACCGTCGCGTTTGGCGGCGGCGTCAGCGTGGCCCTTGGGCCATGGAGCGAAGGCGTCACCAGTTCGCGCGTCATGCCGCGAAAACTCCGGTCGGTCGTGTTCAGGTTGATGCCGTACAAGGGCCCCTGGGGGTCGTGGACCAACGTCGCCGGCGCGCCGTCGATCGTGAGCGTCTCGGGCACGAACCATATCTGGAGCACCGCCGACGACGGCACGCTGATGTTCCCGCGATGGTCGGCCCCAAAGCCGAACTGCGTCCATTGCGTGTCCGAGCGCTTCACCACATCGGGTGCCGCCAGCCACAGCTCGAGCATGCCGGCGTAGTACCGCTCGATCATCTCCACCGGCACGACAGAGGCCATCGCGGTACGATCCATCCAGCCCTCGGCCTGATGGTCGTAGTACCCGCGCTTCTCGCGCAGGCCCAGCATGCCCTCGAACAACCGTTCGGTCTGCTCTTGCGAGAGTTGCCTGTTCAGCAGTTCGGCCCACTCGGTGCTGGTAAAGCCGCGTGGGGCGGTGGTGACTTCCTTGATGAGCGAGCCCGTGGGCAGAAGCCGTGTCATGGAGGCCGACCCGCGAGAGAACACGCCGATGCCGGCGAAGGCGATCACCGCGATCACCACCCCCGCTACGACCATGGGCCAGATGATGCGTTTGTGGCCCTTCACGATCGTGCCATACGTCAGCAGCCCTTGCCCACACTCGGGGCAGACTACGTAACCCCCCTCGGGCGCGCCCTCGAGCAGATACTCGCACCGGGCGCAGCGCGGTTCCTTCCCGCCGCGGACGAACGCCGCGGCCACGAGCGCCATGCCCGTAAAGAGCACGCCCATGTGAAGATTTCCCAAAATCGACACCAGCACGCTGCCACGAGACCCACTCCCGATGAGCCCGAACAGCGAGAACCACAGCATGGCCGTCGGAAACGCCAGCAGCGCCAGCCCCACACGCACCCAAGGCCGGGCAAAGGTCCGCAGAAGGCTCTCGGCCCCATCTCGCTCCAGCCGTTGCTTGGCCACGACCTTCAGCCGCCAGACTCCCAGCATGATGAAGGCGATGACCGCCCCCAGCAGGGCCAACCGCCAGATGGGCGTGCCCAGCCAGGCCATGCCCACCAGAATCGCCAGTATGATCCCCGCCACGCCCAGGGCGTTGCCGAGAATCCACCGCCGGCTCATGGGTTCCTCGCTCATGGGCCCAAGTCTAAGACGCCCCGACCCCCATACCCTTGCGGGTGAGCACCTCGACCACCAACATCGCCGCCACCCGCCCGCCCCAGCCCGCCAACGGCTCTTGGACCCCGCAAGACTCGGCCGACCTCTACGGCGTGTCTCGCTGGGGTGGGGGCTACTTCGCCGTGGGCGACCACGGCCGCCTGTGCGTCCGCCCGCGTGGGCCCGAGGGCCCGAGCATCGACATCGCCGAGATTGTCGCCGGCCTGCGCGAGCGCGGGCTGTGGGCGCCGGTGCTGTTGCGCTTCAACGACATCATGGACCATCGCATGGCCGCCCTGCGCCATGCCTTCGACCGCGCTATCGCCGAAGAGGGCTACCAAGGCCATTACGAGGCCGTTTATCCCATCAAGGTCAACCAGCAACGCTCGGTGTGCGAGCAGATCCGCGACGCCGCCAGCCGATACCGGTTCGGCCTCGAAGCGGGCAGCAAGCCCGAGTTGCTGGCCGTCCTGGCCCTCACCGCCGACAGCCCCAAGCTGCCCATCGTCTGCAACGGGTTCAAGGATGAGGAATACATCGAGACGGTCGTCCTGGCCAGCCGCATCCGCGACCGCATCTACCCCATCGTCGAGCGTCCCAGCGACCTGGACCTGATCATCCGCATCGCCCGACAGCACAACATCACGCCCCGCATCGGCGTGCGCATCAAGCCCAGCGCCAAGGGCATGGGCCGCTGGCAAGGGTCCGCGGGCGAGGCCGCCAAGTTCGGGCTCACCGCCGCCCAACTCGTCGAGGCCGTCGAGAAGCTCCGCGGCGCCGACATGCTCTCGAGCCTTCAGGTCGTCCACTTCCACATCGGCAGCCAGGTCTGCGACATCATCAGTTTCAAGGCCGCCATCACCGAACTCGCCTGGACCTACGCCGAACTGCGTCGCATGGGCGCGGGCATCACCCACATCAACGTTGGAGGCGGGCTTGGCATCGATTACGACGGGAGCCGGAGCGCCACCGACAGCAGCGTCAACTACGACCTGCACGAGTATGCCGCCGACATCGTCTACCGCATCAAGACCGTCTGCGATCAGGCCGAACAACCACACCCCAACATCTTCAGCGAGTCGGGCCGTGCCATGGTTGCCCACGGCAGCATGCTCGTGGTCGAGGTGCTGGCCTCCAGCGGGTTGCCCGGGCCCGTCGATGCCGCCGCGGTCAAGGCCCAACTCGACGCGATGGACGACCCACCCCGTCCCGTCGTCGACCTGCTCTCCACCTACGAGAGTCTCAAGGACGGACGCCTGGCCGAGCTGAGCCACGACGCCCTGGCCGCCCGCGACGAGGCCATCAGCCTCTTCCAGTACGGGCACCTGAGCCTCGACATGCGCGCCACCGCCGAGAGGCTCTTCAAGGCCATCGCCGCCGGCCTGCTCGCCAGGCCAGACGCCGTCGACGAAGACGACATCCTCGTCGATGACGTCCGGCCGCTCGCGGGCGTCGTCCGAGAGACCTTCTTTGGCAACTTCAGCCTCTTCCAGTCCATGCCCGACGCCTGGGCCATCGACCAGCTCTTCCCCGTCGCGCCCCTGCGACGCCTCGACGAACGCCCAACCCGTCGCGGCATCCTGGCCGACATGACATGCGACAGCGACGGAGCAATCACACGCTTCCCCGCAACCGACGGCACAGAGGCCGACGACGCCCTGCTCCTGCACGACATCAAAGAAGGCGAGCCCTACGAGGTCGGCATCTTCCTCGTCGGTGCCTACCAGGAAGTGCTCGGAGACCTGCACAACCTCTTCGGCGACACCCACGCCGTCCACATCGAACTCGACGACGAGGAAAACTCCTGGGCCATCGCCGAGGTCGTCGAGGGAGACACCGTCCGAGAGGTCCTGGGCTATCTCCAGTACGACGACAATGAACTGCGACGCGCCATGCGAAAGGACGTCGAACGGGCCGTACGCACCAACCGGCTCTCCGTCGCCGACGGTGCCGCACTCATGCGCTATTACGAGAACGGCCTGGCCGGGTACACCTACCTCGAATAGCCGTGCGCGAACGCGAACTGCTCCAACACATCGCCCATCGTTCGGCCGACCTTACCCACGCCTGCCCGCACGTGCTCGTCGGCCCGGGCGACGACGCCGCCGTGCTGGCACCCCACCCGGACCCTCTGGTGGTCACCATCGACCACACCGTCCAGCACCGCCACTACGACGACCACCTGCCGCTCGAACTGGTCGCGCGGAAGGCCATCGTCCGCTCGGTCAGCGACATCGCCGCCATGGCCGCCACGCCCGCATGGGCGCTGGCCACCGCCCTCTTGCCCGCGGGCTATCCGCACGCCGACGAACTGTTCGACCACATGGCCCGATGGGCCAGACACTTCCAATGTCCGCTCGTGGGCGGCGACATCGCCTCACTGCCCAGCGACATGCCCGGCCCCATCGTCCTGACCGTCACCGTCGCGGGCCATGCACGCAACCCCATCCTGCGAAGCACCGCCCGCGAGGGAGACTTCGCCTACGTCACCAACGCCCTGGGCGGCTCGCTCACCAACCAACGCCACGCCCGCGCCAACCCACGCATCGAAGAGGCAAAGCAACTGGCCGGCCGCATCCACGCCATGATCGACCTCTCCGATGGCCTGGGCGTCGACGCCGCACGCGTTGCTCATGCGTCGAAAGTGCGCATCGAACTCGATGCCAACGCCATCCCCATCCACACCGACGCCAAGGGCCTGCACGCCGCCCTGGCCGACGGCGAAGACTACGAACTCTTCTTCACCGCACCGCCCAACGCCAACATGCCCAGCCAGATCAACGGCACGCCCATCACCCGCGTCGGCCGCGTCGTCGCCGGCGCACCCGCGGCGATCGTCATCCTGCCCGACGGCTCCACGCTCGACGCCTCC
The DNA here is from genome assembly GCA_026126305.1 of Phycisphaeraceae bacterium. GTDB lineage: Bacteria > Planctomycetota > Phycisphaerae > Phycisphaerales > UBA1924 > JAHCJI01. Next base: position 312,941 of record JAHCJI010000001.1, read on the forward strand.
GACCAAGGATTCGAGCATGGCTGAGCCCCAGCACCTGGAAACCGACTCGCCCCAGGCCTCCGAAGCCTGGGCCAAGGCTTTGGCCGCCACGCTGAGGCCCGGAGACATCCTCGCCCTCGAAGGCGAACTGGGCGCGGGCAAGACCACCCTCGTGCGGGGCCTGGCCGCCGGCCTGGGCATCGACCCCAGCCTCGTCTCGAGCCCAACCTTCGCCATCATGAACGAGTACGAGGGCACCGGCAGTACCCTCGTCCACATCGACGCCTACCGCCTGAACAGCCCCGACGAGCTCGCCGCCCTGGGCTGGGAACGCCTCATCGTCGACCCCACCGTCATCATCGCCGTCGAGTGGCCGAGCCGGGTCGAGGGCGCCCTGCCGCCCCACCGTACCACCACCATCGCCCTCGAACACGCCGGCGAGCACGCCCGCGCCATCACCCTCACCCCGCCCCGGGGCTGGACCACCTGCCCCACCACGAGCCAGCCCGTGCCCCCCGACAGCCCAACCTGGCCCTTCATCGATCAAAGGGCCCAACTGGCCGACCTTTACGGCTGGTTCGTCGGCAAACACACCATCAGCCGCCCCATCGACCCCGAAGACCAAGACCCGGCAGCAACGCAGTAAGAACGCAGTCCGCCTCTCTGTCCCTACCAAGGAAACAGTGGGGGATCAGTGGCACCCAAGATGGGATATTTGTTATCGGTCTTCATGAGCACCAAAATTCTGTCGCATCCTGTCGGTTATGACGATACCAAGGGTCCGGACGGCAAGGAAGCCGCCAGAAGGGCCGTGGCATGGAACAACTCCGCCAAGAAGCCGATCGCCGCCGATTCCGCCGCACAACCGTGAATCGGGCCGGCAAGGTCTTTGTCCGCAACGCGTTGCGTTACCTGCCCGTACGCGCCATCGACGTCTCGTTGGGCGGCTTGCTGCTCGAAGTCAAGAGCGACCGTCCACTGCGCGTGGGCGAGCCCATCGACGTGCTTATTGCCGATAGCGGCCGGGCCATCCTGGGGCCCGACGACACAGTGGAAGCCCGCATCGCCCATGTCCGCCTCTTGCCCGACGGCAGCCAACGCGTCGGCTTGTCGTTCGCCCGCGAGGGCGCGATGGCCGCCGTCGCCGCCTGAAGGCCCGGCAACCAACAATTCTTTCCGCGCCGCGGGGGCCAATGGCCGATGCCAAGGGCCGTGCGCGATGCCCGCGTGCGCGCGGAGGGCCCAAGGCCTTGACCAGCGTGGCGCTTGTTCACCAACAACGTCCTCCACTCATCACGCCCCGCACGGGGCTGGCAGCCGGTGCGCTCGCGTGCCTGCTGATCGCCCAGACCGCCATAGGCCAGGTCCAGGCGGCCCCACCCCTGGGCGAGAGCGCCCGGGCTCTGACACCGGCCGACTGGCTGGCCATCAGCATCCGGATCGCCGCCCCGCTCGTGCTGGTCATCCTCTTCCTGGCCGACTTCATCCGCCCCGGCTCATTCCGCCGGGCGGGCAAGCGAGACGTCGTGGCCTACCAGTGGCCCGTCTGGCTCTTTGGCGCGTTCGTGGTCGTCTCGGCCCAGATCTTCGGTGCCCAGGCATTCTCCCATGTCACGTCCCTCTGGGACTGGCTCGCAAGCCTGGGTGGGCCGCTCCAGCCCTTGGCCGACAGCGATACCAGGGAACAGGCACTGACGCAACTGGGGTCGGCACTCTTCGGTGCCTTTGCCGGCGCGGTCATGGTCTTCCTGCTCAACAAGCGAGAGCACGACGAGGGCATGCGTTTCGGCGTGGGCGACGTGCCCCTGGGTCTGGTGGCCATCATCATCGCCTTCCCCGTTGTCGCCGCCGCGGGCGAGGCCTCACGCCTGGCCTTCCAATACCTGACCAACGAGGAAGTCGCCAACATCGCCCACCCCACCCTCGAACTCATCCGCCAGAACACAAGCGATCCCTGGACCTGGGTCATCATCATCACCGCCATCCTGGGTGCCGCCATCATCGAGGAGCTCATCTTCCGGGCCTTCGTACAGACCTCGCTCCTGCGCATGACCGGGTCGGCCTGGCTGGCGGTCATCCTCACCGCGGCCGCCTTCGCCCTGGTCCATCGTGTGGGCGACACCGTCCCGTGGCACCAGATCCCCACCCTCTTCGTCCTGGGCCTGGCCATCGGCGTGGCCTACGAGCGGTTCAAGGGCCTGGGCGTGCCCATTGCCATGCACGCCGGCTTCAACGCCGCCAACATCGCCCTGGTGCTCTTCCTGTTCGATCCCGCACCAACTCCCCAACAAGACCCGGGCCAGAGCCAATTCCAGAGCCAATTCGACGATCCGGCACAGCCCCCGCCGGCTCCACCGACCCGCCGGTGATTTGTTTGTGGCCGCTATCGCCGGTACTGTCCGGGGCATTGACCACGCCGCACACCCATCGAGGCACCCGCCCGGGCCTGTGGCCCCTGGGCATGTCCGTGGCCGCCCTGCTCGTGGCCGCCGCGGGAGCGCTTGCCCAGTCGCCCGTCGCCCGTGATCCGCTCGACGAGGTGGTCGGGCCCATCACCGAACTGGCCGATCGACCCGTACGGGCCATCGTGCTGCGTCGGCCCACCGAACGCGGCGGATACGCCAACCTCGACCCCACCCTCGAAACTACCGCCCGCAACCAGATCCGCACGCGGGCCGGTGCCCCGCTCGACCCGGCCATCCTCCTGCAAGACCGCAGCACGCTCGACCGCCTGGGCCGATTCCGCCGCATCGTCGTCGAGGCCGTACTCCAGGACGACGGCTCGGTGGTAGTGGTCTTCACCCTCGACCCCCAGCCGCTGGTCTTTGTGGTCCAGCCCGTGGGCAACCGGGTGCTCAGCGACCAGCAGATCGGCGAGATCAGCAGCGTGCTGGTGCTCAACCCCATCGACCCGGTGCAGATCCAGGCCGTCGCCCGGGACATCGAAGAGGCCTACCGCACCCGAGGCTACACCCAGGCCCAGGTCACCGCGGACCTGTCCGAGGTCGCCGAGACCGGGCAACTGTTCCTCCGCGTGCGCGAGGGAGACCAACTGCGCGTCACCGGCCTTCGCTTCGAGGGCAACGCCGTCTTCAGCGATCGCCAGCTGCGCTCCCAGGTCGAGACCAAGGCCTACACGCCCGTCCTTTCCCGCGGCTACTTCGACGAGCGGCAGGCCGACGAGGACGTGCAAAGCCTTATCCGGTTTTACCGAGACCGGGGGTACGTCGACGTTCGCGCCGGCTGGCAACGCATCGACGCACCAAACAACCGAGAGGTCATCGTCGTCTTCCACGTCGCCGAGGGCCAGCGATACACCGTCCGCGACATCGTCGTCGAGTACGCCGACGCCCAGGGCAACCCCCAGTTCCAGCCCGTGCTCAGCGCCGAGCAGGTCCGCGGGCTCCTGTCCATCAAGACCGGGGACATCTACAACGCTTCGCTCATCCGCCAGGGCGTCGAAGACATCTACGCCGCCCTCACACGCATGGGCTACACCACCTGCCGCGTCGAGACCGAGGAGCTCACCGACGCCAACGACAACCTCGTCGACCTGCGCGTGCGCATCGTCCAGGGGCCCATGAGCAGGGTCGGGCTCGTCAATGTCGTGGGCAACACCATCACCCAGCTGCGCGTCATCATGCGCTACCTCGAACTCGAACCCGATACCCCCGCCGATATCCACGAACAACGAACCGTCGATCGATCCGCGGGCGACAACACCCGACGAAACCTCACCAACACCGGGTTCTTCGGGCCGGCCGGACGCCCCGACATCCGACTGGTCCTCCAGGAACCGATGCCCGGGCAGGACCATCGCGACGTGCTCATCAGCCTCCGCGAGACCAACACCGCAACCTTCTCCGTCGGGGCGGCCATCAGCAGCGACAGCGGCGTCATCGGCGAGATCAGCATCACCGAGCGAAACTTCGACCTCTTCGACTTCCCCGAAAGCTGGGAAGAATTCGCCGGTAGAAGGGCCTTCCGTGGCGGCGGACAGCAAGTCGCGCTCAACATCCAGCCCGGTTCGGTCAGCCAGAACTACAGCCTCCAGTTCCGAGAGCCATTCCTCTTCGAAGGCAACTTCTCACTGGACACCCAAGGGTACTACAGCACACGAAACTACGACGAGTTCAGAGAAGCACGCGCGGGAGGCACCGTCGCCGTCGGCCGACGATTCGGGCAACGCTGGAGAGCAAGCACCTCCATGCGACTCGAAGAAGTCGACATCTCCAGAATCCGCGAAGACCGACCCGTCGACCTCTTCCAATCCAGAGGCACAAGCCTCCTGGACATCGCCGGATTCACCATCAGCCGAACCAGCTTCGACCAGCCCATCCTCCCCACCAGAGGCTCGGCATTCCAGGCCAGCATCGAACGCGCCGGCCTCCTCACAGACGACTGGGACTTCACTCGAATCCGGGCCTCGGGCATCGTCTACGTCCCCATCGTGGAAGACTTCCTCGGCCGTGCAACCGTCGCCAATTTCTCCGGACGCGTGGGCTACATCCCCGACGCCGTCGGCGACGTGCCCATCTTCGAAAGGCTCAACACCGGCGGCGCCCGCTTCCGAGGTTTTGGCATCCGCGGCATCGGGCCCGTGGGCATCCGCAACGACACCGGGCAACTCGGCAGGGACCAGGTCGGCGGCACCTGGGAACTCTTCACCAGTGCCGAGATCCAGCAGCCAGTATTCAACGAAAACTTCCGATTCGTCCTCTTCACCGACATGGGCACCATCACCAACAGCCCCGGAGTCGACAACTGGCGCATCACCGCCGGCTTCGGCCTGCGCGTCACCGTCCCGGCCCTCACCCCCGTCCCGCTGGCCTTCGACTTCGGCTTCCCCGTCGTCAAGGAACCAACCGACGACACCCGCTTCTTTACATTCACCGTCGAAGTCCCGTTCTGATCCAAAAAAAAACAGGCCCCATTGGGCCCGTCAGGCTCAAGCAGCCACCAAGAGATCAGAATGCGCCAGCCAGTTGTGGAGCGTTCAACTTGTCGGCCATGTCACGGGTCAGTTCGGGCGTGCCGGTCACCAGGTAATAGATGACTTCCCCATGGCGCCAACCGATGACGTGGCCTCCACTCGAGCCTTCGTCGCCGATGACATACGCCTTGCCGGGCTCGAACCGATCGTCCTTGCAACGCTGGACGTACAAGCTCACCTCGACGCGCTCGCCAAGCGAGTTGAACACCTCGTACAACAGGTGGATCGACGGGCCCTTGCCCGGCACTCGGCACTTGCCGGCGGCGATGAACGTCGCGTCGCCCAGCAGCAACTGCTCGGTCGAAACCTGCTCGCCCAACACGTCGCGGAAGGCCGCCGGCACACGCTCCAGATCGCGCTCGGTAAACTTCCGCAACGTTTCGGGAGCGCCGATGCAGCGATGGTGCTCGCCCGACATGTACCCGGCCAGTTGGATGCCCGTGGGCATGTCGGCCTGCACCGTGCCCGGACCGTTCTGCAAGTACACGACACCCACCACCAGCAAGGCCACCGCCGCCGCCATCGCCAACGCACGCTTCCACACCGGGAATCGCAAGGGCCCGGCTTCGGAGCCCGCCGATCCGCCGTTGGAAGAGCCGGTACCGGCCAGCAATGTCTCGGGCTGCAACTCGGGCCGCTCCATACCCTCCCGGTCAAGCATTCCCATCACCCGCGCACGCAACGCCGATGGGCACGTCACCTCGCCCATGCAACGTCCCACCGCGCGACGCATCGAACGCTCGCTCGACTCCAACCGCTCCAGCTCGGGGTGCAAGGCCTTGGCGGATTCGTACTCGCGTGCGTCGGCCTCGCTCAACTCGCCATCGGCCGCACAACGCGCCAGCCGCTCCAAGGCCATGCGATCCAAACGATCACGCGAACGATCGTCGGGGCGATTCGGCTCGGCCGGGTTGGGGTTGTCTTGGGCCATCAATTCCGCTCCAACGTGATCAACCGCCACTCATTCAAAACGCAAGCCACACAGAGTCCACTCATCGATCAACGCCCAGCCAACCCGTTTTCATCCCGCGATAGCCGATCAATTCCAAGCCGCTCCAAGACAGACGGATCGGACGACAACGTGTCAGCCACGAGTTTTCGGGCCCGATGCAGACGGGACATGACCGTGCCGATAGGGACTTCCAGTATTTCGGCGATCTCACGATACTTCAGGCCCTCGACACCCCACAGCAGCAGGATCTCGCGGAACTCGGGCTTCAGTTCTTCGATGGCAGTCTTCAGCGCATCATCCACCTGATCCCAATCAAAACTGGCCCGGTCCCATGCGGGCGACGCTTCGCCCGGGCCCACTTCACTATCGCTGGCATCATAAAACTCGCCCACCGGGCTCGGGCGGCGACCTTCCTTCTTCAGGTCCGAATAAAACGAATTGTGCGCGATCGTGAACAACCACGCACGCATCCCACCGCCACGCTCGGCGAAGTTCTCCCACGTATCACTCCGCAGCGCCCGGAGGTATACCTCCTGCACCAGTTCCTCGGCTCGCTCGGGGCTGCGCGTCAGGTGGTACGCCAAGCGGTACACCGCGTCCAGGTGCTCCACGGCCATGGCCTCGAATGCCCGACGATCCATCCATGTCCCCATCTATGAGTAGATGACTAGCCGAGCCAACTCGCAAGCACAGGGTACACCCAATACGGCAGGATCGCCCAAGACCCGCACAAGACCATACCCTCGAACGTGCCCGAACTGCCAGAGGTCGAAATCCTCCGCAAAGGTCTCGAACCGCTGCTCCGCGGCCAGACCGTCGCACGTGCAACGCTCCACCGCCGGGACGTCGCCGTGGGCCCTGACGACCCCCCCGGCGGGTTCTCACGCCAGCGAACGCCCATTGCACCAACCAGGCTGAACGCCACCCAACTCCTCCTGGGTGCCAAGATCCATGGAATCTCGCGGAAGGGCAAGGTCCTGGCAATCGTCGCGGTCGACGGCCGCACCCTTGGGATCCACCTTGGAATGAGCGGACAGCTGCTCTGGGACCCAGGGCGTGCCGTCATTCCCACCAACCACGTCCATGCTTCCTGGAGGTTTACCGACGGCTCGAAACTCCACTTCCGGGATCCCCGGCGGTTTGGCGGGCTCTGGCTGGCGGACAGTCCCGAATCCTTGCCCATCTGGAAATCTCTGGGCCCCGATGCCTTGAAGCTGCACCCCATGCAGTTGTCGGGGTTACTCACCCCGGTCCGCAGGCCCATCAAGGCCGCCCTGATCGACCAGAGCCTCCTGGCAGGTGTTGGCAACATCTACGCCGACGAGGCCCTGCATCGTGCTGGCGTGCATCCCCGTACCCCTGCCTGCGACATTCCCCAGGCCGGGGTGGTCGAACTCGGGCGATCCATTGTCGCGATCCTGCGTGAGGCCATCGAGGCGGGTGGATCAACCGTCCGAGATTATCGGAATGCCATGGGCCAATCCGGCGATTTCCAACGCGCCCACCATGTCTATGGGCGTGGGGGCCAGCCATGCACGACCTGCGGCACACGATTGGAGCAAGACACCATCGGGCAACGGACAAGCGTTTGGTGCCCCACTTGCCAGCCAGCAGAGGCTTTCAACAAACTATCCACAACAACCCGCAACCGGAAGGACCGGAAGGCGGGTCGCTCTCTATCTCCTAAGGGATCTCTATAAAGTAGTAGTCGTCGTCGTTACGCTTGTCGGGTTGTGGATCATTCCCAAACAACAGGCCACAAACACAGCTTTGACAATGATTTACGTCGGACGGGCAGCGATCGGTTATCTGTCGTCAGGCGCTCGGGGCCGTTGTCGGTCGTCGTCGCGGCCACAACCGCCAGCAGCCGGGCACGGACACCCATCAACCCAAGAGCCCCAGCAACAGGTTGTCCACATCGCGTTGCAACAGGGTCATGATGAAAAAACCGGCCAGATGGGCCGGCAGAAGGCTGTGGACAATCCCAATGTCGAGCGATGTCGGTTGTGGTCAGCTGGTCATCTTGCCCACAAAAAACCCGATAATCGCCAGCACCAGCACTACACCGGCCATCGCGCCCGCCAGGACGGCGATGCTCAGACCGTCGATCAGGTCCGTGACAACGCCCGCGCCCGTGGTGATCGAGACAATCAGGGCAAAGGCGAAGGCCATCACCAAGAACAACCCGAAGCACGCGAACATGGCGGCCATCGAAGGGCCGGGATCAAGGGTTTCCTCGGCGTAGATGATCGCCGCCGGCTGCCCAGCGGATGCACCCGCGTCTTCAAACAGCGCGCGACCCGCTCCGACGCCCTCGCCCACCGTCGAGCCCTCGCCCTCGCCCAGGCCAAAGTCTTCCAGAAGATCGGCACCCAGCGAGGTGTCGTCGGCCTCGCGGGTCATATCCAACAGCCCGCTCCCCGAAGCGGCCGGGTCGGCGGATGTCTCCAGCCCGAAACTGGGGGCGTTGGTGATCTGGGTCTGGGCGGCCGCGTCGGCCTCCTCGACCTCGTCGGCATCGAAGATGCTGATGCCCGTCTGCTCCTTGGCATCGCTGGTAAACCCGATGGGGGACTCTTCTTCGAAGCCGATGCCCGAGTCGTCGGCAAACCCGGGCAGTTCATCATCGCCTTCGGCCAGCAGGTCGACCTGGTCAACCTTAAAGATCAATTTGTCGCCGTCGACAAACTTGTCCAAGCGGTTGGAATCGACCAGAGAAAGGACTTCGCGCTCGGACTTGCCGAGCTTCTTGCAGGTCTCTTCCATCGAATAGAACAGTTTTGCCATCTGCTTCGCTCCAGCGTTGGGCAGGCCTCAAGGGAATACCCGTAGGCCCAGATGTTCGTGATACAATTCCACCCCGGCTCGCCTGAGAGCCCGGCGAAGGGCCGATCCGCACGCCACCACGCGGCGGATGCACCCGTCTTGGAGGATAGGCCCCAAAGGCACGGCGTGTTTCGAGGGATCTCTGGCACGTCCACGCGTTCAATCGGGGCAGTACAAGCAGACTCTATCATTATCAATCAAATTGATAGAGTGCTGATACCTGTCGCTTTCGGCTCGGGCCCGCTTGCCAAGGGCTCAACGGGGCGCTCCCATTGGGGGATGAACCCAACGGCTGAATTGCTCCATGTTGAGGTCCGAGAACTGATCGAGAGCCGTCGCTATCGCGAGTTGCGCGAGGCCTTGGGCACGATGCCGCCCTTCGACGTGGCGGCGGTGCTCGACCTGCTCGAACCAACCGAGGCCGCCGTGGCGTTCCGGCTCTTGCCGCGGGAGTTGGCCGGCGAGGCGTTCGCCGAACTCGAATCCGACCGCCAGCAGGAAATTATCGAGGCGTTGGGCGATCGCGCCGCCCGGACGATGCTCCAGTCGATGGACCCCGACGACCGGGCGGCGTTGCTCGACGAGATGCCCACCGAGGCCGCCACGCGGCTGATCAACCAGTTGCACCCTGAAGACCGAGCCGTCACCCAGCAGATCCTGGGCTATCCCGAGGAATCCATCGGCCGCCTCATGACCCCCGACTACGTCCGGCTTCGGCCCGAGTGGACCATCGCCCAGGCGCTCGACCACATCCGTCGGTATGGGCACGATGCCGAGACGGTGCACTGGGTCTACGTGATCGACGGCAAGGGGAAGTTGATCGACGACCTGCACATCCGTTCGATCCTGCTGGCCGACCCCGACGCCACGGTCGCGTCGATCATGGACAACTCGTACCAGGCGTTGAGTGCTACCGATGACCAGGAGCACGCGGCCCGGGCGATGCTCGACTACGACCGCACGGTGTTGCCCGTGGTGGACAGCAAGGGCGTGCTGCTGGGCATCGTCACGATCGACGACGTGGCCGACGTGGTCGAGGAAGAGGCCACCGAGGACATCCAGATGCTCGGCGGCGTCGAGGCGCTCGACGACCCGTACATCAAGACCGGGCTGTGGGAGATGCTGCGCAAGCGTGGCGTGCCGCTCAGCTTCCTGTTTGTGGGCCAGTCGATCACCATCGCGGTGCTGGGTTCCTTCGAGGAGGCGCTGGCGGCGTATCTCATCCTGGCGATGCTCGTCCCACTGATCATCTCGTGCGGCGGCAACAGCGGGACACAGGCCGCCAGCCTGCTGATCCGCTCGATCGCGCTGCGCGAAGTATCGCCCCGCCAGTGGAAAGTTGTCTTCGTCCGCGAGATTGCCACAGGGGCCATGCTCGGCCTGTTCCTGGGCGTGCTGGGTTTTGCGACCGTGCAACTCGTTCATGCCGTAGGCATGGCGCGAACCGAAGATCCCATGCTCATCGGCCTTGCGGTTGCCATCGCATTGACCGCGATCGTGACCTGGGCCGCCATCCTGGGTTCCATGCTCCCGTTGCTGCTCGAACGATTGAAACTCGACCCCGCGACCATCTCCAGCCCGTTGGTGGCCACGCTCATGGACATCAGCGGCATCCTGATCTATCTGGGCGTCGCCACGGCGGTGCTGGCAATTTGAAGCGTCGACGTACCAGGCACCGTGTGCCAATGCCGGCTCAGGGCGATTCCAGCGAGATCTGACGCACGCCATGCCGGGTCAGCACGTCCTGCACCGCCACCACATGCTGCCACGTTGTGCCCGAGTCGCCGCCCAGACGCACACGGATGGTGCGGATGTCGATGCCTTGGAGTTGCTCGCGGGCGTGGGCCTCAAAGCTCGCCAGCGTGACCGTGCCCGGGCCCAGACCCATGACCACCGGGCGATCGTCGACCATCGAGACGCGTACGCGCAGAGTCGGGTCTGGCAAAGCGTACGGATCGGCCTTGGCCGTGCTCGGGTCCAGCGGCGCTGCGGGCAAGGCCGCGGGCAGGAACCACTCGGGCCCCACGAAGGCCACCGAGGCCATAAAGAAGATCAGGATCACCAGCACCACGTCCACCATGGGCGCCAGGTTGGGGCCTTCGACGTGTCGAGGGTCTCGGTGGCGTCGCATCGATCAGAACTCCCCGAACGCCCCGGTGCTCTGCTCGGCGGCCACGCGCACGGCCCGCACGCCCGAGCGGGCCAGTTCGTCGAGCACGGGCCACAAGCGTTCGTATGTCAAGGCCGCATCAGCGCGCAGGTGGACCGATGGCGCGGCACGGATGGCCCGGCCGAGCTGGTCGAGCGATACCGGTACACCATCGACATCCAAGGCCAGCGTGTTGCCGTCGAGACGGACGTTGACGAACGCGGCCAGCGCGTCGGCGTGGTCGTCGCCGGTGCCCGACCTGGGTAACGCCAGCGCGCTGCGCTGATCGCTGGCCATCTGTCCTACCAGCAGGTAGAAGATGATCAGGCACATCACCACGTCGATCATGGGCGTGAGGTTAGGGTGCCCCTTGGCTTCGCCCGTGGCGCGCCGGCGTCTCATGGCTTCTTCCCGGGCGCGCTCGTCGTGCCGGTGTTCTTGTCGGCCATGCGCAACGCCACGCGCTCGACGAGGATGTTGGTGTGCGACAGCGCTTCGTCGCACAAACGATCGACGCGCGAACGCAGGAAGCCATAGGCAACCAGTGCGGGCACCGCCAGGCACAGCCCAAGCAGCGTGTGGAACAGCGCCTTGCTGATGCCCAGGGAGAGTTGGGCCGGGCCCGCCGTCCCGCCCTCGGCCCCGATGGTGGTAAAGGCCAGGATCATGCCCCACACCGTGCCGGCCAGGCCGACCAGCGGCGCCATGTTCCCGATGGTCGAGAGCGGTTCGATCCGGCGCAGCAGGCGAGCGCACTGCGCGTCGGCCTGCATCTGGGCCGACTCACGAGCCGCGGCGTCCGAGAGGCCCGTGGGCCCCGCCGCGTCCTCGGCCTCCAGCATCGAACGAAGCACGGCCGCACCGAAGCTCTCGCGCGAGCGGACATACCCGACCAGTTCCGAACGCGGCCCGCCGCGGGTCAGGGTGTCGAGGCGCAGCAACTCGGCTTCGGGCAGGAGTTTGTCGCGACGGATTTCCAGCAGCGATTGCACGAGCAGCGCGACAGCGGCGACCGATCCGGCGGCCAGCACGATGGTGAACAGGTCGATCGACTGCACGAACAGCGACCACGCGCTGGCCGCGGGCGCGCCCGATGCCGGTTCTGTTTGTGCGATGGTGCTGGCCAGGGCGTGGATGGTTTGGAGCATCGGGCAAGGGTACGGCCCGTCAGCCCCCGCCGCCGACGTCCTGTCCCCGGAGGAATCGGGTCATGTCGCGCATGAGCAGCTCGCCGCGCCGGCGTTGCATCGGGCTGGCGTGGCTCCCGACATTGTTGTTCATCACGTCAAAGGCGCGGCCCATGATCCGGGCGGGGGGGCCCTGCCCGCTCTGGATGGCCTGCTGGTCGCGCTGGGCATTGCGGCGTGCCCGCTCCAGCCGCTCCTCGGGCGTGCGCTCGCGCACGTCACCGGCCATCATCTCCATGGTCTGCTCGAAGCGGACGAAAGCGTCGGCCAGGTAATACTCTCGCTGGTCGACGGGCACGTTCTGGTACTCGCTGGCCAGGGAGTCCCACAGGTCGATGGCCAGCCGGCTCGCGTTGGCCTCGAGCTGCTCGCGGGCCTTGCCGCGGATCGAGCCCGCAAAGGCCGCCAGCATCAGCGAGTCGCTGCCGCTCATGCCGTCCAGACGCTTAATGAGCGTCCCGACCAACTCCAGGCGACGCTCCAGAGGCAGGCGGTTGAACTCCTCCTGGAGCAGCGTGAAGTTCATCAGCGTGTCGATGCGGCCGTTCTCATAATCCGGCACGGGCATCGGCCGGAGCACGAAGTAGGCGGCGACGGCGGAGATCACGAGCAACCCTGCGGCGAAGGGCCAGCCCCGGCGAGTCCAACGCCGCCAGTTGTCGGCATCGCGGATCGTGTGACGCTCAAAGTCGGCCAGCCGTTCTCGAAAGTCGCGGACGTTGAAGCGCCGGCGTTCGAGCCGGCTGAGGGTCCGCAGCATGTCGTCGCGCAGGTCGTTCATGCCCGGTTCCTATGGAAGTCCTAACAATCGTCCGATATCGCCAAAGAGTGCCTCGGCGTCACTGGAATCGAATTCCTCGAGCCAATCAGCACGCATCGACGGGAAGTACACGGCGTTGCGCGCCGGGCCGCCGAGGCGCAAAGGGTGCCAGTCGTCGCCGCAACTGAGCAGCGGCGCTGGCCGACCCGCATCGGCCCGCAACTCCAGGGCGCGGGTCACCGAACGCTCCAGGCGCGGGCTGCCTGCGGCAAAGACCAGTTCGGCCGCCGTCATGACCAGCCCGGGAAAATATTCGTAACTGGTACCCGAACTGGCCCACAGCGGTGGCTCGGCCCCGCCGTGGTCACCCGGGCAGCGGTATACGGAATTGCTGGCCAGGATGAAGTCCTGGTCGGGCGAGTCTCGCCGGGGCACTGGCGTGTCGAGATATTGGCTCAGCACGTCGAGCAGGCTGGGGTCGCTTCCGCCGCCGGGCTCGCCGCTGTGGAAGGGCCGAACCACGGGCAGCACGCCCTTGGATTCGATGTCCAGGTATGACTGGGTGGCCAGGCCGATCTGGGCGAGGTTGGCCATGCAGGCGGTTCGCCGAGCGCTGTCGCGGGCGCTGCTGAGGGTGGGCAGCAAGATGCTCACGAGCACGCCGATGATGGCGATGACCGCGAGCAGTTCGATGAGTGTGAAGGCCTTGCGGGCGTGCGGGCGCAGGTGGTAGGCATCAGAGCGGGAATGGGGCGCGTTTGCCTTGGGCCTCGTCGACGAGCCTTCGGGCGAGGTGTGTCTGCCGGGCGCGGACGCCCGGGGCTTGTTGGGCGAACTGTCGCGCGAGGGCCGGGTCGGCGTCGAGGGCGTATTGGACGCCTCGCGCGATCGCACGGCCGGCGCGGCGGAGTTGCGCGCCGCGAGCGAGCGATGCCGCAAGCCCGGCGCCGAGGACAAGTGGCAGGCGATAGGGCTCGGGCACGAATGGCGCCACGGTACCGACCGCGCGGGTAATGGCACCGCCTGCGGGGTCGTGCTCGTACTGGGCCGAGGCGTCCAGGGCGTGCTCGGCGGCGGCTCGCTGATCTCCAAGGACGGCAAGCTCGGCCCGCCAAAAGGGAGCGAGATGGGCAGGGGCCTGCGGATCTTCCAAGGCTTGGCGCAGGGCACGTTCGCGAGCGGCCAGGGCATCGCGTAACGCGCCAAGATCTTGTCTTGCAGCGCCGATCTGGTTGGACATGGCGGCTTGATCAACGCAGCCCCCTAACAGCCCCATCGGCATGAAGAAGGCCAGCAGCATCACGGCCGCCAGCACCCCACACACCAGAGAAGCGGACTTCGGCTTCCCGTCAGAGTTTAGACGCGCCCGGCCCGCCTGCGTTACCAACAGAACCCGGGCCCCGGGCTTGCCCCAACGAACATCGGACGAATCGAGATCGAGCTTCATACATACCCCCTTGCGGGCCCGCGGGCTCGTCACCGCCTCGGCCGCGGGCCCCGGTTGGGTCGCGGCGGTGGTGGGGGCTGGATTCTCCCGCCCGGGCGGCGATGCCGAGGTCGGGGGGCTTCGGATGGAGCGTACCGCTGATTTCAAGGGATGCAAGCAAGTACGGGCGCATGACCGGCAGATAGCGCGCCTGGGTGGTCATCGGGTTGAAAAAGTACCAAGCATGTGGACTTCCGATTGGCTTCTGATGAGCCCACTCGCTGGCGCTCGGGGCTTGGAAGGTTTATGCGCGATCAGGCGTGTCGTGCCAGGGCTTTGGCCATCTGGTGGTTCAGGGCGTGGCCCGAGCGGTGGCAGGCGATGTCGGCCTGGATGGGGCGGGCGGCCAGGGCCAGGTCGCCGATGGCGTCGAGGAGTTTGTGGGCGGCGGGCTCGTTGTCAAGGCGATAGGCGTTTTCGATGGGGCCTTGTGGGCCGATGACGAGCATGTCGGCGGGGGAGAGGCCTTGGAAGAGGCCGGCTTGCTGGAGGGCGATGGCCTCATGCTCGAGGCAAAAGGTGCGGGCGGGGGCGATGGCGTTGATGTAGGCCTGGGGCGAGCCGTCCCAGCGGGCGCTCTGGGGGGCGATGGGCGCGTCGGGCCCGTAGTCGAGCGTGTACGAGATGGACCAGCCCGGCGTGTCGCGTGGCGTGGCGGTGATGCGTGCGTTGCCTTGCTCGATGGCGATGGGCTTGTTGATGCTGATTGGCTCGATGCCCGTGCCCAGCGGCTGTAAGCCCGCGTGCTCAATGGCGCGGACGAATGGCAGGGCCGACCCGTCGAGGATGGGCACTTCCGGGCCGGTAAGTTCGATGTCGCAATCGGTGACGCCCAGGGCGCTCAGGGCGCTCAGGGCGTGCTCGACGGTGGCTGTGCGCTGGCCCCGGGCGGCCAGGTTGGTGCTGCGAGCTTGCAGGCCGGCGAAGGCGGGGTGGATGGGCTGGGAATCGAGGTTTTCGCAGGTCACGGCGATGGCTTGGCCTTGTCGGACCATGCGCAAGCCGTGGTTGGCGGGGCGGAACACGATGGTGGCTTCGTGCCCGGTGAAGAGCCCCTTGCCGCAGAGGGTGGCCTCGGATCGCAGCGTGATGCGTGGGCGGGGTGTCATGTGCCGCGCAGTTGTTTGCGCAGGGCTCGGAGGTCCTTGGCGAGGGTTCGGAACTGGGCGTAGTTGGCGGCGGCGTCGCGTGCGGGCATCGCGGGGCTTCCCAGCCAGGTCTCGCCCGCGGGCACGTTGTTGATGACCCCGCTGCGGGCGCCGATGGTGGCACCCGCGCCGATGGTCAGGCCGTCGGCGATGCCCACCGAGCCGGCGATGGTGACCCCGTCGCCGATGGTGACGCTGCCGGCGATGGAGCAGCAGCCGCAGATGATGACGTTGGCGCCGATGTCGCCGTTGTGGCCGATCTGGCAGAGGTTGTCGATCTTGGTGCCTCGACCGACGCGGGTGTCGGCGAGCTTGCCTCGATCGATGCAGGTGTTGGCACCGATCTCGGCGTGGTCCTCGATGACCACCGCGCCCAGGTGGGGGATCTTGACGGGCCCGTTGGGCCCGGGCAGATAGCCGAAACCGTCGGCCCCGACGACCACGCCCGGGTGGAGCGTGCAGTGTCTGCCGATGGTGCAATTGTGTTGAACGACGACTCCCGCGTGGAGGACCGAGTGGGCCCCGACGGTGGCATCGGGCCCGATGGTGACGCGTGCGACCAGGATGGCGCCGGGCTGGACGATGGCCCCGGGCCCGACGATGCACATGGGCCCGATGGCGGCACCGTCGACGGTGGCGCTGGGGTCGACCTGGGCGGAGGGATCGATGCCGACCTCGGGCATGGGCGGGGCGGCATGCTGGGCGAAGGCTTCGAGGAGGATGAGCAGGGCGCGATCGGCGTCATCGACGTAGAGAATGGCACGGTCGTCGTTGGGGCCTTGGTCGAGGCGGACGCCCTTGGTGACCAGGGCGGCCGAGGCGTTGGAGGTGGCCCAGGCGGCGGCGTGGCGCTGGTCGCGGATGAAAGTGAGAGCGCCAGCGGTGGCCTTGTCGAGGGGGGCGATGTCGGCCAAGGGGATGTCGGCGGGGCCCACGAGGGTGGCGCCCAAGATCTCGGCCAGGGTCCCCGTGGTGGTGGCCCGGGTTCTGGCGTTGGGCGAGGTATTGGTCGTGGGTTGGGTTCGCACGGGGGCGGGCCTCTCCGGGTCGTGGTCTGGCGAGTGCTTGAACGGCTATCGGCCCGCTGCGTACTGGTTGTTCATATGCTTGGCGACGATGCTGGTGATGTCGGCGGCGTCGCTGGCATACAGGACCCGCCTGGACTGGATCCAATCGAGGACAAAGGCGCGGGTCTGTTCGGGGCGGACGTTCAGTTCGCGGGGCACCCGATTCTGTGTTGCGACGTGGATCACCACGTCCCAGCCGTCACGTTTGGCGACCTCGTTGATGGCTCCCAGTGCCTTCTCATAGAGGGCGGTGACAAGGACGGCGTCGTCCTGCGATTGCCAACTCATGAGGCGTGTGAACCGCAGTTCCAGGAAGCCCCGCTTCATCTCGAGATCGCGTTGCATCGTGGCGAAGGCCTGGGTAGAAGGGTCCAAACGCTTCAGGTCGGCGTCGAGGTTGCGGATCTCCTCGGTCAGGCTGTCGATTTCCTTCTGCCTGTTCTCGAACTCCCGGCGGGCGACATTGGCCCTGGCCTTGTATTCCTCGAGCTCGTCGATCAGGCGTTCGAGGTTGACCACGGCCACGGCGGTCGGGTTGGCGCGCTGCGTGGCGGTGGCACCGGCGGGTGCCGGACGCAGGATCGCCAGCACGCCCAGCGTCAAGGCCGCCAACGCGAACAGGAGAGTTGCGTGGTGGAACCGTGGCAGGCCGATGGTTGGGAAGTGGGTGGTCATGCGGATGTGCCTCCTGCTTGGGGATTGGCCTCGACCGATCCTCCGGTCGTTTGGGGAGCCACGCGCTGGCTTGAATCGTACGCCCCGAGTCTGGATGCGCCCGGCTCGTGGGCCTGTACAGCGCGACATTTATTGGACGTTAGTATATGCCAATCAGGGTGGCGGAGAAGAACCCTGGGAATGGTCGATGTCGTAACACGGGTGGGATGGCCGTGCTATCCTTACAGAACGCTTCCAGAGAGGCGTCAAACGCGTCGGAAGGGAGGCCCGTGATGGGCATGTCCAACGTACGGGCGATGGTGGTGGCGTCGGGGCTTGCGATCGGGCTGGGCACGTCGGTGTCGCTTGGGCAGTATGCGCTGGGCGATGGGCGTGCGCTGGACGCCAACACGCAAGTGGGCGGGACGGGCATCAACGAGCCGACGCGGGATTACCTGGCCGAGTTTCGCTTCCGGAACGCGATCGTGACGGGCAACGCTCCGGGTGGGATGAGTTTTCGCGACGAGGTTGGGTATGGGTTGTCTTCGGAGTTTCGCCAGCGCGTGGGCTCGGACGACCTGTTCAGTTTCCGCCGCGACTCGTTCATGAGCGGCCTGGCTGGGGCGGGCATCCGCGGGACCGAGGCCTTGCAGTATCAGTTCGCGCTCACGGTGGGCAGCGCGCCGCCGCGGAACCTGCGGGGCTCGCTGCTGACGTCTCGCACGGGCGGGGTGGCTTCGTCGGTTTCGTCGATGGCGATGTTCGATGGCGGCGATTTCGACACGGGGCTGCGCTCCGCAACGCCCGAGGAACTCGGCGAGATCGGCCCGGGGATGGCGCTGTCGCTGCGGTCGACCAGCGCGTTTACGGCTGGCCGGAGCCTGAACCCCTCGATGCTCCAGATGGCGGCCGACGATCGTGGGGCGACGTTTGGCGTGATCGCCTCGCCCCTTCGCGGGCTTGCCATGGATGAACTCCTAGGAGATGTCGAGGCACGTCGTGACGAGGCCGCTTCCAGCTTGACGGGGCTGCGTGAGCCGGGCGAGGCTGGCCCGACGGGTTTGCCAGCGGGTATCGCGCCTTTGCCGAGCGCGGTGGAGACCGAGTTGCACGGTCGGTTATCGGAGGGCCTTGCCTCGCGCACGGGGGGCCTTGAGGGGGCCGATCCGAGTGGCTCGGATGCGGCTGGGCCCAAGGTGCCATTGCGGGCGCAGCTGGATGAATTGCGTCGTGTGCTGAACGAGGGTATGAGCGTTGCGGGCGAAGCTGGGCAGGGCGTGGGCCCCGGCGGGGCTGCGCTGCCGATGGAGGGCTGGAAGCCGCTGGTGGAGACGCTCAAGAGCAGCGCGGGGACGATCCGGGTGCCCAGCGCTCGGATGGATCGTGCGTCGGCGTACGACATGCACCTGTCGAGGGCACGCGAGATGCTGGGGCAGGGCCGGTACTTCGAGGCCGAGCAACGGTTCACGATGGCGCTGGCGGCGCGGCCCGGGGACGCGGTGGCGATGATCGGCCGTGTGCATGCGCAGATCGGGGCCGGGTTGGATCTCTCGGCCTCGTTGAACCTCCGGGCGTTCCTTCTGGAGCACCCCGAGTACGTGGGCGCTCGGTATGAGGCGGACATGTTGCCAGGCCGAGAGCGTCTGGACGTGACGCGTCGTCGGTTGCTGGAGCAGTTGGGTCAAGAGGATGTTCGCGTGGCGACGCGTGAGAGCGCGCTGCTCCTGGCGTACGTATCGTTCCTGCTGGACGAGCGGGTCTCGCTGATCGTGGGCCTGGAACGTCTGGACGAGGGCGAGGCGGCCCGGCGTGACGCGTTGGTGCCGTTGTTACGGGCGGTCTGGCTTGATGAGGACTCGGCGCCGGCTGGCGCGACGCAGGAGGGAGAGGGCGAGCGCGAAGGCCGGTAACCCCGTCGTTTCGCGGCCGCCGCGCGATGTCGCAAGGCCGAACAACCCAATCCGTTCGGCCCCATGAAGAGCCCGGGCTGTCGATCACCGACTTCCTGAGCGATGGCGGCTTTGTGCATTTGTGCGTGACGTTGTCTGGGCTGCTTGGTGCCCCGGTGCGTTTGCTGGACGCTGGCGGGCGAGAGATCCTCGCGGGCGATGAGGCGGTCGCGCCGTGGCGATTTGCCGATCCGGGGCCGGACCCTGCGGTGCTGGCTTCGGAGCGCGCGTTTTCGGTGCCGATGCGTGCGGCTGGTCGCGTGATCGGATGGGTGCACGTTGGCAAGAGCCCGGCGACCGAGGGCCCGCTGGCTGGCGAGATCGAGCAGGCCATCGCGTTGATGGTGGATATTGCCGACCAGGTGTGCGATCGGGAGTTGGAGCTTCGGGCACGGCTTCGTGAGTTGAGCGCGACGCAGCGGCTGAGCGCCTTGCTCGCCGCGGCTCGCAGCGAGGACGACGTGCTTGGGATCGCGCTGGACAGCGCGTTGGACCTGCTCGGGCTGAGCGCGGGCTCGCTGGTGCTGTTCGATGATCGTGAGCCCAGCGCCGGGCTGGCCCCCCAGGAGCGCGACGTGGAGCACCGCGTCAGCCGGAACCTGAGCGAGGACTGGCTCTCGAACCCTTTGCCGTTGTCGGTGGACCGCGAGTTTGACCGTCGTGCCCTGGCGGGTGAAGTCGTGGCGGTTTGCGATCTCCAGCGCGACCCACGGGTGCAGCTGAAGTCTCGGGCCAAGGCCGAAGGATTGGCGTGCGCATTGCACGCGGGCATGATCTTCGACGGGCGTCCGTTGGGTGTGATCCGGCTGTACGGGCGCACGGTGCGGGAGTTTTCGGCCGCCGAGGAGCGTGTGCTGCGGACGATTGCGCACCAGGCTTCGGTTGCGATCGGGCAGGCGCGGCTGCTTCGTTTGCAGCAGGAAGAGCGTCGGTTGCAGCGTCAGCTGCTGCTGGCCGGCGACGTGCAGCGGCGGATGCTGCCCCGTCGGGCACCGACGAGCGATCGGCTCGATCTCGGCGCGAGTTGGGAGCCAAGCCTGGAGTTGAGCGGGGATTTTTTTGATTTCATCGAGTTGGACCGTGCGACTCGTGCGGAGGGGGCGCGTCGCATCGGGATCGTGGTGGGCGACGTGGTGGGCAAGGGCGTGGCGGCGGCGTTGCTGATGAGCCATGTCCGCGCGAGCCTGCTGGCGCACGTCTCGCGAGACGCCTCTCCCGGCGCGGTCCTGGCGGCGGTGAACGACGACCTGTGCCGCGATTCGCTGCCCAACGAGTTCGTGACGCTTTGGTACGGCGTGGTGGACCCGCTGAGTCTCGAGATGGTCCATGCGAGCGCGGGGCACGAGCCGCCGTTGTTGATGCGCTCGCAGGGGGAGGCGGATGTTGGGCAGTTGGGATCGGGTGTGGTGGAACTGCGCAGCGGCGGTGGGATGCTCGCGGGCGTGCTGCCCGGACAGTCCTTCGTGGAGGACCGCGTGCCTTTGCGGGCCAGCGACACCGTGGCGGTGTATACCGACGGCATGACCGATGCGCGAGACTTCGACGGGCAACGGTACGGTCGCAAGCGGCTTGCTGCTTCGATCGAGGCAACGCTGCGAGCAACGCCGGACATCTCGGCGGGGGCGCTGGTGCGCGAGGCGGTCTGGGGCGTGCGGCGTTTCGCGGGGCTGGCGCAGATGCCCGACGACCAGACCATCGTCGTGCTGCGGGTGAAGCCTTGATCCGGGCGTGCCTGGGTTTGGTGCTCCTGGCGGTCGTGGCGCTGTGTGGTGGGTGCACCATCACGGGCCTTGAAGAAACCGCCCAGCGCGTGAACTGGCCCGTGGACGCGACAACGGCCTTCGGCTGCACGCCGGTGGGTGTTGATTTCTTCGGGGCCAACGTGCGGGGGTCGGGCTCGGGTGTGTTTGTGTCTGCACAATGGTTGCTGACCGCCTCGCACGCGGTGCCCGAGGGCACCAACTTCGCGTGGGTGTGGATGGGCCCCGGGCCGCACTCGGGCGTGCTGGTGCGCGTGGAACTTGTGCTGCGTGGCGGGGGAGAGCCGGTCGAGGCCGGGGATTGGGCGTTGGTGCGTTTTTCCGAATCGGTTCGCCGGCTGGGGGCCATGCCCGGGCAACTGGGCGGGAAGATCGGCGAAGATTCCGGGGTGCTAGTGGTGGGCTTTCCGACCAGTGATCGGCCCGACCCTGGGGCGCACTCGGCCCGCGATGCGGTGGCGTTGTGGTCGGCACTTCCCCGGGCGGAAGGGCTGGACCGGGGCGAGGGCCCCGTGCGGTACCTGCGGATGGTGCGTGGGTGGAGCCGGCTGGGCGGGGCCTCGGGCGGTCCGGTGATTGTCGAGGGGCCCGATGGCCAGCCCCGCGTGGCGGGGCTGTTGCTGGGGCGGATCGAGTATCGAGGGTTGTGGCGTAGGGGCCGGGCCATCGTCGTCCACGACGTGCCGCCGCAAGCATATCTGGCCGCGTCTGGGGCGTTGGACGACCTGCCCTTGGGGCTTGGGGGGCGTGGCGTGCTGGTGCAGGAGACGGGTTGGCCCGGCGATGGGGCTACGCTGGCGTCCGATGGCGACGGTATACCTCAACGGCAGGCTGCTTCGAGACGATGACCCCGGCGCGAGCGTCTCGCTGGCCGACGCGGGCTTCATGCACGCGGTGGGCCTCTTCGAGACTCTGACCGCACGGCGGAGCGCTTCGGGCGTGCGCGTCGTGCGCGTGGACGAGCATGTGCAACGGCTGGTGGCCTCTGCGAAGGAACTGGGGCTTGCCTCGTCGCTGCGGGCCGGGCCCTTGGCCGAGGCGGTGGAGCATACCGCCGCAGCGCATTTTGAGCACGCCGACTACGACGAGGCGCGTCTGCGGCTGACGGTGACCGGCGGCGACCTGAACCTGGTGCGCCGCGAGGCGTTGCGTGTGGGTGCTGGTGCGCACACGCCGACGGTTGCGATCGTGGCGCAACGGTCGACGGTGTATCCGGCCGAGTTGTTCGAGCGTGGCGGCCTGTTGACCATCGCCGATGCCAAGGCCAACCCGCTGGACCCCACGGCCGGGCATAAGACGCTGAACTACTGGTGGCGATTGCGTGAGTTGCAGGCGGCGCTGGGCAAGGGTGCCAGCGAGGGGCTGGTGTTCACGGTGACCAACCACGTGTGCGGCGGGTGCGTCAGCAACGTGTTCGTGGTGAAGGACGGCGCGGTGCATACGCCCGTGGCGCGGGGCGAGGAGGCCGCCGTCGCCGGGCAGGGGGCGGCGATGCCCAGCCCGGTGCTGCCGGGCGTGACGCGGGCGGCGGTGGTGACGCTGGCGGCGGAGATGGGCCTGGACGTGCGCAAGGGCCTGCTGACCATCGGCGACGTGCTGGACGCGGGCGAGGTGTTCTGCACCAACGCGAGTTTTGGCGTGCTGCCGATCACGCGGGTGGAGGGACGATCCATCGGCGATGGGACGGTGGGCGAGGTGACGCGGGCGCTGCGCGAGCGGTTGCTGGCGGAGTAGTTTCAGTAGGGGTCGTCGATCGGGCGGTTGCGGACGCGGACGTTCTCGCGGCCGGCGGTGTCCATCGTGTCGGCATCCATGGCGCGGATGGCCTGGCGGATGCGGCGTCGGATGATGAGCCAGCCGACCAGGCCCGCCACGATGGCGATAGGCAGGAGGACAATGGCAAAGGCCACGATGAGGGCCAGGACGGCCGCGCCGGTGATCATGAGCAGTGCCATGATGATGGCGGCCTTGATGCGCTGGCCCAGCGTGGGGGGCGTGGTCTGCCCGGTGCCCAATGTATAGGTATAGACGTAACGGGCCATCGGGATGAGGGTAGGGGCACACGAACACGCCCGCCGGGGTCGGCGGGCGGTGGTGGCACGCGGTGGAACGGAGTCCGGCCGCGGGAGATGGGTTTCTTGGACGGGCTCGACGTATCAGACGCGGCGGCGGCGATTCGAGAAGCACACGCCCGCCAGGCCGACGGTGGCCAGGCCCGCGGCCCCGGGCAGCGGGATGACCACCGACTCGAAGAGCTGGTCTTGCGCGCCGTCGTTGGTCAGGGCGCGGACGGTGACCATGGGGGCGATGCTCAAGTTGGTGGCCACGCCCAGCAGGGTGTTGAGGTAGCTGGTGGTGCCGGCGTTGAGGTTGGAGGCGCGGAAGGTGCCCGAGGCCATGCTCAGCGTGCTGCTCTCGGTGGTCATGTCGGCGACGACTTCCCAGATGGCCAGCTGGAAAGCGGCGGCAAAGTTGTTGTCGATGCCGTACTGCTGCCCGTTGGCGTAGGTGTACAGGCGACCGATGGCGTCGGCCTGATGCTGGGCCATGCCGTTGTTGCCCGAAGTCACCGGAGCATCGGTGAGCCTGGCCACCTGGTAGGTCTGGCTGTGGCTGGAGACGTACTCGTGGAAATCGACGCAGTACGTTGCCAACGCGCCCAGATTTGGCGCGGTGGGCCCGCTGCGGCTGAGGATCTCGTGGTTGAGCTGGCCGGCATGGAGGTTGTGCTGGATGCCGTTGATCCGGACGGCGACGGCACGGCCCGCGCCTATTCCGGTGAATCGCATGTCGACGCTGTCGGCATGGGCGGCGGCGGCCATCGCGAGCAACGCCAGCACGGCAGTGGTGGCTAATTTCATGGTTCCCTCTCTCCTGTTCTCTCGTCTCTACTCGTTTCTGTTTTCCCGCCCTTGTGATGCATGGGGCTGGCAAGGGCGGTGTTGGGGCCCCCGAAGCGGAGTGTCTCTCCCCCTCAGTCCGCATCGGGCTGCCCCAACACGGGAAAGATACCCGCAGAGGTGGCATTGTCGACGCCTAAAGTGAGTTATCACAGCGGTTTATGCGTTTTGTCGGTTACTCGGACGCCGGCCTTGTGCGATAAAAAACCACGCCCATGGGTGGGCGTGGCTCGTGGCTGCTTGTGCTGTGAGGCGTGAGGGAATCAGAAGCGGCGGCGGCGGGCCACAAGGCCCACACCGGCCAGGCCGACGGCGGCCAGGCCCGCGGCTCCGGGGAGGGGGATGACCACGGCGTAGAGCTGGTCCTGGAAGCCCTCGTTGGTGAGCGCGCCCAAGCCGCGGAACTTGGCGATGCTGGTATCGCCCGCGGCGGCGAGCAGGTCGTTGACGATGGACGTGACGTTGGCGGAGACGCTGGAAGTAACCTCGAAGTTGCCGTCGTTGAGGCTCATGGGGTTATCGCCACCGAAGTCGGCGATGACTTCCCAGACTGCCAGCTGGAAGGCGGCGGCGTAGTTGTTGTTGCTCGCAAACTGTTGCCCGTTGGCGAAGGTGTACATGCGGGCGATGGCGGCGGCCTTGTCGGCACCCATGGCCGGGGCGATACCGCCGGCGGTCACGGGAGCGTCGGCCAGGGCGGCGATCTCGTAGGTGTTCAGCCCAGCGCCCACCTGCTCGAGCACGTCGATGCAGAAGGTGAGCAGCGCGCCATTGAGGTTGCCGCCGATGGGGCCCGAGCCGTTGGCGACGCTGAAGTTCAGTTGGCCGGCGAAGGTCCTCGTGCTGACACCGTTGGAGACAATGTCATAGGACCGGCCAGCGCCGGATCCGGTGAACGTCAAATCGACCGAGTCGGCGGCGGCGACTCCGGCCAAGGCCAAAACAGCAGTGAGTGCATACACAGAACGCATGTTCGAATCTCCCTTTTCTTTCCTCTTCCGACCTCTCCTGATTCCAGCCCCACACCCCAAGGCCGAACGACGTGCCGAGGCGTGCCCGCCCAAGTTTGGGGCGGTACGACAACGACCTGGGCGGGCCCAAGCAGATGCCGAGGTGCGAAGTTGTTGAAGGCCGACCGCGCGAATGGCGTGGCCACCCTCCCTCCATTCAGACAATAGCGGATACGGTGTCTGTGGGCCATTCGGTTCCAGAGAAAAACCGCGACCGAAGGCCAAATCCATCATTTTC
Organism: Phycisphaeraceae bacterium; assembly: GCA_026126305.1. Classification (GTDB taxonomy): domain Bacteria; phylum Planctomycetota; class Phycisphaerae; order Phycisphaerales; family UBA1924; genus JAHCJI01. Next base: position 337,999 of record JAHCJI010000001.1, read on the forward strand.
ACGACAGTGGTGCTGCTTATCGGTCACTACGCGAGTGGTCCTGGTCCAGAAACAGATCATACCGGCACGGGCTATGGTGATATCGGGCTTTGGGCCATGGAGGGCGTCTGGCATGGGCGGCGGACAAGGGCATGGTGCGGACCGGACGGAAGCGCTGCTGGGGCAACTCGGCCGGGGGTTTGTGCATCTTCACCTGCACACCGAATACTCGCTGCTGGACGGCGGGAACCGGCTGGACCGTCTGACCGACCGCATCGCCGAGCTGGGCACGCCCGCCGTGGCCATCACCGATCATGGGAACCTCTTTGGCGCGGTGGCTTTTTACGAAGCCTGCCGGGCGCGTGGCATCCGGCCCATCCTGGGCGTGGAGGCGTACGTCTGCCCGCCGGGGCGTCTGAGGCAGGATCGGACGTATACGGGCGTGAGCGACGGCGGGTACCACCTGGTGCTGCTGGCCGAGAACATCACGGGCTGGAACAACCTGATGCTGCTGTGCAGCCAGGCGTACTTGACGGGTTTTTATTACAAGCCCCGGATCGACCGGGAGTTGCTCGAGGCGCACAGCAGTGGGCTGATCGCCATCAACGGGCACCTGGGCAGCGAGCTGGGCGACCACCTGATGCGGCATGTGCGGACGGGTTCGGCCGGTGACTTGGAGGCGGCGCGCGAGAGCGTGGTGTGGCACCAGCGCGTGTTTGCCGACGAGGGCACGGGCCCGCGGTTTTACTGCGAGCTCCAGCACCATGTTCCCGAGCAGGTTTCGATCAACCCGTTGGTGATCGAGCTGGCCCGTGAGTATGGCGTGCCGCTGGTGTGCGACAACGACGCGCACTTTTTGAAGGCCCAGGACCACGACGCGCACGACACGCTCGTCTGCATCTCGATGGGCAAGAACAAGCACGAGCAGGAACGCCTTCGGTACACGCCCGAGTTGTACGTGAAGTCGCCCGAGCAGATGCGCGAGTTGTTCGAGTGCGAGTATGGCGAGGTGGGCGTTGAGGCGTGCGACAACACGCTGCGCATCGCGGCTCGCTGCCGGGTGGAGTTGCCCATCGGCGAGAACCACGCGCCAGTGGTGGTGGCGCGCGTGCCCGAGGCGCTGCCGGGGCATGAAGAGGCGGTGTACGGCGGCGATCTGACGGCGTGGTACAAGGAGTATTGCGCACGGTTCACGCTCGAACCCGCGGCCGACGCGGGGCTGGACCACGACGATTTGAATCACCAGTGTGACGCGGCGCTGCGGCTGCTGGCCGAGGGCGGCATGGTGTGGCGGTATGGGCCGGGGATCATGGCGCACCAGCACGCGCACGCCGAGGGCGACGCCGAGACACTGGTGGCGCGCGGGAAGGCGGTGGACCCGGGCGCTTTCGACAACTGGGCCCGGCTGAATCGCGAGCTGCGCATCCTGGCCGACAAGGGCATCAGCGCGTACTTCCTGATCGTGTGGGACTTCGTGAACTGGGGTCGGGCGCGTGGGATTCCGGCGCTGGCGCGTGGCTCGGGCGTGGGCACGATGGCGGGCTACGTGCTGGGGTTGTCCAACGCGTGCCCGGTGAAGTACGGGCTGCTGTTCGAGCGTTTCACCGACCCGGACCGCAGCGAGTTTCCCGATATCGATATCGACCTGTGCCAGGACGGCCGCGGAGACGTGATCCGCTACGTGCGCGAGAAGTATGGGCACGTGGCGCAGATCATCACGTTCGGGACGCTCAAGGCGCGGGCGGCGGTGCGAGACGTGGCGCGGGTGCTTGGCGTGAGCCTGCCCGTGGCCGACCGGCTGGCGAAGCTGATCCCCGAGCAGTTGGGGATGACGCTGGACAAGGCCGAGGTGGTCGAGCCGGACTTTGCAGCGGTGGCTCGAGGCGAGCCCGCCGCGCTGGCGAAGCTGAACGAGAAACTTCCCGCCGAGCAGCACGCCGACAAGGACACCATCCAGCGCCTGATCGCCAACGCGAAGGTGATGGAGGGGCAGGCCCGGCACGCGAGCATCCACGCGGCGGGTGTGATCGTCGCCACGCGGCCGCTGCACGAACTCGTGCCGCTCTACAAGCAGAGCAACGGTGCCGAGGACGAGGCCATCACGCAATGGGACGGGCCCACGTGCGAGAAGATGGGCCTCTTGAAGATGGACTTCCTCGGGTTGCGCACACTGAGCGTGATCGAGCGGGCGCGATCGCTCATCACCAGCGCGATGGACGAGGCGGCGATCTACAAGGCCGTGGGCCGGGAAAAGGGCGACGGCGGGCCGCACCCGTTGGATCTGGATCGGTTGGCCTACGACGACCCGCGCGTGTTCGAGGTGTTCGCGCGCGGCGATACGACGGGCGTGTTCCAGTTCGAGTCGGGCGGGATGCGGCGTCTGCTGATGGAGATGAAGCCCGACCGTTTGGAAGATCTGATCGCCGCCAACGCGCTGTTCCGTCCCGGGCCGATGGACCTGATCCCCGCGTACAACAAGCGCAAGCATGGGCAAGAGCCCGTGCCGATGGTCCACGAGATCGTCGATCGGTTCACGGCCGAGACCTACGGCGTGATGGTGTACCAAGAGCAGGTGATGCAGATCGTCCACGAGTTGGGCGGCATCCCGCTGCGAGCGGCGTACTCGCTGATCAAGGCCATCAGCAAGAAGAAGGAAAAGATCATCGAGGCCGAGCGGCCCAAGTTCGTCGAGGGCGCGGGCAAGCGGGGGCTGACCGCGGACAAGGCGCAGGAGCTGTTCGAGCTGATCCTCAAGTTCGCCGGATACGGGTTCAACAAGAGCCACAGCACGGGGTACGCGATCGTGGCGTACCAGACGGCGTACCTCAAGACGTACTTCCCCGCGCCGTACATGGCGGCGTTCCTGAGTTATGAGAGCCAGGCGCAGAAGGTGGCCGACTGGTTGCCTTACCTCGAAGACTGCAAGCGGACGCGGGTGATCGATGCGAAGACGGGCGAAGTGTTGCGCGTGGGGATCGAAGTCGCGCCGCCCGACGTGAACCTGTCGGGCCGCGACTTCGAGGTGGTGTATGGTCCCGATGAGCCCCGGGACGCCGCCCATGGGCACATCCGGTTCGGCATGCGGGCCATCAAGGGCGTGGGCGGCGGCGCGATCGAGGCGATCGTCAACGCACGCCGCGACGAGCAAGGGCCTAAGCCCTTCAGGGACCTGTTCGACTTCTGCGAGCGCGTGCCGTTGCGGAGCGTGAACAAGGCGACCATCGAAGCGTTGGTCAAGGCCAGCGCGTTCGACGGCGTTCATTCGCGTGAACTGCGGGCCGCGATGTGCGCGTCCATCGAGCAGGCCGTGAGCGCCGGGCAATCGGCGGCGTCCGATCGGGCGGCCGGCCAGGGGGGGTTGTTTGGCGGGGCGGCCGCCGTGGAAGCGCCCGCGCCATCGCTGGCGAACATCGAGCCCTGGAGCGAGCAGGAGACGCTGCGGCACGAGAAGGAGACGTTGGGGTTCTATGTCTCGAGCCATCCCCTCGAGCAATGGGGCCCATGGATCCGCGCCTTTGCGACCCATGACCTGGGCCAATTGCCCGAGATCGAACAAGGGCGCAAGGTGATCGTGGGCGTCATGGTGCAATCGGTGCGCGTGATCGTGGCGCGCAGCGGCCGCAGCGCGGGGCAGAAGATGGGCATCCTGACCATCGAGGACACGACGGGCACGGCCGACGCGGTGCTGTTCTCGGATGCGTACCACCGCTATGCGCATTTGCTCGAGGACGACGGGCCGAAGTTCGTGATCGGCCGGCTCGACCGCTCGCGTGGCGATGCGCAGATCATCGTCGAGCAGATGGCGCCCATCGAGGCGGTGCCCCTGGAAGGCGGGAAGCTGCGCCTGTACGTGCGCGACAGCCGCCTCAATGGCAACGGTCCGGTGGCGCTCGAGCAGGTCCACGATCTGGCCCGACGGCACGACGCCTCGGCCAAGACCGGCGAACCCATCGACGCACCCGTTTCGCCCTTAGAGGTGGTGGTGTGCATCGGCGAGTGCGAGCCCATAGCCGTTGCCTCGACCAACCCCGCGAGCGTTCGACTCGAGCCGGCATTCATCGCCGGGGTCGAGCGTGTTCTGGGGCCTCTGTCGGCCCGGCTCGTCGACGGCGTATCCATCGATCGTCCCGATGGCCGTCGCAATGGCTCGGGCCCCGGTACTCATGGGAAGAGCAAACGGTAAGAAGGTCCAAGTAAACGCCGAATGAACTTGTTCGTCGGCGTGAGCTCGCTGGATACATGAGATCCGGGATCAGGGATTCTCCTTGGGTATCGGACTTTCCGCTAACGCAAGCCGGGCGACTGGCTTACACGAAGTGTGCGGATGCTTGCCCGGCTGTCATCCGGGGTGTTCATTCGTGCGTAGAAGTCTCGCGAGTTCTGCGGCCTGCCCGCCGCGAGAAAGACTCGATCGCATAAACCGTTTCCGAGATCAGGGGAGGATCGCATGAATCAGCGTGTTTCACGTCGCCGGTTGGTCGGGGTTGTTTCGCTGGTGCTGGCCGCGGGGCTGGCGATGCCGGCCTTGGCCGACGACGTGGTGGGCGTCGAGCATTTCGGGCCGTTTGTACAGTCACTCGGCGGGCGTGAGTTCAGCGGTCAGATGCTTGTGGCTCCCAAGCGGATCGTGCAGTGGCAGCGCGAGGGCCTGACGTATGCCGACGCGGTGGCCCGGCGTCGCGCGGCCGAGGCCCGCATCGCGCCGTTTGTGGTGCGTTTCGATGCCGGGCCCGACCGGTACACGGTTCGGCTTCCCGAGGGGATGGACGAGTCGGCCTTTGGCGCGTGGCTCGGGGCGACGGGCGAGTATCGCTTCGCCCATCCCAACTGGATCGTCTATCCCACGATCGAGCCCAACGACCCTCGGTTTGGCGAGCAGTGGCACCATCCGGTCATCCAATCTCCACAGGCGTGGGACATTCTGACCGGCTCGCCTTCCATCGTGACGGCCTATGTCGACACGGGCGTGATGCTGAGCCATGAGGACCTGGCCGCGGCGTTGGTGCCCGGGTACAACTCGGCCGACCGACGCACACAAGCCGACGGCGGCGTGGTGATCGACCAGCACAGCCACGGCACGCACGTGGCCGGGTGCGGGGCGGCCATCGGGAACAACGGCGTGGGCGTCGCGGGCGTGGGTTGGAACCTGGGCATCATGCCGATCCGTGCGACGGGAGCGTCGGCGGGCGGGGCGGGCGGCACCAGCCTCGAAGCCATCCTGCACGGAGCCGAGTGGGCGGTGCAGAACGGTGCCCGCAGCGCCAGTTGCTCGTGGACGGGCGTGGAAAGCCCGGCCGTGGGAGATTCGGGCACATTCATCAAGAGCGTCGGCGGCTTGTTGCTGTACGCGGCCGACAACAGCGGCCGCGACCACCGGGGTTTCTCGTGGCCCAACACGATCGTTGTTGGTGCCTCCGATCAAGGCGACGTTCGGGCTGGCTTCTCGAGTTTCGGGCGTGGCGTGGATATCTTCGCGCCGGGCGTGAACATTCTCAGTTCGACCTTCGACGGTGGGTATGGGCTGGCCAGCGGGACGAGCATGGCCACGCCCGTGGCCAATGGCGTGGTGGGGATGATGTGGAGCGCCGCCCCCGATGCCTCGCCCGAAGTCATCCAGACCTTGCTGTATCTGACCGCCGACGACATCGGAGCGCCCGGCTTCGATCCCATCTTCAGCAACGGCCGCGTGAATGTGCTTCGAGGTGTGGTTGCGGCCGCTGGCAGCGGCGAGCCCGGCGCGCCTCTGGCCTTCGACGACACCTACGCCGTCATCGCCGGTGGAGACATGCGACTGGACGTGCTGGCCAACGACCTGGACCTGGCCGGCCTGGCGCTGACGATTGAAAGTTTCGATGCCTCCAGTGCGCTGGGCGGCACGATCGAGCGGAGCGTGGCGACCGGGCCGGGTGGCCGCGACGAACTCTTCTACACCGCGCCGGCGGGTGTCTTTGGCCCGGACACGTTCGTGTACGTGGTGACCAACGGCTCTTTTACCGCCGAGGGCACGGTGCGCATCGACGTGCTCGATCCGTCGAGCTTCCGGGCGCCTGAGAACCCCCGCTTCACCCGCCCGGGCATCGACGTGGACTACTACTCGTTGCCTCCGCTGAGCCAGTTGCCCGACTTCGATCTGTTGACGCCCTACTCCAGCGACGTGGTCAGCAGCATCAACTTCCCCTCCACCGATGGCGTGTTCATCACCAGCGGACGGGCCGACGACGTGGGCGCGGTCTTCACCGGGTACATCGAGATCCAACAGGCGGGCGTGTACACGCTCTACACCAACTCCGACGACGGCAGCGCGCTGTACTTGGGCGACGACCTCATCGTCAATAACGACGGGCTGCACCCGATGGTCGAGGTGGGCTCCGAAGTGGCCTTGCAAGCGGGCAAGCACGCCCTGCGCGTCGAGTTCTTCGAGCGCGGCGGCGGCGCGGGCATCATCATGAGCATCCGCGACACCGCGGGCCAGAAGGCCGTTGTGCGAGCCGAAGACCTCTCGCGCCCGGCACCGTGCGCGGCCGACTTCGACGGCGACGGCGACCTGACCCTCTTTGACTTCCTTGCGTTCCAGAACGCGTTTGCCGCGGGCGACCTGCGTGCCGACTTCGACGGCGACGGCGTCTTGACCCTGTTCGACTTCCTGGCGTTCCAGAACGCCTTCGCGGCCGGCTGCGACTGATTCGGCATGAGGTGCATCGTTTGACCGGGCCCGCCACGTGCTGGACGTGGTGGGCCTTTTCTATTTCCTGCCAGCCGATGATGTGCCATGGCGTGTCCCGCCTATAAAGCGTCCATGCCCACGCCCGTCCAACGCCACGTCGCCGTCCTGACCACCGGCGGCACCATCGAGAAAACCTACGACGAGTACACCGGGGCCCTGGCCAACCACAAGTCCATCGTCCGCCGCAAGCTCGCCCGGCTGCGGCTGACCGATACCCAGGTCACCGTCCGAGAGCTCATGAGCAAGGACAGCCTCGACCTCACCGACGACGATCGCCGGGCCATACTCCAGGCCGTCCGAGAGACCCTGGCCCATGATCCCGCGCCCACGGGCATCGTCATCCTGCACGGCACGGACACGCTCTCGGTAACGGGAGAGTTGCTTAAGCAGGAGTTATCGGGCCTTAATATTCCAGTCGTGCTGACTGGTGCCATGCGGCCTTTTGCAATGCAACGCAGCGATGGCGTGCAGAACCTGACCGAGGCCATCTTTGCTACGGGCGTGCTGAGCCCAGGGGTCTGGTGTGTGTTCCACGGGCGCGCGCTGGCGTTTCCTGGCGTCGTGAAGGACCGTGGCCGTGGTACGTTTACGTCCATATAAACTCGCGTCATCGACTCATTTGATAACTTGAGGTCAGAGTAGGGCCGTGTCAGGCATTTCCATATGCACACACAATTGCCGTAGACGGCCTGAAGCGCAAATACCCTTGACTTTCGGGAATATTTCTGGGATATTGGGAGAAACCCGGCCATGTGAGTCCGAGTCTACAGAAGGTTATTGGACTATATCACTGGTCAGGATTCTGATTTCGGTGTTGTGATTCATTCAGGATCATGGACATTGGGGGTTGAGGGGGATTCAGAGATGAAGAAGTTGATGGCGCGCCCGTTGTGCTGTGGTTGTGCGCTCGTGCTGGGGATGGTTGGGACGGCCGCCGGTCAGATCTTCTCGCTCGAGGACGCGACTCGGCGGGTGGGGATTGAAACGGCGTCGTACGTGGCTCCGTTCGGCATGACCGCTGGCGTGGCCGCGGCCGATTACAACAACAACGGTTGGATCGACATCTTCGTGCCCAACGCCGAGGGCCACGGCGACCAACTCTTTGTGAACAACGGCGATGGGACGTTCACCGAGATGGCTTTGGATCTTGGGGTGAGCGGCATGGACCATCCTTTGGGCAAGCCGCGTTCGCGGGTGGCCTTGTGGGTGGATGTGGATGGTGACCGTCGGCTGGACCTGATCGTGGCCGGCGATGCGTTCTTCGAGCCGCTGGCAGACCTGCCCGCCCACTGGAACCAATTGCGGTTGTACCGGCAATTGCCCGACGGGACGTTTGAGGACGCCAGCGAGGCGTTCGGCCTGCACGAGATCGACCTGATGAGCGACTGCTGGTGCCTCGATCCGCGATCGGGCTTTACGATCTATGGGCGTCACTTCGGCAGCATGGCCGCGGGCGACCTGAACGGCGATGGTTACCTCGACCTTGTCGTTGGGGTGTGGCAGGGGGCCGAGGAGAACAAGCCGCAGGAGATCGGTGCCCGCATCCTGCTGAACCTGCCCGACGAGGCGACCGGAGGTCGTCGTTTCGAGGACGTGACCATCGAGACCCTGGCTCCGGGTATCGCCGAGCCGGGGCTGGACCACTTCGGCAGCTTCTGGCAGATCGTCCTGCACGACTTCAACGGCGATGGATTGTTAGATATCTACGGCGCAGTGGACATGGACGAGAACCACCTGTGGCTGAATCAGGGCCGGTTTGAAGATCCCTCGCGGCCTGGCGTGTTCCTGCTGCATCCGATGGTGGACGCGACCCACGTGGCGGGCATGACCAGCCCGGTGCCCGAGACGGACATGGGCATCGCGCTGGGAGACCCGAATAACGACGGGCTCATCGACGCCTTCATTACCAAGACCGATACGCCCGGCTCGATCATCCACAACGATTTCTACATCGCCCGCTCGGCAGAGCCGGTCTTTGAGAATATCGCCCAGGCGGCCAGGCTCATGGGCCCGCGTTTCGGCTTCGGCTGGGGCACGACGTTCCGGGACATGGACATGGACGGCTTCGAAGACCTGCTGGTGACCAACGGCTTTAACTCGTGCATCGATCGGCCCGTGATGATGATCAACCGGGCGGCTGAAGGCGACCCAAGGTTCATCGAACAGCCCAGCCTGGTGCTGAACGCCATCGAGCGCGGTGCCTGCATCATCGGGGCCGACCTCGACCGCGATGGCGACATCGACCTGATCCACACCGTGCTGATGACGCCCTCTCGCGGCTGCCAGGAGTCGGTGCTGCAAATCCTGGAAAATGTCCGCGACCCCCGCGTAGAACCGGCCTCATGGGTCACCGTGCGGCCTCGGATGAAGGGTCCGAATCATTTTGCCATCGGTGCCGTCGTTCGTGTCGAATGCACGGGCGAGACGACCAGCCTGAATATGACCCGGGTCTTGACGGCGGGTATCTCCATGGGCGGTCAGGAGCCGGCCGAGGCCAATTTTGGCCTGGGCATCGATACAAACCCTGAGGATGCCCTTCGGATCACCATCCAATGGCCCGATGGCTCGGCACCCACCGTGCTCAACGGCACCGTGGCCTCGCTTGGCAATCGGCTGGTGCATGTCGGGCCTTGCTCGGTGGTTGACCTTGCCGAGCCGGCCGGTTCGCTGGATTTCTTCGACCTGCTCGATTACCTGAACCGGTTCGAGGCTGGGGACATGGTTGCCGACTTGGCCGAGCCCTTCGGGGTCTTGGACGCGTCTGACCTGTTCGAGGCGATCCGACTTGTGCTGCAAGGGTGTCCATAACCTCGGCACCGGTTTTCATTGTCATCGAAACGCCGTTGAGCAAACTGCCCTGTATTGGGTAGTTTTGTGTAATTGGCGAGGTGTGTGGACGGCTGATGGATAAAAATTCCATTGACAGGCGCGCGGTTTCATGGCATAACTGAGGACATGGAGAGCCGGCGCGGCCATGGTTGTGCCATACGGGACGCTCCATCGGCTCGCTTAGAGGTAGGGGGACTTTCGATGAAGTTGGGGGACTTGCGTACGCCAAACCGTGTCGGCAGAACATTTTGTCCGACACGGGGCTGGGCTCATAGGCTGTGTTCGGTTGGCGTTGGAGTGGCGGTTGGATGCGTTCCAAGCCTTGTTCTGGGCCAGGGCTTTACCCTGGTGGACGTTGGTCCTGAGGTGGGCGTGCCCCGGGGCGAGTATTTTGCCCCGCCCGTCATGACCGCGGGCATCGCGGCGGTCGACGTGGACGGCGATGGTTGGATCGACTTTTTCGTGCCCTGTGCCGAGGGCAAGCCCGACCTTTTGTACATGAACAACGGCGATGGCACGTTTACCGAGATGGCCCGGGAGTTGGGCGTCTCGGGCATGGAACGCGGCGAGAAGCCCCGCTCACGCGTGCCGTTGTTCTTTGATTTCGATGGTGACCGACGGCTCGACTTGTTGGTGATTGGCGATTCGTCGATGACAGGTATCGCCGACATCCGCTACGACTGGACCTTCCCGCGTTTGTATCGACAACTGCCCAACGGCCGGTTCGAGGACGTCAGCGAGGCTGTGGGCCTGGCCGATCTGGATCTGGTGAGCGACCATGCAGCGCTCTTGCCCGGTTCGGGAGCCACGTTGTACCCCCGGCATCTTGGCAGCGTGGCGGCGGGCGATCTCAACGGCGACGGGTACCTTGACCTGGTGATCGGTCTCTGGCAGTCGGTGGGCACGAACCACCCGAAGGAGATTGGCGCACGCGTGCTGTTGAACGTACCCGACCCGGAGACAGGCGGGCGCCGCTTCGAGGACGTGACAATCGCCACGCTGGCACCGGGCGTGCCCGATCCGGGCATCAGCCGCTTCGGCAGTTTCTGGCAGATCGTCATCCACGACTTCGATGGCGATGGGCTGATGGATATCTATGGCGTCTGCGACATGGGGCCCAACCGACTGTGGCTCAATCGCGGGACTTTTGAGGAGCCCTCGCGTCCTGGCGTTCGGCTGTTGCGTCCGATGCCCAATGCGGCGGCGGCCGCTGGCATGACCGGCATGGACCGTCCATTTATGCCAGAGCCCGACATGGGCGTTGCCTTGGGCGACTGCAACAACAACGGGTTGCTCGATGTCTACATCACCAAGATTGATGTTCCCGGCTCGCCGACGCATAACGATCTACTGGTGTGCCAGACCAGGAGCCCGCTGCTGTACGCGAACCGTGCCGTCGAGGCCGGGGTCATGGGGTCGCGTTTCGGCTTTGGCTGGGGCACGACTTTCCAGGACCTGGACAACGACGGTTGGATCGACCTGCTGGTGACCAATGGTTTTACCGAGTGCAGCGATCGGCCCGTTTTGATGATGAACCGGACCTCCGCCGAGGGCGTGCGATTCGTTGAGCACCCGGTGCCCGATTTCAATCGCATCGAGCGTGGCGCGACCGTGATTGGTGCCGACCTCGACCGCGATGGGCACGTCGACATCCTGCACACGATCATGATGACCGCCGAGTCTTCATGCACCGAGTCGATCGTGCAGGTGTTGCGCAACGTGCCCGAGTGTGGCTCGGACTGCAACCCCTGGATCGTGATCCAGCCGCGCATGGCCGGTCCGAACTACTTTGCCATCGGTGCCGTGGTCCGCGTCCGCGTCGAACGCGCCTCGGACACGTTGAGCATGATGCGACTGCTGACGGCGGGTATCAGCATGGCCGGCCAGGAGCCCGCCGAGGCCCACTTTGGCCTGGGCCGTGGCACGCTGCCCACCGATCGCCTGGTCATCACCATCGAGTGGCCCAATGGGTCCTCGCCCACCATGATCGAGGGCACCGTGGGCGATCTTGCGGGCGCGGTCCATACCGTGGGCCCGTGCTCGGTCATGGACATCGACGGCGAACACGGCGTGCTCAACTTCTTTGACCTGCTGGCGTTCCTCAACGCCTTCCAGGCCGGGAACATGCTCGTGGCCGACCTGGCCGAGCCCTACGGCGTGCTCGATTATGCCGACCTTCTCGAGGCCATCGAGCTGGTTCGTCGCGGCTGCCCCTGACAGTCGCGTAAGCACACAGGCGATTCCTCCTCCTCCCCCTCCTGGGGATTGAGAACACCCGCTCGAAGGCGGGTGTTCTCAATACGTCTGTTCCATGGTCGCCTGCGCGGGGGGCGGGCCGTGTGGCGTCAGCCGTTCAGGCCGGTGACCTTCACCAGCGTGTAGCGCTGGCGGTGGCCGGTCTTTCGGCGGTAGCCCTTCTTGGAGCGGTACTTGTGGATGTCGATCTTCTCGCCCTTGGTCACGGGCTCGACGACCTCTGCCGTGACACTGGCGCCGCCGACGTAGGGCGTGCCGACCTTGGCCGAGCCGCCGGGCTCGCCGATGACCAGGACCTTGTCGAAGGTGAGGCTCTCGCCCTGGCTGGCTTGGCCGCCCTTGTACAGGTCGATGAGGATCTCCTCGCCCTGGGTGACTTTCCGCTGGCCGCCCGACTCTTCGATGATCGCGTACATGGGTGATACCTATCAGTTGCCGCACAGCGAATGGGGCGGGAGTAAGCCTCCCGGCTTGGGGCCCGTGCCGTGGCGGGTGGAGAGTTTAGCCGGGGTTTGGGGCTGGGGAAAGCACAAGCGATTACGAGGTATCGGACTGGAAGCACCAACGCGATCGATTCTTGCGGCCTCGGCCAAAGAAGAACGCGCCACCGTCATAGATCCAGAGTTTGCACTCAGGAATGGAGGTGACTTCAAGGACGTATTGGGGATCAAACTTTGGACGAGTCCATGGCACGAGCTTACCTGAGAACGTCATGGGCGGGAGCCTTCTCGGTCCCCATGGCAGCGGATCCTGGATGATGCTGGGCCAACCACCGATACGGACACCATCAAGCCGAGCGTCGTACGCTTCAACTGGCCAATGCGTTGTATCGACGGCTTGGTCAGGAAACTCATGATCCGTGGGCACGTCTCGTTCGACATAGCGCCATTCGCCGGGTTTGGCAGAAAACGGCCAGTGTACTTTTGGCGCTTTGATCTCCACGAGTTCGTCCACCGAGTCGTAAGCCCGCAACGCCCAGCCATGACCGTTGGGCATCAGGATCTGATAGTCATACCGTTCGTGCTCATCCAGCAGCGTTTCCGCGACACCTTCATCATCGAAATCCATGAAGATGGTGATGCACGCGAGGTCTTTGAGTTCGTCGGGTACGAACGGTGCCTGATCAAGCCTGAGCTGACACAATGGCGCGAGCGGGCGATCCTTCCATACAGGCCAGGCTTCGCCCTGGCGTGCGAGCGTTACCCGCCCGATCCAACTGCTGTCCTTCCGTGCTCGCTGCTTGGAAACCGGGACAAGGACCGATGCCGGTCGGCCCCAATCCGTTTTGAGTTGCTCAAGGATGAGACCGTCCATCCCTCAAACCCCCACCTTCTCCTTATCCTTCTTCTGCCGCTCCGCGCGCTTGCGCATGCCTTCGTCGAGGATCTTCTTGCGCAGGCGGACGCTGGTGGGCGTCAGCTCCACCAGTTCGTCGTCCTCGATGTATTCCAGCGCGTCTTCGAGGGTCACCGTGCGCGGGGCCTTGAGCGTGACGGTGGCTTCCTTGTTGGCCATGCGGATGTTCGTGAGCGCCTTGAGGCGGATGATGTTGACGGGGATGTCGTTGTCGCGGTTGTGCTCGCCCACCACCTGGCCCGCGTAGACCTTGTCGCCCGGCTTGACAAAGAGGACGCCGCGGTCGTGTAACTGCTCGACGGCGTAGGTCGTGACGGGGCCGGCCTCGGTGGCGATCATGACGCCCTGCTGCCGGCCGCCGGCCTCGCCGCTCATGGGCACGTATCGCTCGAAGCGGTGGCTCATGATGGCCTCGCCCTGGGTGGCCGTCAGCAGTCGGCTGCGCAAGCCGATGAGCGATCGGCTGGTGATCTGGAAGACCAGGTGGCTGGTGTGGGTGCCCCGGTCTTCCATCTTCTTGAGCTCGCCCTTGCGCGAGCCGACGAGTTCCATGACCTTGCCCACGCTGGCCACGGGCGCGTCGACCACCAGCACCTCCAAAGGCTCGTGGGCGACGCCTTCGATGTCCTTGATGATCACGCGGGGGCGGCCGATGCTCATCTCGTAGCCCTCGCGCCGCATCGTCTCGAAGAGGATGCCCAGGTGCAACAGGCCGCGCCCCGAGACGATGAACTCGTCGCTGCTGGCGCCCGGCTCAACGCGCAGCGCCACGTTGCTCTGGAGCTCCTTGTCGAGCCGCTCGCGGATCTGCCGGCTGGTGACGAACTTGCCGTCCTGCCCGCCGAAGGGCGAGTCGTTGATGCGCATGACGATTGAGACGGTGGGCTCGTCGATGGTGACCGGGGGCAGGGCGACGGCGTGCTCGGGGTCGGCCAGCGTGTCGCCGATGTCCACGTCCTCGATGCCCACGGCGGCGAAGAGGTCGCCGGCCAGCACGCTCTTGGTGTCGATGCGTCCCAGCCCCTCGAAGCGTTGCAGGCCGCTGAGGCGCACGTCGCGCCGGCTGCCATCGCGCTTGAGCAGCGCGAGCATCTGGCCGGCCTTGAGTTCGCCCGCGAAGACGCGCCCGATGCCGATGCGGCCGACGTAGTCGCTGTAGGCCAGCGTGGTGATGAGGGCCTGGAGCGGCTTGGTTGGGTCGTCCTTGGGCACGGGCACGTGCTTGAGGATGGCCTCGAACAGCGGTTGCAGGTTGTCGCTGGGTTCCTTCAGGTCGAGCGTCGCCCAGCCGTTGCGGGCCGAGGCGTAGACGATGGGAAAGTCCATCGCGTGTTCCTCGGCCCCGAGTTCGACCAGCAGGTCGAAGACCTCGTTGATGACGCCTTGCGGGCGCGCGTCGGGGCGGTCGCATTTGTTGATGACCACCAGCGGCTTGAGCTCGGCTTCGAGGGCCTTGCCCAGCACGAAGCGCGTCTGGGGCATGGGCCCCTCGAAGGCGTCGACCAGCAGCAGCGCGCCGTCGGCCATACGCAGCACGCGCTCGACCTCGCCGCCGAAGTCGGCGTGGCCCGGGGTGTCGATGATGTTGATGGCAAAACTCGAGCCGTCGGGCCGGGCGTAGCGCACGGCGCAGCTCTTGGAGAGGATGGTGATGCCCCGCTCGCGTTCGAGGGGGTTGCTGTCCATGATGAGTTCGCCGCGTCCGCCGGCGAGTTTTTCCAGTTCGCCCTGGCGGAAGTTTCCGGACTGTCGGAGCAGCCCGTCCACGAGCGAGGTCTTGCCATGATCCACGTGGGCGATGATCGCCACGTTGCGAATGCCTGCGTCGGCCATAAAACATGCAGTCCCGGCGGGATCCCGCTTCGCCGGCCAGGTGCCGGTGCTGTTCCCAGTGTGCGAGGTGAAGGGTAGTCGCTCCGGCGGCTGGATACATGCCCGCCGGGGGTCTTAGCGCATTTCGAGTATGATCCGGCCTCGAACGGGTCCCGGGCTGGTTTCCACGTGCCAGCGGGCCGTCTCGAACAACGCCCATAAGGAAACGACTTCCTGTCCTTCCTGCCCTGGCGTGGGTGTATCGGCTCCATTCTGGGCGGGCGTGGCCTGCATCCGTTGCCACAGGGCCCAGGGCCGGGCCGAGCCTCGAACCGCTGACGATGGGGGCGGTGCTTGTCCGACCGCTTCGAGAACAATGGCGATGGCCGGGCTGTCATGTGATTCGGTCGGTTGGTTCTTTGCCGGCGGGCTCACGGCTTGGCCCGTCCCGGCCGTCACGGCCAGAACAAGTTCCCGCTCGTCGGGTCGCCGTTCGAGCAGGGTCCAGGCCACCTCGGGCCGAGGGCCAAAGATGTCGCTGGCCGCGCGGGTCTCTTGCAAAGGCCGCACGCGGACCCGACCCGTGGCCGGTGCGCTCACGTCGGGCTCGCTGCCAGCGTGTTCATGGGGTGCAACCGCGAGCCTGGCACCGAGTTCGACGCCCTTGCCCGTGCCACGCCGCACAATCAGTTCGCCGGCGTCTCCTCCCGGCTGGAGACCTTCGGGTACCAGCCCGGCCAGCCCCACCCGATCGAGCACCGCGTTCACGATGGTCGACGATGGGGCGGCAAGATCGAACAGCACTCCCTCGGCAAGTGGTGGGGGTTCGGCGATCGAGGCGGATCGCTGATCGTGCAGGCTTGGCTTTTGGAGCGGGCCGATGCCAACCTCGACGTGCTTGTCCAAGACCGTGGCCCACAAAGTGAGCGGTTGCGCCTGCTCGGGCTTTTGCCAGAACCAGGGCCACAGCGTGCCACCCTGGCCCAAAGGCCGCCAGAATCCGCGAACCACCGCATCGGTCGGCATGGTGTCGAGCCATTGCACACCGAGCCCGCTCGTTCGGCCGGCCGACACCGCCAGCGTGCGGACCAACAGCCATTCAGCGCCCGCGGGTGCCAGCGCCAGCACGCTGCGCCCGTCCACCAGCGGGGGCAGTGTCGAGAGCAGGAACGATTCTTCCTCGAGCCCCAACACGGCGCGGCCGTGGACGATCCTGCGGGGCACGGCCCGGGTGCGTCGAACGACGCGCACGTCCATGGCCGAATCGACGGCGGCCAACACGAGCCAATCGATGGGGGCGCCCGCTTCCCGGCGTGCCAGCGCGAGCACGGCTTGGCCGCCCAGCAACCCGTCGAAGGCGACGCCTTGTTCGACATCCAGGCGATCGGCCAGCAGCGACCAGCCCCGTCGCGTGCCTTCGAGCGCGTTGAGTTCCGAGATCCAGCGCTGCACCGCGGCACCGGCCGGGCCTTGTCGCAGTCTGGCCGCATCGGTCACCGAGAACGCAGCGTCGATGTTTGCGGGCAATCGTTCGAGCAGTTCGGTCCCGTCCCGCAACGCGGTTGGCGATTGGTGGGCCAGCGCTTGTCCCATGGTCAGGGCCCCGAACACGAGCGCCAGCATGGATGCCACGGTGCGTCGCACGTTGCTCACTTCCGTTCGAGCATGGCGTCGGACGCGGGCTCGGGCAACAGCAGCCAGGCACCGCCACCGACCCGGCCAAAATAGAGCACGCGTGGCGTGGCGTTTGTGGGTGCCGTCTGCCGGCTCCACCAGCCCGCCATGGGCCTGTCCGTTGCTGTGGTATCGGGGTCTCGCACGATGCTGGCGGCGCTCATGCCGTCTTGGCGAAGGGGCGCGTGCGCTCCGGTGGCGTGCTCGTGCCCACGGGGCGCGACGCTGGCCAGCAAGGGAAGGCGAGCGCCTTCATGAGGTTGCGTCGAACGATCGGCAACACTGGCAAAGGCCGAGAACGTGCCGGGATCATCCGGCCGCAGATTGAACACGATGGTGCGCTCGACCTTGTTGGGGTCGATCTTGCTCGGATCGACCGAGTCGGCCAGTTCGCGCTGCACCCGAGGCGGTACAACCTGCATGGTGGCCGCGTCGGACGCTCCACGGTCTATCAGCACGCCCAGTGGCCTTTGTGATTCGGGCAAGCGAAACTCCGGCGGGGTCAGCCGCACCCATGCCACGATGCCCGCGGTGATCGCCAGCGCGGTCAATGCAACGGCCGTGCGGCCGGCGAGCACGAAGCGATGCCCGCGCCGGGTAAGGAAGCCCCGCCTGGCTTCATACGACGCCAGCACGCGATTGGTCAGGTCGACGGGCAGCGCGGTGTTCGCGGCGCTCTGGCGCAGCATCGACAAGGCCTCGCTGGTCCGGCTGAATTCCTCGGCCAAATGCGGGTCGTGGCGCATCGCTTCGTGCAGCAGCCCCTTTCCCGCACGGTCGAGCTCGCCATCGAAGTACGCGTCGAGCAACTCTCTTGGGCTCTTGCCCGTGCCCGGATTGGAATGTTCTTGCCCACTCATCGATCCACCCCACGATCGACCCGATCGGTTTGACCTTCCACGCGGGCAGAAACAGGCCCGCGGCGCTCGGCACGAACGGCCTCGAGCGCGACACGAAGTTTGCGACGGCCACGGTGCAGGTGGCTCTTGACGGTGCCCGAGGGCATGAGGAAGTGTTCGGCCAACTGCGCGATGGGCCAATCGCACTGGTGGAAGAGCACCACGATGTCGCGTTGCACCTCGGGCAGTCGAGAGAGCGCCTCGTCCAGATCGCTGCGCATCCTGGAGCGTTCTTCATCGCCACTGAGCGAGGCCATCGGGCCCGAGGCGTCGCACGCCGAGAAAGACACCAGATCGCTGTCATAGGTCGGCGAGGACTTCTGCACCACGTTGCAATGCAGCCGCTTGGCGATGGTGAACAGCCATGTTGAAAAGCGGAACCTCGTATCGAAGCGGTGCAGATTGGTCAGGGCACGGACGAAGGCCTCCTGCACCACGTCCTCGGCCACCTCGGGCCTGCCGCAGCGTCGGAGCATGAAGGCATAGAGCGATGCCTGATGGGCGCGAACCAACCCCGCCGCCGCCGTGCGGTCGCCCGAGAGGGCCGCGTGGATGAGTTCGATCTCACTCTTACGATCCATGCTTTGTCACTATACCACAAGCCCGCGACCGGGTTGCACCCAGCGCGGGCATGTTGCTCAGAGAGTCCGAGAACAGCAGGGATCGTCTGGATTCACGCCGCGGTGCGGCGTTGACGGCGGCGCGGCCTGGCTTGTGCCCGGACACCGGACTCTTCCAGCAACGCATCGACCACGTCCAGCGGGTCTTGTCCCCAGCGGTCGGCCCCGATCTCTTCGGCCAGGCCATCGGCCCGGTTAAAGACGCCCCCGCCCACAACCACCTGCAACCGGCGGCTTGGGTCCTGTTCGTGGATGGTGTCGATGAGGTCGCGGATGACGGGCAAATCGTTGGCACCCGCGGCGAACAGCACCAAGGCCGACGGCTGGCGCTCTTTGATCTCGGCCAGCAGTTCGTCGTTGGGGATGCCCCCGCCGCCGTAGTAAACGGTGAACCCGTGGCTGATGAGCAGGTCCACCGCCAGTTGGCCGGCCAGGTCGTCCGAATCGCGCGGGCCGCACACCACCAGCACCGAGCGACCATTGCTGGGGGCGGCACTGATCAGACCGGCGGTCTGGTCGGCCAGCACGCGCAGGAGGCGCGTGGCGTAGTGGTGGCTGAGCTTGCTGAGTTGGTCGCCTCGGAAGAGCTTCTCGATCTTCTCATAGGTAGGCCAGTACAACTCGCCGATGAGGTCCACCGCCGTGTCGCCCGCCTCGAGCGCCCGCAGCACCACCTGCCGGGCCTCGGGCCGATCGCCCGAGATCAGGACATCAAAGAACCGTTCGCGAAGAGCGTCCGTGCACATTGTGCTTCCCCTGCTTTGCCCCTGCCGACCATGGCGGGGGGGTCAGTCCATCTTGCCACCGGGTCAGGCGAACGCCGCCGCCCCAAGGCCGGGCATCTATCGCCATCGCGAAGGCCTGTCTACGAGCCCGTTGAAAATTTTCTTGACCGGCAGATCCTGCGCGGCGAATCCTGCGCGGCTTGGGGCCCGATTAGGGCTTACGTCCGCGATAACAAGTGCAGATTCCGCCGGTCAGCCCTTTGGCCAGGACATTTTCAAGCCCGGCGTCGCGCATGAGGCCCATGACCTGGCCTCGGGTGAGGAACGTCTCGACCGAACGGGGCAGGTAGCGGTAGGCACCGGTCTTGTCGCGGCTGATCCAGGTGGCGGTCCGGGGCATGACCACTTTGGTGTAAAAATCGTGCCCCCAGCGGATGGGTGCCAGGCGGGGGCGGTCGAACTCCAGGACGACCAGCCGACCGCCGGGCCGTAGGACGCGGGAAAACTCGGCAATGGCGGCCTCGGGGCGCTGCACGTTGCGCAGGCCAAAGGCAATGGAGACCACGTCGCAGCAGGCGTCGGCCAGGGGCAGCCGCATGGCGTCGCCTTCGACATAGACAATCTTGTTTGATAGACCATTACGCAATAGCGATTGTCTATTTCTGGCCCGTTCCAGCATGGCATGGGTGAAGTCGATGCCGATGACCCGGGCCGCGGGCGTCTTGGCGAAGGCCTCGGCCAGGTCTCCCGTGCCGCAGGCCACGTCGACAACAGTGTCGCCCGGCTGGACGGCGGCCTTTCGAACGGCGAACCGGCGCCAGTGCTGGTCGAGATAAAAGGAATGCAGGCGATTGTTGAGGTCGTACGAGTCGGCAATGGCGGTGAACATGTTGCGGACGCGGTCTGATTTATCGGACTGTTGATGGGGGTCGGCCAGTGCCTGATCGGTCCAGGCGGGGGCGTCCGTGTTGCTGGAAGTCATCGGGGCGTGTTCAGCCATAACGTATGAAAGAGGGTAGAACTCCCGGCCGAGCCCCGAGCGCGGACGCGGGGTTTCTCGAAGGGTTCGTGGCCCCTCGGCGGCGGTTGGGGTTCGTCTGGCGCTCATATGGGTTGAGAGAGACAGAGGGAGGCGACGATGCATCGTGTGCTGAAAGCGATCTTGGGCGCGGTGCTGTTGCTGGTGCCCGCTCTGAGTGGTTGCGCAACCGACCCCACCACCGGCGACCGGTTCCTGAGTCTGTATTCCTGGGATCAGGAAACTGCCCTGGGGATCGAGGCGGCGTCGAGTTTCACCGGCGAGTTCGGGGGCGAGTTGCCCCACGAGGGCATCCGGGCCTACGTCACCGAGGTGGGCATGTCGATGGTGCCCCACGTCGAGGAGGGCGTGCCCAAGGACTTGCCCTGGAAGTTCACCATCCTCAATTCCGACGTGCTCAACGCCTTCGCGTTGCCCGGTGGGCAGGTGTTCATCACCCGGGGGCTGGCGTTGCAACTGGAGAACGAGGCGCAACTGGCCGGCGTGCTGGGCCACGAGATCGGGCACGTCACCGCCCGCCACGGCAACCAGGCCATGAGCCGGGCCGTGCTGCTCCAGGGCTCGCTTGCGGTGGGGCAGTTGGTGGTGGGCGCGGCGGACAACCAGAGCGTGCTGAGCCGTTATGGCTCGCTGGGGCTGCCGGTGGCGCAGGTGGGCGGGCAACTGGTGCTGCTGCGGTACGGTCGCGACGCCGAGTACCAAGCCGACGCGTTGGGCATGCGGTACATGTCGCGTGCGGGATACAAGCCCAGCGGCCAGCGGCAGGTGATGGTGACGCTCGGGCGCTTGAGCGAGGGCGGGCAGCGGCCGCCGGTGTGGCTCTCGACGCACCCCTTCCCCGATGATCGGGTGGCCCAGATCGACAAGTTGCTCAACACCGAGTACGCTGCGGCCGAGGCCGGCGCGAGCCACGTGCTGCGTGCGGAGGAATATGCGCGCCGGATGCTGCGCCCGCTGGCCTCCTTGCCGCCCGCGCCACCGCCGAGCGATGGCGGGTCGGCCATGCTGCTCGAGAGCATGTTCTGGTGTGCGCTCTGCCGGGAAGACGCGGAGGACCTGACACTTGTGGCCCGATGGTCGAGGCGATTGAGCGCGCACGAGTAGGACCAGACAAGATACATGTACGAACGTGGGGCTCGTGCATCAGGGTGCTGGCGGCAACCCCAGCACGCGCGCCCAGTTGTTATATGCAAAGCCGATGACTTCCCGCTCGCTCCAGCCCTGTTCGCTCAGCAGGTCGAGCACGGTGTGCAGGTCGGCGGGCTTGTGGATGCCCTCGGGCAGCGAGTTGGCGTCGAAGCCGCCGTCCATGTCGGTTCCCAGGCCGACGTGGTCCTTGCCCGCGACGTTGGCCACGTGCAGCACGTGGTCCAGGGCCTTGCGCAGCGGCGGTCGCTTCTTGCCCTTTTCGAAAGTAGGGTCCAGGAATGGGGCATAGAGGTTGATGCCGACGATGCCGCCCCGGCGTGCGATCTCGGCGATGGTTTCGTCGCGCAGGTGGCGCTGGTTCTGGCCGCCCAAGAGCGAGCGCGCGTTGCTGTGGCTGGCGAAGACCCTGCCGGTGGTGAGCTCAAGCAATTGGTCCGTTGCCTTGTCGCTCAGGTGGGAGAGGTCGTGGAAGAGGCCCGCCTCGTCGATGGCGCGCACCATGTCCTTACCCTCGTCGGTCAGGCCATGGGTCTGCGTATTGCCGCCGGCGTAGCGAGAGCCGGTGGCCCATGCCAGCCCGATAGCCACGACGCCCTGGCTTGCCCACCAGGCGACCTCGCTCGCGTTGCTGATGGGGTCGGCCCCTTCCATGAGGATGCCCACCGCCAGGGGCGCTGTGCCGGCGTTGGGCAGCAGGTCGATGACTCCCGCGTCGCGCCAGGCGTGGTAGAGCTTGAGTTGGCGCAGGCCCGCCCGGTGGGCGGCTTCGGCGTCGCCCGGTGGGTAGGTGTGGCCGAAGCCGCCCAGTTGCAGGCCTGACGGCGAATCGTGCGTGCCCGGCTCGGTGAAGATGGTGCCAAGGCAGCCTTGGACGTTGCCCGCACGCAGCGCGGGCAGCGTGACCGAGGCTGGCAGCAGCGTGCCAAGGCATTGCGAGAGGCCGGCGTGCATATCGCGGCCGATGCCGGTGAGATATGCCAGGTCGAGATGGCCGTCGAAGAGTGGTGTTGGCTGGGTCACGGGCGTGGGGCCTGCTGGTCGGTGGTGGCGCGCCGGGGCAGGCACTCGAACTCGACATGGAAGTGGGTGGGCTCGAAGAAGGTGCCCGGCTCGGCACGTTGCCAGGGGTCTCGCACGTGCCGGAAGATCTCGTAGGGAAACTCGGCCCACAGCCCGATGTCGCCCGTGTCGGGGTCGATGGTGAAACGCACGCCGGCGAAGCGCTCGGCGGGCGGGCCCTTGCCGGCGGCGTCGGGGCCCGGCGGCTGGCGGTAGTAGCGAGTCGTGTCGTCGGGCGTGTCGTCGGTCTGCACACGCAGGACGCCCGGGCGGCCGTTGCGTTCGGTGAGCTTGCCGCCCAGGGTGTCGGTGGCCGAGGCGGCGTTGTATTGGTCGATGGCGCTGGCGTCCAGGCCGCAGTCGAGCACGTCTTGCAGGTGGTATTGCAGGTGTTGCAGGGCGGTGGAGGTGGTGGGCCAGGCCGGCTCGAGGAAGCGGATGCCCGTGAATCGCAGCTCGATGGTCGATCCCGGCTTGATGTCGTCAAAGAGTGGCTTGGTGAAGTCTTTCTTATAAAAGCCCACGCGGACGACCGAGCCCAAGGGGTGGCCCTGCTGGAGATCGATCCGCGTGCCGCCGACAGCCATGAAGGCCAGGAGATTGTGGCCGATGTCTTCCCGGTCGGTGGAAGCGCCCCAGGGCATGGTGCGGGCCAGTTCGACACGCGAACCGTCGCGGCGTGTCCAGGCCAGCATGAAGGCCGGTTCGTGGTCGTCGTCGATGAACAGGGGCGGGCCGGGCGGTGCCGCATGCCGGCCGTCGGCATCCTGTCCCGAAGTGGCCAGGCAAAGGGCCAGGACCGCAAGGAACGTGGCGGCCAGGGCCGCCTTGCGTGCGAGCGGGAAGGGTTTCAGGGCAGGCATGGGGGTTCTCCGACGGGTTGGTGAGCCTCCATGCATGGTACTTGGCCCGAAGGGGCACGGTTTCGGACAAGATCCTGAAACACTGCCCATTGTCCCCGGTGTATGGTGGTTGGGAGCACAACACATGAAGACAAACTTGTCGCTGGGTCGATCGGGCTATGTTCGTGTCAAGGCGATCGCTTGTGTCGGGCTGGCGGCGTCGGCGTTGCTGACGCTTTCGCTCTCGGCCGGGGCCCACGAAGACTGGCGGAAGCTGCGCGATGCGCAGCAGGCGGTGTCGGCACCGATGTGGTCGCTCTCGCAACAGGCCCGGATGCAGGAAGGCGGTCCGGGTGTCGACGACCCATCCACGGTGTTCGAGAGCCACAACGTGACGCTCCTGGCGTGGATCCCCCTGAGCGCCTTTCCCGGCGGCCATGGCGCGGGCAACGACTGCTGGGGCTACACCAGCCCCAGCGGACGCGAGTATGCCATCATGTGCCTCCAGAAGGGCTTCGGCTACGTCGAAGTGACCGACCCCACCAACCCGGTGATCGTGGACTGGGTGGAAGGGCCCGCCAGCACCTGGCGGGACGTGAAGATCATCGGGCAGTACGCCTACGGCGTGAGCGAGGGCGGCGCGGGCATCCAGGTCATGGACCTCAGCGAGATCGACCAGGGCCGCGTGCGGCTGGTGCGCAACAAGACGCAACTGGGCCACCGCACCACGCACAACATCGTCGCCAACGAGGACTCGGGCTACCTCTACCTGGTGGGTGCCAACATCGCCAACGGCGGGCTGATCGCCGTGAGCCTTGCAGACCCGCAGGACCCGCTGATCGTGGGGCAGTGGAGCACGCATTATGTCCACGACGCCCAGGTGGTGACCTACCACGACGGGCCGTACGCCGGACGCGAGATCGCGTTCTGTTCCAACGGCTTCGACGGGCTCGAGATCATCGACGTGACCGACAAGGGCAACATGTTCCTGGTGGGCCGCACCGACTACGCCGACCTGCGGTACACCCACCAGGCGTGGCTGAGCGAGGACCGCCGCTACCTCTATCTGAACGATGAGCTGGACGAGGGCGACACCGTCTCGGTGACGACCTCGCGCGTGTTCGACGTGTCGGACATCACCAGCCCCCGTCTGGTCAGCACGTTCACCAGCGGCCTGCCGGCCATCGACCACAACAACTATGTCCGCGGCACGACGCTGTACCAGGCCAACTACCGCAGCGGCCTGCGCGTGTTCGATCTCTCGGGCGACCCCACCCGGCCCGTGCAGGTCGCCTGGTTCGACACCTACCCGGGCAGCGACGGCACGGCCTTCAACGGCGCGTGGAGCACGTACCCCTACTTCGGCAGCGGTGTCGTGCTCATCAGCGACATCGAGCGCGGGCTGTTCATCGTCGACGTCCACGGCGACGGCGCGGCCAAGTTGCAGCTGGGCGTGCCCGGCGGCGCGCCCACGGAGGTCCGGCCCTATGGCCAGGCCCTGACGGTGGAGGTCAACGAGCTGGCCGGCGTGCTGGGAGACGGCGGCGTGCAGATGAACGTCCGCCTGCCCGACGGCCAGGTGCTCACCGCGCCGATGGCGCCCGTAGGCGGCGGGCTCTTCGAGGGCACCATGCCCGCCCTGCCCTGCTTCGAGAACGTCGAGTACTGGTTCGAGGCCGCCGCCGACGACGGGCGCCTCTTCCGGGCGCCGCTGTCGGCGCCCTTTGTCAACTTCCGGGCCCTGGTCGTCTCGGAGATCGAGGTGGTCGTCTCGGACAACTTCGAGGCCGACGCGGGCTGGACGGTGGAAAACGTCGAGGTCTCCGACGGACCCTGGGAGCGGGGCGTCCCGCGCGGCCGAGGCACCCGCG
The DNA here is from genome assembly GCA_026126305.1 of Phycisphaeraceae bacterium. Taxonomy (GTDB): domain Bacteria; phylum Planctomycetota; class Phycisphaerae; order Phycisphaerales; family UBA1924; genus JAHCJI01. Next base: position 362,833 of record JAHCJI010000001.1, read on the forward strand.
GAGACCCCGCCTCCGACTTCGACGGCTCGGGCTCGCTGTGGACCACCGGCCTGGCCCGCAACGCCGACCTGGACGGCGGGCCCACCCGCCTGACCACCTCCACCTACGACCTCACCGCCGTGGGCCCCGAGGCACGCATCCGCTTCGCCGCGTGGTTCACCAACGACGACGGCGACGAGGACCGCCTGGATATCGAGATGTCCGACGACAACGGCGACACCTGGACGCTGGCCGAGTCCATCGCCGGCATGCCCGCCGCGTGGACGGTCAGGACCTACCGCGTGGCCGACTTTGTCACCGTCAACGACCGCTTCAAGATGCGCTTCAGCGCCACCGACAACCCCAACAACTCGGTCACCGAGGCCGCCATCGACGCCTTCCAGATCGTCCGCATGTCGTGCGACGCCTGCCGCGCCGACATGAACGGCGACGGCTCGCTGGACATCTTCGACTTCCTGGAGTTCCAGAACGCCTTCGCCTCGGGCGACCCGCGGGCCGACTTCGACGGCGACGGCCAGCTGACCATCTTCGACTTCCTGGCGTTCCAGAACGCCTTCGCGCAGGGCTGCGAGTAGGCCCGGACGGTTGCCGGCAAACGGATCACGCCCGGGCGCTCGCCCGGGTTTTTCGTGTGCTCCCAGTCCGTGTGCCCCGTCCCGTCCCGGGTCCGCGGCCAGTCCGTCGCGGGCGTTTACCCGCCGGTCACCACCGTGATCGGTCCGTTGCTGGTGCGCAGGTCGATGGTGGCCTGCGCCCCGCCCAGGGACAGGCCGACCGTGCGGTCCGAGGCGATGGTCTCGCGCTGGCCATCGGCCCCGATGCGTTGCACGGTGGCGCGGCCGTTGCTGGTGGTGGCGCTCAGCCTGCCCGCGATGGCGTCGGCGGCCTCCAGCGTGATGGCGCCGTTGCTGGTCTGCACGCGCCAGGTGCCGGCCGCCGGGTCGGAACCTTGCCAGGCGTGGGTGATGCTCACCGAGCCGTTGGAGGTTTGCAGGTCCAGCGCGCCGCGGCTGTGGCGTACGGTGATGCCGCCGTTGTTCGAGCGCGCGTGCAGGTCGCCCTGGACGCCCTCCACGACGATCGCGCCGTTGCTGGTGGCCAGCCGGGCGTTGCCGTGTGCATGGGCGAGCGTGATGCCCCCGTTGCTGGTGCGCACCGCGACGCCGCCCACGGCCGGGACGACGACCGCAAAGGCGCACGACTCGTTGCCCAGACGCTTGCCGTCGGGCCACAGCGGCTCGACGCGCAGCGTGCCGTCGGCGTCCAGCTCGGCCCGGAAGCCGAACCGCTTGGCACGATCGTCGTCGGCCAGCCTGGCCCTGGCGACGATCGTGGCACCGGTGGCCCGGTGATCGTGGGCGATGCTCACCCCGCCGTTCTCGGAGGCCACGTCGATGTCGATGGGGGCGGCCTCCCGGTCGGTGGCCGCGTCGGCGGGCAGGGCCACCACCTGGGACATCGTGATCTGGACGCCCGCGGGCGTGGCGGCCAGGCCGCAGGCGGGCAGCGTGGCCGTGCCCAGCAGCAGGGCCAGGGCGGCGGCCCACACGGAACGGGTGTTGCGATGCGGGTGCATGGGGTTCTCCACGGGGTTGCAGGGCGGACGCGACGGCCGCTGCCGGTGATTGGGAACGAGCGCCGGGGCGTTTCGGCCCGCAAGCGGCCCCGTTCCCGGCGGGCATAGCCCGGGCGATGCGGATCCTTGTTCCTCGTTTGCCATGCCGGTGTCCATCGGAGCGATTTCCGGTTCCTTCGGAGCAATCTTGGGTTCCTCCGGCGTCGTTTCGGAGTCCTTCGGGATCGTTTTGGGTACCTCCGGCGTCGTTTCGGAGTCCTTCGGGATCGTTTTGGCTTCCTTCGGCGTCGTTTCGGAGTCCTTCGGGATCGTTTTTGGGTTCCTCCGGCGTCGTTTCGGAGTCCTTCGGGATCGTTCCGGGTTCCTTCGGCGTCGTTTCGGAGTCCTTCGGGATGGCTTCCCACGGCCCCGGAGCGGCCCGGTGGCCCGTCCGGAGGGCCACGGGGGGCCCCCTCGGGTGCCGATCGGGACGCAAGAAACCCTCCCGGGACACCGGGAAGGCGGTTTCCAAGAACATCATGCGAACAAAGGGCCCCGGCGTGTCCCCGGGCCCGGTGGGCGTTGCGGGGGAAGGGCCTTAGAGGATCTCGAGGATCTCGAATCGCTTGACGCCTCGGGGGGCGTCCACGCGCACGGTCTCGCCCACGCGGGCCTTCATCAAGGCGGTGCCCATGGGGCTGCTGACGGTGACCTCGTCGTAGTCCTCGGGGGGGTCTTCGGAGAACTCGCCCACGAGCTTGACCATCTCGTCCTCGTCGCCGCCCACCTCGCGGATGCGCACGGTCGAGCCCAGGAAGACCACCTGGGCGTCCTTGGCCAGGTCGTCGTTGACCACCTTGGCGTTGGCCAGCCGGTCTTCCAGGCGGCGGATCTCGGCCTCTTCCATGCCCTGGAGCTCGCGGGCCGAGTGGTACTCGGCGTTCTCCTTGAGGTCTCCCAGGGCCCTGGCCTCGGCGATGCGCTCGGTGATCCGGGGGCGGTTGGCGATCAGTTCGTCCAGCCGGGCCCGGATCTTGGCCTGTTCCTGGGCGGTCATGTAGTCCATCGGGCGCCCTTCCTGTGTGCGCGTGGGATCGGGCACGGCGTCCGTGCCCGAAAGACGATCCCCGCGATCGTCGGGCTCTGGGCCGCGACGGCGCGGGGTAATGGTGGATGCTATGGGCTCTGGGGCCCCGGGGCCAGCGTCCGGGGCGGCGTGCCCGAACACCGGCCGGGCCCGGCCCAGGGCCGCCAGCAGCGTCCAGGCAGCGACGGCCAGGGCCCCCTGGGCCAGCAGGGCCGTCCACCGGCCATCGAGCACCGTGGGCTGGCCCGGCCCGACGGTGGGGGGCCGGGCCAGGTCGAAGACGGCCGAGACCGGCGAGAGCATCGACGCCCAGCCCACGCCCGCCCGCAGGGCCAGCAGGGGGGCCAGGGCGGCCGCGACGACCCCGGCCATGACCAGCGCGCGGGCCTTGCCGCCCGGGCCGGGATGGCTGACAAAGACCGTGCCGGCGTCCAGGGTCTGGTGGTCGCCGGCCGTTGGCCCCGGGCGCAGGAAGGCCGCCAGCGCCGCCCCGGCGAGCATGGGCCAGGCCAGGAGGCTCAGCGACATGGCGGCGATGGCGTCCATGGCCCAGCCCGACCGCGCCGCCGCCTGGGCCCACACCACCGCCTGCACGGGCGGCACCAGCACGAGGAGGTCTCTCAGGAGCGACACCCAGGGCCGCTCGCGCAGCGAGACGGCCTGGCTCAGCCGCGCCATGGGCCACAGCACGCACAGGCCGATGGCCACGCACAGCAGCATGGTGCGGGCGGCGTACTGGTACACGCCCTTGTCCAGCAGGGCCCAGGGCCCGCGCAGGAGCAAGAGGCCCACCGTCATCGCGCCACAGGCCAGGATGAACATGGCCCAGGCAAAGGCCAGCGTCCGGGGCTCGGCCCTTCGATGGGCGTAGCGGTCTCGCGCTCGCGGGCGCGGGCGATCTGGCCCGGGCGTGCTCACCGCGGCCCCGGGGCCCGTCTGGGCTGGTCACCCAGGAGGACGGTGCCGGGCCAATGGACCTCGACACGGGACTGCCCGCCGTCGAGTTGGCCGGTGGCCTGGACGAGGCTCTGGAGGTTGGCCAGCTTGCGATCGTCGGCCACCTCGCCCCGCTCGAAGCCCGGGGCCCCGGGGGGCATGCCCCAGACCACACGCCCGCCCAGGGTGGTGACGATGAGCAGGCGGCGGCCATCGCCGTGCTCGGCCAGATCGATCCCGGCCACCTGGTTCGCGTAGGGCTGGGCCAACAGGAGCGTCAGCAGGGCGATGGCGTCGCGCACGTCCTGCCCGGGCCAGGGGGGGTTGGTGTCGGTGGGGCCGGCGGGCTGGGGCAGTCGCGATGGATTGAGGATGACGCGCAGGTTCTGGAAAGTCTCCGGTGGGCCGCTCATGGGCAGGACCGCCGCGCTGGCGTCGATGGCGGTGTCTCGAAGGCCCTGGCGAGATCCGGACTGGAACGGTCCCGATCGCACGACGGCCACGGGCTGACGCCAGCGCATCTCGATGACCACGTCGGCCCGGCGGGCCCCGGCGCTGGCATCCGCCGCGGCCGTGGGCCGCCGACGCGACACGCGGGGGGTATCGGCGGCCCATCCCGAGGTGGCCATGGCCTCTTGCACCGCGCGAAGGGGCTCGACGCGCAGCGCTTCGGCGGTTCCCAGTTCCCCACGAGCCTGGACGTAGGCCGCGACCGCCCGATCCATCAGCGCGTCAAAGGTGTCGGCCGGCATCCAGGACGGGGGCGTGAGCCAGATCTGCACGGCGTTGTCCGAGTCTGCGATGCGGTCGGCGGCCATGCGTCCCAGGGCGGGTATGCCCACGCTGGCACCGACGACCACGCCCGCGGACAACGCCACACCCAGGCCGGCCAGGACCAGGTGTCGGCGGGCCTTGGGGTTGGTCGCGGCGGCCTTGCCGGCCTTGGGCCTGGCGGGTGCCTTCACGGGCTTCTTGGGTGCGGGCTTCTTGCGTGGCATAGTCAGGATGAGCGTACGGCGGCGGCGCTGGACGGGGTCGCGCGGGCGGCGTGGTGCCGGGCGATGGCCTCGTCCACCAGGCGATCGCACAAGGCCGGCATGGGCATGCCCACCCGCGCCGCGGCCATGGGCAGCAGCGAGTGGCTGGTGAACCCCGGCATGGTGTTGGCCTCGAGCAGCCTGGGCCCGCGCTGCTCGTCGAGCAGGAAGTCCACGCGGGCCAGCATCTCGCAGCCCAGGGCCCTTGCCAGGCGCAGGGCGTCGCGCTGGACGGCGTGGGCGACCCCCTCGGGCAATGGCGGGTCGACCACGTACCGCGTGTCGTCGCGCGTGTACTTGGCGTCGTAGTCGTACACGCCACCCTTGGGCACGATCTCGACGATGGGCAGCGCCTCGCCCGCCACGATGCCCACGGTCAGCTCGCGGCCCTTGACCAGGGGCTCGGCCATGAACGCGGCGGTGCCCCGGGCCAGCAGTTCTCTCGCTCGGGCGGCGGCCTCGCGCCACGCTTGGGGCGTGTGGCACAGCGCCAGCCCCACGCTCGAACCTTCGTGGACGGGCTTGAGCACCAGGGGCAGGGCGATGGGCGGCACGTCGTCGAGCGCGTACAGCACCGCCGCCGGCCCGGTGGAGATGCCCAGCGAGAGGGCCACCTGCTTGGTCAGCAGCTTGTCGATGGCCGCCCGCGCCGCCATGCTGCCGCAGCCTACGAAGGGACGACCGTCGGCTTCGAGCATCCGCTGCAAGGGCCCGCCTTCGCCCCACGGCCCGTGCAAGACGGGAAAGACCACCGCGCCGGGCAAAGACGCCAACTGCCCCGCGTCGAGCGTGTCGAACAGGTGCAGGTGCGCGGTGTACCGGCCCGACTCGTTCAATGCGCGGGCCACGGCGGTGCTGCTGTTGATGCTGACTTCGTGCTCGGCGTCCGGTCCGCCGCCGAGCACCAGCACGGTGTTCTCGTTCATGACGCTCCCCAGATGACGACCTCGGTGTGCAGGGTGATGCCGAAACGCTCGCGGACGGCCACTCCCACGCGTTCGATAAGTTCGATGATGTTCGCCGCGTTGGCTTGTTTTTTGTCGACGGTGATGAAGTTGGCGTGGCGTTGGCTGACGCTCGCGCCGCCCACGGCCCAGCCCTTGCATCCCGCGCGGTCGATGAGCAACCCCGCGCCCACGCGCTGGCCGGCGCGTCCCACGCCCGCGATGGCCTCTTGCAGCACCGGGTTCTTGAAGACGCACCCGGCGCTGTCGGCGGCCAGCGGCTGGGTGTGCTTCTTTTCCAGCATGATGGCCTTGACCCGTGCCCGAAGGGCGGCGGGATCGTCGGGCACCAGGCGGAAGGCCGCGCCGGCCACGATGCGATCGCCCAGCCCGCCATCGCGATAGCACGCGGCAAACGCCCGTGCGGGCTCGGTGTGGACGACGCCCCGGCGGTCGATGGTGGTCAGTTCCACGAGGTGGTCGTAGGTGCTGCCGTGCTTGCCGCCGGCGTTCATGGCCACCGCGCCGCCGATGCTGGCCGGCACGCCCGCCAGCGTGTGCAGCCCGGCCAGCCCGCGGGCGGCGGTCTCCTGCACCAGTCGGTGGAGCTTTGCGCCCGCCGCCACGCGCACGACGCCGTTGGCTTCGTACGACACGTCACGCATGGCGTCGAGGCTGACCACCAGCTCACGCACGCCCGTGTCGGCCACCAGCAGGTTCGCGCCATCGCCCAGGATGCGGCAATCGGGATCGCTCTCCACGCACTGCACGAGTTGTTCGAGCGTGCGAGGCCTGGCCAGCCGATCCGCCCGGCCACCCACGCCGAACCATGTGGGGATCTGGATGTCGCAGCGCATCTCCACGGCTAGTGTCTCAGGCATGGACCACGGCCTTTGGGCCGCGACCCATGAACGACGCGCCCACTTCCCACACGGGGCCGGCCCCCATGATCACCAGCACGTCGCCCGGCCGGCAGTCGCGTTCGAGCTGGTCGACGATGGCTTCGAACGGGTGCCGATGCCACGCATCCACCGCGCGATCACGCAGCCGTTGCACGAGGTCTTCCGCGCAGACGCGCTGCTTCTCGGCCTCGCTGTCGCGCACGAAGTAGATCTCGGGCACGAAAACAACATCGGCACACGAGAAGGCGGCGGCGAACTCCTCGAGCAGGAACCGCGTGCGCGAGTGCTGGTGGGGCTGGAACACCACGATCAGCCGCCCGCCGCGCGTTTCGGGCGCTTCGGCCTGGCGGATGGCGCGCAGCGTGGCGTCGACTTCGCTGGGGTGGTGCCCGTAATCGTCGTATACACGCACCGTGCCGCCGGCGACGGGCCTGTCGCCCAGCAGCTGGCAGCGACGTTCCAGCCCGGCAAAGGCGCTCAGCGACCGCGCGATCAGGCTTGGGTCGGCACCGGCCGTGCAGGCCAGCGCGAAGGCCATGCCCGAGTTGGCCGCGTTGTGCGCGCCCGGCAGGCGCAGCGTCCATGCCCCTTGCACGAGTCCGGGACCACGCACCTCGACCCGACCGCGGGACTGCTCATATTGGATGCACCAGTCGGCCTGCGGGCTGAATCCCACCGTCTGGACGAGCGCCCGCGAGCCCGCGGCCACCTCGCGCCGGTGGGCGCCGTCGTGCCCGATCAGCAGCGTGCCGCCCTCGTGCTCACTGGGCAGCAACGAGGCAAAGTGCGCAAAGGCCTCGATCACGCCGTCTAGGCTGCCGTAGATGTCCAGGTGGTCGGCCTCGACGTTGGCGATGCCGGCGATGGTGGGCAGCAGGTTGTGGAACGATCGATTGAACTCGCACGCCTCGGCCACGAGCAGCCCGGGCTTGCCAAACCGGGTGCCATTGGGGATGCTCGGTGCCCCAAGCCTCGAACCCACCCACGCCCCGGGCTTTGCCAGTGCGCCATGGGCCAGTTGAGGCGAGGCCGCGCCGGCGATCACGCTGGGGTCCAGCCCCGCGTCTACCAGCGCCGCCCCGAGCATGGCCACCGTGGTGCTCTTGCCGTGCGTGCCGGCCACGGCCAGCCCGGTGCGTCCGCGCATCACCAAGCCCAGGGCCTGCGGGTAGGTCAGCACGGGCAAGCCCAGAATCTGGGCACGGGTCAGGGCTGGGTGGTCCTTTGGGATGGCGGCGGTGGCGATGAGCACCTGGGCATGGTCGGCGGCGTCGTGGCCCGGGCCGATCGTGACCGGGATGCCCTCCTCACGCAGGCGGTCGGTCGTCGGGCTCTCTGTGGCGTCGAAGCCCGCCACACGGGTTCCCATCGAGGCCAGCAACCGCGCCAGGGCCGACATGCCCGCGCCGCCAATGCCGAGCATCGCCACCGCCTTGTCGGTCAGGTCGGCGGCGCAAGCGGGCGGCCCGGATGGAGTTTCGTGGGGCACGATCAAGCGTATCGGAACGATGGCCTTGTCATCGTGAACGCCAACCGAGAAAGCGAAAAGTCCCGGTGGGCCCGGGCCACCAGGCGGTTAGGATACCGCCGTGCTGAGATTTCCCGCCGAACTCATCGCCCGTGTCCGGCCTGCCTTCGAGCACCGGCGTGTAGTGGTCACGGGTGGGGCGGGGTTCATCGGCAGCCATCTGGTCGATGCCCTGGTCTCGATGGGGGCCAGTGTCCGGGTCATCGATGACCTGTCCAACTCCTCGGCCGCTTACATCGCCGAACTGGTCGAACTCGAGCCCGATCGGGTAGCGTTCGTACACGGTTCGATCCTCGACCGGGCCGCAATGGCCGATGCCTTCACCCGCGACTGGCCCCTCCTGCCCGGCGGCAAGCGGTCCGATCGCGGGCCGGTGGTCTTCCACTTGGCTGCCGTGGGATCGGTGCCGCTGTCCATCGAGCAGCCCGCCCGCGCCTGGGACGTCAATGCCACGGGCACCCTGCGTGTCCTCGAGGCCATGCGCTCCATGGGGGGAGGCCGAGTGGTCATGTCCAGTTCGAGTTCCATTTATGGAGATCGCGGGGGCCAATCGGGCGAGCCCTGCCGAGAGGACATGCCGCCCCAGCCGCTCTCGCCCTATGCCGCCAGTAAACTCGCGGGCGAACAACTGCTGGCCACCTGGGCACGCTGCTACGGCCTCGAATGCGTCGCGCTGCGGTACTTCAATGTCTTCGGGCCACGCCAGAGCGCTCAGAGCGAGTATGCCGCGGTCATCCCCGCCTTTGCCGCAAGTCTCCTGGCCGGCAAGCCGCCGACCATCTTCGGCGACGGCGAGCAGACCCGAGACTTCACCTTCGTGGCCAATGTCGTGCTGGCTAATCTGTTGGCCGGTGCCTCGGGCACCCTCCCGGCTGGCGCGGTGGCCAATATCGGCCTGGGTCGGGCCACTTCGCTGAACACGCTCGTCCGGATGATGGCCGAGGTCGTGGCCCAGCAGTCGAGCGGGGCGATCACCCCGCCCGCGCCGATCTATATGCCCGCCCGTAGGGGCGAGGTGCGCCATTCTTTGGCCAATATCGATCGGGCCCGAGGGCTCCTGGGCTTCGAGCCCCTGACATCCCTCCGAGAGGGCCTGACCGAGACCATCCATTGGCACAAGGTCCGGGTCGAAGCCGGCGCGTCCAGAGGGGGAGGCTGATCCGCATGGGCCTGCTGCGAGACCTGCCCCTTGCCTTGTACGAACTGGCTCGCATGGCCATAGTCGCCAGATTCCGACTGCGTGGTGCGTACTACACGTGGCGATGGCAGACGGCCTTTGGCCGAGGCACCCCGCCTCGAGGCGAGCTGCTGCGAGGCATGATCGAGTTTGGTGCCTGGGCCTTCCGCGTGCGAACGGGAAGATGAGCCATCCACCGACCACATCTACAGAGGCAGCCCTGCACGCCCGGCGAGTCGTGGCCCAGGACGCCCGCGCCTGGGGCCAGTTGGGCGTGCCATGGGGCCTTCGGCCTCGCATCCTGGCGTCAACCACCCTGCCGACGGAGGTCATCGCGCCCGAACCGGTCACCGCGCGTGCTCCAGATCAGCCCCGACCCCAGGAGCCGAAATCCATGCCCGCGACAAAGCCCCGCACTCCACGGACAACAACCACGACGGCTGTTGTTGCAGGGACGCCCAGGGAACGGGCCGAGCAAATGCTCGCTGAGATTCTCGAAGACTACAAGGCCGCTGCTCCACACCTGGCCACCGGCACGCCCCACACGACGATTGTCTTTGGCGAGGGCGACCCCTGCGCTCGGATCATGTTCGTGGGTGAAGCTCCCGGTGCCGACGAGGATCGGCTGGGCCGTCCGTTTGTCGGGCGTGCCGGCCAGTTGCTCGACCAGATGATCCAGGCGATGGGCCTGAAGCGCCAGGACGTTTACATCGCCAACGTGCTCAAGGTCCGGCCGCCCAACAACGCAACGCCCACGGTTGAAGAGGCCTTGGCGGCCGCCCCTTTCCTGTTCAGGCAGGTTGATGCGGTCTCTCCCGAGGCCATCGTGGCCCTGGGCCTGCCCAGTGCAAGGCTTTTGACAGGACAGGTGCTGCCCATGGGCCAACTCCGTGGTCACTGGTGGCCCATGCAAACCCCTGCCGGCCGAGAGTTCCAGGTCTTACCGACCTACCACCCGGCGTACCTGCTGCGCAACTACACCCCCGAGACGCGGCGCAAGGTCTGGGAAGACTTGAAGTTGGTGCTCGAACGCCTGGACCTGCCCGTGCCCCAGCGCGGGAATGGCTGAGTGGATTTGACCAGCGACCGATGGGATGAGGGTTGATTCGGGAATACCGGGTGAAAAAATTTTGTTCACCTCTGCAACAGGACGGTACGAAGACACGAATAGACTTCCGTCCTTAACCAAGACCCCCACGAGACCCGGTGGCTGAGCACTCGATGTTCGTCACCGGGTTTTTTATTGGCTCTCAGTCCTGGGGTTGCGGGCGCAGGGGAATAATTTAACCGCCTTGGCTATCGGGCCTTGCGGTTGCCGGCTCGTCGGGCAGGCCGGCCTCGAACTCAAAACGCGTGTCCTCGGGCAGGCGCTCGAGTTGGGTGATGATCCAGCTCGGCACGGGCTGCCAAGTGACCTCGAAGGTGAAGCGGACGGCATCGCCCACGCGCAGCGAGGCCGCATCGACTCCGCTGGCGGCCGTTGGAAAGTCCATCGCGTGGCTCTTCATACCGATAACGCGGCCTTGCGCATTGGTGAAGTTGGGGATGGATTCGTGGTGGATCTTGAGCAAGCTGGCCGGGCTGCCCGGGGTCGGCACCATGACCACTCGACCCTGGGTCGTGTACGTGGCGTCTGGTGCGGGCCTGGGGTCTTCGCGCTTGCAAGAGTGCAGGGCGAGCGTGGAAACGACAAGGCCCGCTGCCAGGAGCGGGCCGATTCGGGAGTTCGTGATCATGGCTGAAGTTTAGGCCAAAATCGTCGGACGGGTCATGGCGATCAGGCCTTGGCGGCATCGATCTTGAGGTACGACTCCACGGCGCGAATGTCCGGGGCCAGTTGCGGCACGTACGCGATGGTGAAGGTCTGGCCCACGCGGACCTGTCCGCCCTTGCCGCACTTCTCGCGGGCGTACCAGTCGCGTCCGCCCCGGGTATAGACGCGCATGTTCTGGCGGCGGCGACGCTGGGCACGGCGCAGGCCACGCTGGATGCCCGAATCAAGCTTCATCAACCGGCCCAAGGTCACCCGGTCGGCGCGGTTGCGCGGCTCCGCGGTAATCGTGCAGGTCACGCGGGCACCAGTGGCGAGTTGATCGATCATCGTCGCGGCTTCCTGAAAAATGGACGTTCATACCCCACGCGGTGGGTCGAGATGCTAGGGCGCGGGCTCGGAGCTGTCCAATCAGGGAATCGCTGAGACAGTCCCGACGAACATATGCTCGAGCGGGTCGGCTCGCCCGGCCTGCCCCCATAGCATTCCGCATGAGCGAACCGGCCAGCCCCAGCATCCCATCCTTTGATCCCAACGCGCCGCACCATGCCAGGCCGAAACTCCGGCAGATAAAGGGGTTTCCCGCACAAGTCAAGGGCCAGCCGGCCTTGGGCGTGGCAGACGCCAGGCAGATCAGCCGGAAGGTCGTGTTCACCTCGCCCGCGGCCCAGCAGATCCTGCCTCTTATGGACGGAACTCGGTCCGTTGATGAAATCGTCGTACAGGTCGGGCAAGGCCTGGAACGCCGAAGCGTGGAACTTCTGGTAGCCCAACTCGACGATGCGGCCTTGCTGCACGGCCCTCGGTTCGACGAGGTCTGGGCTGATTTCACCCGCACGTTCGATAGCAGCGAATCGCTCCCGCCCTCGAACAGCGCCGATTATGCCGAGGCCCTGGTCAAAAAGGCCCACGAGGGGGAAGTAAGCGAAGAGCAGTTGGCCGAAGAGTCACCCCGCGCCTTGCGGGGCCACTTCGATGAGCTGATCGACCGAGCATTGAAGGACGTGCAAGACCCCAGCCTGAACGAGCTCCCAGCGGGGTTGATCGCGCCTTCCATCGATTATGGCCGAGGCGGGCTGATCTACGCGAGCGTGTACGGGCGGCTTCGTGTGGTGGATCGCCCGGATCGTGTTATTGTTCTCGGACCCAATCACTATGGCCGATCTTCGGGCGTCTGTGGCTGCGACAAGGGGTTCCAGAGCCCTTTGGGCGAGTGCCGGATCGACAAGGAACTTGCCGACAGGCTGCGTTCGAGTCTGGGAGAAGGCCTGTTCGAGCATCGCTACGACCACGAAAGAGAGCACAGCATCGAACTCCAGGTGCCTTGGATCCAGCACGTCTTCGGTGCCGACGAAGACGGGAATTTCCCCAAGATCTTCGCGGCATTGGTCCATGATGCGGCCGCCAACAACGGCGAGAGTTACGACGGCAAGGGCGTGGCTATCCAGCCCTTTGTGGATGCGGTGCGCGAGGCCTTGGCCGATTTGGGTGGCAAGACGCTGGTGGTTACCAGTTTCGACCTGAGCCATGTGGGTCCGATGTTTGGGGATCAGGTGCAGTTGCTTGGGGATTCTCCGCAGGCTAACAAGGCCCGCAATGACGTGGTCCAGCACGATCGTGAGATGTTGGATCTGCTGGCACAGGGCAAGCCTGAGGAGATGGTCGCGGCCATGGCTTGGCAACAGAACCCCACGAGGTGGTCTTCGACAGGCCCGATCGTGGCGGGCATGGGCATGACAGCGCCGAGCAAGGTTCGGGTTTTGAACTATCAGGGTGCCATCGATCAGAATGGGCACGTGATGGTTTCGATGATCTCGGGTGTCATTGAGCACGCCGATTGACGAACCCTGGGACAGGGAAGTCCCGGGGAGTTTGGCCCGCGGTTTTGCATGGATGGTCACGGCACGGTAACGGCCTTGGCGATTCATGGCAACTGTGTCCGCTGGGCGTCGTATGGATGGTGCGTCCGTGCGGGCCGTTCGGCCCGTTAGTCCCCCGGCGGTGTACGATGGCCGCCTTTTGAGGCCTGGGGTCCTGTGGTGGGGCCAGGCGGGTATTCGTCCCGGTTCCGGGTGGAGTTTCGAGTCTGCGGGCCACGACGAAGGAAGGGTTGCGATATGGCAACATCGAACGCGTGCTGGGGCATCGAGGTTGGTGCGGGCGGCATCAAGGCCGTCAAGTTGGTCTTGGACGGCGAGGGAGTGCGGGTGGCCGACTTCGTCGTGATGCCCCATAAGAAGGTGCTCTCGACCCCCGACCTGAACCAGGACGACGCGATCCGCCTGGCGCTGGGTGCGTTCGTCAACCAGTACGACCTGAGCAAGGCCCGCGTGGCGGTGAGTGTGCCGGGACACGCGGCCTTTGCCCGCTTCGCCAAGCTGCCACCGGTGGAGCCCAAGCAGATCCCCAAGATCGTGCGTTTCGAGGCCGAACAGCAGATCCCCTTCTCGCTCGATGACGTGGAGTGGGACTTCCAGACGTTCCGCTCGCCCGATTCGCCCGACGTGGAGGTGGGCATCTTCGCGGCGACGAAGGAGCGCATCCGCCAGCAGTTGCAGTTGTACGACGACTTTGGGATCGTGCCCGACATCGTGACGCTGAGCCCCATCGCGGTGTACAACGCGCTGGCCTTCGACCTGGTGTTCGACGAGCGCACGCCCGGCACGGTGATCGTGGACGTGGGGACGACCTCGACGGACCTGATCATCGCCGAGGCGGGGCGTGTGTGGGTGCGGACGTTCCCCTTTGGCGGTCACAACTTCACGCAGGAGATCGCCGACAAGTTCAACGTCAGTTACGCCAAGGCCGAGAAGATCAAGCGCGAGGTCCACCAGAGCAAGGCCGCCCGGCAGGTGTTGCAGGCGTTGCGTCCGGTGTTCAGCGATCTTGGCCAGGAGATCCAGCGTTCGATCGGGTACTACCAGTCGTTGCACAGCGATTCGGACTTGCAGCGTGTGATCGGCGTGGGCGCGACGTTCGATTTGCAGGGCATCCGCAAGGCCTTGCAGCAGCAGGTGCAACTGACGGTGTACACGGTCGAGGAGTTCAAGCGTGCCAAGTCCGACGGTGTCGACCTGGCGCGCCTGGGCGAGAACGCGGGGCAGTTGGTGACGGCCTACGGGCTGGCTTTGCAAGGCGTCGAGTTTGCCACGCTCGAGGCCAACCTGATGCCCGGCGCGGTCGTGCGCGAGGCCGTGTGGCGCCGCAAGGCCCCGTGGTTCTTTGCGGCGGCGGGGCTCGGGCTGGTGGCCTCGGGCGCGATGTTCATCCGCCCGTTCATGGACCAGGCCGCGGTGGACGCGTATCCCAGGCCGGCGACCATCCAGCAGGTGCTCTCCAGGGGGCAAGCGCTCAAGAGCGAGGCCGGCGACGTGACCGGCACCCAGCAGGTCGATCGCACGCTGGCCAACCTTGTGCAACTGGCCAATGGCCGAGACGTCTATGCCCATGTCGTCAATGACACGTCCTTGATCCTCGAGCGGGCGCAGTCGCTGGCATTGGCCGATGCGACGTTGAATCTCCCCGGCCCGGTGATGGGCATGCTGAGCCTGACGACCGAGTACATCGCCCCACTCGATCCCAACGCCGAAGACCAGGGCCAGGGCGGACAACAGGGCCAGAGCAGGCCGGAGCGGCCGCAGGTCCGCGTCATCGTTCGCGGCTGGACGGATCACCCGCGGGCCAGCGAGTTCATCGTCAGCGTGGTGGACAACTGGCTTCGCAGCAATACCGCCAGGCCCGGTGTGCCGTATCGGCTTGTGCTGCCTCCCGGGCAGTCGGCATGGCGGATCACCGAGCAGCGCACCGCCGCGACATCTCGCGAGGAAGAAGCCGGCGGGGCGGTGGTGATGTCCAGCCCCGAGACTTCGGCAACGGGTCGGCGGCCGCGTGGAACAACCGGCGATACCCGTCCCACGCGCGGGGCGCAGCCGACCACGGGCCAGACGATGGGCGAAACGACCGATCCGGCGTCCAGGACGCCGGGGTCCACCGGAGCCGCGGGCATGCCCGTGGGCAGCCTTTCGGAACTGATCAACCAGTTCCCGATTCCCAGGCCGGCTTCGGACATTCCCGACGGCGTTGAGCGGTCGTTCTTCGAGGTGAACTGGATCATCGAGTTGGTGCAAGGCTCGGACCGGGAGGGTGGCGCGCGATGAAGAACGCGATGGATTTTGTCAAGAAGCGCTGGCCACTCTTCGTGAGCGTGCTGGTGATCGTGGTGGCCTTGCCGGTGGCCTGGTTCTTCAGCCAGGGCCTGAACAGCAAGCTGAAGCAGCGGCAAGAGAGCGAGGCCAACAGCCTCATCACACAGCTGGACCAGTTGCGGGTGACCTACGAACTGCCCGCGCCGCTGGCGGGCATGGAGCCATTGTCCGAGAGCGGCGTGATGCCCCACCCCCGGCGGACCGAGTTTTATCGCTCGCAGCTGGAGCGTCAGCGTGAACTCTTGGGCAGCGCAACCCAGGAGATCATCGACTTCAACCGCAAGGGTCGGGGCCCGCTGGTCGAGGGGCTCTTCCCCATCGAGCCCGAGGACGGCTCGCAGGCCCAGTTGCTGCGGCTTCGGATGCAGGATGTGTTGATCCCGCGGGATGGCAGGTCGGCCTACGAGCAATTGCTGGCCAGCGTGCGGGCAACCAGGCCGCCCGAGCCCCAGCGCGTGCTCGATCAACTGAACGACACAAGGTCCCGGCTCTTCGAGCGCGAACGGGCCCAGTCCGGCGAGGTCCGGCTTGAGCCCGATGAAGAGGCGGCCATGACCCAGGAACTGACCGCCCAGCGGATCAGTTTGTACGCCCGACCCGCACAGGAATTCTCCATCTACATGGACTTGGACGTGTTCCCCAAGGGGACCGTCTTCGAGGCGGCACCGACCTTTCCCAGGCAGGCCACCGCGGCCACGCCCTCGCACGGCCTGACCTTCCTGTGGCAATTGGACTACTGGCTTGCCCAGGACCTGATCGGCTTCCTGCGAGAGGCCAACAGCCGAGGCGGACGCTTGTTGCCCATCGTTGAAGCGCCCGTCAAGCGCGTGCTGTCGATCGAGGGACGCCCGCTCAAACTCAACCGGTTGTCCGGCCAGCGGGACGAGCGGATGGGTTCGGATTCCGTCGAGCCCGGACCGGATCCGGCACGAGAGCTCTTCGAGCCCCGCTTCAACACCGCGGCTTCGGGTCGCGAGGCCGACTGGCTGAACCAGCTCTACGACATCCGCCGCGTGCGTATGTCGCTGGTCGTCGACTCGTCGCGGATCCCGCAGTTATTCGACGCGGCCGCTCGGCAGAATCTGATCACGATCGTGGACCTTGACATCCAGCCCGTGGACGTCTGGGCCCACTTGGAGCAGGGCTTCTACTACGGCACAGACCATGTCGTGCAACTGGACATCGAGCTGGAATTGATCTATTTGCGTGCGTGGACGGCCCCGCTGATTCCGGACATCTTCCGGCAGGAGCTGGGGCTGGAGTACCACCCCAAGCCCGAGTCCGATGCCGAAGAAGATGATTTCATGGATCCCGGTCTTGGTTGAGGAACTCGAAAGGAGCGTGCGATGAAACTCAAGGGAGTCGGCTTCTTCGAGGCCAACATCGAGAAGTTGCTGCTGGGCCTGATGGTGGCCGTGGCCGCGGGTGTGGTAGTGATGCAGTTTGCCGTGCAGCCCAATATGGTGCGTGTGGGCAACCAGACGCTGCTGCCCGAGCGTGCCTTCGACCCGGTGGAACAGCGCGCCCGCGAGCGGGACGCGCAGATGAGCGCGGCCAATCTGGACCTGGGCGACAAGATCGCCAATGCCAGGGAGCAGGAACGGGTGCTGGCTGGCATCGAGCAGCGCGTGATGGGCTCGGTGTCGCCCCGTCCCGAGATCCTGGCGCTGGGCAGGCCCGTGGAGATCGAGAACACCGCGGGAGACCAGGCCACCGACGTGCAGTACGCCGTGGTGATCCCGCAAGCGCCGACCCGGCCCGTTGTGGCGGCGTACGCGGGCACCATCGACCCGGCCGTGGTGGCGGGCAACGAAGCCCTGGCAATGCTCGTGGGGCCCACACAGCCCTATGACCTGGCCAGTGTCACCGTCGAGGTCATGTTCGACGGCACCCAGCTCGAAGAGCGTTTCCGCTCTTCGGCATCGGGTGATCTGCGCGCCATGCCCTTCAACTGGTGGCGTTCTGTCGAAGCCCTGGGCCTGCAACTCGAGCGACAGGAACTTCTGCCCGACGGTCGTTGGTCGAACGACACAATCATCGACGGCCTGCCCGGCGAGCAATCCCTCTACGCCATGCTCCTGGAAGACGCTGCCCAGGGCGGCCTGACCCGCGAGCAACTGGCCGATGATGCCCGGCAGGCGTACGCCGACGCGAGGCTTTTCCGCCGGCCGATGCCCTTGCCCACGATCGCGGGGCAGTTGTGGAAACCCCCGGCCGAAGCCTTGGCCGAGCGCAAGGCCACCGGTGGAGCCGATCAGCGCCAACAGGCGGAACGGGCATTGCAACAGCGGGCCGCCCTGCTCCGAGAGATCGAGCGTGATCGTCAGCAACTCGGTGATACCGGCGGACAGCGAGATCCGGGACGAGATACTGGACCCAGAGGGCCAGGCGGCCGTGAGCCCCCGCCTTCGGATGATCGCCGAACGGCACCGCTGCGCCGGATGATCGAGGAAAAAGAGCGTCGCCTGGCGCAGTTAGACCAGGACATTCTTGGCTTGGGGTATGACCCTCAAACCGGAGAAGCCCTGGCCGTGACCTTCTTCGAGGATACGGGCACGGACTCGCGCCTGTTGGAAGCTTCTCAAGTTCGGCTCTGGGCGCACGATGCCACCGCAGAACCGGGCAAGACATATCGTTATCGGACACGTTTGGCCATCAACAATCCCTTCTTCGGCCGCGAACCGGTGCTGGTGGAGAGTCAGCGTGCGCTGGCGTCCAAGCCGGTGGTGTTCAGCGAGCCCTCGGCCTGGAGCGACGCCACGGTCGTATCGCCGAAGGTGACTTTCTTCCTTGCCAGTGCCAATGACGGTCGAAGCGGTGGGCTGGGCCCGACCGAACCGACGGCGACGGTTGAGATCTTTACCTTCTATTACGGGTACTACCGACGGAGCACGGCCACGCTTCGTCCTGGCGACATGTTGTCCACAATGGCCGACATGCCTGATGGTCTGCGACTTCCGGCCCTGGCAGCCTCTCCGGACGGCCCTGATGGCCGCCCTGGAGAGGGGGAATCCCGGATCGTTGGTACACGCCCCGGCGAGACTGGCGAAGGCCAAGGCGGCGAGTTGGTACCCGCTCGCATTCGTGCAGCCATGGACATGTTCCTGGTAGACGTGACGGTCGAGCCCACCACAGGAGAGGGCCTGGGAGAGCGCACCAGCCGGGCGGTTGCATATTTTGCCCCCACGGCCGGCACCGGCCTGTACCGCCGCGTGGTTGGAGAGGATCGCCAGGGGTTGTTGTACCAGATGGTCTCTTCCTCCGCAGACGAGGGTCAGCGCCAAGGCCAGCCCCGGGCATCGATCCAGGTTGGCCCGACTCCCGGCAGCCGGGATCGTCGGGAACCGACCGAAACGTCGGCCCCAACCGGTGGCGGGAAGTTGGGCGGTGGCGGTGGTGGTTGACGGATCGGCTTTTGTCTGAGTGGATCGTTTGGCCGGCCAGAAAATATGGCCGGTTTTTTGTTGTCCACGATTGACGACAGCAAGGTACCGGGTACAATCTCTCCGCTCTGCTCGGTTCGCCGGGCAGGTCGAAATCGAGGCCTGACAGGGCGGATGCCCGAGACGGCCAAGGCTCTTTGACAATCGGCACGGATCAAAGAACGTCGTCCCACGCGTTGGGTCTGGCCCTTAGCGGGGCTAGTCATAGCGTGTGGGGC
Source organism: Phycisphaeraceae bacterium (assembly GCA_026126305.1). Lineage (GTDB taxonomy): Bacteria > Planctomycetota > Phycisphaerae > Phycisphaerales > UBA1924 > JAHCJI01. Next base: position 381,636 of record JAHCJI010000001.1, read on the forward strand.
TGGCGGGTAGCAACAAGAATCGAGCGAGCGCCGCCGGGGCGTGGACGCAATGTCCGAACCCCGGCCCTCCGCTGGTGATGGCCAGAGATGGTCATGACCGGTGGATGTTGAAGGTTGTGCTTGAACCGTCTCATCGACGGGATTGGAAACGATCTCGGCGTTGGGTTGGTGTGATCAAGCAACTAAGGGCGCACGGTGGATGTCTTGGCGTCGAGAGGCGATGAAGGACGTTGGAACCTGCGATAAGCCATGGGGAGCTGGTAACCGAGCTGTGATCCATGGGTGTCCGAATGGGGAAACCCACCCTGTTTACAGGGTACCGCAGTCTGAATGCATAGGGCTGCGGGGCGAACCCGGGGAACTGAAACATCTCAGTACCCGGAGGAAAGGAAATCAACCGAGACTCCGTAAGTAGCGGCGAGCGAAAGCGGATAAGGCGAATTGAACGCGTTGGAATGCGCGGCCGAAGAAGGTGAAAGCCCTGTAGAGAGCCGTTTATGCCTATTAAGTAGCGTCGGGCTCGTGAAACCCGGCGTGAAGATGGGGGGTCCACCCTCCAAGGCTGAGTACTCCTCGACGACCGATAGTGGACCAGTAAGGTGACTGAATGATGACAAGCACCCCGATGAGGGGAGTGAAATAGCACCTGAAACCGTGCGCTTACAAGCGGTGGGAGCCCTTCGGGGTGACCGCGTGCTTTTTGCATAATGAGCTCGGGAGTTAGCCTCAGTGGCGAGCCTAAGGCCTATCGGGCCGGAGGCGGAGCGAAAGCGAGTCTGAACAGGGCGTGCAGTCGCTGGGGCTAGACGCGAAACCCGTGTGATCTACCCATGGCCAGGGTGAAGGAGGGGTAAGACCCTCTGGAGGCCCGAACTCGTGATCGTTGAAAAGATCTGGGATGAGCTGTGGGGAGGAGTCAAAGTCTAATCAAACCGGGAAATAGCTCGTTCTCTCCGAAATAACTTTAGGGTTAGCCTCGAGTGTCAAGCATTGGGGGTAGAGCGACTGGATGGATGGTGGGCCCTCACGGGTACCCCGTCCAACCAAACTCCGAATACCAATGCCCAAGGCTCGGGAGATAGACGGCGAGTGACAATATCCGTCGTCAAGAGGAGAACAATCCAGACCGCCGGCTAAGGTCCCAAATCGATGCTCAGTTAGGAAGGAAGTCGGATTGCCATGACAGCCAGGATGTTGGCTTAGAAGCAGCCATCATTTAAAGAGTGCGTAATAGCTCACTGGTCGAGGAGTCCGGCGCCGAGAATGATTGGGGATAAGCATCGAGCCGAAGCCGCGGACACGCAAGTGTGGTAGGAGAGCGTTCCTGTCGGCATTGAAGCGGATCCGGAAGGGTTCGTGGAGCGTCAGGAAGTGAATATCCGAGCTTGAGTAACGATAAAGCGGGTGAGAATCCCGCTCGCCGAAAGCCCAAGGTTTCCTGGGGAAGGTAAATCCTCCCAGGGTCAGTCGGGACCTAAGGCAAGGCCGAAAGGCGTAGTCGATGGACAGCAGGTTAATATTCCTGCACCCCGGATATGGTGCGGATCGTGGAGTCCCCCTGCCTTATCAGATTGGTAGGCCTTCGGGCCGTTGGGGGCGGAAGCGGTTCCTAGAAAAGCCATGTCGATAACGGGCCCGTACCAAAACCGACACAGGTGGGCGAGGTGAATAACCTCAGGCGCTCGAGAGAACGGTTGTGAAGGAACTCGGCAAAATGACCCCGTACGTTCGCAATAAGGGGGCCCTACCCGCAAGGGAGGGCGCAGAGAAAAGGCTCTGGCGACTGTTTACCAAAAACACAGCTCTGTGCAAACTCGCAAGAGGAAGTATACAGAGTGACACTTGCCCAATGCCGGAATGTCACGGAAGTGGGTTAGCCTCTGGCGAAGCTCGCGACCCAAGCACCGGTCAATGGCGGCCGTAACTATGACGGTCCTAAGGTAGCGAAGTTCCTTGTCGGGTAAGTTCCGACGCGCATGAATAGTGTAACGACCTGAGCACTGTCTCCACAACCGACTCGGTGAAATAGTAGTGGCGGTGAAGATGCCGCCTACCCGCGGCAAGACGGAAAGACCCCGTGGACCTTTACTGTAGGCTTCTATTGGTCACGAGCGATCGCTGCGTAGGATAGGTGGGAGGCTTTGAAGCCGGCGTTTCGGCGCTGGTGGAGCCATTGGTGAAATACCACCCTTCGTTTGTTTGTGGCCTAACCCCGATTCCCATGAACCTGGGCGGGGGACAGTGGGTGCTTGTCAGTTTGACTGGGGCGGTCTCCTCCTAAAGAGTAACGGAGGAGCGCATAAGGTTGGCTCAGCGCGGATGGAAACCGCGCATCGAGTGTAAAGGCACAAGCCAGCTTTACTGCGAGGCCGACGGGCCGAGCAGTTACGAAAGTAGGCCTTAGTGATCCTGCGGTCCCGTGTGGAAGGGCCGTAGCTCATCGGATAAAAGGTACCCCGGGGATAACAGGCTGATCGCTCCCGAGCGTCCATAGCGGCGGAGCGGTTTGGCACCTCGATGTCGGCTCTTCGCATCCTGGGGCTGAAGGCGGTCCCAAGGGTTCGGCTGTTCGCCGATTAAAGCGGAACGCGAGCTGGGTTCAGACCGGCGTGAGCCAGGTCGGTCCCTATCTGTCGTGGGCGTTCCAAGTTTGAGAGGAGTCATCCTTAGTACGAGAGGATTGGGATGGACACACCCCTGGTGATCCAGTTGGCCCGCTCGGGCCACCGCTGGGTAGCTACGTGTGGCAGGGATAACCGCTGAAAGCATCTAAGCGGGAAGCCCCCCTCAAGATCAGACTTGGTCGCTTTAGCGTGAGACCCCTCGTAGACGACGAGGTTGATAGGCCACAGGTGTAAGGGTCGAAATACCCTCAGCAGAGTGGTACTAACGGTCGAAAGCTTGATCGCACCAACCAAACGCCGCGATCTCCATATCGCGGCCTGAGCACTCGCTCCATGCTTGTGCTGCATAACCCGAAGATTTGTATCTGACGTGATGATTCATCATCCAGAAACGGTCTTCCGTCCTGACGTGCTGATGCACGTCTCAACATTGCCAGCAGACTTCTTTGATCCGGCCGGACTTGCTTCGGCAAGACATCGTGCCGGACCGCCGAAAGGCGATCCGTGCATTTTCGGCGACCACAGGTCAGGGGAGACACCTGTTCCCATCCCGAACACAGCAGTTAAGCCCTGGCCGCCGATGATACTGCACAGCGGGAAAGTAGGTCATCGCCGTATTTGGACCCCCGACGGTCAAACGTCGGGGGTTCTTTTTTTGTTTCATGAACGGCACAGGGTAAATCTGAAGGGTTGCCGATCCTCTTGATATCTAATCTCGATGGACCAATTCGTGGTCTTTTGGGATTGGCGATCGACAATCGATCGAGAGCCTCCATCAGGCTGTTGGGTACACAGCGAGATTGCGGCCCAGCACTGGATACCATGCGACCGAATACGATCCTGCATGTCCGCCCTTGAGCGATTGATGGACGCCAACGCGAATCGCGCTTGCGAGGGCCTTCGCACGCTCGAAGACCTGGCCCGCTTCATCCTCGACGACGCCGATCTCTCGGCACGGGCCAAGAACGTCCGGCATGCCGTTCGGGCGGCGACTCGTTTGCAGGGCCCGCGGCGGCTTGTGGCCTGGCGAGACACGCCGGGCGATGTTGGCACTGGAATCGCTGCGTCCCTGAATGCCGAACGTGCGAGCGCGGGTGCGATTGCGCTCGCAGCGGGGAATCGGGCCGCCGAGGCACTGCGGGCTTGCGAGGAGGCGGCCAAGGCGCTGGGGCTAGATTCAACGGCTTACGAGGCGGCCCGGTACGAGGCGTACGACATCCAGCGTCTGCTCGTACTCGCCTTGGGCGGTGAGCAACGCCCAAGGTGGCCGTTGTGCGTGCTCGTAACGGAAGCCCTCTGCCGCCTGCCCTGGGCGGAGGTTGCGCTTGCGGCGTGCCAGGGCGGTGCGTCGTGCCTGCAACTGCGGGAAAAATCGCTGGAAGATCGCGAGCTGCTCGCGCGGGCCTTGCGGCTGGTCGAGATTGCCAGGCCTTTCGGCGTGTCTGTGGTGGTGAACGATCGGCCCGACATCGCGCTGTTGTCCGGGGCGTCGGGTGTGCATGTGGGCCAGGATGATCTGTGCGTTGCCGATGTCCGACGGCTCGCGGGCGATCGGCTGCTGGTTGGGGTTTCGTGCAGCACGCTCGAGCAGGCACGCCGGGCGGCTCTGGACGGGGCGGATTACCTGGGTCTTGGGCCGATATTCGTCTCGGGCACAAAGCCCAAGCCCGTGCTGAGTGGGCCCGCACTGGTATCGGCGGTAGTGGGCGACGCTCTGGCTGGGTCGTTGGGCCACTTGGCCATCAGCGGCATCCATGCTGGCAACGTGGGAGAACTGCTCGCCGCCGGTTGCACCGGGGTTGCGGTGAGCGGGGCGGTGTGCGGGGCCGAGGATCCGCGGTCGGCGACGGCGGCCTTGGCGGACGCGATGCGTGGCGGTTCGGGCGGTTCGGCGTCGGCTAGACTGACGCATGGCGATCACGTACCGCGAGCGGATGTTGGACAATGGGCTTCGCCTGATCGGCGAGGTGGACCCCGCGGCGCATAGCGCGGCGATCGGATTTTTTGTTCGCACGGGGGCACGCGACGAGCCGGCCTCGTCGATGGGGGTCAGCCACTTCCTCGAACACATGATGTTCAAGGGCACCGAGGATATGTCCGCCGAGGCGCTCAACTCGGCGATGGACGACCTGGGCGCGAGCAACAACGCGTATACATCCAGCGAATTGACGTGCTTTTACGCGCACGTGTTGCCCGAGGCGTTGCCCGATGCGGCGAGGTTGCTTGGCCGGATGATGCATCCGGCCTTGCGTGAAGGCGATTTCGAGACCGAGCGTGGCGTGATCCTCGAAGAGATCGCCATGTACGACGACAATCCGTTCTGGGTGCTGATGGAAGCGGCGGGCGAGCGTCATTATCAAGGCCATGCGCTTGGGCATCGTGTGCTGGGCACGAAGGCGACCATCGCCGCGCTTCCCGTGTCGACGATGCGTGAGTACTTCCGTGAGCGGTATACGGCCGAGGCGACGGTGGTGGCGTTGGCGGGCGCGCTGGACATGGACGAGGTGGCTCGGTTGATCGAGGGTCTGCCGGCGGTGTGGACGCACGGCCTTCCTCCGCCGCGGGATGTGCCCCAGCGCGTGGGTGGGGGGCGATTTGAGATCGAAAGGCCGAACGTATCGCGCGGTTACGTCATCGGGCTTTGGCCCGCTCCTTCCATGCAGGACAATCTGCGGCACGCGGCCAGGCTGCTGGCCCAGGTCATCGGTGCGCCGGGCAACAGCCGCCTGCACTGGGCGCTGGTCGAGCCGGGCCTGGCCGACGAGGCGGTGGCTTCGTACATGGGCCAGGACGGCACGGGCGAGTTCGTCGTGTATGCCAGCGGCGATCCGGACAAGGCGGACCAGATCGAGACCGTGATTCGTGGGGAGTTGCGTGCCGTCGTCGACGGGCTGCAAGAGCACGACCTCGAACGGCTGCGCGCGAAGGCGGCCACGGCGGTGACCGTGGGCGGCGAGCGTCCCGCCGATCGGATGCAGCGCCTGGGCTCGCGTTGGACACTGCTGGGCGATTACCTTCCTTTGGAAGAGGAACTCGAGCAGGTGCGTTCGGTGACGCTCGATGATCTGCGTGAGGTGGCGCGTCGGTACGGCATGGAGCCCACGACCTGGGGCATGCTGCGACCGGGCGGTTGATTTTGGTGCGCGGATGGTGTTTGCGCGCGGGCGACGGCTCAGGCGGCCCGTTTATCGTTGCCCGGCTCGAAGGCGCGAAGGGCGTTGCCGCCGGCCTGCTCGGCGGCCTCGAGCGCCTTGTAGGCGATGGCCAGGATCTGCCTGGGCTTGCTGAAGATCTTGTACGCGTTGCCTTCGCAGCCGGTGAGTCCGACGCTGGTTGTTGGCCGTTTGGGCCCTTTGAACGTGGAGCGCCATGCGGTGATGGTGCCGACCAGCGTGGGCAAGGGTGACGTGGTGAGGATGATGGTGGTGGCGTCGTCGAATCGGCCCAGGCGTGTTTCCTGCAAGGCCTTGCACGCTTCGCGCAGTGATTCGGTGGCATCGATGGCGGCGAGGTCGCCGGCTTCGAGGCCCTCGCTCTCGACGATCTTTGCGAACCCGTCCAGGCGGATGATGGCGATGCAGACGGGGGTTTGTGCTTCGCGCCCATGCTCGTAGGCTTGTTCGAGGTATCGCTCGAAGGCAAGCCGTGTCATGGCACCAGTGATCGGGTCGACCAGGTCGCCGTCGCGAACAACGGCCGAGACCGCGAACCGTTCGAGGTCCTGCTGCTTCTCGGTGTCCGCGTTCTGGAGTTCGTGGGCCTTGCGCAGGAGTTCCTCGGAGTTCACAGAGGCACCGGTGTCGAGTTCGAAGAGCCTGGAGACTTCCTTGGCGGCGTTGGCGGTCTGCTTGAGGATGTCGTCGCAGGTGGGGCGATCGAGGTTGAAGAACCGTTGCCCCTGTTCGTACAGCCGATCGAAGCAGGCGGCCTTGTTGTCATAGGTGAGACATTGGTGGATGGAGTTGCCAAAGGCCACGCAGCTGACGACTTCCTTGAGTTCGCCCGGGGCAGCCGTGGGGCGCTCGTGGAAACGGATGGGCACGCTCAACTCGTCGGGCAGTTGCCATTTGCGTGCCAGCAGCGCGCCCACCTCGGGGTGTTGCATGTCGAAGGCGTGCAGTTCGGCGGCGGCCAGGCGGCGGTGGTCCTTGGCAGCGCTCAGGAGCACTTGCTCGTAGGGCTGGCCCAACGCCTGGAGCATGGCCATGATGCCGATGTCCTGGAGCAAGCCGCCGAGGAAGGCCTCGTCGGCAACCTGCCGGGCGACGCGTTGGGCGACGATCTTGGCCCCCACGGCGGTGTAGATGCCGCGGCGCCAGTAGTCGACCGGGTCGAAGCCCTCGGTGTAGGCGGCTTCCATCGCGGGCACCAGCGAGAAGCCCAGCGCCAGGTTGCGCAGTTCACGCAGGCCCAGCACCACCAACGCCTTGTCGATCGTGGCACACTTGGTGCGAAGACCAAAGAAGCTCGAGTTCACCGTCTTGAGGATCTTGGCGCTCAGCCCCTGGTCGAAGCGGATTGTCTCGGCCAATTCGTTGACCGTGCAGTCGGGGTCTTGCGAGAGTTCGAGCACGCGGACGGCGGTGGCGGGCAGCGAGGGGAGTGTCTCGCAGGACAGGATCTCCTCGATGGCGTACGCGTCCATGGTGGTGCTTCCTCGGCCCGGCGTCAGGTCGGATCTTGCTCGGGCGAACACCCGTGCGGGCTACTCCCGCGTGGCCAGGCGATCGCCAAAAACAGCTCGTGCTGCTGGTATCGGCCTGCCGAGCACCCACATCCAGTACGCGGCCAGGAAGGCGCTCGCGCGGGTCCAGGAATCTTCATCACTGGTGGTACCCGGACCTTGCGGCTCGGTTATCGAACGCAACAGGAGCAGGGTTCGGATACGGACCGGCCAGGCGGTGTTGGCTCCGCCGGTCTGGTCGGCCTCGAAACGGCCGGCCTCGGGCAGGAAGTATGCGATGGATCGGCCCGAGGTTTCGAGCGATAGATCGGGTTTGTGCCCAGATTCGTCGAGCAGGCACCATTGGAATGTGGCGAGATGGACCATGCCGATGGTGGACTTCTCGAGGAACTCGCACAGGGCGTCGAAGGTTCGCGGGTGGGGTTCTCGGACGGGCAGAGCTCGCTGGGCCAGGTCGATGGCGTACATCGCACGCCAGAGGCTCGGGAGGTGCTTTCGCAGGTGGCCTTGGGTGTGGGAGAGGTCCCAGGCGGTAATGTTGGCCAATTCGCGAGTTGGCTTCTCGTAGAACACGACATGGCCCCGGGCCAGCAATTCGAAGCCGCCCGAGAATGCCGACCGTTCCCGCCGAGAGCCCTTGGCCAGCCCGCGGACCAGGCCGCTCTGGCGTCCCAGGAGGGTGACCAATTGGCTGGTCTCGCTCCACTCGCTGTGTCGCAGGCAGATGGCTTCGTCGTGCAGTGGGGGCATGGGTTCTTCGCGTTCGTGTGGGCCGGGCCCGATCAAAACACTACGCTTGGCGATGGACTGGTACACTCCGGCCGAGGAAGTGGTGCTGCTTGAGCCCGATCGGGTGGTGACGCGCCGCCTCGTGCAGGACCATGAGCCCGCGTTCCGGGACCATTTTCCGGGTCGGCCTGTGCTGCCCGGGGTGCTGGCGGTGGAAGCGTTGACGCGTGCGTGCCGGCGTGTGCTGGAGGGACGGGTGCCAGGGGCCGAGCGCTGGGTGCTGGGGTCGGCGTCTATGGTGCGTTTCAATCGGTTTGTTGAGCCCGGGCAATGGCTTGTGTGCGAGGCCCGGCTGATCGGGCACGATGCGGCCCATGCCTCAATGACCGCCATCGCGCGGATCGAGGATGAACAGCAGCCCGGAGGGGGCACTCCGGCGGTCAACGGGCGGCTGGTGTTGCGGCCTGTTCGGCTGGGCTTGGAGCTGCCGGGCACGCCGGCCTTGCCGACGACATAACATGGCGGTGCATGAGAATCCCCGGAGGCTGCATGACGCGTGACGAGATCGAAGGCAAGGTTCGGGACGTGCTGGCCGAGGCATTGTGCATCGATGAGGACGAGGTCGTGCCCACCGCGACGCTCACCGGCGACCTGGGGGCCGAATCGATCGACTTCCTGGACATCGTCTTCCGGCTCGAGCAGGCCTTCGCTCTGAAGATCCAGCAGGGCGAGCTCTTCCCCGATAATCTCCAGCAAGACCCGCAGTATGTTCGGGATGGGTGTCTGACCGAGCACGGCCTGGCGGCGCTGCGCGAGCGGTTGCCCCACGCCGAGATCGAACGCATCGAGGACGATCCGCGTCTGGCGCGTGTGGGAGAGGTCTTCACGGTGCGCGCCATCGTGAACTTCGTCGAACGCAAGCTCGGCGCGGTGGCGTAACGGAACCTTCCGATGCGCTGGCTGTGGATCGATCGCATCCTCTCGCTCGAACCGGGCGTGCGTCTGACGGCGTGCAAGGCGGTGAGCCTGAGCGAGCCCCACCTGCACGAGCACTTTCCCGCATTGGCAGCGGAAGGTGCGCTGCCCGTCGTGCCCGCGCCGCTCATCATCGAGGGCATGGCCCAGGCGGGCGGGCTGCTTGTGGGCCATGCCCGGGGGTTCAAGGACGACGTGGTGCTGGCCAAGGTGCGCAAGGCGGACTTGGCCTTTGATGTCCTGCCCGGCGCGACGCTGCACTTCGAGGCCATCCTGACGGCCATCGACGATGCGGGCGCATCGGTCCGGGGCTTGGTTCGTGTCCACGACCCGGCCTGGCAAGGCCCGCAAGACTTGGGCACGATCGAGCTGATGTTCGCCCACATCGAGCCACGGCGTGACAGCATCCTGGCCGCCGAGGCATTTCGGACGTTGATCAGCGCGAGCGTGCACGCGGGCGGGGCCGGCGTGGCTGGTATGGTGCTTTGATCGAGGCTTAGCCCTTGGCCGCCTCGTGCAGGAGCGTGGCTGGGGCATCGCGGCCCGTGAAGGCACGGAACTGTTTGCCGGCCTGCTCGACGAGCACGTCGAGCCCATCGATGACACGCAAGCCTCGCTCTCGAGCGGCAAGCACCAGCGGCGTCTGGCGCGGGTGATAGATGGTCTCCACGAGCAAGGCCTTGCCCATCGCGAGCGCGGACATCGGCAGGCCCTGGGGCTCGGGCCCATCGGCCATGCCCACGGGCGTGCAGTGTACGACGGCATCCACGCCTGGCAAGCCTTCGAGCGAGGCCACATGGCGCGCGCGGGGCAGCCGTTCGGCCAGTTCTGCGGCGCGGTCGGCGGTGCGGTTGTGGATGAGCAGGTTCGCGCCGGCGTCGGCCAGGGCGAAAGCGGCCGACCGGGCCATGCCGCCCGCGCCCAGCACGAGCGCCGTGGAACCGGGCAGTGCCAGGCCCGCCCGTTGCAGGCACCGCACGACCGCGGGCCCGTCGGTGTTGAGCACGCGTACGCCCGTGTCGTCGCGCACGAGCGTGTTCGCCGAGCCGCAGCGCTCGGCCAGTGCGTCGATGTGCCAGCCCATTTCTTTTGCAAGGCGGACCAGACTTTCCTTGTGCGGCATGGTGACACTGACGCCGGCCAAATGCAATGGCTCGTAGGCCAGCAGTTCTGCAAGGGTGGCCTTGAGCGATTCGTATCCGGGCGTCACGGGCATGGGCAGGTACACACCGTCGAAGCCCGTGTGCTCGAAGGCGGCGTTGTGCATCGCCGGCGAACGGGAGTGCTCGACGGGGTCTCCCACGATGCCGAAGACCTTGGAGTGCGGCCCGATGTTGCGGAATCGGTACAGTCCCAGCAGATCTGCGATGGTTGGCTGGCCCGGCGCTGTGGTGGTGGTGGGGTACAGGCTTGCGAAGGTGAGCAGCGCGCCAAACTTGGGTGCCAGCACACGGCTCATCAGCCCGAAGCGGCCCATGCCCAAGGCGATGGTCGGGCGATCGCGGTGGCGCAAGATGTCGAAGAGCTCGATGTTGTCGCGCACGGACCTGGCGCGAAAGGCGATCTTGTGGATGGCGGCGCGGTGCTGCTCACGGAGTTGCAAGAGCCGCCGGGAGAGATCGGCCGGGCGGGTTTCGAAGTCGTGCAGGCTGAGGATCAGGCCCGTGGTGATGGGGCGCTGCTGCTTCTCGTGGGCAATGGCCAGGTCGACCTTCTGCCGCAGATTCATCGACCTCGTATAGGCGGCTAATTCCACGTCGATGTATCGTGGCGGCTGCTCGGATGTTCCCAGTCGCTCGAAGAGGGCCACCCGCTCGGGCTCGTCGCCGTCGTAGTGCCCGCCCTCCCACGTGGGCCGGCAGGTGGCGATGCACGGCAGCGGGCAGTCTCGCACGAGCCGCAAGCATGGATCGATGCCCGGCTCACTGCCGTCAAAGGAGGCGTCCAGGCGAAACTCGACCAGGTCGGCACCGGCCAGCCGCGCGTGGTGGGCGTCTTCGAGCGCCCGGGCGTGGTCTTCAACGGCGATGGGCACGCACACGAGCGTGGGCATGGCGTGGTTCAGACCGCCGCGCCACGGAAGAGCGCGCAGCAGGCGGTGTGGTTATGCAGATAGGTACGACCTTGGATGGGCCCGACCTCGCCAGCGGCAAAGAACCCGGCGATGGGCATGGGTTGGCCCACACCATGGGAGGCAGAGCCGATGGTGGGCACACCCTTGCGGACGGCTTCGAAGGCGCGTCGCACCGTGCTGGCGTCGTGGTGGGGCTGGTCGAAGAGGCGCGTGCCGCGCCCGTTGCAGGTGATCAGCAGACACCCAGCGGGGTGGTCGTGGAGTTTCTGGGCGTCCAGCAGGAGTTCGAGGTCTTCGTGGGCGGCGTTGGCATCGCGGGCGTGCAGGCGCACGGTCTGCCCGATGCGGACATAGTCCGACAATGCGATGGAACCGTCGGCTTCATTCGCGCTGAGGATGGCGCGGACAATGTAATCGCCTCGCCCGAAATGGCGCCGGTGCTCATCCACGACCACGCCCAGGAAGACCCCGCGAGAGAGCATCTGCTTCTCATCATCTTCGAGGTCGGCGATCACCTCACGGATGGCCTGGAAGGCCGGCCGGCCACCCAGACGCTGGACGGTGTTGCCCTGGGCGGCGGTCACGACGAGGTTGGGCCCGATAGGTCGGCATCCCTGGCTGACGACCGTGTCGATGGTGACCGGGCCGTTGATGGAAAGCCCCACGCCACCGTCGCGGATGACCTGCCCGTCGAGCAGGAAGGCGTTGCCGCCCACGCTGCTGGCACCCGAGGCCATGCCGCCGATGACCACCGCGCGTTCGTCATCGGCCAAACCCAGCCGCGAGGCCTTGTCGAGCGCTCCCAGCGTTCGGCTTGTTGGAAGGCCGAAGGGGTCTAGCAGCACGAACGTGGCCCGGTGCTCGTGGGTCATGCCGGCGATCTCGCGCACGCGTTCGACCTGGTTCGGGTTGGCCGGATCGATGTTGGTCAGCCTCGAGAGCGGGAAGGCTCGCACGGTGACGCCGGGCATCTGGCACGCCAGCACGCTCAGGCCCGGGCGATCTTCGAGCTCCTGCGATCCGCCGATGACCGACTCGGCCGAGCAGCCGACGATGGCCGCGTTGGGCATCGCGGCGCGGGCGGCCGAGGCGATCAGGCCCGCTTGTCCCGCGTGCGCGCTCGAAAAGAACACGAAGGCAAGGTCGGCCGAGCCCGGACCGCAAGGGAGTTGCTCGGCTGCCAGGTCGAAAGCCTGCCGGGCGGCGTGCTCGGCTCGCGACAGGGAGGACAGCCCGGCTGCCATCAGCGTGGCGGGGACGGCGGATGTGGTGCCCATGCTCACGCCCACAGTGTACGTGCGCCGGGGGCGTCCGGGTGCATGGTGGGGGGCATCCTGAGAATTGTGGGCGGAAAGAAAAACCCGGGTCCATGCCCTGGTTTTGGCTGTCGGGGAAGTACCTTAGTTCTGAGGCTCGGTTGCGTATCGGACGTTGGAGTCTGCCTCGGACCGCAGCACGACAACGCTCAGGGCGTTGATGGTGCTCAACCGAAGGTCGGCCCGCTGGGTGGCGCTGCCGGTCACACCAACCATGACCCCAAGCTTGCGGTCCAGTTCCAGACCCTCGGCGGGCTGGACGTAACCCAGCGTGCGCGGGATGCCCTCGCCCACGGAAACCAGCCGGTACATCAGCGGCAGGCGATCACCGTTGTAGACGGCGCTCTTTTCGAGGCGGCCGACGAAATCGTAGATGGCCAGGTCCTGGAGGCGGGCCATGGCCAACTGGCTCTGCTGCCCGTCGGCTTCGAGGCGGGCGCGGGCTTGGGCGGCCTGACGCATGGTGTTCTGGAGCTTCTGACGCAGTTCCAACAGGCCCAGACGCTGGCGGAGCCAGGCTCGGGTCGAAGCGTTCTCTTCGATATCTGGCGTGGCGGCTAAAACACGCTCGAAGGCGGCCACCAATTCGTCCACCTCGGCTTCGAGATCGCCCTGACGCCGGACCGCATCGAAGGCTACCGACAATGCATCGAGGCTCGGCAGCGGCTCTAGGGCAGCCGAGGGGCGATCGCTGGGCTGGACGGGCGTCGGCTGGGTGCGGATCTCCAGTTCACGGGGCTTGGGGTCGGCGGCGGGCTGGGTCGGAGTTTGTGCTGGAGTTTGGGAAGGAGTTTGGGCAGGGGTTTGGGCAGGAACCTCGGTCGGCCTGGACGGCTCGATGCGCATGGGCTCCATGAGCGAAGGCCGATCGCTGGGCTGTGTCGAGGGCTGCGTGGCTTGGCGATCGGGCTGGGGCTGCGATTGAGTTATAGGACGATCTTGAGTCGACGGAGTGGCCTGGCTTGCCTGGAACGCCTGGACTTCCGACGGCGTGGCGCGTCGAGTCTGGGCGGCCTCGATGAAGCCGGCGGCACCTCTCGGGGCGTCCACGACATAAAAGACCACGCCGCGATTGCTGGTCTCGGTGCGGTGATGCTTGAGCCTGGTGGTGGCGGGGGTTGGGGGGCCCTGCACGTCGCGGAACGAGCCGTCCACGCCGTAACGGGTATCGCTCAGGGCCTTCAGTGCGACCGATCGGCTGAGCGTGACGACGCCCGCGGCCTGGTCGAGAGTGGCTTGGTCTGCACGGACCAGAGCGAAGAGGCCCTTGGGATACTCGACCCTCAGCCAGTTTCCTCCCTCGCCGGTGACGCGGAGGACGGTACCGACCTGGAGCGTGGAGATGGGGTAGTAGGAGCGCAGGTCGCCCGAGCGAAGGAGGGTCTCTTCGGCTGTGACGGCGACGAAGTAGGGTTCGACGTCACGGACCTGAGCTCCGGCCCATGCGGGCAGGACGAGCAGGAGCATCGCGGCGAGGAAGGCCGTCATGGCTTGGGTTTTCGTGCGGTTGGTGGTTGCGAGCATCGTTCCCTCCGTTGAACGGGCCTGGCGCGTGAGCATACGGCCTATCAGGCGATATTCACCCCTGGCCGTTGTCGATGACGGTAGTCCGGTCGACCGCTTGGGGAAGCGGTCCTTCGCCTCCTAGCATCGGCTCCCTGCCCGTGGCGGGCTGAGTGCCTTTGCAGGCCGTCGCGGCTCCACCTGGCCCCCGGGCCACCCGTCGGCATAGCCTCCCCCCACCGGGTACGGCGGGTTATTGAGAAAGCAAGATCAAATGAACGACGATCCACGCCCTTCTTTTCGCCGGAAATTTCCCGCCGTGGTCTTGGGTGCCGGCTGCCTGGCCCTTGCCAGCGGGTGTGCCTCGCCGGTTGGTGGGCCTGAGGCCGATGCCCATCGGGTGCTGGCCGACAAGTTGCTGCGTGAGTTGCGGGAGTCTCGCCAGCACGACTCTGCCCGGGTGTTGACGCGTGGGCCTGTAGAGCTCGACATCGAGCCGCGGTTCCTGCCCGACGTTGAGGCGCTGGGGGGTCTGCGCTCGTATTCGGAACATGCCGATGAGTTTGGGGAAGACCTGCTTGGCCGGCCGCAGGAATCGATGCCCTTGGACTTGCAGTCGGCCATCCGCAGCGCGGTGGAGCACAACTACGCGTTGCAGTTTTCTCGTCTGGAGCCGGGCGTGGCCGAGGCCGGTGTGGTGCGTGCCGAGGCGGCCTTTGACTGGGTGTTCTTTGCGGGCACGTCGTTCAATCGTGTGGAGAGCGAGCAGATCTCCACCAGCGCGGTGACGCCCGCGCGGGACGAGCGGGACATCGCACGGGCCTCGCTAGGGCTGCGTCGCAACTCCGGGCTGGGCGGCACGCTCCAGATCCAGCAGGAGTTTCAATATACGGACGTGCTGACGCGAGAGATCGGGGCGGTGCGGTTTACACCCGATCCGGCGTGGGAGAGCACGCTTTCGATCCAGGCGACGCAGCCGCTGCTGCGTGGGTTTGGTACGGACGTGGCGCGTGAGGGTCTGCTGATTGCGCGGAACACCGAGCGTGATCGCCTCGCACAATTCAAGGCGCAGGCCATCAACACCGTGGTCGAGACCGAGACGGCGTACTGGGAATTGTTCCGCGCGAGGCAGAACCTGCGGATCGTGCAGCGTCTCGTGGATCGTGGGGAGGAGACAAGACGGCAGATCCGCACGCGTGGCGAGTTCCTCGACGCCGACCCGGCCCAGGTGGCCGACGCCGACGCCCGCGTGCAGGAGCGTCGCCAGACTCTGATCCAGAGCCAGACGACGGTGCGTGAGTTGAGCGACCGCCTGAAGCTGGCCATGAGCGATCCGCGGTTTCCCGTTGCGGGCGAGATGCTCCTTGTGCCCACCGATGAGCCGGTGGACCAGGCCATCGAGTATGGGCTGTTCGATTCGTACCAGACAGCGCTTCGTCGACGGCCCGAGATCTACCAGGCGTTGCTGAGCCTGGACAACACCAGCATCCGCCGGCGCGTGGCCGAGAATGGGCTGCTGCCCCTGTTGGACCTGCGTGCACAGTTTGCCATCAGCGATCTGGACAGTTCGTTCGGGCGATCGTTCGACGAGCAGTTTTCCTTCAGCCGGCAGAGTTGGTTGCTGGGTCTGAACTTCGAGCTTCCCATCGGCAACCGAGAGGCGCAGGCGTTGCTCAGCGAGCGCCGCTTGCAGCAACAGCAGGCGACCATCGCCTACCAGAACACGGTGCAGGGCGTCATCGCCGAGGTGCGCCGGAGTTTGCGTCGGGCCAAGGAGGCGTATGAGCGCATCGGGCAGTCGATGAACAATCGGCTCGCGGCGGCGCATAACCTGCGGGTGCTCAATATCCAGCGGGACACGATCGCCGTCAACAGCCCCGAGCGATTGAACCTTGAGTTTCAGGCCCAGGAGCGGCTGGCGGCGGCCGAGCAGGCCGAGGTGGCCGCTCTGGTCGACTACATGATTTCGATCGCCAACCTGCACGCGGCGATGGGGACGGCGTTGGAGCGCAATGGCGTCCGGTTCATCGTGCCCGACTCGGGCCCGACGGCCGACCCCTTCGATGGCAGCGCGCCAAGGCGATGAGCGACCGGTTGTCCGCGGCAGTCGAACGCCTTCGCGCGGGCGGGCTGGTGGCGATGCCCACCGAGACGGTGTATGGGCTTGCGGCGCTGGCTCGGGTTGCCGACGCGGTGGCACGGGTATTCACTCTCAAAGGCCGGCCCAACTCGAACCCGCTGATTGTCCACGCCAGCACGCCGGAGATGGCCCGCGGTTGCTGCTCGGCGTGGCCCGGGGCGGCCGACAGGCTGGCCCGCGCGTTCTGGCCCGGGCCGCTGACGCTGGTCTTGCCCAAGGCGGCGTGGGTGCCCGACATCGTGACCGCCGGCGGCCCAACGGTGGCCGTGCGTGTACCCAGGCATCCGCTGGCCATAGCGCTCATTGAGGCGGTGGGTGAGCCGCTGGTGGCGCCCAGTGCGAACAGGTCGGGGTATGTCTCGCCTACCACCGCCGACCACGTGCGCGATGCTTTTGGCGAGGCCGACGTGCTGGTGCTCGACGGCGGGCCGTGCGAGGTAGGGCTCGAGTCCACCGTCGTGGCGGTGGGCGATGATGTGCTGCATGTGTTGCGGCCCGGGGTCATCGGGCAGGAAGAGTTATCTCGTGTCGTGGGCATGCCGGTTCTCTTGGCGACCGAAAGCGCAGGTCCGGTTGCCAGCCCGGGGCGGATCGGGCCTCATTACCAGCCCAGGACGCGGGTGGTGCTGGTGCGGACGGACGCGGAGTTGCGAGACGCTCTGGCGACCGGGCCGACGGCGGTGCTGACGTGGCCGGGCGAGGCGCTGGAGGTGAGGTCGCCGCATCGATCGCGGGCGATGCCCGGACAGGCCGAGGCGTATGCGCGTGCGTTGTATGCGGCGCTGCGCGAGGCCGATGCGTGGAGAGCCGGGCAGATCGTCGTGTGCGTGCCAGTGGGGCATGGGGCGGTTTGGGACGCGGTGCGCGAGCGACTTGCTCGGGCGGCGGCGGGTCGATAACACGGGCGAGCCGGCCCGCGGTGGCCCTACCCTGTGCCTCGCACGGCTGGCGTGCGTGTGTTCTTGCATGTGTTCTGGCAGGAGGGGTGGTTGGTATGGCCCAGGGATCGTTGAACGCGGCCGGAAAACTTCGCATCGCGCTGGCTCACGGCGACGGCATCGGCCCGGAGATCATGTCGGCGTGCCTGGAGATCTTCGAGGCGGCCGGCGTGCTCGAGCACGTCGAGTTTGTGCCGGCGTTGATGGGCGAGGGCGTGTTCAAGACGGGCAACACCATGGGCATCTCCGACAGCGCCATCGCGACGGTGGAAGAGACCGGGCTGGTGTACAAGGGGCCGATGGGAACGCCCGTGGGCGGTGGCGGCAAGAGCATTAATGTGACGCTGCGCAAGATGTACGGCGCGTATGCCAATGTGCGACACTTCCAGAGCCTGCCCGGCGTCGAGACGGTGTACAGCAAGGCGGGCGTGCCGGTGGATTTCTACGTCGTGCGCGAGAACATCGAGGACACCTACGGCGGCATCGAGCACCGCCTGACCAACGACGTGGTGGAGTGCAAACGGCTGATCAGCGCCCCTGGGTGCGATCAGGTCCACCGTGAGGCCTTCGAGACGGCACGCCGGCTTGGCATCAAGAAGGTCCACTGTGGGCACAAGGCCAACATCATGAAGATGAGCGACGGCCTGTTCCTGGAGCGGTTTTACAACATCGGCAGCGATTACCCGGAGATCGAGACCGCCGACGTCATCGTCGATGCGCTGTGCATGAACCTGGTGCTCAGGCCCCAGAACTACGAGATGGTGGTGTTGCCCAATCTGCAAGGCGACATCGTCAGCGATCTGGCCGCCGGGCTGGTGGGCGGGCTGGGTTTTGCGCCCAGCGCCAATATCGGGCAGCACGTGAGCATCTTCGAGGCCGTTCACGGCACGGCGCCCGACATCGCGGGCAAGGGCCTTGCCAACCCCACCAGCCTGCTCCTCAGCGGGCTGTTGATGCTGCGACACATCGGGCTGATGCGGCACGCCAACACCATCGAGAACGCGCTGATCGCCACGCTCGAGAGCGGTGTGCATACGGGCGACTTCGGGCACGCCAGCGGCACGCCCGCGGTGGGCACGCTCGAGTACGGTCGGGCCATCATCACCAACCTGGGCAAGACGCCCGCGTCGCGCGAGCCACTGCCCGTGGATGGCGTGCCGGCGGCCACGTGCTTCGTCCGCCCGTCCCGCCCCAGGCATAACACGCTGATGCGCACCTTCGAGACCGTGCGCAGCGTGTACGTGGGTTGCGACATCTACATCGACACGCTGCTGAACCCCAGCGAACTGGCCGACAAGCTCAACGCCATCTGCCTGCCCACGCCCTTCGCGCTAAAGATGATGAGCAACCGCGGCACGCAGGTCTGGCCCACGGGCAGCGTGTTCACCGAGACGGTGGACTATTACCGGGTGCGCTTCGAGCTGCGCGACATGAACCGGGCCCCGAGCCTGGGCCAGGGCCCCATCATCCGTTTGCTCGATCGGATCGCCGAGAAGTTCGAGGTCACCGACTTCCAGCCGTTGAAGTACTACGACGGCAAGCCGGGCTATTCGTTGGCGCAAGGACAGTAGACTTTTCGGGTCAGCGCATGGTTTCCTCGAAGAGGGCGCGCATGGCCTGCCAGGAGCGTTTGTCGGCTGCCTCGTCGTAGGCCGTGGCCTTGCCCGGCGCGGGCGCACCGGCGGCCTTGCTCGTGAAACTGTGGACGGCCTTGGCGTAGTCGATGAAGATAAAATCGGCACGCGCAGCCTCCATCTCGCGCTTGAACTTCACGCGGTCCTCGTGGCTCACCAGCGGGTCGGCGTTGCCGTTGCACACAAGGACGGCGGCCTTCACCTGGCCCACCTCGGGCGGACCGTCGAAGGCGAGCCCGCCATGGAAGCTCACGGCCGCGTTCAGATCGAAGCCCGCGCGGGCACATTCGAGGACGACGGTGCCGCCGAAGCAATAGCCGATGGCGGCAAGGTTGCTGGTGAGTCGGCCGTCCCTCTTCAGGGCGTCGATGGCGGCCTGGACGCGGGCTCGCATGAGCGGCCGATTGTTGTAAAACTCTGTGGCGCGTCGGGCGGCCTCTTCGGTGTCGGCGGCCCACACTCCCGCGCCGTACATGTCGATGGCAAAGGCGCGATAGCCCAGTTCGGCCAGCATCCTGGCGCGCTGCTTCTCTTCGTCGCCCAGCCCACGCCACTGGTGGACGATCAGCACCGTGCCGCGGATGTCCAGGCCTCTGGGCTCGGCGATCATGCCCCGCAAGGCGTGCCCGTCGTGCTGATAATCCACATCGAATGCGAGCACGCCGGGCTGGAAGCGCGGGTTCTGGGGTTGGGACGGGCGGGTGGGGTTTTCGGGCATGTCGGGGGGCATGCGCGGGCGGTCCTGGGCATGGGTGGTCAGGGCGGCGGTCAGCGCGACAAGAACAACGGCAAGCAGGGACAGTATCGTGCGGGCACGGGGCATGGCGAGCCTCCTTGGGCGCCTGGGGTTTCTCGGACTCTGGAAGCCTACACATCCGAACGCGGATGGTTGCAATCGGGCCGATCCTGAACCGAGTGCCTCCTTCGGTCGATCTGGGCACTATGGAAACACCCGATATCGTGCTGCTGGTCTTCGGGCTCGCACTGCTTGCCTCACCCTTTGAGACGGTGTCATATCTGCGGGCGCGGCAGAATCGATCGGCGATGGTCGAGGGTACGGTGATCGACCACGAGAGCCACAGCTCGGTGATGCACCGGGGCGACGCAACGCAGCACGGTCCGGGATCGTTCCATGCGCGTATCGCCTATGAGGTCGATGGTGTTCGGTACGAGTGCGTGTCGAGCGTCGGGGCGTCGTGGATCCTGCACCCCATCGGGCTTGTGGTGGATGTGGTCTATGACCCGCAGAATCCGGCGGACGCGGACATCCGCACGGGCGCGGGCGTGGCGTTGCTCGAGCGTGCCGTGGTGTTCGGATTGCCTGTTGCCGGCGTTGTTTGCCTGGGCATCCTGGCATCCCGGATGCTGGGCTGAACTGTCCACCCCGTTATGCCAGCGCTGTGTCGGGCATGAATCGCTCGATGAGGGCTTGGATGGTTGGCAGCGCGATCCGGGCCGCATCGTTGCGTCCGTGTACGTGACGCAACAGCAACGTCCCCTCGGCGAGGATGGTGAATTGGTCTGCGAAGGTATCGGGATCGGTCGCGCCAGCGCGGGCGGCCAGGTCGCGGATGCCGTCGCGGGTGCGCTTCTTGTGCTCGGCGGCGGCCTGATGAACCGGGTGCCTGGGGTCGGTGAACTCGGCAGCGACGTTCACGAACAGGCAGCCGCGAAACTCCGGGTCATTGAACCAACGGTCCATGATCTCGAAAAAGGCCAGCAACTGGGCCTTGGGGTCTTCGCCGGCCAGCTCGCGCATGGCACGGGCCCAGGCGGTGCTCTCCCATTCGTCTCGCGTACGCACGCACTGCACCATGAACTCGTCTCGGCTCTCGAAATTGTTGTAGAACGTTGTCTTGGTGACGCCCGCCAGGTCGATGACCTGGTCGATGCCCACGGCCTGGAAGCCGTAGCGGTAGTAGAGCTCGAGCCCAGAGGCGATGAGCCGGGCCCGCGCGTTGGTGGGTTGTGGCGGCACACCCAGCAACTCGGCGATGGTCTTGGTCTGCTCGCGCATTGCAGCCCCCTCTCTCCGGCCGCATGCCCGCGTGTGTGGCTGGTGTACCCAAAGTCCACCGGGATTGGACTCCAAGTCCACTGTTCAAAGGCCGGGCGTGTGGCATCATTTCCCCGGTTGGCGGTCGAATGGTTCGGCCGACCAGACCTGAATCGTAGAAGAGCATAGGGGGATATCCTCATGAACGCAACGAAGAATGCCACGCCCGTCCAAAACCTCGACGCCCACCAGCGTGAGAGCCGGCAGAAGTACCTCAACGGGATCGACCTCGAACAACTGCGGGGGGCGGTCGAGGCCATCCAGCAAGACCCGGCCAATGGCATGACCCACTGGCAGGTTCGCAGCCAGTGGGTGGGAGGTACCCGCAGCGACCACCACGTCGACGGGTTCACCATTGGCGGGCAGTTTGTTCGAAGGCCCTTCACCATCCACATCGACGAGCCCTTCGAGCTGACCGGCTCGAACAAGCATCCCAACCCGCAGGAGCACCTGCTGGCGGCGATGAACGCGTGCATGATGGTGGGCTACGCCGCCGTGGCGGGGCTGATGGGCATTACCCTGACCAAGCTGGAAGTGACCACGCAAGGCGAGATCGACCTGCGCGGCTTTCTGGGGCTCGATGGGTCGGTGCCCAATGGCTACCCGAAACTCGAGCAGACCGTCCGCATCGCCGGCGACGGCACGCCCGAGCAGTTTGCCCAGTTGCACGCGA
This sequence comes from Phycisphaeraceae bacterium, assembly GCA_026126305.1. Lineage (GTDB taxonomy): Bacteria > Planctomycetota > Phycisphaerae > Phycisphaerales > UBA1924 > JAHCJI01. The sequence goes on from JAHCJI010000001.1 coordinate 402,982, forward strand.
CCATCAAGGCCACGAGCCCCAACTTCTACAACATCACACGGGCCATCGAAACCGATTCGAGGCTGATCGTGGAGTAAGCACGCCCGGCACGACCTCCCCCGGGCCCGATCGTTCGTGATGGGGCCCGGACGCGCAGACGTACAACCCCGCCAACGCGGGGTTTTTTCTTGGCTCAGGGCTCGGTCAGCGGCCGCGGAACGTGATGCGGCCCTTGGTCAGGTCGTAGGGCGACATCTCGACGGTGACGGTGTCGCCCGGAGTGATGCGGATGTAGTGCTTGCGCATCTTGCCCGAGACGTAGGCGAGGATCTCGGTCTGCTGCTCGTTGGGCAGGCGTACCTTGAACATGGCGTTGGGCAGCGCCTCGATGACGACGGCTTCCATCGTGAACTTGTCGTCCTGTTTGGGCATACGAGCGATCGATCCTCCGTGCGGCGGGCGTGGGGCCGGCCTTATGATGACAAAACCTCATCTTGGGCCATTGGCCCAGAGAGCGTCGAGTGTAGCCCGGCCGACACATGGTCAGGGCATGTGCCCTCGCAGGCCATCCCAAACAAAGAAAGTACAAATTGTTGGTGGGTTCTTCCCGTGTGGCCTTCTCATGTCACATCCGCAGCAATGGGCCGGCCAGCCGAGTTACCTTGCCAGGGGCGATCGCCAGCAGGTCCCGGAGTGTGTTGGGCAAGGCGACGCGGATCGCCAGAAGCGCGAGCAGGCCGTAGGCCATGGCGGAGATGGCCGCTCGGAGAACCAGGCCCATCGGGTGCGTGGCATCTTGCGCGTCCGGCTCGAGAGCGCGGGCGGTGAGCGTGTCGATGAGCCAGAGGTCGGCTGCGATGACCAACAAGGCAATGCCGGTCAGCAAAGCCCATGGTTTCAGGACCGCCCGCAGGAAGTCGGCTTGTCGCACACCGATTCGGCCCAGGCTCCAGGCGGCCATGCCGGTGACGCCTACCACGAACCACAAGCCGATGGCCATGGCGATGGCTCCCGGGTTGTCTGGGAAGAACAGGCCGCCCAGGCCGGCGACGGTGGCCATGCCCAGCCCCTGGACCAAGAGCGCGTGGAACTGCGTGCGGAAGCGGCCCGTGCTCGACAAGGCCGACTCTTGCAAGCTGACCAGTAATCGCAGCGCAAAGCACAACGACAAGGCCTGGACGGCCGGGACGGCCGAGGCCCACTTCCCATCCCAGAGGAGTTGTTCGAGCGGGCGGATGGTGACTGCGATGCCGCCGGCGAAGATCGCGGCGACCATGACCAGGGCGCCCGCGGCCCGCAGGATGGCCTTGACGTGTCGCTCGCGGTCGTGCTGGAAGGCGGCCATGGTGGGCATGAGGACTTGTTGGAGGTTGCTGGCCAAGAGTGCCATGACCTGGTCGCCGATCATGTACGCGAAGACGTAGATGCCCATGATCCTGGGTTCGAGGATCATGCCCAGGACGAGGTAATCTCCCTGTCTGAGCAATGCCAGGGCCAGAGCGCCCAGCAACAGCCATTTCGCGCGGGCCCAGATGGCTGGCCAGAGCCTGAATCTGGGCTTGAATCGGATGAGCGGGTCTCGCGTGACGCACAGCCCAAACAGCCACTCGTACGCGGCGATGATGACCAGCGACCAGGTAAAGGTGAGCGGGCCGGCCCCGGCCAGCGCCAGCGAGATCATGGCGATGTAGCGAACGATGGCGCTGCTGGCATTCATGGTGGCCACGGCCTTGTAGCGATACTCCATCGAAAGCCTGGCCTGGTAGATCATGCTGGGCCCATAGATCAGGGCGGCCAGGCCCAGGGTGACCATGACCATGACGTATTGGTCGTTCTTGTGATATGCGGCCATGGCCGGCCCCAAGGCGCACAGGATGGCCGCCGCCAAAATGTTGAGCAGCAGCGTCCAGGCGTAGATCGGGCCGACGAGCCCTGGGTAGCGGTGCCGGCCCTTCTGGATGAGGATGCGTCGCACCCCGCCATCTCGAAGCACGTTGATCAGCGCCGCGACACCGATGGCCGTGCCGAAGATGCCGAAATCTTCCTTGGCCAGCAGGATACCCAGGATGGCCATGTTGACCAGGCTGGCGGCCTTGACCACGGCGGTGGCTATGGTCAGCCAAGCCATGCCCCCGCCCACCTTTTGGCCCATGGCCTGAGCCTGCTTGTGGACCGGGCCTTTGGGGCCGTTGGGCCCGCTGTCTGGACGGCCTTCGGATGGGTCGGGCGGTATCGGCATGAACTCCGCAGTAGGTTGCGCATGGGCCCGCGGTTCGGCCTGGTCATCTGGGCCCACGGGCCGGGCCCGGGCGGGCCCAGCCTACCATCGGCCCCGAAGGCGGCAGGGCACGAGCCGAATCATCCCGCCAGTCTGATGTTGATCGAAGAAGGATGGGAAGCAGTCCATGAAGGCCAATGAGATCCGCGCGGGCAACGCCCTCCAGGTCGATGGGAAGGTGTACATCGTCGTCAAGGTCGAGCACACCAAGCCCGGCAAGGGGCCGGCCTATTACCAAGTCAAGATGAAGGACGTGGCCAGCGGCCTGCACATCGACAAGCGCTACACCGGCGGCGACGCCGTCGAGAGCGCTCCGCTCGACCGCCGCGAGATGGAGTACCTCTTCAGCGACCAGTCGGGCGCGACGTTCATGGACACCGAATCGTACGACCAGGTGGTCCTCTCGGCCGACCTTTTGGGCGACGCGTTGCTGTATCTGGCGCCCAACACCACCTGCACCGTGCTGGTGTACGAGGACAACCCGCTTTCCATCGAACTGCCCGCCAGCGTCGACCTGGAGATCACCGACACCACCCCGGGCATCAAGGGCGCCACCGCCACCAACCAACTCAAGGAAGCGACCTGCGAGACGGGCCTGAAGACCAAGGTGCCCCCCTTCATCACCATCGGCGAGAAGGTCAAGATCGCCACCGAGGACGGCCGCTACCTGGCCCGCGCCAAGGAATAGATCCATGACCGGCCCGGGCCCATTCGCGGGCCGGCACCTGGTGCTCATCGGCCTGCGCGGCAGCGGCAAGACCACCGCCGGCCGACTGGCGGCCCAACGCCTGAACATCGCATTTGCAGACCTGGACGCCCTGGTCCTGCGAGAAATGGGCTGCGCGAGCGTCGAGCAGGCCTGGCGCGAGCAGGGCGAGCGGGCCTTCCGCGCGGCCGAGGCGGCGTGTCTGGCCCGGGCCCTGACCCACAAACGCGACGACGTGCTGGCTCTGGGCGGCGGCACGCCCATGATCGACGCCGCCCGGCACGTGCTGCAAGCCAGCGTCGTAGCGGGGGTGGTCGTGGGCCCGGTCTACCTGCACGCGTCCTTTGAAGTGTTGGCCAAACGGCTGGAGGACGATCCTGGCGACCGTCCGCCATTGACCGACCGCGGGCTATCCGCCGACGATCTGGTTGCTGAAGTCCGTGGCGTCTACGAGAAGCGAGACGGTGTGTACCAGGCCCTTGCCCAAGAGGTCGTGGAAGTGGGGGGCTTGACGACGGACGAGGTCGTGGATCGCTTGGTGGAGGTTTGGGGCTCTCAGGACATGATTTCGGCTTGACTCGAAGGAATACGTACGTATTCTGTATGGTATGCAGGACCACGAGCCCTCATACCGAGACGCGCTGCCGCAGGGGCCCGCACATCGCCGGGGGGCGGGGCTGAACCCGGGCAACCGGTTCGAGGCTGTCCGGCTACATGTGCTGGGCGAGGAGCTCGATCGGCAATGGGTGGAGCGTCAAGCCGATGGCGGCAAGGCCGTGCGGGTGCAACGACAGGTGTTCGAGGACCGGACTCGGAGCGTGCTGAACCGCGTGACGCCCACGAGCGACGTGCCCTTCGAGTGGACGCTGAACCCCTATCGGGGGTGTGAGCATGGGTGTATTTACTGCTTCGCAAGGCCTTACCACGAGTACCTTGGCTTCAGTTGCGGGCTCAATTTTGAGACCAAACTCGTGGCCAAGCCCGACGCGCCGCGGTTGCTGGAGAAGGAACTGGCCAGGAAGACCTGGAAGGGCGAGCCCATCGTCATGTCGGCCATCACCGACGTGTACCAGCCCATCGAGCACCAGATGCGCCTGACGCGGCAGTGCCTCGAGGTGCTGGCCCGCTGCTGCCAGCCCGTGAGCACAATGACCAAGAGCGCGATGGTGCTGCGAGACGTGGACCTGTGGCAGCAACTGGCCGCCCACAACGCCGGCCGGGTCATCATCACGCTGGTGACCCTCGACGTCGACCTGGCCCGCTCGCTCGAACCCCGCGCCACCGATCCGGCCGGGCGTTTGCGGACCATTCGCGAGTTGGTCGCCGCGGGCGTGCCGGTGTCGGTGAACGTGGCACCGATCATCCCCGGGCTGACCGACTCGGAACTGCCGCGGATCCTCGAGGCCGTCGCCGACGCGGGGGCCCGCCGCGTGAGTTGGGTGCTGCTGCGGCTGCCTTACCAGTTGAAGGACTTGTTCCTGGACTGGTTGCAACGCAGCGTGCATCCCGACCGGGCGCGGAAGGTCGAGTCGCTGATCCGCCAGACGCGTGGGGGCAAGCTCTACGACGCGGGCGAGAACCGAGGCCGGGGCGAGGGTGCCCATGCCCGGCAGATCAAGCGGACTTTTGATGTATTCACGAGGCGCTACGGGCTCAACCGCGACGTGCGCCCGCTCTCGAGCGCCCACTTCGTGCGGCCCGACGCGAGCGGGCAGTTGGGGCTGTTCGGGTGAGGGAGCGCCGCGGACTAATACTCCAGCCACTGGCAGTCGGAAACAAGACAGATGCCCCCGGTGCGTCGCAGGGCGGCACGGGTGGCTTCGAGGATCTTTGGCGCGTCCTCGACGGGCACGGCCAGCAACACGCACGTGTTGCCCGAGACACCGCTGGGGTCGTCGCCCCGCTGCGTGCCGCGGTCGCCGAAGCCCGAGGCGTTGGGCAGCACGGTGTAGCCCTTGGCCCCGGCGTCTCGCAGGCGTGACAGCAGGCGTTCCAGGTGCGGGGTGTCGACGACGATCTCCAGCCGTTTCATGGGCCGGAGGCTTACCGACGCCGGGTTTGCTGGTTTGTTTGTCATGCTGCCCACCACCATTGGATGATCGAGGCGTAGAGCGGGATGCCCACCACGATGTTGAACGGGAACGTCAGGCCCAGGCTCATGGGCACGAACAGGCTCGGGTTGGCCTTGGGCAATGCCAGCCGCAGGGCCGCCGGCGCGGCGATATAACTCGCGCTGCCGAAGAGCACCGCCAGCAACAGTGCGTCACCCGATGACAGGGCCAGTGCCTTCGACGCGAGGATGCCCAGGAAGGCCTGGATCGGTGGTGCCAGGAGCGCGAAGCCTACCAGGAACGCGCCCGATCGGCGCAGATCCCCGAGCCGCCGGGCCGCGACCAGCCCCATATCCAGCAGGAACAGGCACAAGATGGCCTGGAAGGGGTCCTTCACCAGCGGCTTCATGGTGGCCCAGCCCGCGTCGCCGCTGAGGTAGCCGATGAGCAGGCTGCCCAGGAGCAGAACGATAGCGCCGTTTGCCAGCGCCTCGTGCGTGACGGCGCGCCACTCGAAGGGAGCGCGCTCGCCGTTGTCGGTGGGCTTGCGGATCAGGCTGGCCAGCACGATGCCGGTGATGATGGCTGGTGATTCCATGAGCGCCATGGCGGCGATGAGGTGCCCGCTGAACGGCACGCCGCTGCGTTCCAGAAAACTGATGGCCGTGATGAACGTCACGGCACTCACCGAGCCGTAACAAGCCGCCACGCCCGCGGCGTCTTCGGCCTTGAGGCGTGTGCGTAACACGAGGAAGCCCAGCAGCGGCAGCAAGGCGCTCGAGGCCATGGCCACGCCCAGCGTGGCGATCACCTGGCCACCCAGCCCGCTCTGGCGCAGTTCGTACCCGCCGTGGAAGCCGATGGCCACCAGCAGGTAGATGGACAGCGCCTTGGCGACGGCGGGTGGCACGCTCAGGTCTGAGCGGACGAGCGTGGCCAGCATGCCCAGCGCAAAGAAGAGGATGGGCGGGGAGAGCAGGTTCAGCGTGAGGGCGGATAGGTCCACGAACGCTCCTGGGTAGGCCCGGATAGCGGGGTGTGCGCCCCGCATGTCGAAGGATAGTACTGGAGACAGGGGGCAGGTGCTCTGGCGAAGCAGCGAGGGCAGTGGCGTGCGGCCTGCTATTGCCGATGATCTATCCGCGGAGATCGCCGGATGTGGCGTGACCCGAACACTCTCTACCATGCGGGTGATGCGTGCTACGGGGCCGTCCGGGCGTACACCCGGCTCCGCGAGGCGGCCCTTGGCTTGTGCATCGAGTAGCCGCGCCACGATCCGATCGAGGCGGAAAATATAAAAATCTTGCAAAGCACGCCGTCCGGTCGCGTCGGCAACCCATCCGGTGCCAAGTATAAGACGTGAGCAACGCAAACAAAAGTTATGATCTGGCCATCATCGGCGCGGGCATCGTCGGGCTGAGCCATGCGCTGGCCGCCACCGATGCCGGGCTGCGCATCTGCGTGATCGAAAGCGATGATCGGCCCAGCGGCGCTTCGATCCGCAACTTCGGCATGGTCTGGCCCGTGGGTATGCCCCCGGGAGAGGCGCGCGCCCACGCCCTGCGTTCTCGCGAGATCTGGTTGCACGTTGCGCCACAGGCGGGCTTCGATGCTCGAGCGGTCGGGTCCTTGCACCTGGCACGCCACGAGGACGAGCGGGCCGTCCTGCACGAGTTCATGCAGCGCCGGGCCGACGGCCTCCATGCCGAATGGCTCTCCCCCGATGAAGTGGCGCGGCGCTACCCGGGCGTTCGCCCGGATGGGCTCCTTGGCGCCATGCGAGCCGAGAGCGAGCTGGCCATCGATCCACGCCACGCCATCGCCGCATGGGCCGATTGGCTCGCCAGCCGCGGCGTGTCATTCCTCTGGAACACCCATGCACGCGAGGCAGGGCAAGGCTTCGTGCAACTGGCCGACGCGACGCGCGTCGAAGCCGATCATGTCGTCGTGTGTAGCGGACAGGACACCCGCTTACTCTTCCCGGATGTCTACGAAAGGGCGTCGGTCTCGCGCTGCAAGCTCCAGATGCTCCGGCTCTCGGCCCCAGCATGGCGGATCGGCACGCACGTTGCGGGCGGCCTGACGCTGCGGCATTACAAGGCGTTCGAGGATTGCCCGACACTGCCCGACTTGAAGCAACGCGTGGCACGAGAGAACCCCCTCTACGACCGGTACGGCATCCACGTGATGGCCGCGCAACGCGCCGATGGCACGCTGGTCATCGGCGATTCGCACGAATACGACGCGGCGATCACCCCCTTCGACAACGCCACGATCGAGCAGATGATCCTGGAATACCTCGCCCGGATGCTCGATGTCGAGGGCCTGCACGTCGTCAATCGCTGGCACGGCATCTATGCCAAACGCACCGATGGCCAGTGGCTCGTGCGAGCGTGCCCCACGCCGGGCGTCACCGTTGTCAACGCATTGGGAGGCGCGGGCATGACGCTCGCGCCCGCAATCGCCGAAGCGACCATCGCGGCATTGCGAGCCAGCACGCCACTCCAAGGGCTCAGCATATGAAGCCAGTCCCAACCGATCCGTCGATCGACAACTCGAAACTGATCGACGCCATCTTCGACCTGTTCCATGAACGCGGCGACCGGTTGTATGGCGAGGCCGTCACCGAGCGTTCGCACGCCGTCCAGTGCGCATCGCTCGCACAGGCCGAAGGCTGCTCCGCCACGCTCGTTGCCGCCGCCCTGCTCCACGACATCGGGCACCTGCTGCACGACATGGGCGAGGACATCGCCCAGCGCGGCGTCGACGCGCGCCACGAGGACCAAGGCGCTTCGTGGCTGCGAACATACTTCCCCGACGAGGTGACCGAGCCCGTCAGGCTGCACGTTGCCGCCAAGAGATACCTGGCCGCCGTCGATCCCCGGTATCTTGCCGCGCTCAGCCCGGCCTCGGCCCAGAGCCTGGCGCTCCAGGGCGGGCCTATGACCCCGGCTGAGTGCGCCCGATTCGAGGCCTCGCCCCACGCCCGTCAGGCCGTGCGATTGCGCCAATTCGACGACGCGGGCAAGGATTCGAATCTGCCCGCCATCGCCCCCGAGCGCTTCCGCGAGATCCTCGAAGCGGTCGTGTTGCCCCAAGACCAGCGCCGGGCCTGATGCGACCAATCTCAGGTGAAACGGGCCATGATCCGCCCACAGCCAAAGTCGATGATGGTGACTACGACGATGATCAGGATCATCATCGTGGCGACCTCCTGGAACTGGTAGCTCTTCATCTTCGCGTCAATCAGATAGCCGATCCCTCCGGCCCCGACCAGCCCGAGAACGGAGGCCGAGCGCACGTTGCTCTCGAACCGTAGCAGGCTCTGGCTCACGACGTAGGGCATGATCTGTGGAAGCACCGCGTACGAGAGCACCTGCGCCGATGATGCGCCCGTCGCGGTGACGCCATCGATCTCGCCCTGCCGAACCGTCTCGATCGCGTCCGCGAAGACCTTGCCCAGCACGCCGAAGGTATGCACCGCCAGGGCGAGCACGCCCGCGAACGGGCCCAGCCCCAAGATGGCCACGAAGATGAGCGCCAGCACGAACTCGTTGAACCCCCGGCATGCATCGAAGCCCCGACGGGTCATGAACACGCCTGTTCGCCGCAGGAGCCGGTGCGGCCACGTCGCGCCCGTGCTGAGCACCTCGAACGAACGGATCGACCCGAGCAACGCGGCCGGCAAGGCCAACACCACTGCCAGTAAGGTGCCCCAGATGGCGATGGCAACTGTCTCCAGCAACGCATCCAGATACAGCCCGATCTTCTTCGGATCGGTCGTGGGCGGCAGGAAGCCACCCCGACGATCCCGCTCCATCCGTTGCGCCTGAGCGCTCACGCGGCGGTCCCACTCGCTCAGCGAGATGGAATCTCGCAAGGCTCCGGCACGCCGCTCTACCAGGCCGGCAAACTCGGGCGGCCTGGGTGCGCCGGGCGCGAGGGACAACTCCGCGGCAACGGACAACTCCGCCTCGCGACGCAACGCCAGCGAAACGATCTGCTCGGCCTGCGCACGCGTGCGGGGCCGTTCGCTCTCTTCGATGGGGCGGCCGAACACGAACTCCACCGCACGATCGCGGTTGGCAACCAGCGTGCCGGCGTCCAGTTCGCTCTTGACGCCAGACCAGTACAGCAGTGCCACGATCAGCAGCGGCAAGGCCAACCGCCGGGCCGTAAACCACGCGATGACGCCGGAGACAAACCCCGCGATGGCGATGCCCCCCGCCGGGCCGAGTGTCACGAACGGCTGGGCGTGCAGGGCCGCCGCCGTTCCGAGAAAAGCGGCGAAGGGAACGGCCCAACGAACCACGTGGGGCCAGCGCCTGGCAGCCGCTTCACGGCCCACCAATCAGTTCCCGGTGTTGCTGCTCGAGCACGCGGATGATGTCGTACTCGGCGTCGTCGGCTGGCAGGAAGCCGCCCCGTGCCATCTTGTCCAGCGATTGCGACTCGATCGTGAAGTCAACGAGAGCGTCGCGCACGGCGTCCTGGAACGAAACGGGCAAGTCCCCGCGCACGGCGATGGGCGAGCTCGGGATCAACTCCGAACGCCAGACCTCGACAAGCGGCGAGGCGTCCAGGCCGCTGCGCACCATCGCCGCCAGGTCCAGCGTGTTGGCCGCCGCGGCCAGAAGGTCTCCCGCCAGGACGGCTTGGATGGCGTTGCCGTGCGTTCCCGTGTATCGCACCTGCCCAAAGAAATCCTCGGGCTTCATGCCCGTTGCCTCGATCACCCCAAGGCTGGGCAAGAGGTACCCCGAGGTCGAGTTTGGCGTGACGAAGCCAACGGTCTTGCCGGCCAGGTCGGCCAGCGTGCGCAGGCCCGTGTCATGGCGCGTGATGATGATCGCGTAGTAGCCTTCCTCGCCCAACTCGTTGAGTTCCTTGGCCACCGCGACGGCCCCCGCCATGCGATGGGCCTCGATGTAACTCTTGGGTCCAAAATAGGCGATATCGATCTGCTTGTTCCGCATCGCCGTGATGACACCCACGTACTCCGACGCGCTCGACACCCGCACGGGGCGCCCAAGCCGGGCCTCCAGGTGGGCCCCAAGGGGTGCGAATCGATCCACGATGTCCGCGCCACCCTCACTGGGAATCAACCCAAGCCGTACGACCTCGGGCCAGCCCGCCTTGGCGGGGTCATCGCCAGAGGCCGACGCCCCCCCGGTGCCGGCACGCTCGCCACAGCAGGCCAGAGATAGAACAGCCATCGCCAAGGCGAAGAACAAACAACAACGCTTCCAACCGAACGATGTGCTCAAGTGACAGTCTCCAGCGCACGCCCCAACCGATCCACGTCGTTCCGGGCGTGTCGATCCGGCGCATCGCCATACAACGCGGCGAGACGATCGGGATCGACCCGATCGGCGGGCGCGTCCCAGCACAGCCGGCCAGCGCGCAGCGCCACCACACGCGTCGCGAATCGCTGCGCGATATCGACATGGTGCAGATTGATCACGATCGGCACACCACGATCGTGGTGGATGCGCTCGAGCGTTTCCAGCACGATCGAGGCGCTGCTTGGGTCGAGGCTGGCGATCGGCTCGTCGGCCAATATCGCGCGGGGCTCTTGCGCCAACACACGCGCGATCGCCACGCGCTGGGCCTGCCCGCCCGAGAGCCGATCGGCCCGACGGTGTGCCAGGTCGGCGATGCGAACCTCCTCCAGACATGCCATGGCACGATCCGCTTCCGCCCCGGGAAACACCCGGCCCAACGCCAGCACGCTCCAAGGCAGCCGTAAGGATGCCAATCGACCGACCATGACATTCTGGAGCACTGTCAGCCGGCCCACAAGGTTGAACTGCTGGAAGATCATCCCGACCTGGTGACGCACATCGCACAATGCCCGACCGTGTACATGGGTGATATCCCGTCCATCCAGCAGCACCTGCCCGATCGTCGGGCGCATCAACCGGTTCATCAGCCGCAAGAGCGTGCTCTTGCCCGCGCCCGAGGGGCCGATCACCGCTATGCGCTCCTGGGCATGGATCGACAGATTCAAGCCGCTCAGGGCAGCCGGGCCAGCCCCATACCGCATGCACAGATCCCTGACTTCCAATACGTGCGCTTTCACGGGCTCTGGTCCATCCTTCGGGTTTGCATGAAAGCATCCCGCTGCACCCTTGACGAAACAAGCGCCGTGAGTATGAAGAATGAGTCAAGAGCCCATCAGCGGCCGTACGCCGGGGCACCCCGTGATCCTCGTGCGGCTACATTTCACGGGGAATTACTACGGGAGGCTCCATGCAACTCATGGTCTTCGATGTTGCTGGAACGACACTCCGCGACGATGGCGACCGCGTCGCCGGCTTTCTGGCCCATATCCTCAAGCAAGCCGATGTTCCGACGAGCCTCCAGGCCATCGATCTGGTCATGGGTTTGCCCAAGACGATAGCCATCGCCCAACTCATCGAGGCCCATCGCGGTCGCACGCCGCACGAATCCGAAGTCAGGGACCTGCACGATCGATTCCGGTCTCTCATGATCGACCACTACGCCCATGATCCGGATGTGGCCGAAACGCCCGGTGCTTCCGAGGTTTTTGCCGGGTTGCGCGCGATGGGCGTTCGGGTGGCCCTCGACACCGGATTCGACCGCGGCATCCTCAACGCCGTGATCCAGCGATTGCAGTGGGGCCAATTCCTCGATGACACGATCGCCAGCGACGAGGTCGCACACGGACGCCCCGAGCCCGACATGATCCACGCGCTCATGGCCCGATCGGGTGTGGATGATCCCGCCATGGTGGGCAAGGTCGGCGATAGCATTTCGGACATCTTGGAAGGCCGTAACGCACGCTGCGGGCTCGTCGCGGCCATCCGCAACGCGCGGACACACCAGGCTATCGGCTCGACGCCGGGCGTGGTCGGCGTCGAGAACATTGCCGAAGTCGTTCCACTGATCGAGGCACGACTGGGTTTGCAGCCCGAGGCATGACAGCAACGCGTGTCCCCTTGTTTTCGAATCATTTAGAAGATAAACCCATGTCGTTCAGAAAGCGCCAAAAGAGGGCGCGTTTGTGCGATCTTCTTGAATCCTACACGCATCGTGCATGAAGGAAGATCTCATCCGGCAATATATTCGAGTTTGTGAACATGACCCGGATGCTCGTACGGAGAGATACAGATGACCAAGAACGTATCGTTTGCATTGATCGCGGCCGCCGGCCTGACGATCTCGGCCGCCAACGCCCAGACCATCCTTTTCCAGGAAGACTTCGAGAGCGCCGTGCTCTTCCCGTTCGTCAGCTCCAGCGAGTGCTGCGGCGATGGTGAGGATTGGACCGATATCCTCCCCGCTGGCTGGATCTTCGATAACGGTGATACCCCATCGGATGGACCCGCCGAGTTCTTCGGCTTCACGATCCTCAAGAAGACTTCGTGGATCGCCACGTCGTTCAACCAGAGGCGAGACTCCTTCACCCGCGGCACCGGCAATGTCCTCGTCGCCGACGCCGACGAATACGACGACCTGGGCAGCGGTATCGAACCCAACCTCTTCAACGTCCTCGTGCGCACACCGCCGATCAACGTGACCTCGGTCACCAGCGGCCTGCTCGAGATCGCATTCGACTCCAGCTTCCGCCCCTACGACGACATGACCGGCCTGGTCGAGGTCAGCTTCAACGGCGGGCTCAGCTTCGACAACCTGCTCACCCTCAACACCGACACCGTGCCCGGCGGCTCGAGCAGCCTCTCTCGCGCCAACGAGGCCGTTGCCCTCAACGTCGTGATTCCTGCGGGCGCTACCGAGGCCATCGTTCAGTTCCGCATGGCCGACGCCGGCAACGACTGGTGGTGGGCCATCGATAACATCGTGATCTCCGAGGGCACCGGCGCGCCTGGCACATTCGGGTTCATCACCCAGTCCGAAACGGTCTTCGAGCTCACTCGCCCAACCATCGAGTGGGAGGCCGCCGCCGACGCCGTCGACTACCGCATCGTCGTCTCGCGCAACGCCGACCTGAGCAACCCCCTTTACGAGGATGAGGGCATCACCGGGACGAGCACCATCGTCGGTCCCTTCGGCAGCGGTCGCTACTACGTCAGCGTCTTCGCACGAAACACCGGCGGCGAACGGGAGATCCTCAACTCGCCCCTGAGCTTCTTTGTCATCAACCCGTGCCCTGCCGACTTCGACGGCGACGGCATGCTCACCATCTTCGACTTCCTGGCATTCCAGAACGCGTTCGCAGCGGGTTGCCCGTAAGACAAAACCAACTGAGCCGAGCACAAACACCAGGGGCCGATCATCATGATCGGCCCTTACTTGTTGTCGTAACCGAACGCGCGCACAAAGGGCATGAGCACGTGCATGTTGGGCTCTAGTTGGGCGGCGTAGTGCCGCCATCTGCCGACGGAGCTTCGATAGATCGGCCGGCGCACCTCGGCCTGTGTCGGAGAGTTCACGAGCTTCTCCCGCGTCTTCTCGCGGTATGCCAGCACCGAATCATCCCAGGGGAGCCCTAGCAAACCCAGCACGCCGTGAGCCTGTCCCTGGAGATCTACCACCGTGTCCTCGTAGCGCACCTCGATGTACGCATCGTCGGGCAGCATCTCGCGGTATCGAAGCCACGCGCCCATCTCCACCGCGTACAGCTCGCATGCCGTCTGCCAAGACAACAGCATCGCGCTGAACTCGGTCAAACGAAAACTGCGCAACACGCAACTGGCCACCACGTCGCGCGGGTCTCGCAGGGCCACGATGAACCGCGATCCCGGCAACAGACGCACGAGCCCGGGAAGCAGCGAAGTGTGGTTGGGGTTCTTGTCGATGTGGACCCGCTCGGCGATGGCCTCCCCAAGCGTCTCTTCCATCGCGAGCCGATACTCGATACGCAGCCGCCGCAGCACGCCATCCGGCACAGCCCCGATCGTGCGGACGGTCAAGGGGCCACCACCCGCCCGGCACATAGCCGGGAAGACATCCCTCGAGAAGACCACCCGCTCGGGCGAGGCCACGATACTGTTGTGCGCGTCGAGAGCCTGCTCGAGCAGCGTTGTTCCCGAGCGAGGGAAACCGATCAGGTGCGCCATCGGGCCCGTGCAGCCATCCTGCGGGCAAGCACGCCATCGCGACAGCACGTCCGCGTCCACTTCCTTCGACAGCCGCGTCAAGGCCGCGTTGTTCGCCCGAGCCCGTTCGAGCAAGCCCGCCGTGCGAGGCCAGGACTTGACCACCGCGTGCGCCCGCTCGATTGCCTCTAACGCCCGCGCATATTGGCCTATCGAATCGAGGATGTAGCAAACCTCTGTCCAGGCCTCGGCCACAGCAACAGGGTGTCCGGATCGTCGCGCGAGCGATTCGAGCGCGATCAAGGCGGCCTCGTGCCGACCCAAACGCCGCAGGATGCGGCCACGCACCAACGCGGGCTCGTCAGCGCCCGGCGCTTCCGCGACAACCCGTTCGATCTCCCCGAGGGCGTCTTCGTATCGCCCGACCTGCTCGTACAGCACTGCCAGCTCACCACGGATCGGGGGCGGCAGGTCCGGCATGCCCGACAACAACTCGATCGCCCGGTGATGGCGGAACACACGACCGTACGACTGCGCGACCAAGGGAGCTACTCGAGCATCATCGGCCGTATCAGCCAATGCCCGATCGAGTAGCACCTCCGCACGGGATACAAGGTGCCGCGCCCCAAATGCCCGCGCCGACTCGATCATGGCCTTGACATTCTCCGGCCGCTCGGCGAGCGCCGACTCAAACGCATCGATCGCATCGTCCAGGCGTCCTTGTTGCCAGAGGCCGCGTGCACGCGATAAGGCTGGAAAATCTGCCAAACGAGCGGGATCCACAGTCCGCGTAGGTTGCTTGGGCATGAACGACACTATGTCGACAGCGGCGCGGGGAGAACTGAAAGGACCAAACAAATGTAAAGGTATGGTCAAGTTATCTCGAAATGTCGAATCGACCCCCCAGCCCAGACGGACATCGTCAAGGAGCATACTAAACTATCAAGCTCCACATGGAAGAACACCAGCTGTTACGGAGGTCACAACGATGCAGGCCACCCGGCAGACACCGAATGCGAGAGCGCATCATGACGCTTTCACGCTCATCGAACTGCTTGTCGTCATCGCCATCATCGCCCTGCTCATCGGTATCCTGCTGCCCTCGCTCGGCAAGGCTCGTGAATCGGCTCGGCAGGTCCAGGAGCTGAGCAACATGCGGCAGGCCGCCGTCGCATCGGAGACCTACGCCGTTGACTTCGCCGAATGGTACAACCCCATCCAGGATGTTCGGCGGGTTCGCGCCGGCTCGCGCGGCGGATTCGCTGTTATCGAAGTTACCTGGCGTGAAATCTTGTGGGAGTACGTTGGTGAAGCGAGGGAGATCTTCGATTCACCAGCTGAACCCACCGAGCGGTACTCCGACGGCATCAGCACATTCGATGTTCAAGCCGCTGCGAAGGCGGGTGTTTCGATCCGCGAGAATCCAAACGCCGTGGGTATTCCTGTCGCGAACATTGACTACAACCGCAGCGGGTATGGTGCCAACCTGGTCCACTATTGGGGTCGCAGGCCTGATCGCTACGGAAGGCAATACTTCGAGGGCAAAGGGCCCTTCGGGCGGCCCTTCGAATCGGGGTACCAGGAAGGGCTGACCAAGCTCCACGAGGTCGAGAACCCATCTCAACTCATCCTCTACGGTAGTGGCGGAACCGATCACCCGCGATGGCCTGAAGACACATGGTGGATCTACAAGGTCGAGGGGCCCGTCCGCGCCCCGGGCTTCAGCAGATACCAGCAGTTCGTCGAGTTTCAGTCCGACACCGGCGCATTCCGATTTGGCAACAAGGGCAACTACATGCTCGCCGATGGCAGCGGGCGGTTGCTCGACCCGCGAGAAGTCCCCTGCAACAACGACGAGTGCTGGTGGAGCGTGTTCGCCGACGGGCACGAGGGGCACGCCCATCCCTGATGCCGCGAATGCCAGACCACGAGCCGACTGCCAAGAGAGTATCGACGGAGAGAAAACATGGATCGCAGCACCGCTCGCAAGGCGGCACTGATCGCCACGGCAGTTGTCGCAGCAGGAGTCGTCGCCTACGCGACGACCATGCGCAGCACCCCGCCGCTCGGCAAACAGGCATTTTACTACGACCTGAGCGCCCAGAAACTATTTACCGATGCCGCGGGCCAGTACCCGCCCATCCGGGGCAAGCACGACGCAGTCGGCGGCGATCCCGAGGGCCATGACGGCGTCCTGGCGATCGTCTACCGATGCTGCGATCGCTGCACCACCGAGAAGATCCAGATCGCGTACCTCCAGAAGTATACCGACAAGGCAAAGGCTATCTTCGAGCAGGCCGACCAGGCGGAAGCACAAGGCAGCAAGGGACCCAATGAGGCCTACGACCGCGCCTTCCACTCCAATAACACGCTCATCCAACGCCCGGGAGACGCGCAGTGGCACCCCAAGGCCAGTCCGCAAGGCCAGGCCATCGTCGCCATCCTCCATGCCAAATGCCCCAACGGACACTTCCCGACGCTCGTCGACGCGAGCGAAAGGTAGTCACCCGGCGCATCCGTACCACGCGACTCAAGGATCGGAGCGCTGGAGACGCGTCCGCGAAAGCGAATAACTCACGACCACCGCGCGATGGTCCGAGGGCCACGGATCGCGGTCCAGCACGTACGCCTGCACCGGCTCCAGAAATCGCCCCGAAGCCGCACGGTGGTACACCATGTCGATCCGGTCGTGGACGTCCCGCCTGTCCAACTGTCCCTTGGGGTAGCCCGGCGACCACGTCAACGCACGGTCCTTCAACACGTTGGGCTGGACCGCACGGTACGAATCCACGAAGCCGAACGCATGCAGCAGCGTCGATACCGGCCAGGCGAGTACCGTGTCGAAGTTCTGATCGGCGTTCTCTGGCCCCCAGTCCAGGTGCGAGGGGCAGTTGTGGTCGCCCACCAGGAAGGTCGTCAACGCGCTGCCCTTGGCGCGGTGCTGCACCAGATGCGCGAGAATATTCAGCATCTCGCGGCCGCGCGTGTTCTGTTCGATGTCCAGCACCTCGTCCACGGTCTTCCCGTCCCGCAACTCGTACGGGCCATAGGGATAAGGCGTCAGGTGGCTATTGAAGAGCCTCACGTGCTCGCCCGGTTCGCCCAGGCCATCGGGCAACGCGATCCGGACGCCAGAACCCCGAAGACCGCTGCCCGTATACTCTTCGATAATCGGGAACCGGCTGATGATCGACGTGCGGGCCGACGCGACGGCGTCCGCATAGAACGGGTCCGCGCGCAAGCCCTCCAAAACGCGCCCCAGGGTCTCGGCGTTGCACTCCTGCAACGCGATCAGGTCCGCGCGCGTCGAGGCGATCACCCGGACCACCTCATCAAGACCGCCATGGCCACGAGCGCCCTGCACCCAGATGTTGAAGCACAATACCGTCAGATCGCCCCGGGGCGCGGGCGCATCATCCGGCCCGGCCTCCACCACGCGAAGGTGAGCCGTTGCACGCGTCACGCGCTCGCCTCGAAAGAACAGGCGGGCCTCATACTCACCCTTGGGCAGGCTCATCGGCAAGAAGCGCAGGGACGCCGACGAGGGGCCCGAGCCCGAGGGCTCCCCGCCCCCCTGGAGATACTGCCAATACAACGCCTCGCCGCTCGAAGGGGCGCCCACGGGGAAGATGCCAACCCAGTCCGTGCCCGATCCGGGCGCGCCGCCCACTTGCAGCACGACGCGCTCGCCGACGACGTACTCCGCACGATCCGGATCCACCCGCTGCCCAAAGCAATCCGCGACAGCGAGCAACAGGCCAAGCGACACACAGAACCATGACATCATGACACGGGCCATCGGTTTCTCCCATCCAAACGCACAAACCTGTACACGTTCGAATCGAATTCGTGAGATCATCTAAGGGTCATGGCTGAGCGGGTTCTCTCGACCCAATACCTGGGAACGAAGCGCAGGAAGGCCGCGTGTCACGGCAGGTGTCCTAACGCCGTAGCCGGAATCTCTCGCATGGGGAAGTCGGGCCCCGACCAACTGACACGCAGCGCACTGCCGGCGTAGTCCTCGAAGTAGCCGATGGTGATGGGGTGCCAACCCCTGGCCAGGGCCACCTGCCCGCGTCGAGACTGGGTGCTGTGCGAGCCGTCGTTGTCGACAATCTCGTGGCCATCGATCCAGAGCTTGGACCCGTCGTCGCTGAGGCATTCGAAGGTGTAGACGCCGACGGCGTGCGCATAGATGAACCCGGCGAAGCGCAGCGCGAAGTGGTCCTCGCGCGTGGGCAGAGCGTCCAGCCGGACGCGCGAAGCAACCCCCGTGCGCATGGGCTCCAGGGCGTTGAAATCGGGCAGAAACTTCCATTGGCCCTCGTAATATGCAACGTGCAGGCCCGGCTGGAGCAACGCCCGGTCGACGGCGGCGGCCGCCCTGGGCACGACGCGCTGGAAGTGGGCCGCGTTGGGTTCGCTGGATCGGCTATCGGCGTCGAAAGCGGCCACCGTCAGGACCGTGTCGCCTTCGAGCACCAGCTGCCCGCGATACTCGGGCGAGCGGTCGGTGGGCACCGAACCGTCGGTGGTGTAACGCAAGGCCATGCCCTCGCCCCGCGGCGCGTGGAAGCGAACGTGCTGGCCGGCGATGAACAGCCCGCCGTGGGGACGGATGACCGGAGGCCTCGGTCCATCGAAGGCCACGCGATCGCCCGATGGCCCCTTGTTGATATGGACGTGATCGAAGCGGTGGCCGTCTTGGTCGTAGACGCTGACTTCCAGCTTCTCGCCGGCGAGAGCGACGCTGGCAAAATGGTGGTCGCTGCGTACAGCGGCCGTGAACCAACTCCGCGTGGGCGCGGCCCTCTCCAGCCCCCCGCCCGCACCGCCCAGTTGCAGGTAGGTCACCCCGCGCTCGTGGTCGACCCCGCCCTGGCGCACTGGCCAGGAGCGTTCGTAACTGTGGATATGCCCGAAGAAGACCACGTCGACGTGGAAGCGCTCGAAGAGGGGAATCAGATCGGCCACACGAGCATCGCCACGATGCGAGAGCGCCACGTAAGTATTCCCGTAATCGTCCTCGTCAGAGGTGATCGGCGGGTGGTGCAGCACGACGAAGCGCCACGGAGCGTCGCAGGCGGCCAGCGACCACTCGAGCCACTCGTACTGCTCGCTGCCAGCGGTGCAGTCGCGGTTGCTGTCGATGAAGTAGAAGGCCGCCGCCCCCCAGCGCAACGCGTATCGATGGTGTGGTGCGGGGTTGTCGGTGTAGCGATAATAGTTTTCGGCGTCGTTCTCGTGGTTGCCCAGGACGCTGAACATCGGCACGCGCGCCAGCAGGCCGGCGGCGGGCGCGAAGAACTCACGGCGCCACTCCTGGTCGTTCTGCCCCGTGCCCACAAGGTCTCCCGCGTGCACGATGAACTCGGGGCGATGGTTCCAGGCCTGCCCGGCGATACGACCCCACACCTCGGGGTTGTTCTGCGAATCGCCCACCACCACGAAGCCCACCGGCCGGGCGGTGTCTTCGGGCGGTGGCGCGGTCTGAAAGCTGTATACCTCGCTCCAATCGCCCCCGGGCAGCTGCACGCGATAGAAATAAGGCGTAGCCGGCAAGAGGCCCCCGAGCCGCACGCGATGCGTCGTGGCATTGCCGGGCGTGGTGGCCCGCAGGCTCAGGTTGGCCTTGCGGTCTCCAAGTCGGGCGGGGCCAAATTCGACCACGCCCGCCATGGGCTTGCTGGTTTCCCACATGATGGTGACCCCGTCGGGGTCCATGCGTTGAAGGTAAGGCGCAACCAGCAAGGTCCCCGCTTCCTGGGCGTTGGCGCCGCGTGCCAAGGCCGGAATGGTGCAGACCGCCAATGCCAGTGCGAGCAGCACGCCACGCGTCGAACCTTGTCCCATACCCCATGCACTCCTCATCTTGCGACCCCGTTCACGAGCATCCACAATACAGTGCCCCGGCACGCACTGGCCGGGCCCTGCGCACTCTTCATGGTCTATTGACACGCAATGAACCCGGGTCGGGCGAGAAGCCATGCGGGCGATGCTCGTGCCCGGAATCACGCGAGGCATCCCGAGGGCGTTGCTCGTGCTGCTGTTGTTTATGCTGGCTACGTATCCTGCAAGCCGACGCTGCCATACGAATCGAAACCCCTACGCCGCCGATAGCCAGCAGGCGCAGGATGGCACCTATCGCCTTCGACCCAGCCGATCCTGCACCACAAAGGTTCGATAAGCACCCGAAAGTAGCTGGCGGTACCCGTCGACAGCTCAGAGGCGATCGGCAGCAAGCCCCAGGTCTTGCAGGCACTTGAGGCTGATACTGAAAAGCGGGCGACGCGACTCGAACGCGCAACATTCAGCTTGGAAGGCTGACGCTCTACCATTGAGCTACGCCCGCAGACAGCTGCAAGTGTAGTCTTCCCACCCAAGGCCGGCGTGCCGCCAGGGGCTCGCCGGGGGACGGCCCGGCTGAGACGCGGTATCAATTTCTAAGATCTCGTCGGTGGCGCTTGACGCCCGGTGGTTTGGCTGGAAAACTTGCCAGCCATGATGTTGCGATGCGCCATCTCGAACCGCACGGGCCTGCCCAAGGCTTCCACGCACGCCGCGTGGATGCGCACGCCCCGCGCCTTCGACCCAACGGTCGAAGGGTCCGAGATGCTGCCGAAATCGTCTGGCTAATGGCCCGGCGTCGGCAGCGGATCCCCGCGAGCCGACGCCTCCCCCTGACAAGCAGCGGGTGTGCCGGCCGCGGGTTCTCCGACGAACGCCGCGGGGTCGTGTGTGTGGCGCTGGCGCTCCCTGCCGATGGAGCGCTCGGTGGCCGTCATGGTTCGGTGTTCCAAGCCGGGGCGCGATCGGTGCGCGCCTTTGGCACAGCCATGCCTTGCAAGGGCGTTTGCCCTGTAGTTCTCTGACATCCGCAGACGCACGATGGTTCCAACGGACGCCCACGACGGGCGGCCCGCGCACTTTGTGCGCGGCGGGAGGGTTCGAGCCCCTCCGCGTCCTTTGCCACGCGCCGCCGTCCGTCGACACGCTCCCGATTCGGGCTGGCGTGTTTCGAGACAACGGGTTCTGCCGGTGATGCGTGGCGTGCGAGTAGCTCAATTGGTAGAGCACGGAGCCAATCACTCCGCTGTTGCCGGTTCGAGTCCGGCATCGCAACCCATGGTGGGCCGAAGGGCCAGAGGTTCGACTCCTCCCGACTGGGGCCGGTCAGCCCCGCCAGATTTTTCTCTGGTCAAGCCGTAAGCCAAGGGACCACCCACCACGACCACGCACCCAAACCGTTGCGGCACGATGCCCGGCATCGCGCCGCGAAGGCGAGGGGCCGCCAGGGCGGCTTTGTGGCAGGACGGATACCGGTGCGCCAAGGCGCGGCGGTCGGGCGGGGCGCTCGTCGCGGGCGGGCCTCACACGTGAGGCGCGACGCGGCGCGCCAAACGCCCGGCTATGCCCCGCCCGCTGGCGCGCCTCAAGACCTGCCCCGCGGCCCGCGCGGGCGCGGCCTTGGACCTGGGACTCGCTTGGCTTGCATTCTGGAACATCGTGCGTCCGCGGATCTCAGGGATCGCGTTGATCCCCCGATCGTTGTGTGCGAACGGGCACTGAAAGGAAGTGCGGCCATGTTGAAGACCATCCGTGTGCGCACGCTCGAAGTCGGCCTGTGGTTCCGCCAGGGCGAACTCCACCGCGTGCTCGAGCCCGGCGTGTACCGGGTGCCCAGCGTCTGGCCTTGGAAGGGGCGCGACCGTGTCGAGGTGATCGACACGCTGCGCCCGCGCTTCGAGCACGAACGCCTGCGGGCGCTCGTGGGCGACGCGCGCCTGGCCTCGCGCCTCGAGATCGTCGACCTCAAGGACGACGAGCGGGCGCTGGTGTGGGTTGACGGCCGGCTCGGCGCGATCCTCGCCGGCGGCGTACACGCCTTCTGGAAGGCACCCTCGGCGATCGAGGTCGAGCGGTTCAGCGTGAACGAGGGGCGTTTCGTACACCCCAAGATCGAGGCCGTGCTGGCCCATCCCGGCGGCTCGACGCTGCTGGGCGGGCTGCGCGTGGAGAGCCACGAGCGCGTGATGCTCTTCCGCGACGGAAGGCTGGTGGACCAACTCGGGCCCGGGCTCTTCGTCTACTGGAAGGGCGGCGCGAGCGTCACCTGGAAGTCTGTGGACCTGCGCGAACAGGTCGCCGACATCCAAGGCCAGGAGATCATGACGGCCGACAAGGTCACGCTGCGCATGAACCTGGTGGTCACCCACCGCGTCGTCGACCCGGTCAAGGCCGTCACGGAAGTGGCCGACTGGGCCCAGGCGCTCTACCGCGAGGCGCAACTCGAATTGCGCGCCGCGGTGGGCGGGCGCACGCTCGAGCAACTGCTGGCCGACAAGGACGAGGTCGGCTCGCAAATCAAGAATCGGCTCGCACCGCGGTCGGCCGAGTTTGGTGTTTCAGTGCTGGGCGTCGGCCTGCGGGACGTGATCCTGCCGGGCGACATGAAGACGATCCTGAACGAGGTCATCGTTGCCCAGAAGCAGGCCGAGGCCAACCTCATCCGCCGCCGCGAGGAGACCGCGGCCGTCCGCAGCCAGGCGAACACCGCCCGGCTGCTGGCCGACAACCCCGCGCTGGCGCGTTTGCGTGAGCTTGAGGCCCTCCAAGAGATCTTGAAGGGCGCCAAGACCACCTTCGTGTTCGGCTCGGGCCAGGGAAGCCTGGGAGACCAGGTGACCCGCCTGCTCCGCAGCGATGCGGAGTCGGCAAGCCAATAACCCGCCGCCCGCGAGAGCGGGCGCGGTGTTTTCATAATCGATTGTCTGATGCCCCGTCGCTCAGTGAATCGGGACGCCGTATGACGCGTACGGGTATGAGCGCTGCCGGGGTGAGTGTGCCTCAGTCCAGCACCTCTCCCAGCGCGATCAGCGAGTACGCCGTGATCAGCACGGGGTTGTTCTCCATCCAGCGGTCGTCCACCGAGCGGAACGAGCCGTCTTCATTCTGGAGCGTGGCCAGTTGCTCGATCAGGTCGTCGGCCCAGTTCACGATCTCTTGCGAGCCGTCGGTGGCGACGACCTCCAGCGTGGGCTGGCCATAGGCGTCGAGTGCTCGGGAGAAGGTGAGGATGAAGTAGTAATATCCGTCGGTGCCGATGCCCGGGTTCTCTTCGACCGTGTAGTGCTGGCGGATCCAATCTAAGGCCGCCGTCACGCGCACGTCGTCGGCGGGCAGTTGGGCGTAGGCATAACTCTTAAAGCCCGCGTAGGTCATCGAGCCGTAGGCGCGCAGGCGGCTGGCGGTGGTGCCATCGCTGAGGGTCTCCTCGATGGTGCCCGCCTTGCTCTCGCCCGCGCCCATCTGCTCGCCGCTGGGGCTGGTTGAATAGATGAACCCGCCCTGGCGAGAGCCCCTGGCGTAGGCCATGTCGTTCACGCGGTCGTCCATCTGCGTGCGCTGGAGGAAGACCAGCGCCCGTTGCACGGCCGGGTCGTCGGCGGATACGCCGGCCTCTTGCAGCGCCAGCATGAACATATGCATGTTGCTGTTGTCGGGCCGCCCGCTGCCGCCATAGCCGATGCCGCCGTAGAAGGGGTGATCGCGGTTGACGCGCAGCTCTTCGTTGGGGTTGTCCTCGCTGTATTGCAACGTGCGCAGGAAAGCAAGCGCCCGGCGGGCGGCGTCGCGGGCGCGGTCGTCGTCGCGCCGGCTCAGCGCCGCCAGCGCGATGGCCGTGTTGTATTGCGGCAGGATACGGTCGTACACGCCCCCGTCGCCCTGCTGCATCGAAAGGACATACTCGAACCCGCGATCGATGGCCCGGGTCGTGGCCCGGTCACGGTTCGCAATGGCCCCGTCGGCGGTCATACCCAGCAAGACCAGGCCCGTGATGGCCGGCAGGTTGGGCCCGCCCTCGCGCACGCTCCACCCGCCAGTGGCCGCGTCCTGCTGGGTCAGCAGGTAGTCCGCCGCCTTGTCGCGCATGGCCCGGGCCTGTGCCAGTTGCTCGGGGCTGGGCCGTCCGCCGGTCTGGGCCAGCGAGCCCACCGCGAGCAGGAGCACCCCCGCGCCCGCGGCGATCATCTTGAACATGGTCATGGTCCTTCCCTCCCAGTGCTATATCAACCGAATGAGACGCCGCCCCACCCATTCCATCACCAGCATCATCAGCAGCACCACCAGCACGATGGGCCGGTCCCACAGCGGTTCGATCTGCGGCAGGCCCGCGACGACCACCTCGCGCCGGGGCAAGGCCTCGGGCAGATCGGCAAGCGTGTCGATGTCCAGCACGCGCCCGCCCGTTCGCTGCGACAGCGAAGCAAGCGCCTCGTGGTCGGCCATCGGGTCGCGCAGTTCGTCGCTGTCGGCCAGCACCTCCACCTCGATGCGCAAGCCCAGCGGGGCCAGCAACGGCTCGTCGACCACGACCTCGTACACGCCCGGCTCGGTGGGCAGCCACGACGCGGCATATCCCTGCGAGAGCGCCCGCCGAGCGCCGGTGTCCTCAACGCCCAGCGTCAGCGTTTGCGCCATGCCACGCACGCCCTCGCCCATGGGCCGAACCAGCACGCGGATGGCGGGTAATCGGCGATCGACCAGCGACTGGTCGAGCAATCGCACCTCCACCCGGGCCGGCCGCTCCACGAGCGCGGGCCGGGGCGAGACACCCAGCGCCGCCTCGGCCCCGGTACGCGCCAGCCGCCCCCGGGCCTGGGCCCGCACCAGAGGCAGGTAGAAGCGCTCAAAGAGCGGCTCGCCCCGCCCGTAGCGATACCGCCAGATCTCGTCGGTGGCCACATACACCACGCGCCCCGCGCCATAGGGCATCGTCAGCACCGCGGGCCATGGCCCGCCCACACCCTCGGCGGGCCTGAAATGGGCCAGCACCTCGGCGGTGGGCTTGATGGCGTCGTCCTCGACACGCTGCCACCACCACAGGCGGTTCCAACCCGTCGCCGGGTCGCTCAGGTACGCTGGCCAGTTGCTCAGACTCTCGTCCAGCCGCAGCACGCCCAGCCGCTCGCCCGATTCGGTGCGTTCGACCACCACCGGATTGCTCGACGTGCCCACGCCCGCGCCCCGGTCCATGCGGAAGGGCAGCAGGTCTTCCAGCGGCGTGCCGCGCCAGCTCGAAGGCGTGTGGCTGACCCCGCCGATCCAGAGCAGCCCCGCGCCCCGGCTGGCCACGTGCTCACGCAACTGGTCGAGCTGTTCGTTGCTGAACATGCCCGCCCGAACGTCGCCCAGCACCACCACGTCGTACTCGGCCCAGCCCTGATCGGTGGTGGGGGGGAAGCCGATGTCCACGTCCCCTTCCTCGATGAAGGTCCGCCGGGCGGCCAGCAGCATCGAACTCGATCGCACGCTGCGCTCACGCAGGAACATGCTGGTCAGGAAGCGCCGCTCCCACCGCGGCGTGCCGTCGATGTACAGCACACGCAGCGGCCGATCGACCACGCGCAGGTCGATCGTGGCCCGGTCGTTCTCGGGCAGCAGGTCGGGCGTGTCAGGTACAAATCGCACGGCCCACTGTGCCTCGCCGGGCAGCAACTCCTGGGCCACCAGTGTGATGGCCGCCGCGTCGTCCTGCCAGCGTGGGTCGCCCGCCTCCAGACGCTGCTCGTCGAGCACCCGGCCCGTGGCGCGCTCCTCGAGCCGGAGCACGCCCGCAGAGCCCGCCGCGGGCCCGCGACGGTCCAGCCGCACGTTCACCGGTGCCTGGTCGCCGGCGAAGGCGGCCTCGGGCGCAACGGCCTGGGCGATAGCCACGTCACTGGCCGCCTGTGGGCTGCCCAGCGGCACGACGTGGATTGGCACGCGCTCGCCGACCAATCGACGCACCACCGCTGCGGGCGGCTCATCGATTGAGCGCCCATCGCTGAACACCACCACCGCGGACAAAGGCCGCGCCGCTGCTCGCGCCAAGGCGCTCGAGAGCGCGGCACCTATGGCGGTCCGTCGGCCTTCGGCGATCGGCAGCACGACCGGCCCCTCGCCGGTGTCGCGCTTGCGCAGGTCAAAGGCCGCCGCGTCGAAGCCAAGCCAGACCACCTCGCGTTCGCGGGCCAGTTCGGCAAACATCGGAGCATGCCGTTCGAGCATCTGACGCAACTGCTGGTCTCGCGTGGCACGCGGGGCGCCCTCGATCGCAAGCGGCGCGTCGGCCACGCGCATCGACACCGAGCGGTCGACCAGGACAAGCACCCAGTCCCGCTCCAGGCGCTCGCGCACCCGCTCCAGCCTGGGGCCCATGGCCAGCACCACCAGCGTCAGCAGCAGCAGTGTGCGCACCACCGCCAGCCCGATGCGCGCCGGCCGGGGCCCTTCCAGCCGGCGATAGCCCGCCCAACCCAGCCCCGCACAACCCAGGACGATCAGCAGCCAGCCCCAGGCCGGCAGCGAACGCTCGAAACCCAGCGTGACGCCCTCCTGCCCGAAGCCAAGTTCCCGGAGTCCGAACAGACCGCTGAGCACTCCGTCGGGTGTCGATGCAGTCAGCACCGCCAACGCGTCGATCAGGCCGACAAGCCCCGACATCACGCCGCCTCCCGCGCCAAGGTGCCCGGAGCCGACGTGTCGCCAGCCACCTGCGCGTGGCTGAACAACCGCGCCAGCACCGCCTCGAGCGCCGCCAATGCCAATGCCAACAGCAGCAACAAGGCACCAAACGCCAGGCTCGGCTCGCTCAGCGCCAGCGCCACGCCCGGCGCGGCCGCGCCTTCCAGATTCCCCCCGGGGCGGTCGAGCCATGTCACGGCGGAATCGCTCGCCAGCGTCACGCCCAGCCCGGCCGCCAAGGCCGAACGCGTCTGCGTCCTGTCCACCCGCGTGCGATTCGCCCCCGCGTGCGATGGTGCGACAGCCACAAGCCCCACGGGCCGGCTCACCCCATCCAGCGCCAGCCAGGGCCCAGCCTGCCGCAGCGGACGAGCCGACAGACCGTCCGCGTCCACGCCCACCGGCGCGATCGAGCCGCCCTCGGCAAGCGTCCAACCGGGCCGCAACTGCACCGCGCCCCCGGGCGCTTGGGGCCGATCTCCAGCGACGGCCGCTGCCGAGTCCAGCGCCAATCCCACGCCCGCGCGGGCCAGTTCCTGCACCAACGGCACCACCGCAGGCCGCGCGGGCAGGTCGGTCCAACTGGCCGCCAGCGGCATCGCAAACACCGCCACAAGCCCCCGGCCACCCGTTCCCGATACCGTCCCGGGCCGACCAACCAAGGCCGCGGGTTGTCCATTGCTAAGCGTCAGCAACGCACCGCCCGTTGCACCGGGTTCGATTGCCAGCGGAAGCGATCGGGCCACCCGCACGGGCCGAAGCAGCCCTTCCAACTCACCCTCGACCAGCCGCAGCAGGCCAAGCGTGTCGTCGCTGGCTGTCTTGGAGAGGCCAAGGGCAGGTTCATGTTCCACAGCCTCGGGCCCCAGTACCCATGGCAGACCCAAGGCCTGGGTGGCCCGATCGCCCCAGACAGCCAGCGACGACCCCGGCTCGGGAAAAATCAGGACAAGCCCACCATCGCGGGCGAAGGCTCCCAGCGCCTGCCAGCCCGCAGGCCGCAACCCGCCGGGGCTGAGGACGAAGGCCACGTCCACCCGAGACAGCCGCGGCGCGTCTACCAAGGCAGGTTCGAGCGTGGTCGAGGCGATGTCGGCCAAGGGGTCGCCCTCGCCCAGCGCGTCGGGGGCCAACGCAAACCGCAGCCACGCGGCAGGATCTTCGGGGTTCAGCCCGCCCGACAACGCGATGGGCGTACTGGCGATGATGGCGGCACTGAGCTGCCGACGCAATGTCAGCGGTGCCACCGCACCGTCATTGCCCGGCACGCCACCATCCAGACTTGGGTCGATCTGGGCTTCCAGCCACGCCAGCCCCCTGGGCCTTCCGGTCACTGGGGCATCCAATACGACAGAAGCGGCCGTTTCACCGGGTCGCAGGCGGGCCGAGGCACTGGCCCAAGGCCCCGGACCGTTGTCGTCCACATAACGCAGCCGGATACCGACAGCTTGCTCGCTGTCCAGGCTGGACCCGGACCTGCCCAAGGCCACTCGGGCCGGCGCACTGACCGCCACGGCCTCGCCTTGGCCCACCACCAGCACCGGGCGAATCGGCGTCAGGCTGGCGATGCCGATATCCGTGGTCGGCCCCAACCCGGACAATTGCGGATCGCTGGCCAGAACACGCACCGCCGTCCCAGTCCCTGCCGCCCGGTCCTCGAGCGTGGCCATGGATCGAGTGGCCTCGGCGGACCAGGACCCTTCCACCGCGTCGGCCAGCACGGCCACCACCCACCGCGTCCCATCGCCGGACCGACCCGCGCGCTCGGCCTGGCCGATCTGCTCGGCCAGCAGGGCCATCGCGCCGCCCATATCGGCCGCGGCCGATGTCGGCACAAGCGCTTCCACCAATCGGCCCACGGCGGCGACATCGCTCGTAGGGGCCAGCGCCCCGCCTTCGGCCAAATCAGACGCCGATCCCAAAGGCCCCGACAGCGGCACCAAGACCGCCCGGTCGCCGCGGTCGGGTCGCAGGCTGCCAAGTAGTTCCAGCGCCATGGCCTTGTGCCGGTCCAAGGCCTGGCCTCCGGTTGCATCGGGAGCGCCCGAGGCGATCGAGTCGTCGATGGCGATGGCCAGTGTCACCGGCAAGGCCCCAAAAGGCGAATCGCCCGAAAGCCCCCGCACCACCGGCCGCCCAAGGGCCAAGGCGATGGCCGCCACCAGCAGGCACCGCACCGCCAGCAGGATCAGACGCTCCAACTGCAAACGCCGCCGACGGCGTCGCATGGCTTCCATCAAGAACCGCATCGCCGCCCAGGGCGTGGGCTTGCGCCGCCGACGCATCAGCAGATGGATGGCGATCGGAATCGCGATGGCCGCCAGCCCCGCCGACAGGATCAGAGGGTTGAGAAAGGTCATGCCAACCCCCGCAGGCACTCACTGGCATCCGCAAAGGCGCGTTGCGTGACACCCCGACCACAAGAGGTGAGAGAGCCATGGGCAGCAGGCCATGGCCCCCCGTCCACGATCAACCAACTTCCAAATGCCCGATGCCCGATGCGCAATGCCAACTCCCTACCCCATCTTGCTGCGTTTCAGGAGGTTCTCACGTCGGGCCACAAACGCGGCCAGCGGCGGCCCCAGCCAGTCGTGGGTGCTCAGGCGGTGGAAGTCAAAGCCCACCCGACGCAAGCCACGCTCCACGGCTTTGGTGTGCTCGGCCAGGGCTTCGATGTACGCAGGCCGCAGGGCGCGGGGATCGATGCGCAGGCGGCCCTCGCCTTCGAGGCCCTCGAAGGGAGCAGGGTCCTTGAAGGCAAAATCGATCTCGGCCCGGTCGAGCACCTGGAAGGCAATGGCGTCGTGGCCGCGGTATTTGGCCCGGGCCCAGATGCCCTCGAGCGGGGCCGGGTCCGTGAAGAAGTCACTGATGACCACCAGCAGGCACTTGTTGGTCAACTTGCCCAAGGCCTGGTCAAAGACACGGGGAAAATCGGCCTGGGCTTGCACCGGCGCCTGGGCCAGCGCGGCCACGATCCGCCGCCAGGTCCCCTGGCTGCTGGAACGCTCGACGCCGCCGCCCGCTCCCGACAGGATGCCCTGGGCAAAGGTGGACAGGCCCACGCGGTCCCCCTGACGCAGCGTGATGTAACTGAGCGCCGCCGCCAACGCCGTGGCGTGGTCGATCTTGCGCCAGTTGCTCTGCCCGCTGGGGCCCAAAGCCTGCCCGCTGGCGGCCGCGTCAGAGAATGGACGGCTGCCATAAGCCATCGAACCGCTCGCGTCCACAAGCACTACCAGGTCAAGGTTGGTTTCTTGCTGGTATTGCTTGAGGTACAACTTGTCGCTGCGGCCGTAGACCTTCCAGTCGAGGTGTCGCAGGTCGTCGCCGGCGACGTACGGGCGATGCTGGGCAAACTCGACGCTCTGCCCCTGATACGGGCTGCGGTGGGCACCGCTCATCACCCCCTCGACGATCATCTTGGCCCGCAGTTCGAGGCTGCCCAGACGCGCCAGCGTCGCCGGGTGCAGATACAGCGTGGGGTCCACACGCTGGGGGATCGTCGGGGTGGTGGGGGTGTCGGCCACGGGCGATGGTACCGGGGCGGCGGGGGCGGGGTTCGTGCCGCGGGCTCAGTTTGTCCCCGCCAGCTTGCGCACCGTCATATCGAAGCGACGCACCATCTGGCTGTGCAGGGCCCAGACGGCCACGATATACACCCCCGCCGACACGGCCGCCCCGATCAACAGCGATACCCGGGCCAGGAACAAGTCGCCTGAGCCACTTTGCACCACCGTGTCGTACATGGATTCCACCGGCTCCACCAGCGCCAACGTGCTGGCAAAGGGCGACAATCCGAGCAACGCCGGACCCACCGCGGGGATCGATCGGCCCGCGTTGAACCCGCACCCGCCAACGACCGCGGCGATGACTGCCGCGACAACGACCGCCCCGACCACCGAGGCGATGGCCCCCTTGCTCTTGAGCGACCAGTGCAGCCCGATCATGACGCACAAGGCCATGAACGGAGCGGCGCTGAGCGCCAGCACAACGCCGGCCTCAGGCAACACCACCGGCACCATGACCCCCTGGAGCGCCGGCCCCGCGGGCACTTGGGCATTGCCCGGTGCGTTCAACCCGCCAACCGCCGCGTGCAGCCCGGCCAGCAGCATCGTCGCCACCGGCACGGCCATCATGGGGATGAGATAGGCCACCAACCCGCGTAGTTTGCCGCCCAAGTACTCCGCAGGCGTCACGGGCGTCGTCAGCAGCAGGTCCAGCGTGCCATCCTCGCGCTCCCGGCTGATGGCGGTCGCCGACATGTTGATGGCCACAAGCATGGTGACGGCCAGTTCCACAAGCACGATGACCAGCAGGGCCAAGCGGTAGTCCTGGGCGGCGATGGCGCTGGTGTCGTACGCGATGATCACCGCCACCGCCACCGCTACGCCCAGCACGATAAATGACCACCGAGCCATGATGCGGCCCAGGGTGGCGTTGCGGGCGGCCGCCTCACGCCAGGCGATGGGGTTGTGCCAGACGTGCCGGGGAGGGCGAAAGGTCACCCCCTCCCCGTCGGCCGCCTTTCCGCTGAGGCCAAGCAACTTGCGATACCAAGGCAGGCCTCGACCCTCCGAGCGACGGGCCAGCCCGCCCGTGCGCACCGTCAGCGTGCTGGCGGCTATCAAAACCAGGCTCAGCCCGCACGAGAGCACCACCCACGCCCGAACGGGACGCTCGAGCATGAACGCCGCAAGCCCGCTCCGCGAGCCCGTGTCGGCACTGGGGTAGGTGGTGGGGTTGAGCAGGGCGTCCAGCGCCAGGAAGGGATTCACCCCGGTCATCCACGTCACGCCCCGACCCGACGGGCCAGCCCCCATCCCGCTCTGTCGAAGCCAGGAGTCCAGCCCCCAACTCACGCCCAGGTACGTCACCACGGCCACATAAAAGGTAAAGACCGCCCGCCGCCCCGCCACGCGGCTGACCGCCAGCGCAATGGCGATAGCGCCCACCAGCAGCGCCGCCGACGCCGCCACCAGGTAACTGGTAAAGATGCTCCGCCCCGGCACACCGCCGAAATACTGCGTCAACGCGAACAGGGGCAGGCTCGCAAAGAGCAACGCAAGCACGAAGAACAACCGCCCCAGCAGGTTCCCAAGCACGATCTGCAACCGGCTCAGCGGCGTGGTCAGCAGTACCTCCCAAGTCCGCGGGCTGGCCTCCTGAGCGATGGCCCCGGCCATGAACACCGGGCTCAGCACGCAGATCAGCAGGATCTGAAGGTACGCAACCGACGTGAACGTGCCCGCGCCCGCTTCGGCCAGGCGACGGAACGACACGGCACCCCCGCCACCGGTCTGGGTCAGCAGGGCCCAGAGCATCACAAGCACAAGCAGCGCCAGGTACGCCGACCGGATCAGCATGTGCCGGCTGCGCCGAGAGCCGTTCTGCACGAGGCGGACGGCGATGGGGTTGGCCGGTGCCAAGTTTAAGAGATAGCGCAGGAAGACGGGCATCGGGAGCCATGGTACCGGGCTATCGGGCCCAAGGTGGCGTTCCGATCGTAGCGATCAGCGCATTATCGAACCAAACAAAATTAGAATATCAATTTAGGCAAGTCTCAGAACACAAATTTTTGACATTTTAGGGACTTCAGCAATAGCCACGAGCAAGATTTCGGTCATACTACTTGAACGAGATCCAAATACGGCGGCCGGGTGGTCGCTGTTCAGGTGTGTTTTGAGAGGAGACAGACATGCGCGCATTCATGACTCTTGGGGCCGTTGTCGCCATCGCCGGTTTGGCGTCGGCCCAGGTTTGGGATGAGGTCGGCGACGCCGGCGAGAACGGCATCGGCGATGCCCAGATCACCGTGGGCGTCGGTGCCCTGACCGAGATCCGTGGTTTCGGCGAGGCCTTCGGCGCCGACGTCTACCAGATTCGCATCACCGACATCGCGGGCTTCTCGGCCTCGACCATCGGTGGCGCCAGCTACGACACCCAGCTGTTCCTGTTTGCCGCCGACGGCAGCGGCATCACCGAGAACGATGACGCCAGCGGCCTCCAGTCCCTGATCAACAACCAGGGCCTCATCGGCTCGGGCGCTGCTCCGGGCATCTACTACCTGGCCATCTCGTCCTTCAACCGCGACCCCCGCGACGCCGACGGCTTGGCCATGTTCGGCTTCACCAGCTGGCCCGGCGAGCGCGCCGACCAGCGCCAGCCCACCAGCAGCAACCCCTTCGTTTCGTGGAGCGATTCGGGCGGCGGCTCGGGCGACTACACGATCTTCCTGACCGGTGCCGAGTACGCCGTTCCGGCTCCGGCCTCGCTGGCCCTGTTGGGTCTGGGCGGCCTGGCCGCTCTCCGCCGTCGTCGCTGATTCGACACCCATTTTCCGACTCGTGAGACGCCCCATCGGTTGGGGCGTTTTTTCTTCCGCCCGTGAACCGCGCAGCCCGGATTGTTCAATTTTTGCTTGAATCAGACTAAGGCTTCGGGTACATTGGCAAAGTCTGCTCGAACCATGCGATGGGTCCATCGCACGCCCGCCGACGGTCGGGATACATCGTGAAACCCCCGCCCGAACGGGTGCAGAATCGAAGGAGAGTCTCGTGGAACGATTTGCAGTGACCTTGGCCATCCTTGGGATGGCAGCCGCCGCTTCGGCCCAGACCGTCGTCGTCCTGGGCGATCTCACGCCGGGCGACCCGATCGCCGGCGATTTCCCGGCCGACCTGACCGGTGGCCAGCGCAGCCCCATCACATGGGACTTCTACACCATCGAAGTCCAGGCGGGCAAACTCGTCCGCATCGAGGTCGACCGCACCACCGATGCGCTCGACCCGGTGTCGGCGGCCTTCTTCGGCGACGTCGAAGGCCAGCCCCTGCCGCCCGAGGGCACCTTCATCCTCGACGCCGCCTCGTTCCTGCCCATGGTCTTCGTGGCTTCGGGCGACGATAACGACCCGCCCGCCACAGGTGCCGGTCCCTTCGGCGACCCCAATTACACTTTCACCGCAGCCGCGACGGGCACCTACACCGTCATCGTCGCCAGTTTTGTCAGCGACCCGGGCGAACTGGGTTACATCGTCACCGCAACCATCGGCGACGCACCCACGGTCCGGCTGGAACGCATCGGCGACACCACGTTCGGCGACCGCTTTAACCGGCCCAGCGGCCTGACCAGCCTGAGCACGTTTGCCACCGACGTGCCCTTTGAGGCACTCGAGATCGAAGTCGCCGAGGATGGCTTCTTCACGGTCCTCAGCGACCAGACCAACTTCGGCTTGCGTTGGGACGGCTACCTGCTGGTGTACGAGGGTGGCTTCGATCCATTCTCGCCGTTGGACGGCCTGATCGCCTTCAACGACGACTACCGCGGCGACCTGCTGCCCGGCACCGGCATCGGCTATTCGGGCGTCGAAAACGTCGCCATGCGCTCGGGCCTGCCATACGTCATCGTGCAGACAGGCTTTGACAACGACGACGCCGGCCCGTACCAAATCCAGGTCCTGGGCGACAGTGACGTGCGCATCTTCACCTGCATCGCCGACTTCGACGGCGATGGACAACTGACCATCTTCGACTTCCTGGCCTACCAGAACGCCTTTGCCGCCGGCGATCCGAGGGCAGACTGCGACGACGACGGCAGCCTGACCATCTTCGACTTCCTCTGCTTCCAGAACGCCTTTGCTGCCGGTTGCGAGTAAGCAACCAACGAAGGCCATCACGGGAAGGCAGGCTCGCTGACGACATGACGCAACTGGCCCGTGAACGGGTCGGCAAACTCCAGGCTCCACGCGTGCAACAGCAGGCGTGGGGCCTTTGTTGTGTCGCCGTAGAGCGGATCGCCCAAAATCGGCGCGCCAAGCCCACGCTCGTCGGCCGCGTGGACACGCAATTGGTGCCCGCGACCGGTGATGGGCGTGAACTCCACGCGAGTGTCGGGGCCCTGATAGCCCAGCACGCGGTAGCGCGTCTGGCTGGGCCGCCCATCCTCGGCCACGATGTGCCGTGGGCGGTTGGGCCAATCAACGCGCAGGGGCAAGTCGATCAGCCCCGCGTGCGAGGCGACATGCCCCTCGACCACCGCGATGTACCGCTTGGTGACGCGGCGGTGCTCAAAAACCTGGCTCATGGCCCGCTGCGCGTCGGCATCGAGCCCCACCACGATCAGCCCGCTGGTGTCCTGATCGAGCCGGTGGACGGTCATGGGCCCGCTGGCCCGGGGGTACATCGCTGCCACGCGCGATCGCACGCAGTCGGCCTTCTCGGGCCCGATGCCCGGCACGCTCAGCAGGCCGCTGGGCTTGTCGACCACCACGTACCGCCCCGTGTCCAGGACGATGCGCAGGGGGGGCTCGCGTGGGGTGTCGGGCATGGGTGGGGACGATATACTCAGTCTCGTTGCGACAGAGTCTCAAGAGACGGGCTCCGGCATCCGGCATCCTGCCCCCGATTGCCGAAACCCGATTCCCGCCTACCCCCCGCCGACAGGAAGCCACGCATGATTCGCCGCTCTCACTCCCTTGCCATCCTCCTCAGTCTTGCCGGGGCCGCCTTTGGCCAGCCCGCGGCCGATGATTGGCACGAGGCCGAGGCCGCCATCCTCACCGGCCATCGCCCCCTCACCAGCCGCAACATGTTCACCCGCGCGGGCGAGGCGTACTTCAACACCAACAGCAGCATGGTCATCTTCCAGGCCACGCCCGTGCCCGACGATGGCTCGGCCCCCAGCCCGCACTACGAGATGTTCGTCGCCCCCTTCACCACCGACGAGCAGGGGCACATCGACGGCCTGTACACCCCCATCCGCGTCTCCACCGGCCAAAGCGCCAACACCTGCGGCTGGTTCCACCCCACACAGGCCAACATCGTGCTCTTTGGCAGCACCATCGAGCCGCCATCGGCGGCCAACGTGCCCGGCTACCAGCGCGGCACCGGCCGATACGCATGGAGCTTCCCCACCGAGATGCAGATCGTCTCCGGCAGCATCAGTACCACCATCATCCCAGCCCAGGGCGAATCCGGATACCACGCCCTGAGACCGGCCATCACCGACCTGGTCTTCGATCGCCCCGGCTACACCGCCGAGGCCTCCTGGAGCCCAGACGGTCGCTCCATCCTTTACGCCCAGGTCGACGAGGCCAAGAGCGACGCCGCCGGCCGGCCCGACGCCGACCTGTGGGTCTACGACACCAAGACCGGTGAACACCACCTGCTGGTCTCGGCCCCGGGTTACGACGGCGGCCCCTTCTTCAGCCCCTGCGGCACGCGCATCTGTTACAGATCCGACCGCCGCGGCGACAACATGCTGCAACTGTTCGTGGCAGACCTGAACATGAACGAGCAAGGCGTGCCCGTGGGCATCGCCCGTGAGATCCAGTTGACCGACAACCAGCACGTCAACTGGGCTCCCTACTGGCACCCCGAAGGCGACCTGCTGGTCTACGCCTCCAGCGAGGCGGGGCACCACAACTACGAGATCTTCGCCATCTGGGCCGACCCCAGCCGCGGTACCACCCCGGTCCGTGTGACCTACGCCCCAGGTGCCGACGTGCTGCCCGTCTTCAGCCCCGATGGACAGTACCTCATGTGGACGGCCCAGCGCGGCGAGTTGGCCCAGGGCGAGCAACGCCCCAGCAGCCAACTCTGGATCGCACGCGTGAACAACCACGCCCTGCGTGAAAAACTCCGCAAGGCCAACGGCGCCTAACAGCCGTTCCATGACCGGGCCGGCAATCGAATCATGCCGAGCGGGCGGTGGCGTGTTCCTTCAGGATGGGGCGTTCGAACGAACTCACGGCGTTCTTGGGCATCTCTTCCAGGATCAGCGCGTCGATGGTGGGTGCCTGCTCGAGGGGCTTGCCCTGTGCGTCGGTCAGGGGCGTGCCGTCCAGGCGCGTGATGATGGGCGTGGGGTGGGCACGCTCGTGGGCCTCGAGTTGGCCTTGCAGGTCGGCCTGCTTGCGGTCACCCAGTTCGCTCCACTTGCCCCGGCCACGACACTTGGGGAAGCGTGAGCAACTGAGCCAAGGCCCGCGGGCACCGCTGCGAAGGTTGAGCGCCGCTTCGCAAAGGGGGCAAGGCAGGTCGGTCGTCAACGCGGGCACCGAAGGCGCTACGACGTGCTCCTTCTTGTCGATGTTCAGGATCAGCCCGTCCTCGGGGCTCTCGCCCTCGGCCAGGTCGGTGGCGATGAACGGCCCGAAGCGCCCGGTGCGATAGACCATGGGACGGCCCGTGCGCGGGCAGCGCACGTCGACATACTCGACGGGTCGAGGACGACCCTGGCTGTCGACCGGGCACGCGTAGTTGCATGCAGGGTAGTTGCTGCAACTCAGGAAGCGCCCGTTCTTCCCGAAGCGGTAGACCAGTTCGGCCCCGTCCTTGGGGCAGAGATAATCGCTCGGCAGGACCTCGGCCTTGGCGTGCTGGAGGTTCTCCATCGCGTGCTCGAGGCTCTGCTTGAACGGACCGTAAAACCGCTCGAGCATGTCGATCCAGTCGAGGTGCTCTTCCTCGATCTTGTCGAGCTGGGCCTCCATCTCGCGGGTGTATCCCAGGTCGAGGATGCGCGGGAAGGCCTCCACAAGCTTGTCGGTCACGACCTCCCCCAGGTCGGTGGCGTGGAAGCGCCGCTCGCGCTGTTCGACGTACTTGCGGTCCTCGATGGTCTGCACGATGCTGGCGTAGGTGCTGGGACGGCCGATGCCCTCGCTCTCGAGGGTCTTGATGAGGCTCGCCTCGGTGTAGCGCGGCGGCGGGCTGGTGAAGCGCTGGCGGGGGTCGATGCCAAAGGCGTGCATCGTGGCCCGCTCACGCACGCTGGGAAGCGTCGCCTCGTCGCTGGCCGTGGGCACGCCGGCAACCTTGAGGTAGCCATCAAACACCAGCACGCGCCCGGTGGCCTTGAAGGTCAGCGTCTCGCTCTTGCCGCCGTCGATCAGGATCGTCGTCGCGTCCCACTGGGCGGCGGCCATCTGGCACGCGACGAAACGCTGCCAGATGATCTCGTACAACTTCGCCTGGTCGGGCTTGAGGATGCCTCGCACCCGGTCGGGCGTGTAGGCCACGTTGGTGGGGCGGATGGCCTCGTGGGCCTCCTGAGCGCTCTTGTTGCTGCTGCCAAAGAAGTTGGGCTTCTCGGGCAGGTAGGCGTCGCCGTAGGTCTTGGCGATGTGCTCACGCGCCATGTTCAACGCTTCGCCGGCGATGTGCGTGCTGTCCGTCCGCATGTAGGTGATCAGGCCCACGGGACCCTCACCGGGGATGTCCACGCCCTCGTACAGCGCCTGGGCCGCGCTCATGGTCCGCCGGGCACCAAAGCCCAGACGCGTGCTGGCCGCCTGCTGGAGCGTGGAAGTAATGAACGGCGCGGGCGGGCGCGAACTGGTCCGCTTGGTCTCGATCGATCGCACCGTCCAGGGCAGGTTCGCGTCGGCCACGCCCGAGATCGTGCGCACCCAACGGGCCGGGCCCTTGGCCCCGGGGTCTTCTTGCACCGTCGAGCGGATGCCGGTCAGCCCCGCGCTCTCGAGCACCCGCTCGACGCGAGCGGTCAGGTCCATCGGCTCGGCGTCGCCCGGCTGGCCAATCTCAAACTTCTGCCCGCCAACTTCTACCAGTTCGGCCCGGAAGGCGTTGTGCTTGGCAAGCCAGGCGTTCTGGGACTTGAGGGTGGGCGGGTTGCCCTTCTCGTCGCGTTCGCCCAGCAAGGTGGCCCACTGGGGGGCGAGCTTGCTCGCGCTGGCCATGTCGCCCACGAAACTGGCGCTGATCGACCACTCCTCATCGGGCACGAACGCGCGGATCTCACGCTCGCGGTCGACTACCAGCCGAACGGCCACGCTCTGCACCCGGCCCGCGCTCAGGCCACGGGTCACCTTCTTCCAAAGCAGCGGCGAGACCTGGTAGCCCACGATGCGGTCCAGGATGCGGCGGGCCTGCTGGGCGTTAACCTTGTCCACGTCGATGGGGTGGGGGTTCTGGAAGGCCTTGGAGATCTCGGCCTTGGTGATGGCGGCGAACACCACACGCTTGGCGTCGGCGGCGTCGATGCCGATCTCTTGCGCCAGATGCCAGGCGATGGCCTCGCCCTCGCGGTCCAAGTCGGTGGCAAACCAGACGCTGCCGCCGCCGCTGGCCGCGTCGCTGGCGGCCTTCTTCAGCTCCCGCACCACCGCCTCCTTGCCGCTCAGCACGCGGTAGGTGGGGGTAAAGCGCTTCTCGAGGTTCACGCCCGGCACGGGGCTCTTGTCGCCCTTGTCGGCCTTCTCGGGCAGGTCTCGCACGTGGCCCACGCTGGCCAGCACGACGTACTTGTCGCCCAGATACTTATTGATGGTCTTGGCCTTGCTGGGGCTCTCGACGATGACCAAGTCCTTGCCCTTGGCGGCCCCGGCCTTATACCCCGTGCCCCGGCTGGGCCGAGCGGCGCGTGCGGGGGCCTTGGGGCTGGCAGCCTTGGCGGCGGTTTTTGTGGCGGTCTTTTTTGAGGTTCGTTTGGTTGTTTTCTTCGCCATCTGGTCCGCCGATTGCTATCCGCACTACCCGCCGTCCGGCCGCACGGCCCACGTACTGGCAGACAGGGAATGTCGCCAGCGGGTCGATGTCAAGCGCCAGGCCCGCCCATGGGCCCCGCCGGGCTGTTCCATCGGCTTACGAGGACCCTTTGGCCCTTGTTCCCGGGCCAAGATTCGATCTCATGGCGTGGACAAGCTGTTGGTTGTTGGCCCAGAATCCAATCTAAAGCATTGCCGGACAATCGCTTGCGCCATGTCGTGGACGGTGGCTGATTGGGGATCAAATCGCAGGCTCATCGGCTGTGTACGCGGCGTGGCCGCCAGACGGCGCAGCCACGTACGCTGGTTCTTGGCAAAGCGGCGGGTCTCGATCTTGATCCGTTCGACAGCGTCTTCGAGGGAAAACCCCGAGTCGAGATGCTCGAGGATCTGCTTCGTGCCCAGGGCCTGGGACGCTTGCGGGCCAAGGCGGCCGGCCTCGTGCAGGCCGCGGGTCTCCTCGACCAGGCCCGCCTCGACCATGGCCCGCACGCGGGCGTTGATGCGATGGTTGGTACTGGGCGTGTCCGAGAGCAGCGTGACCAGCAACAGGCGGTCCGCCAGCGGGTGGCCGCCGGGACCGCTGGCGTCCCATTGGGCCTGGTGCTCGCTGATGGGCCTGCCCGTCAGCCGGTAGACCTCCACAGCCCGGATCGTGCGTCGTTTGTCGGCGGGGTGGATGCGTCCGGCCGCGATCGGGTCCACCCGCTCCAGTTCGGCCCGCAGCAGGTCGGCGGGCATGGCCGACAGCTGCGCCCGCAGGGCCTCGTCGGCAGCGGGCCCCTCGAAGAGCCCATCGAAGAGGGCCTTGATGTACAGGTGTGTGCCCCCGGCCACGATGGGCCAGCCGTCCCGGCCCTCGATCTGGGCGACGGCCTGGGTGGCCCGTTCCAGCCAGCGGGCCACGGAAAAGGCCCCGCCCGCGTCGTCGGGTTCGAGGATGTCGATCAGGAAGTGCTCCACGCCCTGACGCTCCACGGGCGTGGGCTTGCCGGTGGCGATGTCCAAGCCGCGGTAGACCTGGAACGCGTCGGCCGACACGACCCCGGCGGCACCGGCGGCCACTAGCCCCCGCTGCTGGGCCACCTTGGCACAGGCCACGGCCAGGGCGGTCTTGCCGCTGGCGGTGGGCCCGGCGATGACGGGGATCAGGGGCCGATCGGGCATGGCCAACGGTATTCGTGGGCCCCAGGGCAACTGGCGACCAAAGCCATCACACCCCCACGCGCTCGGCGATCGTCAGGCCGAAGGCCTCCAGCTGCGGGTACGCCGCGTCGCTGTTGGTCAAGAGCCGCATCTGCCGCACGCCCAGGGCCCGCACGATCTGGCTGCCCGTGCCATACTCCAGGGCCCCGGCCGCCTGCGAGCGCGTCGGGCTGTCCTCGCTGCTGAGGTTGAACGGCTGGGTCAGGCGGTTGTTGAGGTTCGCGTGCGCGCTGGGCGTGTCCAGCCCGCCGCTGGGCCGCAGGTACACCAGGGCCCCGTGCCCGGCGTGGCGGATGTGCTCGAGCGAGCGTTCCAGGATCGCCCGCGTGTTGCGCCCATCCTGCACGGCCCCGAAGATGTCGCCCAAGAGGTCCCGCCGGTGGACGCGCACGAGCGTGGGCCCGGCCTGCTGCACGACGCTCCCGCTCTCGTCCAGTTCGCCCACGCCGCCCAGCGTCAGGGCCAGGTGGGGCAAAGGGTCGGTGATGCTGCGGAAGGCAAAGAGCGTGAACGCCCCGTGGGCGGTCTGAACGGGCGTGCCGCCAACGGGCTCGAGCCGCTCGACGAAGGTCTCGGTGCTCAGGCGGTGCTCGATGAGCTGGCGGACCGAGCACATCTTCAGGCCGTGCCGGCGGTTGAACTCGAGAAGGTCCGGCACGCGGGCCATCTCGCCGTCCTCGCGCAGGATCTCGATGATGACCGCCGCGGGCGCCAGGCCCGCCAGGCGGCACAAGTCCACCGAGCCCTCGGTCTGCCCGATGCGCACCAGCACGCCCCCGTCGCGGGCCTTCAGCGGGTTGATGTGCCCCGGCCGCACGAAGTCGTCCGGCCCGGTCGTGGGGTCGATGGCCAGGCGGATGGTCCTGGCACGCTCGGCCGCGCTCACGCCCGTGGTCAGGCCGTGCCGCGGGTGGCCGTCGATGGCGACGGTAAAGGGCGTGCCGCGGACGGAGGTGTTCACGTCGCTCTGGGGCCTCAGGTCCAGCCTGCGGCAGTCGGCCTCGGTCAGGCTCAGGCACAGGTAGCCGCGGGCCTCGCGCAGCATGAAGCCGATGCTGGCCGCGTCGGCGAACTGGGCGGGCAGCACCAGGTCGCCCTCGTTCTCGCGGCTCTCGTCGTCGGTGAGCACGACCATGCGCCCGGCGCGGAGCTCGTCGAGGATCTCGGGGATGGGGCTGAAGCCGGCAGGGAGCGATTGGGAGTCTGGGGGTGGCACGGGCGAGGGTAGAACGGGGCCCGGGCGCGAGCCCGGGCGCATCTTGAAAGTGGAATGAGCCCGGGCTCGCGCCCGGGCCCCGTTTGGTGTCGTGTCCTACCTTCCGCGATGCCTACCGACATGACCCCCGGCCGCTGGCAGCACACCGGCGACTACCTCGACACCGTCTTCGGCCGTGCCGACGGGCACCTGGCCGGGCTCATGCCCCGGGCCGTCGAGGCGGGCATCCCCGACATCGCCGTCTCGGCCTCGGTGGGGCGGATGCTGCTGTGCCTGGCCCGGCTGGTGGAGGCCCGGCTCATCGTCGAGGTCGGCACGCTGGCGGGCTACTCGGGCATCTGGCTGGCCCGGGGGCTGGCCGAGGGTGGCAGAATGCTGACCATCGAGCCCAACGACCTGCACGCCAACTTCGCCCAGAGGGCCTTCGAAGGGGCGGGCGTGGCGGACCGGGTGGAGGTGGTGCGGGGATTTGGCACGCCCGAGCTGGAGAGGCTGGCCGGCGAGATGCCCGGGGCGGCGGACCTGGTGTTCCTGGACGCCATCAAGACCGAGTACCCCGATTACCTGCCCCACGCAAAGAAGCTCTTGCGGACCGGCGGGCTGCTGGTGGCCGATAACATGCTGGGTGGTGGTGGGGGGGGTGATTGGTGGATCGATGCGCCCCCGGGCCAGAACGCCAGCCGCGACGCGGCCGACCGGGTGAACCGCCTGGTGGCCGCCGACGATGGGTTCGAGGCCTTCTGCGTGCCGCTGCGCGAGGGCGTGCTGGTGGCCCGCAAGCGATAGCCCCTCCGCCCGAGTGCGCAGACGCTCGAACGCTTTCCTGGGCATCTGGACCGCGTTCCACGGAGCAATGACCGCGTTCCACGGAGCAATGACCGCGTTCCACGGAGTAATGACCGCGTTCCACGGAGCAATGACCGCGTTCCACGGAGCAATGACCGCGTTCCACAGAGCAATGACCGCGTTCCACGGAGCAATGACCGCGGTCGAGGGGGCATGGACCGCGTGCTCGGGAGCCGATCCCCTCGGATCGGCAATCTGGAAGACAAGCTCGCCACAGGGCATCGATGCGTCCAGGTCCCGGGCCGGCGCCACGGCTCGGGCCCGGGGGCTATGGTCTGCCGGCGGACGGGCCGCGGAGGCGTCTGGGGAGGGCACGGCCATGGACCACGATGGGCTGTTCGCCGGGCGCATCGGCGAGATCAACGGCAACGTCCGGCTGATCGTGGCCCTGCTGGCGGGCTGGGCGGGGCTCTCTTGGTGGTTGAACCTCTCGATGCTGGCATCGGCCATGCTCGCGGGGGCGGCCGGCCGACAGCAGCACGCCCGGCCAGAATGGCCCCTCGTCCTGTCCATCGCCCTGGCGCTCTTTGGCTTCGCGACGGCGTTCATCACGGCGTTCACGTTGCTGGCCATCGACCGGCAGATCGGCGAGATGCAGACCCTCAGCAAGACCCTGGCCGACACCAAGGGGCAGATGGCCGCGGGCACGGCCGAGCGGTCGCGTTTTCTCAAGCCCCAGTGGCCCCTGGCGGCCCTGGCGTGGGCCTTTGGCATGCACGCGGCGGGCGCGGCGGCGGTGGCGATCGTGTGGGTGGTCCTGGCGTTCGCCGCGATGCGCTGATCGAAGAAAGGGCAATGGGACATGCACTGGTTCTGGTGGATCATCGTCGCGGCCCTGGGCATCTTCGCGCTGCGGAGTTTGTGGGCGGCGTACGAAGCGCTGCGGCACGAGCCCCGACGCACCTCGCGGGCGGGCTTCGAGCTCTTGTGGGTGGCCATCGACGTGCTGCTGATCCTGTGGATCCTGGGCGTGATCCCGTAACGGGCGATGCGCACGCGCTGGAGCGCGTGAGATAAACCCGGGCAAGCACCCGGGCTGTATCGTGGCGTGAAGTGGGGAAAACGGAGCGGGAGGGATTCGAACCCTCGGTACCGGTAAAACCAGTACACCGGATTAGCAATCCGGCCCCTTCAGCCTCTCGGGCACCGCTCCAGGGCCAAGGCCCAGTCGGGCCCCGGCGGGTGGGGATGGTATCAGGGCGATGGGGCCGCGTCCTGCGGGCTCTCGACGGCGGTGGGGGCCGGGGCCACCCAGCGGTTGTTGGCGCGATCGGCGTCGGGCAGCAGCTCGTCGGGGTCGACCACGGCCCGGCGCAGGGTTCGGCCCTGGAGGTCGATTCGGAACGAGCGCTCGCGCGTGGTGGCCCAGGCCTCGACGGGGAACTCGCGGCGGTCGATCGTGCCGTCGTCGAACTGGAGCACCACCGTGGCGGGCATGACCTGGCGGCCCAGCGAGCGGACGGTGACGGTGGCCCGGGGCGTGGATTCAGACTCGTCCGACTCGTCGAAGGCGACCTCGAGGGCCTGGTCGAGCGTGCCGTCCTCGAGGAACCACTGGCGGAAGAACCACGCCAGGTCGGCCCCGGTGGCGTCTTCCATCGTGCGGAAGAAGTCGGCCGGCTGGGGGCTCTTGAACGCCCATCGGCGGACGTACTCGCGGAAGGCGTAATCAAACCGCTCGGGGCCCAGCACCACCTCGCGCAGCAGGTGCAGGCCCAGGGCCGTCTTGCGGTATTGCAGGCTGCCCAGCAGGCCCGGCAGGTTGCGATCGGGGAAGACGGCGATGGGCTGGCTGCGGCCGCGGGCCAGCTGCATGGTCTGCTGGCGGGCCCGGCCGGGGTTGACCGCCTCGCCGCGGAAGGCCGCCAGCGAGTGCATGCCAATGAAGGTGGTGAAGCCCTCGTCCATCCAGGCGTGGCGCCGTTCGTCGGTGTTGACGATCATGGGAAACCAGGTGTGGCCCACCTCGTGGTCGGTGACGAACAGCGGGCTGCGCGTGCGCCCGCCACAGAAGACGATCATGGGGTACTCCATGCCGCCCTCGGGCCCGTTGACGTTGGTCATGATGGGGTATGGGTAGGGGTAGAGGAAGTCGCTGTAGAACTCGACGCTGTGGGCGACATACTGCGTGCTGCCGCCGTCTTCGACGGTGGGCGCCCACGCCGTGGCCTCGACGGGGTAGAGCGACTGGCACAGCACGATCTTGTCGTTGCCGTTCAGGTCCTTGACGACCACGCCGCACGCGTTCCAGATGAAGGCGTCGCTGGCCGCCCAGGCGAAGGTGCGGATGTTCTCGCCCTTGAACTTCCACGTCAGCGGGCCCTGGCCCGCGGGCCGGCTGGCGGGGTCGCCCACTTCCTCGGCGGTTCGGATCATCACGGTTTCCCGGCTCTTGCGGGCCTCTTCGAGGCGTTGGCGCTGGAGGGGCGTGAGCACCTCACGCGGGTTTTGCAGCACGCCCGAGCCGGCCACCAGGTAGGTGCGCGGCACGGTGATGTGGACCTCGTAGTTGCCGAAGTTGGTGTAG
Organism: Phycisphaeraceae bacterium; assembly: GCA_026126305.1. GTDB lineage: Bacteria > Planctomycetota > Phycisphaerae > Phycisphaerales > UBA1924 > JAHCJI01. The sequence goes on from JAHCJI010000001.1 coordinate 447,830, forward strand.
AACTCGCCGCTGCCGGCGTAAGGCAGGGTGTTCCAGCCGTGCACGTCGTCGTAGTTGCACACGTGGGGGAACCACTGGGCGTACTCGAAGATGCGGCCTTGCTCCACGTCCTCGGCACCCATGCGTCGCAGGTAGGGGGGCATGTCGAAGGCAAAGTCCAGCTGGAACTTGAACCGCTCGCCGGGCTTGATGGCACGTGGCAACTCGACCCGCGCCAGGGTGTCATAGACCGTGAACTTGAGTTCGGTGGTCCCGGTGCGGATCGACGGGATGTCGTAGCCGCCGTCGAAGTCGTCATCCATGGCGCGCATGGGCCCGCCGCCGGTGCGGGTGCGCGTGCCGATGCTGTCGGGCTTGAAGAGGTTCTGTTCGAGCTGGATCCACAGGAAGTTGAGCGTGTGCGGCGAGTTGTTGTGATACGCCACTTCCATCGTCGCGCTCAGCCGCTGGGCGTCGGCGTCGAGGGTGGCGTCGATGCGGTAGTCCACGCGCTGCTGCCAATACGCCGGCCCGGGAGCCCCCGAACCCAGCCGGACCTCGTTGGGCGTGGGCAGGCTCAGGGGGGCAAAGGCCTCGTAAGGCCGATCGGGGTCGGCATGGGCCCAACGGGCACAGGCCAGGGCAAGGACGCAGGCAAGCAGGATGCGCATGGGCTTCTCCGATCGGTGTCTGGGCGGCATGGTACGCGAATGGGGGCAAAACGGCGTCGGCCCGCGGCGGATACCATCCCCATTGCCCGCTGGCCCTTCCCAAAAGGACACGCCCATGGCCGTCGCTTTGCCCACCATCGAGATCGAACACCCCGCGCTGCCTCGACCCATGCGCTTCCCTGATTTTGCAAATTGGGAAGAACCCCAGCGCGAGGGCGACCGGGTGATCACCTTCCGCGAGGCCCTGCGCGAGGCCATGACCAACGCCATGCGCGAGGACGAGCGGGTCTTCCTGCTGGGCGAGGAAGTGGCCGAGTACAACGGCGCGTACAAGGTCAGCCAGGGCATGCTCGAGGAGTTCGGGCCCAAGCGCATCATCGACACGCCCATCAGCGAGAACGGGTTCGCCGGCATGGCCATCGCCGCCGCCATGGCGGGGCTCAAGCCCATCGTCGAGTTCATGAGCTGGTCCTTCAGCCTCGTCGCGGCCGACCAGATCCTCAACAACGCACCCAAGATGCTGTACATGTCGGGCGGGCAGTGGGGGTGCCCCATCGTCTTCCGCGGTAACGACGGCGCGGGTGGGCAGCTCGGCAGCACGCACAGTTGGTGCGTCGAGGGGCTCTACAGCAACGTGCCGGGCGTGAAGATCGCCATACCCAGCAATCCGCTGGACGCCAAGGGCCTGCTGCGCACCGCCATCGCCGACCCGGACCCGGTCTTCTTCCTCGAGAGCGAGCGCATGCTGGGCGACACCATGCACGTGCCCGAGGAAGACTACTTCATCCCCTTCGGCAGGGCCCGCCTTGCACGCGAGGGCGGCGACTGCACGCTGGTGAGTTTCGGTCGGCCCGTCCACTTTTGTATGGAAGCCGCCGAAGCCCTGGCCAAGGACGGCATCGAGGCGGACGTGCTCGACATGCGGACCATCCGCCCGCTGGACATCGAAGCGATCGTGCGGAGCGTGAAGATGACCAACCGCGTGGTGGTGGTCGATCAGTGCTGGCCGTTCGCGAGCGTGGCCAGCGAGGTGGTGACGCAGATCGTCGAGCACGCCTTCGACTGGCTCGACCACCAGCCCGTGCGCGTGAACACGGCCGACGTGCCCACGCCGTACGCGAAGGGGCTGGAGGCGGCGTATCTTCCGAACGCCAATCGCATCATCGAAGCTGTGAAGGGCGTGGTAGGCTGAACGATGGCGAGCGAGAACCTGGCCGAACGCATCACCGTGAACCCCGACATGTGCGGCGGGCGTCCTTGTGTGCGCGGCATGCGCATCCGCGTGACGGACGTGCTCGAGTTGCTCGCCGGCGGGATGACCTATGAGGAGATCCTGGAAGATTATCCGTACCTCGAGCGCGAGGACATCATCGCCTGCATCGCCTTCGCGGCCCAATGGCTCAACCACCCGGTCTTGCGGGCGTCGTGATGGGCCCCTCGACGATCTGGATCGACATGAACCTGCCGATGGCCATGGTCCCCTGGCTGCATGAGGCCACCGGTCTTCCGTGCCACCACCTCTACCAATTGGGCTACGGCCAACTGGCGGACTCGGACGTTTTCGACCGGGCACGGCAGGCCCGGGCGGCCCTTTTTACCAAAGACGGCGACTTCGCGGACCTGGTCCGACGCCAGGGCCCGCCACCCCAGGTCGCCTGGATCCTCCTTGGAAACGCGTCCAAGCGTCGTACGCGCGATTGGCTACTACCCTTAGTGCCAAGGATCATGCAGGCCCTGACCAGCGGTGAGGCCCTTGTGGAAGTCCACGGCCCGGAATCGCTCTGACCAGCGGCTCACAGCCGCAGGCCCTTGCCAGGAACACGACCATGCCCATCACCGTCACCATGCCCCGCCTCTCGGACACCATGGAAGTTGGCACCGTCATCCAATGGCACGTGAAGGAAGGCGACACCGTCTCGCCCGGCGACGTGCTGGCTGACATCGAGACCGACAAGGCCACCATGGAACTCGAAGCCTTCGACGAGGGCACCATCGCCAAACTCGCCGCCAAGCAGGGTGACGCGGTCAAGGTCGGCGACCCCATCGTCATCATCGCCGAGGAGGGAGAGGACGTGAGCGAGGCCGCCAAGGGCGGTGGTCAGGCCAAGGCCGAGACCAAGGCCCAGGCCGGGCAGGCCACAAACGAAGGCAAAGCCAGCACCACCGCCAGCAGCGCATCGGCCACGGCGACGCTGTCCAACGGCAGCACCAACGGCTCGCACGCGGGCGAGAGCGACGGCGGACGCATCTTCGCCAGCCCCCTGGCCAAGAAGATCGCCGGCGAGCACAACGTCGACCTCTCGGGCATCGACGGCACCGGCCCCAGCGGCCGCATCGTCAAGAAGGACGTCGAGCAAGCCCTCGAACGCGGCGCCACCGCCCCGGCCGCCCAGCCGCGTCAGGCCCGGCTCGAGGTCGAGCTGCCACCCATCGGCGCTTCGCTCCAAGACAACACCGTGGCGCTCAGCAACATGCGAGGCACCATCGCCAAGCGGCTGGTGGAGAGCAAGCAGACCATCCCCCACTACCAGGTCACCGTCGAGGTGGACATGGACGCCCTGCTGGACCTGCGCGAGCAGCTCAACGAGCAACTCGAAAGCCAGGGGGTCAAGCTCACCGTCAACGACTTCCTCGTCCGCGCCTGCGCTCTGGCCATGCACCGGCACCCGTTCGTGAACTCGTCGTGGGACGGCTCGAAGAACCCGCCGGCCATCCGCCAGCATGGGGATGTCAACATCGGCGTGGCCGTCGCGCTGCCCGAGGAGCGCGGCGGGGGGCTGGTCGTCCCCGTGCTCAGGGGCACCGACCGCATGGGCCTGCGGACCATCTCCAGCGAGACCCGCCGCCTGGCCAAGAAGGCCCGCGAAAAGGGCCTGTCCGTCGAAGACATGGAAGCCAGCACCTTCACCATCAGCAACCTGGGCATGTTCGGCGTGGCCCACTTCACAGCCATCATCAACCCGCCCAACGCCTGCATCCTGGCCGTCGGCGCGGCCCGCGAGGTGCCCATCGTCCGCGATGGGCAACTGATGATCGGCAGCGTGATGAGCATGACCATGTCCAGCGACCACCGCATCGTCGATGGTGCGATGGCGGCCCAATACCTGAACACCGTCAAGGGCATGCTCGAAGCGCCCGCGACGCTGCTGGTGTAAGCGGGCCGGGCCGATTCCCAATCAGGCCTGGACGGGCTCTGGACCGCCAAGCCCCGAGCGGGAACACGACCCCATGACACAGGCAAAGGACCCAAAGCCAACACGCCCAAAGCACTGGCGTCGACGATGCCGACGAGCCTTCGCCGGTGTCCTGGCGGGCGTGACACTCGTCGGCGTAGCCTCTTGCGTGCGGATCGATCATCCCAACAAGGCGTATCCGGCTTCGAGCCAGCAGGTCCGCGAGGCTCTCGACGAGATGCAGCGCACGCCCGTTGGTGTCGACCGCCCCGTCGTCGTGCTCAGCGGCTGGCGCAGCCCGAGCATGTCGAGCGGGCAACTGGCCAGACGCATCCGCGAACTCACCGGGGCCGACGAAGACCGCGTTCTCTCGATCTCGTACATGTGGGGCGACGACATCCCCGCCATCGCCGACACCGTGGCTCGCAAGGTCGCCGACGCGTTCGGCGAAACGACCGACCCGGTCTCGGGCCAGCGGTGGACGGCCGAGGTGGACGTGGTGGCCATATCGATGGGCGGGCTGGTCGCGCGAACGGCCTGGGCCGACGCGGCGTCCGTTGGACGCGAGGGCGACCTGCGGCTGAACATCGCCACGCTCTACACGCTGGGCAGCCCACACCGTGGCGCGAGGCTGGCCGAGTGGGTCCGGCTCGACGATGCCTCGGCCCAGATGCGCCCGGGCTCGGCATTCCTGGCAAAACTCGACGAGGCGACGCTGCACGAGCACGGGCCGCAGATCGTGCCCTACGCGACGCTACGCGACAGTTGGGTTGGCGCTGGCAACGCGGCCCCAGCCGGGCAGGAGCCCATCTGGGTGCCCGGGAGACTGGTGCTCAGCCACCATCTCATCTCGCTGGATACTCGCATCGTGGCAGACCTGTGTCGGCGCCTGCGAGGCGAGGAGCCACTGGCAGCGCCCTCGACACCGCCCCATGATTGAGCGAGTGCGGGCAGATCAGAAAACAGCCCACGTCGGACAACGCGGGCTCAAGGGTCTTCATCGAGTGCTTCCGGCTCAGCTGGCCTCGGCCCTGGGGTGAGCCTTGTCATACGTCTCACGAAGGCGTTGCCCGCTGACGTGCGTGTAGACCTGCGTCGTGCTCAGAGACTGGTGCCCCAGCAGTGCCTGCACGCTGCGCAGGTCGGCACCATTATCCAGCAGGTGCGTCGCAAAGGTGTGCCGAAGGGTGTGCGGGCTGATGCTCGCGTCGAGACCGACCTGGCCCAGGTACTTGTCCAGCTTCCGGCGGACGGATCGGCTGCTGAGCCGCTTGCCGTGCTTGTTGATGAACAGGGGGGTCTTGTCGGCCTCGCCCTTGAGGATGGTGATGTACCGCGCGTCGTTGCGCAGTCGTGTCACGTAGCGGCCGATGGTATCCATGGCCCGCTGGCCCAGTGGCACGAGCCGGTCCTTGTTGCCCTTGCCCTTGACGCGCAGGACGCGCTGCTCGAAGTCGGCATCGGCGAACGTGAGGCCCACCAACTCGCTGACACGCAGGCCGGTGGAGTACAGGGTCTGGAGGATGGCGCGGTCGCGCAGCCCCAGCACGTCCTTCTCGTCGGGGGCGCTGAGCAATTGCTCGACCTGCTCGATCGTGATGGACTTGGGCAGCCGCTTGTTCTGCCGAGGCGTGCGGATCGCCACCATCGGATTGCTGACGGCGATCTTGTTCCGCGCCGCCCACTTGTAGAACGACCGAAGCGTGGCGATCTTGCGAGCAAGCGTCGCCGCCGAATACTGGTTCTGGTCCAGATGCTCCAGGAATCGGCGGATCAACTCGCTGTCGGCCTGGCAGATCGTGTCCGTCAGCGTCGTGGGAGAGCCAACGCTCTGACCGGCCACGCGGCGCTCATAGGCCGATTGCTCGGCAGAGGCATCGGCCGCCTTGCCCAGGTGTTCGACAAGGAAGTCCACGAATTGCTTCAGGTCCGCCCCGTAGCAACGCGCCGTATAAGGGCTGAACTGACGCTCGTCGGTCAGGTAGCGGTTGAAAGCGTCGGTGAGCGGCAAGGCCGTCATGTCTGCACTCCTTCGCGAGGGCCATCCTTCTGATGGACCACGTTGGCGTTCGGCGAGGTCCAACTCGCACGCCCTACCTTGGAGATATCGGCCAATCGTCGGGGCAGGTTGCCTCGACCTTCAGGCCAATCACAAATTTTTTGGTCATTCACCGGCCGGAAGACCCCGCTCCGGGGCTTCCCGAAGCTTGATCGCGTGCCAGACGGACCCATTCACGCTGGAATAGTAGCCCGATAACTTCAAAAGTCACGAACCGCTCGTATTCGGGCATGCTCCGCAGGTATCGCTCCCAGCCCAGGGATGAAACATGGTCGCTGCGACCCTGCGCGTATCGGCGCACCCGCATCCGGACGTCATGGTCCCGACCGTCGAGCACCAGCACGACCGAAGAGGCAGGGCCCTGGCCCAGCGCTTGCTGCTGACCAAAATAGTCGTAGTCGGTGGGCTGCTCGCGGAGTTGACGCGGATTGATGTCCAGCGCGGCGGTACCGGCATGTAGCAGCGCCCCGGGACGGGCATACAACGCCAAGGCAACGCCCACGATGGGCTCGTAGGGGTCGTACGCGGTCAAGCTGCCCACGATGATGCCATCGGCACCCAATACACGGGCCAGGCGTTCCAAGTCGGCCGGTGTCTGGGGATGGGCCATTTCGAGCGAAGCCATCGCATCGAGCGTGCGGTTGAGCGGCAGGGCCCGCAAGCCCCGAGATTGGGTAATTGTCGCTACCAATGTATCGCTCAACGCCAGCACATTGGCAGCCGAGGTCCCGCTCTCATTACGCAAAGGCACGACCGCCCAGATGGGCTCTGCGGGCGTGCTGGCATAGGGCGAGATGAGTTGCTGCGGCGGGCTCAGGGGATCCTTGGCGGCACAGCCCCCGATCAAGGCGGCGAGGATGAGCAAGGGGGCAAGGAAGATGCCAGGCCAACAGCCAGCGTGTGGCCAATTGTCCCAGAAAGGCAATGGGCAATCGATCTGCTTCCCAGACTTCCCATAGCCTATTGCCCAACAACCCAATTCCATACCCCCATTGTTGCACCAATGACAACGCCCGGAGTTACCGGGCGTTGCTTTGGGAGCAAATTGGTTTGACCTTACCGGCTGTCGGGCACGGAGGTAAAGGCCGAGCCCTGCTGGCTCGGGTCGATGCCCGTGGCCGCCAGGATGGCGTTGTTGGCGCTCATGGACCAGATGTTGTCCACGCCGCCGCGGTCGGAGATGTAGAAGATCTGGTTGTTGGGGCCCCATGAGGGCATGAGGTTGACGGCGTTGTCGTCGGTCAACTCCACCAGAGCGGTGCCGTCCTGGGCGACCATCCAGAGCTGGGCCGACGCGGGGCGGGTCTCTTCCATCTGGGCCCACTGGGTGGGGTTGGGGACGGTGGCAAAGGAGATCCACTTGCCGTCGCGGCTCCACGAGGGATTGATGCAGGCGGCGTAGGGGCTCGAAGCGACCTGGGTGAGGTTGCTGGCGTGGAAGCCGCTGAAGTCCAGGCTCCAGACGGTGAATGCCCGGTCGCCTCGCTCCTTGCTGACCTGGTAGAGGATGCGTTCGCCCTTGCCGTCGCTGCTGTTGCCCGCGACGGGCGACCACTGGGGAAAGAGGCCGTAAGTGAGGAACTTGCTGACGCCCGGGTTGGTCACGTCGGTGACCCAGATCTCCCACTTGCCGCTGACCTCGCCAAGCCGGCTGAAGGCCAGGTACTTGCCGTCGGGGCTCCAGCTGGGGTGCAGCTCGTGGCTGCTCTCGGTGGTGACCTGGACGGCCTTGCCGCCGGTGACGGGCATGACGTACAGGTCCCAGTTGCCCGAGCGGTTGCTGGCAAAGGCCACACGCCGACCGTCGGGGCTGAACTTGGGCATCACGTCGTTGCCCTCGCTCTTGGTCAGGCGGGTCACCACCCGGCTGTCAATGGGCTTGATGAAGATGTCGCTGGTCTTGCTGTGCTGCGTGCTGGCAAAGACGATGAATCGGCCGTCGGGCGACACGTCGGGGTCGAAGTCCGCACCCTCGACACTGAAACTGATCTGTGCCAGGTTGGCCCCGCCGATGCGGTCTGGGTCCAGCGCCACCAGGCCGGCGTTGTCGGTGAAGACCTCGCCATAAAAGCCGTGAACGGCGTCGGTGGGCTGGAACTGGGCGGGGGTCTTGGGGCTGAGGCTCAGGCGCTGGCCGGGCTGGGGCGACCCACTCGTGCGGTGGAAGCCCTGGGGGTCGTCGGCGGTGAGGCCGACGGCATACGGGTCGATCGCGCGGGCCGTGGAGGGATTGCGCTGGCTGCCGTATTGGCTGGTCGTCACGGGCTGGCGATAGGCACCCGAGCCCGACGATGGCTGCCCGCCCTGAGCGAAGGACTGCCCATTGGGGCTCGATGTGGTACACGCGGTGCTCAGGCCCGCGACGGCGACGAGTGCGGCGGCCAAGACGACGTTCGTGCTGCTGTGCTGCTTCATTGGTGAGACTCCATCCCTGGTTTGTGGCCCGGTTCTTGGACCCTTGGACTGCTCCCGGGCCCGGAGGTCGGGCCCGCCCGCACCCCCTGGACACACGCCAGGCCGGGCCGGGATCTCGATGAGAAGCCAGCACCACGAGGGGCCGGCCATACCACCGATGCCGTTTGTTTCGGCGCAAATCGAGGGCGTCATAAGCCAAACCCGAGAACCCGACAAAAAAAGTTCCCGGGCGGCACTGGCGGGGCATAGGCGTAGATACGCGACACTTTTATAAGGCTATTGTTTGGATATGACAGGCGTGCTGACGACAACGACGATTTCGAGCCCGGTGGGCGTGTTGACGCTCGCCTCGATCACCGACGACGACGGCCCGCGTGTGGCGCTGGTCGAGTTCGGGCATCGAGCGCCCGAAGCGCTGGAAACGCTGGCCGATGCGTACCGGGCGCGGGTCGAGCCGAGCCCCTCACCAGTGGCGTGTCCTGCGTTATCGCTGCTGATCGACGAGTTGGGCCGGTATTTCGCGGGCGATCTACGGGCGTTCTCGGTGCCGTTGGCGTTGGTGGGCACGGCGTTCCAATGCCGGGTGTGGGAGGCGTTGGGCGAGATTCCGTATGGTCAGGTCGTTTCGTACGGGGCATTGGCACGATCGCTTGGCGTTGGGGCCGGGGCATCGAGAGCGGTGGGGGCGGCCAATGGTGCCAACCGTCTTGCGATCGTCCTGCCGTGCCACCGGGTGGTGGCCGCCGACGGCTCGCTGCACGGGTATGGGGGCGGGCTGGAGCGCAAGCGCTGGCTGCTGGATCACGAACGAACGGCGGTGGGCGGCTTGTTCGCCCGTTCGGTGTGAGCCCGCGGAAATTGCGCGGATTTCTTGAGCCGGGGCGCTGGAACGTCCGTTGATACATGCGATGCGCGTGACGGCGATCATCCCGAGCCGATCCCAGGAACATGGCCCGCTGGTGCGGTGCCTGTTGTCGTTGCTGGAAATCGGCGATGCCAACCTGCGGATCATCGCGAGCATGGACGGGCCCTATGCACCCAGCGACCTTCGCCCCCTGACCCGCGGCGGGGCGGTCGAGGTGCTGACCGGGCCCCAGGGCGGCCCCGGTGCGGCGCGCAATCGGGCGCTGGACAGAGCCGAAGGCGATCTGGTGCTGTTCCTCAACGACGACGTGGTGGCCGACGCGGGGCTGATCGACGCGCACCGCGCGGCGCACGCGGACGGTGCGCCACGGCTCGTGCTTGGCGCAGCGCCCTTTGCAGTGCCCCAGGACGACCGGGTGATCGACCGGCTGACGCGTGAGACCTCGCTGCTGTTCTTTTACAGCGAGATGGACGACCACGAGCCCGAGCGAGACTGGGGCTTCCGGCACGCGTGGACGCTAAACCTCTCGCTGCCCCGGGAGATCTGCGATCCATTCGATGCGCGAATGCGGTACGCGATGTTCGATGATCTGGAGTGGGCCTATCGGGTGACGAGGCGCACGGGCGCTCCGGTGGTGTTTCGGCCCGGCGCTGGGGTGGTCCACCACCATCGGTACGAGCCCCAAGGCCTGCTGGCGCGCGAGGCGCTGCTGGGACATCAGGCGCTGGCATTGCGACGCATCAATCCCGCGTGCGCGGCGGCAATCTTCGGCGAGCGCTTCGATGGCAGCCGGGCGTCGATGCGCGACGCCCGAGCGCTCTCGACGCCACAGGCGGCCGAGGCGTACGAGGAGTTCGAATCGCTCGCCCAACGTCCGGCGTTAAGCGTGAACGTCCACGATTTGTTCGCGCGGGCGCGGGCGTGGCGGTGGTCGGCGCGGGGCATCGGGTATCGGTCGGCGATGCGTGGGCACGAGCCACCACGGCATCCATTGGCGCTGGGCGAGGGCGTTGGCGCGTGAGCACGCCCGATCGCATCGTGCTGTTTGGCAGCCGTCGTCCGCTGGACGCCTTCGCGGGCGTGCCGGAGAGGCTCGAAGCGTTGGGCCACGCGGTCTGGTACGAGGGGCTGTGGGGCCGCGAGGCGCGCTTCGGGCATCACGCACAGCCTCGGGTGATCGAAAGCGCGAGCTTGCTTGCCTTTGCCGACCTGAGCTTCAACATGCCCCTGCGCCCGACGATGCTGGCGCATCACCTTGGCGTGCCCACGGCGTTGCTGGTGGACGGGGTGATGGAGTTTGCCAACACGTGCATGAACCCCTGGCTGGGCCCGGCCCATCTTCGGCAGATGCCGCACGACGTGGTGCTGGCGATGGGGCCCTTGCAAGGAACGATCCTGGAAGCATTGGGCAACCGCGTGCTGGTGACGGGGCTGCCGCGGCTGGACGGGTTCGCCGATCGAATGTCAGTGGCTCGAAAGCGCGTTGAGCCGGATCGGTACGTGCTGGTCTCCACGGCGTTGGCACCGGCGATGGACGACGGGGCGCTGTCGCGCGTTGGGTCGATGCTCCGATCGCTGCGCGAGATCTTGCGAGAACGTGGCTTGGAGGTGCGGTGGCGCATCGATACAACGCTCGCGCGAGGTCTTGGCGTGCCCGTCGACGATGCGCCATTGGCCCTGAGCCTGGCCGGCGCTCGCGCGACGATCACCACGGCCAGCACGCTGGCGGTCGAGTCGATGCTGGCCGGCGTGCCCACGGCGGTGGCGCACCCCCACCCGTGGCCCTTGTGGGCGCCGGCGGGTTGGGTATGGCAGGCCGAGGGGGCATACGAAGCGCCGGTCGATGTGCGCCCGGCGTGCGAGGCGGCCGGGGCATTTCTCGCCGGCCTACCCATCGAGCACGCGGGCTCGCTCGGCGCGTTGGTCGAGATGGTAACGAACACGAGCGATGTGCAATCGCAGCAACGGGTGCTCGACGCGTTGCACGTCGATGACGCCGCGACGCTCGTGGCTCGAGCGTTGCACGACACTGCCCGTCTTGGGCACGCACGCGTGGGGCGTCGGCTCTGCGGGATGGGATCCTCGAATATGCACCGAGCGCCCCGCATGGGCCCGCGCGTGCTGAACGTAGCGGTGTGTGACCACGTGAACCCAAGGCCAGCGATGGTGCAGCGGGCGTTGGCGCTGATGGACGACCCCCGCACGCACCTGTTGTGCGTGGGGTTGGGGCCGATGAACTATGCCAGGCCCAATATCCCAACCATCGACCACCCACGGGCCCATGCCTGCGTGCTCGAACCGACGGCGGGCGAGCACGAGCGGGCACGGGCGTTGCTGCGGGCGGCGCTGGCGTTGCGGCCAGATACGGTCGTGATCGACGATGACCGGGCCCTGGCGCTGGCGGCGCAACTGGTGACGCGGGGCGTGCGCTGCGACGACCCGAGGCTCGGACAGCGCAACGACTTCGCGGTACGGCACGTCGAATCTTGGCCTTGGTCGCCGAGAACGCCGGCGTCGTGGGCTCGCGCCGACGCGTGGATCGCCTGCCAGTTGCGTCGCGCGGGGTATCAGCGTTTGGCGATGGACGCGCCATCGCCCGGGTGCGACGCAGTATTGGTGCGGGCGGCCTCGCCAAGGCCCGATCCGCATCTCGTGGAGACATGGCGCGCGGAAGGGCTGGGCGTGGGCGTCTCCCCCAACATGTCCGTCGAGCGCGGCGTGGTCGCGGCCCAGCTGGCCATCGAGCGCATGCGGGAGCGAGGGTACGGCCGCCTGGCCGTGGCGGGGTTTGCCGAGCGGTCGGCTGTGCTGGCCGGCCCGATCACACGCGGTGCGCCGATCGTGGGCTGGCTCGATGATGCGGCGGGGGCCCGATACACGCACCTGGGCCTGCCGGCGCACGGGTTCGATCGCGGGATCGACCGGCTGAAACCCGACGGCGTGTTGCTGCTCTGCGATTCGGCCCTGGAACGGTGCGCGGGCGTGGGTTTGCCGGTGGATGTCGTGCGTTTAGAGGAAGTGGCGGCGGATGAGTTCGATAGTCTCGCGTGCGAAAGAGTCCATGGCGAATCGTTCGCGAACACGCACGTCGATGGCCCTTGACCAGGGCTCTCGCCAGTTCGGATCCCTTGCCTGTTCGATGATGCTTTCCAACTGTTCCTCGCTCTCGAAGCCCACCGTGGCAACGTCCACCATCAGCCTCGCGGGGTCTTCGTGAGGCTGGCGGGGCTTGCCCAGAGGTGGGTTGTCGAGCCAGCGGGTTTCTTCCGGCGAGTGGCAGACCAGACCATCCACTCCCAGTCTGCGGCCCGTGCGCCCCCAGAGCGCCGCGGCGTGCAAGAGGCCCGGGTGATCGGCGATGGCAAAGCGTGAGCGCCCGTCTTGGGTCTGCGAGTGTGGCGTGGCCTGCGGCACGATGGCATTCAGCGCAAACCACCGCGCCCGGTCGATGTCCTCGAACGTGCGCCGCACGATGGGCAGCCCGCCGGACATGGCCGCCTCGGCAAGGCGCTGGTGCAAGAGCCCGCGCACCGAGGCGTGGATGGTCACGCCGGCCAACTGGTACGCCGCACGCAAGGGCTCGCCGTGCGCCAGTTCACCCCTCGCGTGCGCGGCCAGTTCGGGGTGGTCGACCCATCCCAGGCCGTAGAGGTGCAAGCGCCAGCCCCTGCGTTCGCAGATGCGCGCCGCCCAGAGCGCGGCTTGCTGGCGATGGTGCAGGTCGGCCAGCGGCAGCGCCGCCTGGTGCAACAACGATTCAACCATGGCCGGCGTACACGACCGACCAAAGCCGTGGTGCAGCGCCTCTTCGCACACCGGCCGCAGGGCCCGGGCGATCCACTGATCCTCGCGCAAGGCACGTTCGAGGGCACGTGGCACCAGCGTCTCCAGCGCGGCGACGGCGCGGGCCTGCGGCGTGGTGCGCCCACTCTGCTCGACCTGTCGCGCAACGTACGCGGCCGGCGGCTCGCTGTGGCGTGTCATGAGCGCTACAGCGCACCGCAGGTGGTTGTGCTCACTGCCCACCGGCCCGCGGTGGAATTTGGCCGGCGAGACGGCGTTGGGCCACGCCAGCGTACGCGAGTCATCCATGCCAAGCCGCGTGCGATGCTCGGGGTAGAGCATGCCCACGATGAAGTCGTTGGGCCCGGCCCGCACCGAAGCCTCGCCCGCGAAAAAGTGCCCCATCGCGTCCTGGGCCCACGTCACCACCGGCACATGCGGGGGGATCACCGGGCCGATCTGCGGACGCAGATAGTTCACCAGCACGACGGCGTCGGGGTCGAACCCCAGCACGGCTTTGAGATAGTGGGCCTGCGTCTGCCGAGTGTGGTCGTCGGCTTCAAGCAGCAGGCGGGCATCGTGGCCCAGCGTGCCCAGGGCGTGGACGAAGTCGGCCGCGGCGTGCTTCATGTAGGTAGAAAATCGTGATGTGATGACCAGCACGCGCAGGCCCGTGCCTTGTCGCAGGCGAGCGCGGAGCGCCTCGCGCCGTGGCCGGTCGTTGGCCCACTGGCGCAGCGTGGCGGTGCGCTCCCGCATCGTGGCCTGCTGGCGGGCGTGGGTCTCGCCCAGCAGGTGGGCGATGGCCTGGGCCAGTTCGGGCGTACCGCCCGCCTCGTGGATCTTCTGTGGCAGCGCGTCGTCGACGTGGTCCCGCAGCCAGGCGTCCAGTTGCTGCATCGCCATGGGGCCCATGAACCACTCGACACCGGGTGCATCCAAAAGGGACCGAGTGGCGTCCAGATCCTGCGCGGCGGCATGGCGTGCCAGGCCGGCCAGCGCGGCGGGGGCGTCGGGCTCGACCACCAGCACGCGCGGACGATACTGGAGCGTTCCAGTTCGCTCTCGCAAGGCCCGGTCGAGCAGCTCAGGGCAAGACAGGCCCGCCAGCACGATCGGTTGGGCGAAGCCATCGTTTGCCGGCCACATGGGGCGATGGGCAGCCACCGGTGGAGCGACGGCAAGAGCCGGGCCCAGGCCCTCGAGGACCCCACCGGGAAGATGCCACCTCTCACTGGCATAAGGCCACAGCCGGCACGCCAAGTCATGGAGTGGCCCCGCGCCAGTTTGCGCACGAACGGCTGGAACGGCAGACATGGCCCTTCCATCGTCCTGCGGCTCGTGCCGACGACAGAAGATGGCCGATGACCCGAGCGTGAGCGCTCTAGACACCCAATCGACCCCCGCTCCCGTCGTGGCCCAGGCCTGGCAGCCCAAAGCGCCCCGACTGCCGCTGGTGCCCCAGTTGCGTGAGCGGCTGCTCGACCGCACGGCCGCCTGGCTCGAAGAGCGGGGCGTGCGGCGCATCGCGCTCTATCCCGGCGGGCGGCACACGCGGGCGATCATCCGCCAGCCCTGGCTCCTGCACGGCATCGAGGTGGTGGCGGTGCTCGACGATTCGCCCAAGACCACGGCGATGGCGGGTGTGTCCGTGTACACACCCAGCGAAGCGGCGCGTTCACCAACGTTCCAGGCGGTGGTGCTGAGTACCACCGAGCACGAGGAAGCCCTGGGCGAGCGGGCCCGCGCAGCGTTCGCTGGCACGCCGGTGGAGGTCGTTGTCCTCTACCTGCCCGACGATAGTTTGTGGGAAGCGCAGGCGACCATCGAGCGGCTGGTGGCCCGGGGCGTGCCGCTGGCCGACGCCCGATGGCTGGTGGACAACCGAGGCGAAAGGCACGACGCGCTCTTGCCCATCATCCCACCCGCCCGCACCGAACTGCACGCAAGGCGCTACGAACTGGCCGCAGACCTCGCGCTGCAAGGCGCGGCCCGGCGCGTGGCCGACGTGGCCTGTGGCACGGGATATGGCACGCGGCTGCTGGCGATGATCACCGGAGCACGGGCCGAGGGCGTGGACCTGGACCCCTCGGCCGTGGACTACGCCCGGCGCACGCACGGGCTCAACGGCCGATGCGTCTTCCACGCCGCCGACGCGTGTACAACGCCCTTGCCATCGGCCACGTTCGACCTGGCGGCCAGCTTCGAGACCATCGAGCACGTGCCCGACGCGGCGGGCCTGGTCGCAGAGTTGCACCGCATCCTCAGGCCCGGAGGCCGGCTGGTCATCAGCACGCCAAACCGCCTGGGGCCCACGCCCTACCACGTCCACGACTTCGGATTCGCCGAGTTTTCGGCCATGATCGCGGGCGGCCTCGAGGTCGAGCGATGGATCGGCCAGAGCGCCACCGACGAGGTGTACGCGCCCGACCTGCCGCCGGGCATGTGGCCCCTGGACGGCGTGGCCGCGATGCACGACCGCTGGACCAAGGGCCCGGGGCGGCCGCAATTCCTGATCGCCGTGGCGCGTAAGGGCGAGGGCCGCAAGGTCACCAGCCACATGGACGCCATCGTCTCGTGGATGCGCAGCACCCCTGGTGCATAACCCATGCGAGCATCGATGGGGCGTCCGAACGTGTGCCCCGTTCGCGTGTGGGTTCGCGTGGGCATTCCCCGGCTTCTACCCTCCCCACCTATGACCAACCCCTCCAACACCAAACCCCGAATCCTCACCGGCGACACCCCTACCGGCCAGCTCCACCTCGGACACCTCGTGGGCAGCCTGGAGAGTCGCGTCGCGTCGCAGGACGACTACGACTGCTACTTCCTCATCGCCAACATGCACGCCTACACAACCCGGGCAGACAAGCCGCAGGGCATCCGCGAGAGCACGTTCGAGATCGTCAAGGACTGGCTCGCGGTGGGCATCGATCCCAACCGCTCGACGTTCGTGCTGCAAACCGAGGTTCCCGCCATCGCCGAACTCACCTGGTTCTTCGCCATGCTGCTGCCCTTCAACCGGGTGATGCGCAACCCGACGCTTAAGACCGAGATCGACGACAAGGGGCTGGGCGACACCTACTCCTTCGGCTTCCCCATGTACGCCGTGGGCCAGTGCGCCGACATCCTCGCGTTCCGCCCACAGCTCATCCCCGTGGGCGAGGACCAGGTCGCCCACATCGAGATGTGCCGCGAGGCGGCGCGGCGCTTCAACCAGGTCTACTGCGGCGTCGACCCGCACGCCGAGGACCACGAGCACGAGGCGATCGGCGGCGTCTTCCCAATCCCCCAGGCCAAGGTCGGCCGCATCGGCAGGCTCGTGGGGGTCGACGGCAAGCAGAAGATGTCCAAGAGCCTCAACAACGCCATCTTCCTGACGGATACCCTTAAAGAGATCAAGAAGAAGATGGGCCAGCTCTACACCGGCCGGCAGACGATGGACGAGCCCGGCGACATCGACAACGCCCTGTTCGAGTACGTCCGCGCCTTCATCCGTGAAGAGAGCAGGGTGCAGGAACTCGAACGCAAGTACGCCGCCGGCGACAATATCGGCGATGGCCACATCAAGGTCGAGGTGGCCCAGGCGATCGACGAACTGCTCGCCCCCATCCGCGAGAAGCGGGCGTCGCTCGCGGGCGAAGCGGGAGACAAGGTCGTCCTCGAGATCCTCCGCGAGCACGCGGCCAAGGCCAACACCGTGGCGGAAGAAACCCTGGCGCTGGCCAAGGCATCGATGAAGCTGGACTTCTTCACTCGGGAGCTGCGGTTTCCGAAGTAAACACAGGGTCACCCAAGCCGTCTGGACCAAGGGTGCCCTCCCGTACTTCTAGCGCAGGTCTGTACAGAACCCCTAGAAACGAAACTCCAGCCCCACTTCAAGCGTGGCCGCGTCCAGGTCCAACAGGCGGATGCGCTGCCCGTTGTCGCGGTAGTGGATGTTGCTGAACGTGCGGTATCGCACCATCGCGTACAGCGACACCGGTTCGGCCAGCCTCACGCTGGCCCCGGCCATCGCCTGGAGCGCCAGGGCTCCGCGAGAGCTGTCCAGGTCCGTCGGGCTGCTGTCGCTCAGCCGGAACACCGAAGCGCCAATGCCACCGCCCGCGAACAGGCTTACCGGACCCAGGTGCACGTCGGGCAGGAAGTTCAGCGAGAAGCCATACTCGAACAGATCGCCGTCACCGACCTGAGCCCCGCCGCCCCGCAGGGAACGGTCGTACGAATCATAAGAAAACAGGCCCTCGATCTCGACGCGAAAGCCCACCCGTGAAAATGGCCCGTCGTCCCAGATTCGGTACCGACCACCGATGGCAAAACTCAGCAGGAAGCCCGGCTCGTCAAAGTCCAACTCGCTGGCCACCCCGTCGAGCAGGTCGAAGTTGGCCGATCCGCGATCGGTGGCACCAACCCCGACGCGGTAGTACATCCACATTTCCTGCTGGGCAATCTCCCGCTGGCGGCGGTTCCAGTCGCTGTCGGACAGAGCCTGCCCGCTGCCGGCGGCCGAGGCGGCCAGCGGTGCGGGCGGCGCATACTCAAACCGCACCGGCTCATCGCCCAAGGCCAGCGATCCCGCGCAAACTCCGCACAACAACGCCCCGGCCTGCTTCGTACGTCGCCCCATGTCCGTGTCCCTCCGTGCTTTGGGCGGTTTCCCGGGCAGAGCGTAGCCCCTCGGACCCGACCCTATCATCGGCCCAGGAGGCCCACGCGGGGGCCGATCCGGTATCCTGCCCCTTCGCACCCGGGAGTCACCATGGCCTGGAGCCCAAAGTTCACCCAGCACGCCCTGTGCAAGCGCATCCCCACCTGGCCCTACGCCGACCCCAAAGACCGCCACGTCGTCTCCTACGACGAGTACGTCAAGACCGGCGGCTACGAGGGCCTGCGCAAGGCCCTGACCATGAAGCCCGGCGACGTCACCGAGGCCGTCAAGAAGTCCATGCTCCGAGGCCGGGGCGGCGCGGGCTTCCCCACCGGGCTCAAGTGGACCTTCCTACCCAAGTTGGACGAGGGCCAAGACGACCTCTCCAAGCGCGGCCCGAGATACCTGGCCATCAACGCCGACGAGAGCGAGCCGGGCACCTTCAAGGACCGCCTGCTCATGGACTTCGACCCCCACCTGGTGCTCGAGGGCATCGCCATCTGCTGCTACGCCTGCCGACTCGACAAGGCATTCATCTTCATCCGCGGCGAGTACCACCACCAGGCGCACGTCCTCGAAAAAGCCATCGCCGAGGCCTACGACAACGGCATCTTCGGGCCCAAGGGACTGATCAACTCCAACGCCAACACCGGTGGCGCGAAGTTCACCGTCGACTGCTACGTCCATCGAGGCGCTGGTGCCTACATCTGCGGCGAAGAAACCGCCCTGCTCGAGGGCCTCGAAGGCAAACGCGGATGGCCACGCATCAAGCCACCATTCCCCGCCGTCGAGGGCCTCTTCGGCAAGCCCACCATCATCAACAACGTCGAGACACTCGCCCACCTGCCCAGCATCGTCGAAAACGGCCCCGAGTGGTTCATGGCCCAGGGCGTCGAGAGCACCGTCGGCGGGCCGCCCAGCTACGGCACCAAACTCATGGGCGTCAGCGGCCACGTCAATCGCCCGGGCGTCTACGAGTTCGAGCTCGGCATCCCGCTCCGCACCCTCATCGAAGACTACTGCGGCGGCATCCGCGGCGGCAAGAAGTACAAGGCCGCCATCCCAGGCGGCGTCTCCATGGGCATCCTGGGAACCGACCAGTACGAGGCCGAGCTCGACTTCGACATAGGCCGCAAATACAACGTGCTCGGCCTGGGCACCGCCTGCCCCACGGTGTTCGACGAGGACACCGACATGGTCGCCGTCGCGCGCAACATCAGCCGCTTCTTCAAGCACGAAAGCTGCGGCCAGTGCACGCCCTGCCGTGAGGGCAGCGGCTGGCTCTACCAACTCATGACCCGCATCGAAGAAGGCCACGCCAAGACCAAAGACCTGGACATGGCCCTGGAGATCGCCACCAGCATGGGCTCCATGCCCGGCACGACGATCTGCGGCCTGGCCGACGGCAACAACTGGGCCCTGCGCACCATCATGAACAAGTTCCGCGACGAGTTCGAAACCAGAGTGAGCCCCAGCCACGTCGCCGTCAAGATGACCATCGGCGCGGCGGCGCATGGGTAGCACGTGTCGGACGCACGCCAGGCAGCCATCTTCCTCGGCTTGCTCGCGCCGTTGCTCATCGCCACCGGCATCCTCTTCCCAAGTGCCGCTGGTTCCATGATTTTTCTAGCCATCATGCTTGGGCTCTTCCTGATCCGAGACAGCCAGACCGTCCGCGAAGACGGCACACTCGACCCGAATTCTTCCAACTTCATCTCCCGATCCGTAGGCAACTACCTCATTCGCCAACACGAACAGCACTATGGCCCGGGCACCGCCACAAAGCATCTACATCGAACAACAAAACGCAAGCCCATGCCCGATGCCCTGGGCATCGTGGTCTACACCACCGTCCTCACAACGCTGTACATAGCCACCCACATGTCCGCCGCCGGCAACATCGACGCGAACGTGCATCGTCTGTTCTTGCCCGTTTTGATCCCTGCAAATGCAGTCAACACGCATGGCATGGTCGAAGGCTTTATCTGGGGCGTGGTCCTTGGCGGGCCTCTCGCCGCCGGCCTTGGTGTCACGCTCGCCCGGGCCGCACGTTCGGGCGAAAGCCCCAAACGGACATGGCCCGACCTGCGTCTGCCCGTGCTGCACATCCTGCTGAGCGCCGGGTACGCTGCACTCACGGCCGCCGCCATCACGCAACACCTCACACGCTCGCAGGCAACCCCAGAAGGCGACACCCTGCTCATCATCTTTCTGGCCCATGCCGTGGCGGCAGGCGTCATCCTGCCGAGCATATTCGTGCTCAGCATGTTGACAGTCTCTCGCCGGCTCCGAACAAAGGGAACAGAGGTGCCCTTCAGGCACACCCCATCTCACAGATAACTCCCCGCCTTCAACGCCCCCGGCCGATCCAGGTTCGTCACCAGGTACCGCAGCGCGTCCACCGCGTGGTCGGGCCCGTCCTTGGCCGGCTCCTCGCTCATCGGGCGCGTCATGTCGTAGTGGTACCGCTCCAGGCTCTCGATCAGGTGCTCGCACGCGGGAGAGATGAACAGCCTGGGCTCGCCGCTGGCCGGTCGCAGGCGGTGGCGCAGCAGGTCGAGCCCGGCGCGGATGGTCGTGCGGCGGGCGCGCACGGTCAGGCCGGCGCGTTGGAGTTGTTGGGCGTCGCTCAGGCCCGTCTGCGCGTTGCCCTGCCAGCCGGCGGGGTCGATGCCGATCCAACTCGGCTTACGCGTCTCATCTTCCAGCATCGCGTCGATGTGCTCGCTCAACAAACACCGGCTCGCCACGCGCTCGCGCACGACGTGCAGCACACCCTTGGGGCTGAGCGCACCCCACACGATCACCGTCGGCGAGCGATAGCCGAAGTCCATGCCCAGCACCCAACGCAACTCCCCTTCGCTTCCCACGAACTCCCGCACGTGCACGTCGCGATCAAACTCGGGCAGCACCACGTCGTCGCTCTTGGGCCGTTCGCAACGCATCTCCGCGTCCCACGTGCGCATCGACACTCGGCCCTTGAGCGAGAGAGCGTCGGCGATCGACAGGTGCCCGGCCGCGCGATCTTGCGATTTCGCCGAACCCTGGCACTCGTTCCACAACGCGCATCCCTCGCACGCGTAGCGGTCATCGCAGCGCTCGAGCACGTCCACAACGCCCCACTTGAACAGCCGCCGCGTGCCCGCGCTCGCCTGCTCCACGACGTCGCGCATCAGCCCGTGCGCGCGGTGCATAGTGCTGAGCGCCTCGATCGACCCGCAGATGGTATACGTTCTCCCGTCGTACGTAACGTCCTTGCTTCGCGTCGTCAACTGAGCGGCGTCCCACACCGCCGGGTCGAAGAGCTCTACCTCGTCGCATCGCAACTTCTGGATGCGCGTGCCCCGAACCGACGCCTGCGACTGCGCCAGCAACTCGAGCCTCGAACCGTTGACCAGTTCGATCTTCCGATCGGTGATGCGCCCCTCGATCAGGTCGTTGTAGGCGGGCAAGGAGAACAGGTGCCGAAGGTGCGCGTGCATGCGCTGGGCCTGTTCGAGCGAGCCGCCCAGGATGCGCACCTCGATGCCCGGCTTGTACACCATGTCCAGCAGCGTCGCCACGGCACCCAAGAAGGTCTTGCCCCCGCCGCGGTTGGCCCACACCACAGCGTCGATGGGATCGTTGTCATCAACGCCAAGCGCTCGCGGCATGTGGTCGGCAAAGAACGCGTGCGCGAGATACCTCAACGGCATCGCGCTCAGCCGCACGTCCAGCGACTCCTGCACGCATCTCACAAGGCCGTCGATGCAGGCCGGACGAGCCGGCATCGGGGTCATGACACACTCCGTTCGTGCACGTGGGCCACGGGCGGGTGGGTCAGGGCAGCAAAGGCACGGGCGGAGATGTCGCGTCCCTTGCACTTGCGGGCGCTGGCCCAAGCACGCAGGTGGGCGGCCATGCTATCGGGCACGTCGGCCAGCAGGTCGCCCGGGTCCAGGCCGTGCCGCGCCAGCGCGCGCAGGAGCTTCGCGTCGGCCTTGCTCGGGGGCAGGTCGATGCGCCGCATGCCCGCGCGCTCGAAGAACGGGCACGCGTGCGCCATGGCCGCCAGCGCCTCGGTGCGGGGCGTACACGGATCGTCCAGGTAAGCGCGCACGAGATGGACGGCCAGCGAGCGCCCGCGGTACCGCGGGTCGACGATCACGCGCGAGATAACGCGCACGTCGCGGTTCAGCCGCCGCGCGTTCTCTCGCTGGTCGGCGGTGTCATACTCGCCGGGCCAGGCGATGGCGCGCCAGCGCCCGTTGAGCGTGGGCATCGAAGCGACGAGCACGCCTACGGTGTCGCCATCGTCGATGGCGCGCAGGACACGCGCGACGGGGCCGGGCTTGCCCGCGGCATAATGGAAGCGGGCCAGTTGCTGGAGGTCCTTGGTCGAGCCTTGCTCGATGGTGATGGTGTCGCTGTCGGTCAGGTTTGTGAAACGTCGGGACAGTGCGTCGGCCACGGGTGGGCTCCGCGTGGGGCGCGGGCGAGGATGGTGGGCGGCGACGGGCAATCGCCGGGCAGGGGCAAGGCGACCAAAAGGTCGGGGCAAAGCGATTCGAGCGTGTCGTCGTGCGCGGTGGCGGCCACCAGCGTCACGTCGTTCCTTCGGCACCATCGCGCCATCGCGCTGGCCAGCGAGCGGGCCGTGGCGCGGTCGAGCCCGGTGGCGAACTCGTCGGCCAGCAGCACGCAGCCGGGGGTGCAGCGGTCCATGGCGGCGGCCATCGCCAGCCTGGCGCGTTGGCCCGTGCTCAGGGCGCCGCAGGGGCGTGGCAGCAAGGCCGCCTCGGCCAGTCCCGCGGCGCTCAGCAGGCCCAGGGCCTCGTCCAGATCGCCGCCGACCAGTTCGACCATCGGCAGGCGGCGGGAGAGGTGTGCCGGCGGGCGGACGACGGGCCGACCAAGCCGCGCCAAGCGTCGGCGGAGCATCGTAAGTGCGGTGCTCTTGCCGCAGCCGCTGGGCCCGGTGAGCAAGGCGACACGGCCCGGCTCAAGATCGGCCAGCGCCCGGGCGGCCTGGCGGGCGGCTCGCAAAGCCTGCCGGCGTGCCGGGTCGCTCGGGCCCTGGGGCAGGCCGAAGATGGCGCGGGCGTGTGCGGTTCGCTGGTTCACGCGGGGCTTTCCTGGGGCTGGACGCGTCGGGGCGATGCTTCGACAATGGCGCGAAAGGCGGCGGCGTGCTTGCGGACGCTGTGGTAACTCATGCCCAGGTGGTCGGCGACGTGGTCCATGCTCAGGCCTTGGATGACAACCAGTCGAACGACCTCGCGCAAGGGTCTTGGCAAGTTGGGTGTCATGCAGACGGCGGCGTCGAAGGCCGGGTCGCAGATGCGACGGACGATGGCCTTGACCTGCCGGCGCAATCGGCGTTCTTGCAGACCTTGGAGATGGGCGGCTTGTCGGACGGAGAGTCCGCGGCCGTAGATTGCCAGGATGAGTTGCCTTTCCTGCTCGGGGAGGTGGTCGGCGGCGTCAAGGATGCGGGTGACCATGGCTCGGCGTCGCTTTCGTCGCAGGTCGAGTGCTTCCCGGTCGAGGGTGGTGTCCATGCTGTTTTCTCCTCAGAGCGGTTTGGGGAGGTGCGTGGCGGATGGTTTACTGAAACAGCATCCATTTCGACCATATAGTCGACTGGAAAGAATACGATTGCAAGGGTATTGTATGGTATGACCGCCAGATAGCGCGCCGGGGCGGTCCTGCGAGAAAAATCGTCACTGCCGGCCGCGCAAACCACCCCTGATACAGGGGATACGAGGATCGGTGCGCTATGTCAAGCGATCCTGCTCAGAGCCATCGGCCCGTTGGTTCTCTCGGAGCGATCTTAAAGGATCGGAGGCTTCGACTCGGATTGAGTTTGCGCGAAACAGCAGAACGTGCGCGATGCACGAAGGGGTACCTCTCGCTCTTGGAGCGTGGCAAGCGGGCGATGCCCACGGCGGACTTGGTGGCCCGGCTCGAGGGGGCCTTGGACATGGCGCCCGGCTCGCTGGCCCAGGCGTTGACGCTCGAGGCCACGCCATCTGTGGTGCGCGAGGAACTGGCCGAGCGTCGAGAGCAAGCCGAGGCGGCGCTTCAGTTGGCGGCGTTGATCCGCGGCGCGGGCCCCGGTGGGCTGGACCGCGCGTTCGAGTCTGGTGCGTTGGCCCGGCTTGTGGAGCGGATCTCACCTTTGCAGGGACGGGCGGCACCCGGGCAGCCCGTTGAGACACTCCTGCCCCGCGCGGTACCTTTGATCAATCTGGTGCCCGCGGGCAAGGCGGCTGAGTTCACCGACCTTGGGTATCCGGCACGGGTGGCCGACCGGTACGTGTCGGCCCCGGAACTTGGGGACCCCGACGCGTTCGCGGCCCGCATCACCGGCGACAGCATGGAGCCGGAGTATCGCGAGGGTGACGTGGTGATCTTCAGCCCCGCGCGGGACGTTCGCGATGGCATGGATTGCTTTGCCCGGCTCGAGCCCGACAGCGAGATGACCTTCAAGCGGGTGTACTTTGAGCGTGGCACGGGCGGGGAAGAGCTGATCCGGTTGCAGCCGTTGAACCCGCGTTATGCGCCGCGGGTGGAGCCGCGGGAGAACGTGGCTGGCCTCTACCCTGCGGTGAGCGTGACGCGTCGGGTCGGGCTTGGGTAGGTTTGGGGCGTGCGTTGGATCATGCCGCCCGGTTCTTGCGCGCCGGCTTGGAACGGGCGATCTGGTGCAGAGATCGCGGGCGTTCCAGGCCGTTGAGGTAGTCGACGACGGCCTTCCAGTCTTGCATGGCCTTGGTCTCGCCGCCCCGTCGGCTGATGGCTCGGGGCGACGTGCGGCATGTGGTGAAGACGACGGGCCCGCCGAAGACGGGGCGTATGGCGTTGCGTTCGTCGAGTTCTTCGTGTGTGCTTGGGACTTTGACGACTTTGCTGGTCAAGGCATAGTGGACAAAGTCGTGAGCGGTGGCACCCATGCAGACGATGGCCTTCAGATTGGGCATGTTCTTGATGACAAAGCGGATGATGGGCGCGAACTGCTTGCGCAGCTCACCGAGGCTGTCGAAGAAGTCCTGGCGATCGTTGGTGTTGATGAGCATCGGGCCGCAGACGTTGCCCGCAAGGATGCCCCGCGTGGCCAGCGGGAAGGCCAGGCGAGCCAGGCCGTAGGTGCATTCGGTTTCGTGCTGGCAATAAGGACGCAAGTGGATCCGCTCCAGGCGAGACTTGACGACCGTGACGTGGGTCGCGGCCGAGTCGAGGACGAGGACCTGGCCGTCCCAACGTCCATAGACGGATTCGAGGGCAAAAAGCCTGGGTTCGTTGGGCAGCAGTTCGTAGACGTTGGTGAAGCCGGGGACGCGCAGATCGCGGATGGACTGCGGGATCGGTGGCGTGCGCAAGGGGCGAGCTTGTGCGTTGGGCCCGGCCGGGGCGCGAGCGCCCAGAAGGAAGGCGCGTGCTTCCTCGGCGGTGAGGCGTCGTGGTGTGGACTTTGGTTCCTGGATGGTATGAGGCTTGCGCTCGCGCTTTGGGCTGCGGCCGGGCGGGGGCTCGGGCATGGCTCGCTCGGCTTTGGGGAGCAGGCCGACCTGGGGCCCGATACCACTGGTGAGGCTGCCCGGGAAGAGGTCCTGGAGTTCGGCGAACAGGTTTGGAGCGATTCCTGCCGACGAGGCCTTGCCCGCGCGCGGGTGCAGGGCGGACATCCGGAAGGGCTGGATGGATGCCCCTTCAGGTTGCGTGTGGGAGTCGGCCGGAGCCACGTTCTGTTGCGCGGTTTGGGGTGCCATACCCCGGTTATCGAACGTCGGCAGGAGTGACTTCAGTCGAATTCATTGACGTTCGTGGGTGGGCAGAGCATTGTTATTGGACCTTATGCGTCGATTTGCGGGATCTGCCAGGATTTTGGATGCTTGGATTTTGCGTGCAACCCATTGGGCTGTCGGGGTGTAGGAGCTTGTGTTGGGGGTTGTGGACTAGGTTCGGACCTTGCCTTGGCGGGCGTGGGCGAAGGGTGCCACGATGCCGAAGATGCGACGGCGCGGGTTTACATTGATTGAGTTGCTGGTGGTGATCTCGATCATCGGGATCCTGATGGGCATCCTTATCCCCGCGCTGGCCGGTGCCCGGCTGACGGCGCGGGCGACGGTGGGCGTGGCCAACCTGCGCAGCCTCTCGCAGATCCTGATGATCTACGAGCACGAGCAGCGGTTCTTCCCCATGCCCTTTGACCCCGAGGTGAACGCGCGGAATCGGCGGGTGCCCGGCTCGGTGTGGAGCGACGCGCTGCACCCCACCGCCAATGAACCATACTGGAACTTCGAGGTGCCCCCGCAGCCGCAATGGAGCACCGAGGCCTTTGGCGTGTACTGGTACTCCTGGCTTGCGGACTGGCACCAGCAGGGGGCGCGCGACAGCGAGGTGCAGTTCTCGCCGGCCGACCGCCTGGCGCTGGACCAGTTGGCCCAGTTCCGATCGTTGCAGGACAGCCGAAACGGCTTGTACCTGTGGCCGACGAGTTACTACATGTCCCCAACGCTGTGGAGCGTGCCGAGCCGGTACGTTGCCGGCGCGCGTGGTGCGATGGGCCCGGGGACGCTGATGCCCACGTCCAGCGCGAGCCTGGCGCAGCCGGCCGACAAGGTACTGCTTTGGGAGCGTGCGGATTTTGCGCGCAACAACCGGATCGCGCTGGGCGGCGGGACGGCCACGCGCCAGCCAATGGCGCCCAACTGGGCCAACCCCGAGGCCAAGCCGCACGTAGCCACGGGCGACGGCGGCGTTCGGCAGGCGGACATCGGGAAGATCAGCGACGCGGCTGCGGGATCGTCGGCGTTCCTGCCCGGCGGCCGTATCCAGCCCAGCGACCTGATGCCGCTCAAGGGCCCCCGGCGTCCCTCGGGGATCGATTCGATCGGCGGGGACGCTGGCAGCGACGGAGATTATCCGCTGTTCTTCTGGGCTACGAACGGGGGGGTACGGGGGGTGGATCTGCCGAAGTAGCGGTAAAGCCCATGCCCTTGCGAAAGTAGGCGATGGCGACGAGGGCGAGGATGATGTTGGTACCCAGGCCTGCTGGCCAGACGTACGCGGGGTCTACGGGTGCCACGATTCTGAATGGATATGGGTTGGCAACACGAATGCCAAAGAGCGCAAACAGCTCGGAATTCGAACTGCTGAGAGTGACTGGCAGAAGCATTATTGCGAAGAAGCCTGCGACGATAAGAGCCGGGAGGATATGGATATTCAGCACACGGCTGCGGCCAGCGAGCATTTGCAGAAATATCATAATGTATATGGGCAAGAACGGATATACAATCCACAAGATGAAGAATCTCGAGAGCAGGCTCCTGCGATCCGGTTCGACAAGGCCCATCGCAATGAGGATCATGATGCAGGCGGAGGCCATGGCCACAGCGGCCACAATGACGGCAGATATCGGGATTATTTTTCGCAAGGTCTTGATCCCCGGTTCTTCGCCCGGCATACGGGCACGACCTAGGTGCCAGCACGCGTGGATGGCCAAGCCGATGGACACAAACAAGAGGCTACTGCCCATGAGCGTGCCGAAAAGCGAGGCGTTCGTCGCGAGGCCCTTGGTGGACATGGTGTAGCCGGCACACAACAAGGCAAGGCCCGCGAGAGCGACCAGCCCGGCTTTCCACGCCCGGTGGGTGCCCTCGTCCATTGCACGGAGAAACTCAGGATTCGCGCGCTCTATGCATATGTTATTGACCGAGGGGGCGATGCGGTCGCCGCATTCGGGGCACTTGGCGCGGATATCCATGCCCGAGATGTCGTATCGGCAGCCCAGGCACATGGCCCCGGGCGGGGCGTGGTCGAGCAGGTCGGGTATGTCGGACGTACCGTGTGGGTGCTCAGTCATGGGCTTGCCAATGTGACGGGTCCAAATGCAGATTGACAGTATGCATCGAGTGGCCTGACGAATATATGGTGCGTCGAGAGTCTGATACAATGCTTCGGGCAATGGGCATCGGAGGGCCCGATGGGCAGGCGTGAGTATGAGGACAGCCTGGCGGGGATCGGTCGCAAGATCGACAACACGCTCAACGCCTGGAGCGAGTGGCGGAGCCGGGTGCGCAACCGCATGGCCACGGGCGGGTTGTTCGAGCGATTCCGCCGGCCTTCGGGCGGCCCCAAGGCGGGCGAGAAGGTGGCCGAGCGTGTGGCGGCGCTGCGCGAGGAGTTGGAAGCCAGCGGGGGCAAGCCCAAGGTGCTGCTGGCGGCATTCGGGGCCGGGGCCGTGCTCGTGGCGGTGGCGATGCTGGTGCTGGTCTTCGGCTTCGGGCTCTTCCGCGGCACGGGGTTGACGCGGGCCGACTTGGAACGCGACGCGCAACTGCGCCAGGCCGCCGAGCGGGCCCGAGCCGAGCAGCAGGGCACTCTGAACCCCGCGGCGATGATGATGCAGCAGGATCGCGAGGCGGCGATGGAGGCCGAGGCGGCCAGTGGCGGCGCGAAGGCTCGGCCCAGCGGGTGACACCCGCTTCGTAGAATGCCACGTGGCCGAAGACACACCAACATCCAATCCCCATGAAGACGACCGGGCCGAACGCCTGGCGGGGCTGCTCAAGCACGCCCGGGCCTTGCCGTCGGTGCCGGGCGTGTACCTGATGAAGGACGCGCGCGACGTGGTGGTGTACGTGGGCAAGGCGCGTCGATTGCCCGACCGGGTGTCGAGTTACTTCGTGCCCAGCGCCGACCTTGGGCCGGCCAAGTCCCCCATGCTCGACGTGGTGGTGTGCTTCGAGGTGATCGAGTGCGAGACCGAGTTCGAGGCGCTGCTCACCGAGAACCGGCTCATCAAGGACATCCGCCCCCGCTTCAACGTGCGGCTGACCGACGACAAGACCTTCCCCTACCTGGTGGTGACCCAGCGCGAGGACTTCCCGCGTGTGTTCGTGACGCGCAACCCCGCGGGCGTGCGCGAGGACGGCACCACGCCCGAGCACATGAAGGGGGCCAGGGTCTTCGGCCCGTTCGTGAACGCCGGGGCGCTGCGCGAGGCGGTGCAGGTGGCCCAGCGCGTGTTCAAGTTTCGCGATTGCAAGCTGGACATCGTCGAAGGCGACCCGAAGAACCGGTACTTCCGGCCTTGCCTCTTGTACAGCATCGGGCAGTGTACCGCGCCGTGCGCGGGCAAGGTGACGCTGACGGCCTATGGGCAGCAGGTGGAACATTTCGTGCGATTTATGGGCAGCAAGCGCAGCCGGATGCTGGGCGAGCTGCGCAAAGAAATGGCCGAAGCCAGCGAGAAGCTGGAGTTCGAGCGGGCGGCGGAGCTGCGCGACCAGATCGCGGCGATCGAGAAGCTCGAGGAACGTTCGAGCCGACGCGACGGCTGGCAGCCCGAGACCGAGATCGGGTACGTCGAGCCCGAGAAGGGGCTCCGCAGCTTGCAGAAGACGCTGGGGCTCGACGAGCCGCCGCGGGTGATCGAGGGCTTCGACATCGCGCACCTGAGTGGTAACGAGACGGTGGCCAGCAAGGTGTGCTTCGTCGACGGGCGACCCTTCAAGAGCGAGTACCGCCGGTACAAGATCAAGGGCATGGGCAACGACGACTACGCGTCGATCCGCGAGGTCATCAGCCGGCGGTATCGTGAGGCGGGCGTGGGGCACGAGTTGTATCCCGACGTGGTGCTGATCGACGGCGGGCTTGGGCAGTTGCACGCGGCGCTCGAAGCGCTGCGCACGATGGACGTGCCCGCGCCGATGGTGATCTCCCTGGCCAAGAAGGAAGAGCTGATCCACGTGCAGGAGCGGGCCGAGCCCATCCGCCTGGGGCGCGAGAACTTCGGGCTTCGGCTGTGCCAGCAGGTGCGCGACGAGGCCCACCGCTTCGCCCGCCACTACCACCACCTCTTGCGGCGCAAGAGGGTGGTGGGGGAGTGAGCGCGAGCGGAAGGAGTGGGCTTCTTGCGATCACGCGCGCCATTCAACGCGCATCCCTGCTCATGCGTCGGCGGGCATGGCGGCCAGTTCGAGTACCTTCTCAACGAGCCTGTCGGCCCCGGTGAAGACTTCGGCGATGCTCTGGGCCGTCATGTAGCACGGCGTCGAGACGATGCGGTTGGCCTGGTCGACGACGATAGCGTCCGGGGCCGCGGCCTTGTGGTGAGCGCCCATGGCCTCGAGTGCCTGGGCGGTGGAGACGTCGTCGCCGATGGTCAGCGTGGGGCGGATGGCCTGGCCGAAGATGGCCGCCGCCAGGGCGGGGCTGATGCAGGCAAAGCCCAGGGGCCGGCCGGCGACGTGGGCCTCCTCGAGCACGCGTTGGGTGTGGGGCTCTGCGGAGCAGTCGGCCCCCTTGCTGGCAAAGTCGCACAGGTTCTTGGCGGCCCCGAAGCCCCCGGGCAGGACGATGGCGTCGAACTCGTCGCCCCGCACGCGCGAGAGCGGGGTGATGTCGCCCCGGGCGATGCGGGCGGATTCCATGAGCACGCTGCGCTTCTTGCCGGTGGGCTTCTGGCTGAGGTGGTTGATCTCGTCCAGTTCCATTTCGGGCGCGAGGCAGACGGCCTGGGCGCCGCGCTTGTCCAGGGCGTGCAGCACGGCGACGGCCTCGTGGATCTCCGAACCATCAAAGACGCCGCAACCGCTCAAGATCACTCCAACTCGTGGCATGTCCAATCTCCATTCTGGGGACTATGTTCGAAACAAAAACACCCCATGTGTGGGGTGGGGATACGTGACGAACGCTATCGCGTGATGACGTCGGGGATGTGTTCGAGGCCGGCGGTGAGATTTTGCGGCCCGTCCTTCGTGATGAGCACGTCGGCCTCGTAATGGACGCTCTGGCTGGCGTCGGCGATCTTGAGCGGCCAGGCGTTGCCGTCCTGCGTGATCTTACCGGTGCCCACGGCGATCATGGGCTCGACGGCCAGGATC
The DNA here is from genome assembly GCA_026126305.1 of Phycisphaeraceae bacterium. Classification (GTDB taxonomy): domain Bacteria; phylum Planctomycetota; class Phycisphaerae; order Phycisphaerales; family UBA1924; genus JAHCJI01. Next base: position 478,292 of record JAHCJI010000001.1, read on the forward strand.
ATGCCCGGCTCGAACCGGCTGTGGGCCTCGCGCCATTCGAGCGCGGCCACGGCGGGCACGGTGTTGGCGATGAAGGGCGGCGTGTGCAGCGCTCGGCCGATGCCGTGGCCCCCCAGCCCGCGGACCATGTGGAAGCCGCACTCCTTCTCGACGAAAGGCTGGATGGCCCGGGCCCATTCGATCAGTTCGGCCCCGGGCTGCATGGCCAGGATGCCCCGGCGCAGGGCCTCCTTGCCGCAGTCCATGAGGCGGCGGGTGGTGTCGTCGGGCTGACCAAAGGCGTAGGTGTAGGCGGCGTCGCCGATCCAGCCGTTCTTGGTCACGCCGATGTCGACCTTGAGCACGTCGCCCTCTTTGAGCGGGGCCTGGTAACTTCCCGGGTGGCCGTGGACGACGGTGTCGTTGACGCTCAGGCAGGCGTGGGCGGGGAAGGGCGGGTGCCGGCCGGCGCGATAGCCCTTGAAGCAACTCTTGCAGCCCAGTTGGTCGAGGGTCTGCGCCACGAACCGGTCGATCTCGGCGAGCGTCTGCCCGTGCCGCAGGGAGGCGGCGATGGCCTCGTGGGCTTGCACGACGCAGCGGGCGGCCTGGGCGGCCAGCTGGGCCTGGGCGTCGGTCAGGGGTTGCTGGTGGGGCCTGCGCCGGGTGGTGGGTGCCATGGGCTCGTTCCTCGGACCTAGGGTAGGGTTCCTTACGCCGCCTGCGATATCAGGAGCTTCCATGCCCGTTCCACGCGTCCGCATCGACCACGCCACCTGCGTGCTGCCCGACGGCACGAGGCGGGCCTCGCTCCTGCTGTCGGGCGGGCCATCGGGCGGGTCATCGGGCGGCACCATCCTGGACATCGACCCCGCGCCGAGCGCCCGCGCCGACGAGGTCATCGACGCCAGCGGCCTGCACCTGATCCCCGGCGTGATCGACGACCAGGTCCACTTCCGCGAGCCGGGGCTCACGCACAAGGAAGACCTGCACACCGCCAGCCTGGCGTGCGCCAGGGGCGGGGTCACGACCTTCCTGGAGATGCCCAACACCGTGCCCCACGCCACGACGCAGGCGGGGGTGGACGCCAAGCTCGCGCTGGCGGCCGGCAAGTGCGTGGTCAATTATGGTTTTTACATCGGGGCCACGCCGGACAACATCGAAGACCTCAGGCACGCCACGCGCACGCCGGGCATCAAGATCTTCATCGGCTCGAGCACGGGAAGCTTACTCGTGGACGACCAGGAAGCCCTCGAGCGGATCTTCGCGGAAACGACATTGCCGCTGACGGCCCACTGCGAGGACGAGGCCACCGTGCGGGCCAACGCCGAGCGCCTGCACGGCGGCGCGAGCGTCCACGACCACAGTAAGATCCGCGACCACGCCGCCGCCCGCATCGCCACGGCCCGGGCCATCGACCTGGCCACGCGGCACAAGCACCGCTTCCACGTGCTCCATGTTTCGACCGCGGGCGAGTTGCCGCTCATCGCCCGGGCCCAGCGCACGCACCCGGGGCTCATCAGCGCCGAGGCGTGCCTGCACCACCTGTGGTTCACGGTGGACGACTACGACCGGCTGGGCACGCGCATCCAGATGAACCCCTCGATCAAGACCCGGGCCGACGTGGACGCGCTGTGGCGTGGCCTGGCCGAGGGCGTGCTGGGGGTCGTCGCCACCGACCACGCGCCGCACACGCTCGAGGAAAAGGCCCGGCCCTACCCCAAGAGCCCCAGCGGCCTGCCGGCGGTCGAGAACAGCCTGGCCCTGATGCTGACGGCCATGCACGAGGGCCGCTGCACGCTCGAGCAGATCGTGTCGTGGATGTGCACGGCGCCCGCCCGCGTGTGGCGCATCGTGAACAAGGGCGCCATCGTCCCCGGCTCCGACGCCGACCTGGCGCTGCTGGACCTGGACGCGGCGCACACCGTGCGCGACGCCGAGCAATGGACCAAGTGCAAGTGGAGCCCCTGGGACGGCCTCACGCTGCGGGGCAAGGTCGTGCGCACGATCGTGGGCGGGCGCACGGTGTTCCTGGATGGCAGGGCCGACGCCAGCCACCGCGGCACGCGGGCGCGGTACGCGTACGAGGGGGATTAGGCATTAGGGATTAGGGATTAGGGATTAGGCATTAGGAATTGGCAATAGTTCAGAAGCCCAATGCCCAATCCCTAATGCCCAATCCCCAATGCCCAATCCCTCATGCCCAATCCCTAATGCCTAATCCCTAATGCCTCATCCCTGGGGTTTGCTGGGATGATGCCGGTTCCCGATGGACGCTTTTCGGTTCCATCCAAGGCCTTTTCGGTTCCACTTGAGGCCTTGGCGGTTCCACTTGGACGCTTGGCGGTTCCATTTGGGCGTCCATCGGTTCCACTTGGACGCTTGGCGGTTCCATTTGGACGCCCAAGTGGAACCGATGACCGGCCCGAAAACCCCCCTCAGGGGCCGCCGGGGGCGTTTCCCCGATCGGGATGCGAACGAGGACTGGCCTTTCGGATGTTTGGGCCATCGGAACCATTGCCAATTCCCCATACCCAATTGCCGAAGGGGCGTGCGCTTGGCATTTGGGGGTTGGCCATCGGCGATTGGTCAGGGGTTCCCATGGGTGGTGGGGGTGGTCGGGCTCGTGGGGCCCTGGGCGGCTTCGAGGGCTTGGGCCAGGGCCAGCAGGCCGGCCTCGTCGTAGGGGCGGCCGATGAGCTGCACGCCGATGGGCAGGGGGGTGTGCTTGTGGCTGGGGTGTGGGGGGGTCAGGCCCATCGGCACGCCGATGGCGGGCAGGCCGGCGAGGTTGGCCCCCACGGTGAAGGCGTCCTCGAGGTACAGGGCCATCGGGTCGGCCAGCTTCTCGCCCAGGCGGAAGGCCGGCCCGGGCGTGGTGGGCATGAGCACGGCCCGGATGCCGTCGGCAAAGAGGGCGGTGAAGTCGTTCTGGATGAGCCGGCGGGTGCGTTGGGCCCGGCCGTAGTACCGGTCGTGGTAGCCGCTCTGGAGGGCGTGGGTGCCTAAGAGGATGCGCTTGCGGACCTCGGGGCCGAATCCCTCGGTGCGGGATCGGGTGTAGAGGGCTTGAAGCCCCTCGCCGGGGGCCAGGGCGGCGCGGTGGCCGTAGCGGACGCCGTCGTAGCGGGCCAGGTTGCTGGAGGCCTCCGCGGGCGCGATGAGGTAGTAGGCCGCCACGCCCAAGGCGGTGTGGGGCAGGTGGCCCTGGGAGACCCTGACGCCCGAGGCCGAGAGGGCCCTGGCGGCCCGCTCGAGGGCGTCGGCGACGGCGGGGTGGACCGGGCCGGCGGGCTCGACCAGCGCGACAGACCAGCCGGCGATGGGCTGGCCCGGGGCGGCGGCGTAGTCGTCTATTGGGTGAGGGGCGCTGGTGGCGTCGAGGGGGTCGTGGCCGGCGATGATGGTGAGGGCCAGGGCGGCGTCGGCCACGGTGTGGGTGAGGGTTCCCACCTGGTCGAGGCTGCTGGCGTAGGCGACCAGGCCATAGCGTGAGACGCGGCCGTAGGTGGGCTTGAGGCCAACCAGCCCGGTCATGGCGGCGGGCTGGCGCACGGAGCCGCCGGTGTCGCTGCCCAGGGCCACGGGCACCAGCCCAGCCGCGACGGCCGCCGCGCTGCCGCTGCTGCTGCCCCCGGGGGTGCGGGCAGGGTCCCAGGGGTTGGCGGTGGGGCCGAAGGCCGAGTGCTCGCCGCTGGCGCCCATGGCGAACTCGTCGAGGTTGGCCTTGGCGATGACGATGGCCCCCGCGTCGAGCATCTTCTGGAGGGCGGTGGCGGTGTACGGGCTGCGGTAGTGCTCGAGCATCCTGCTGGCGCAGGTGGTGCGGCCCGGGTAGGTGTCCTGGCCCAGGCACAGGTTGTCCTTGGCCACGATGGGCACGCCCGCCATGGGGCCCAGGGGACGGCCCGCGGCCCGCCGCGCATCGACGTGGTCGGCCTGGGCCAGGGCGGGCTCGTGGAAGGTGTCGATGCAGGCGTTGAGGGTGGGCTCGAGGGCGTCCAGGCGGGCCAGGGCGGCGGCGACGACCTCCCGGGCCGACCGGACGCCGGCAGCGATGTCTCGGGCCGCCTGCCGGGCGGTCTGCTTGTGGGTCTGGATCATGCCGGCGGCGGCCATCGGTCGATGCTCCATGGGGTCGGTTGGGGAGCATCAACCTTGGGGGCTTGCGGAGCGAACAGGATCGCATGGGGCCGCAAGGCCGCGGGATGCTTCGGTGAGGATATGGCAGGCCAGGAGGGCGTTGGCATGATGGAGAATGTTCGCGACGATCGCTTCACCGGGGCCTTCACGGCCATCGTGACCCCCTTCACGGCCGACGGCGCGGGGCTGGACATGGCCCGGCTGGACGCCCAGATCGCTCGGCAGGCCGCGGGGGGCACGACGGGCATCGTCGTGGCGGGCACCACGGGCGAGAGCCCCACGCTCAGCGACGGGGAGTACCTGGCCCTGGTGCGCCGGGCGGTGGAGGTGGGCAAGGCCCACGACCTGGTGGTGGTGGCCGGCACGGGCAGCAACAGCACGGCCCACGCGGTGGAGCTCCAGCGGATCGCGCTGGACCTGGGCGCAGACGCGGGCCTGAGCGTGAACCCCTATTACAACAAGCCCACGCCCGAGGGGCTCTACGCGCACTTCGCCACGGTGGCCGAGAAGGTCGAGCTGCCCCTGATGCTCTATAACATCCCCGGTCGTACGGGGGTGGCATTGACGCCCCAGACGGTGGAGCGGCTCTTTGAGAACCCCTGGGTGGTGAGCATCAAGGAGGCCACCGGCAGCACCGACTCGGCCAGCGAGATCCTGGCTCGGTGCCCGGGCATCTCGCTGCTCAGCGGCGACGACGGGATGACGCTGGCCTTCATGGCGCTGGGGGGCGTGGGCTGCGTGTCGGTGGTGGGCAACGTCGCGCCCGGGCGCACGGCCGCGCTGTGCCGGGCCATGCTCGAGGGCGACACGGCCGCCGCGCGAGACCTGCACTACGAGCTGTACTTCCTGAGCAAGGCGTTGTTCGTGGAAACCAACCCCATCGGCGTGAAGGCGGCCCTGGCGATGCTGGGGCTCGACAGCGGCGCGCTGCGGCTGCCCATGACCGATGCGAGCGAAACGACCCGCGCCACCCTGCGCACGGCGATGGAACGCGCGGGCGTCTTCGAGGCGGAGAAGGCGCTGGGGATCGGGGGGTAGTTGGGGGCGGGACTCGGTTCTTCGTCGTTGCGATCGCGCCAATGATGGAACCATGGACGCTGTCGTTGATGAGTTCCGCGCGCCTCTGCCCGAGGGCGTCTTGTGTTATCAGTGTCAATACAACCTGGTGGGACGGGTTCGGGGAGAGGTGTGCCCCGAGTGCGGGCTGGACGCGGCGGCTTCTTGGCCCGTCTGGGATCTTTCAAGGTGCCATCGGGTGTATCTGGAGCATGTCGAGAAGGAGGTAAAATACCTGTTGGGATGGAGTACTACATTGGCCTCGGCCACCTTGCTGGTCGCCCTTGCATCGGCGTTGGCGACGGTACCATGGAAGCGCTGGCAAGGCGATTTGCAGGCCAATCTTGCGATTGTGCTATACTTGGTTTCTTTCGTCTCGATCATACTGGCATTGAAAGAATCTTCACTTTTGGCCAAGAAGCTGCGCGCCCACCCCAATCGAGACCGGGCTCCGGGTGGTTCCTTCGCGACTTCGCTTTCTTATGGCGCGATGGTGTCGGCGGGTGGCTTTGCTATCTTATATCCCATCGGACTGATCGTCGCAGGGCTCGTCTTCACGAATACCGTGTCCATTGGCATCGTCCTCGCGACGATCGGCCTTGCTCTCTGGTTGATCGGCTTGGTTGTTGTATCCCTGGCGGGGTTGGCGTACGTTGGGCAGGTGCTCGTGCGGGCCGGACTACCTGATCGGCGTTTCTTGGTCGAGGAGGCCCCCGTGGTGCTCGCGTTCCTGAGCCCAGTGCTGGCGGTGTTGGGCCTTTTGGGGCTGCTCTCGTGGTTCTGGGTCGCTTGCTTGGTGTCCCTCTGCGTAGCGCTTGGGGCTGGTGGTGTAGCACTGCGTTGTTGGAGAGCGGGTCGGGCCTTGCGGGGGCTCCTGTTGGGTCCATCGCTTGGAAAATGATGCTAGTGGTGGATTTCGAGCCCCGATGGCGATCTTGGGTGGCGGGGCGAGCCGGGACGGATCGTGCCGCGGGCGGCCCATATCCTGAGCCATGGTGGCGTCGTTCGTGTTCGGGCTGCTGGGGGGCCTGGGCGTCTTCCTGCTGGGCATGTTGCTGCTGACCGATGGGCTCAAGGCCCTGGCCGGTTCGGCTATGCGCCGGGTGCTGCGGCGGTGGGTCCGCGGGCGGCTGTCGGGCCTGGGCTGGGGGGCGCTGGCCACGGCCCTGGTGCAGTCTTCGAGCGCGACGACGCTGGCGACCATCGGCCTGGTCAGCGCGGGGCTGCTCACCTTCACCCAGAGCCTGGGCGTCATCATGGGGGCCAACCTGGGCACCACCAGCACGGGCTGGATCGTCTCGCAACTGGGCTTTAAGGTCTCGCTGGGCACGATCGCGCCGGTGATCGTCTTCGTCGGCGTGCTGGCGCGGCTGGTGGCCCGGGGCCGGTGGGCCTGGTTCGCGCACGTGGGCGCGGCGCTGGCGGGCTTTGGCCTGTTGTTCCTGGGCATCGACCTGCTCCAGGACGGCATGGCGGGCCTGGCCGAGCGCCTGGCGGGGTCCGATGGGACCGTCCACGCCCTGCCGGCGTTCCTGCGCGGGGGCACGTTCATCGGGCAACTGGCGCTGGTGGGCGTGGGGGCGGTCATGACGCTGGTCATGATGTCCTCGAGCGCGGCGATGGCGGCGACCCTGGCCGCCGTGGCCAGCGGGGCCATCGACGTGCCCACCGCCGCGGCCCTGATCGTGGGCCAGAACATCGGCACCAGCCCCAAGGCCATCGCCGCCAGCATCGGGGCCGGGGCGGCGGCCAAGCGGACGGCCCTGGCCCACCTGCTGTTCAACGTGGTGGCCGGCGCGCTGGCGCTGCTGCTGCTGGGCCCGTTGCTGTGGCTGTGCCAGTGGCTGGGCGACGCCGTGGGCGCGGGCGATGGGCCCACGGTGCTGGCGGCCTTCCACACCCTGGTCAACGCCCTGGGCGTGGCGGTGCTGCTGCCCCTGGCCGGGCCCTATGCCCGCTTGGTGGAAAGGCTGCTGCCCGACCGGGGCCCGCCGGCCACGCGGTACCTCTCGCCGGCGGTGGCCCAGGTGGGCCCGGTGGCCCTGGAGGCGGCCCGGCGGGGGCTGGTGCTGGTGCTGGCCGACGCCATGGATGTAGCCCTGTCGCAACTGGACCGGGCCGGGCAGGCCCCGGGCGCGCGCGTACGCCACCTGGCCGGCCGGGCCGAGGGCGGGCACGGGCGCCTGCGCAGCGACGGGCCACGGGCCGTGGCCACGGTGCGGGCCTTCGTCCACGACCTGGGCAAGGCCGAGCAGGGCGGCGCGGAGATCGCCCGGCAGGTCGCGTTGCTGCACGCGGCCGACCACCTGGACGACGCGCTGGCCGGGTTGGAACGCCTGGATCCGGGCCCGCTGGGCGAGGGCGCCTCGACGGCGGCCAAGGTGCTGGCCCGCGCCCTGACTCGGGCGTTGGCCCCGCAAGACCAGCCGGAGAACCAGCCGGAAGACCAGCCCGACATGGCCCGCGCCGCCGAAGCGCTGCGGCCCGCGGCTCAGGAACTGGCCGAGGCCCACCGCCTGGGCCGCCGGCGGGCGCTGGCGCTGACGGCGCGTGGCCGGCTGTCGCCCGACGAGGCGGTCACGCGGATCGACGCCCTGGCAGCATTGGACGACCTGGCCCGCAATCTGGCCCGCGCGGCCCACTACCTGACCGACCCGCCCCCGCCCCTGGACGCCGCCACGCTGGACGCCGCCGCGGCGGGCGAGGCATCAACCGTGGAGACGCTGCAAAGCGAACGCCCGGCCTGACCCGGGCAGTTCGTGCCGTGGGCCCGCCGGGCGCTTGTGTTTGTGCTTGTCGGGCTTGCTCAGCCGCTGCTGGCCGCGCCGCTGGTGGTGGTCTCGGCCGGTGGCACGTAGGGCTGGATGGCCAGGATGCGCTCGATGGCCTCTTCGAGCTTGAGGGCGTCGATGCCCGCGGCCCGGATGATGCCGTCGCGGTCGACGATGACGTAGTAGGGCCAAAACTGCACGCCGTAGGCGTTGCGGGACTTGTCGTCGATGTCGACGGCGGTGGCGAAGAGCCCGCCGTGCTTCTCGGCAGTCTCCATCATGGTCTGGCTGCCTCTGGTGTTGCAGATGCCCACGAGGCGGACCTTCTGGCTTGCGTACTTGCGGGCCAGTTCGGTGTTCTTGGGCATGGCGGCGCGGCAAGGCCCGCACCAGGTGCCCCAGAAGTCGATGACGACGATCTCGCCGCGCATCGATTCGAGCGTGCCGCCCTTGAGGTCCTTGTCGAGGCTCTTCCACTCGCCCACGGTGAACTCGGGTGCCCGCTTGCCCACCTGGCTCTGGATCTTCTCCCAGCGACTGTCATTGGCCTCGTTGCTGGCCGCGACATAGGTCAGGTCGCGGGTAAAGAACGTCTCGATCGTGTACTTCTGTTGCGTTTGGGCCTTGGGCTGGTTCTGCTGGCCTTGGTCGTTGTTGACCAGGGCAACGGATGTCGCCGCCACGGCACCGACGATGGCGAGCATCGCCGTGGCCTTGGATCCCCAGGAACTTCCGCACAGGTATTTGCACGCCATCTGTTTGACCTCCGAACGTGTTGGTTTCGGCCCGCCCACGATGGGCTTGGCCGGTCTTGTGATTGAGGAGTATCGGACAGGTACGGTCCTGTCAACGACCGTGCCGCAATTCTTGTTCCCCGGGCAGCGGCCCGGGTTACGATGGCGAGGATGACCCCTGAAGAAGCCCAACCCAGCGTCCGCATCGTCGAGGTCGGCCCTCGCGACGGCCTCCAGAACGAGGCTGGGCGGGTGCCCACGGCCGACAAGGCCGATCTCGTTCGGACATTGATCGCAAGCGGGTTGCAAGAGATCGAACTGTCCAGTTTTGTCAGCCCCAGGTGGATCCCCCAACTCGGTGACGCGGCGGAACTGCTCGACATGCTCGCGGGCGACATGCCGGCGGAAATCACCTTCAGCGCCCTGGTGCCCAACATGCAGGGCATGGAGCGGCTGCTGGAAGCCAATGAGAAGGCGATGCGGGCCGTGGGCCGAAGGGCCATCGACAAGGTCTGCCTGTTCACCGCCGCCAGCGAGACCTTCAGCAAGAAGAACACGAACGCGACGATCGACGAAACCCTCGTACGCTTCGAGCCCGTGGCCTCCGTCACGCGTGAACACGGGCTGTCCCTGCGCGGTTACATCAGCTGCGCCTTCGCGTGCCCCTTCGAGGGTGCCATCGCCACCGACGCCGTCGTGCGCGTGGCCGAGCGTCTGGCCAATGAACTCAAGATCGACGAACTATCCATCGCCGACACAATCGGCCGCGCCACGCCCGAGGCGGTGCAGGAGCGCATCGGCGCGCTTGGGTCCATCACGGGCGCGACGATCAACCTGCACCTGCACGACACCTTCGGCCGTGCGGCCGACTGCGTGCGTGCGGGCCTGCGGGCGGGGGTTCGCTCGTTCGATGGCGCGATCGGCGGCTTGGGCGGTTGCCCATACGCGTCGACGCCTGGCAAGCGAGCGCCGGGCAACATCGCCACCGCCACGCTCGTGCAGACGGTCGAGGACGAAGGCTTTTCCACGGGCGTCGATCATGCGAAGCTCGGTGCGGCCCGACAGCTTGCCGACGATCTTGTGGCTCGTGCGCGCTCCGGAGCGCCGGGATGATCGCGCGGGAGCGACTGGGCGATATCGAGCGACTGGTGCTCTCGCGGCCCGAGCGTCGCAATGCGTTGACCCCGGCGATGTTCGAGGATCTCGCGGGGCACGTCGAGCGAGCCGGCGATGCCCGGGTACTGCTGCTGCTGGGCGAGGGGACGGTGTTCTGCGCGGGCTTCGACCTGGACCTGTGCGTGGGCGAAGCGGGCGACGGCAACCTGCGAGCGTTGCTCGAGGGCCTCTCGCGTTGCATCGCCGCCCTTCGTGCCCTGCCCTGCCCGGTGGTCGTGGGCGTGCAAGGGGCGGCCATCGCCGGCGGGTGCGCGCTGCTGGGCGGGGGCGACGTCGTCGTCGCGCACCCCGAGGCGAAACTCGGCTACCCCGTGACAAGGCTGGGCATCTCGCCCGCGGTCAGCGCGCCGTTCATGGGCATCGCGCCGGGGCAGGCACGCCGGCTCATGCTCGACCCCGGACTCATTGATGGCCATCGCGCGCACGCGATGGGCTTGGTCCACGAACTGCACGACGAGCCAGCCGCCCGGGCGATGGAACTGGCCGAAGAGTTGGCCGCCAAGCCCCCGCACGCGCTGGCGGCGACGAAGCGGTGGCTCAACGAGCTCTCGCCCGCCAACGCCGGGCAGGGGCTCGATGTTTCCCTTTCCCTGGTTGGCAGCGACGAATCGCGGCGCCTGCTGGCGGCCGCCTTGCAAAAGAAGTGACCATGACCGACCTTGCCACGCTCGACATCGCCGGCCCCATCGCCACACTCACGATGAACCGCCCCGAGGCGCGCAACGCGATGTCGTTGCCGTTGCTCGATGGGTTGCACGCTCGGCTCGACGAGCTGCCGACCACAGTTCATGAGGGTCCGCACGTGCTGGTGCTGGCCGGGGCGGGCAAGAGCTTCTGCGCGGGCATGGACCTCAAGAGCGTCTTGGGCGACGAGGCCGCACCGCCAAAGCTCCTCCACAGCATCGCAAACCTCACCACGCGCCTGCGCAACCTGCCGATGGTCGTGGTCGCCAAGGTCAACGGCGCGGCCATCGGCGGCGGCTGCGGGCTCGCGTGCGCGTGCGACATCGTGCTCAGCCACGCCGACGCGAAGCTGGGCTTTCCCGAGGTCGATCTGGGCGTGTGCCCCGCCGTCGTCGCGCCGCTGCTGGTGCGCAAGATCGGGGCGGGCAGGGCCCGGGCCATCCTGTTGCGAGGCGGGCTGATGACCGGCACGGCCGCGCACGAGGTGGGCATCGCCGACGATCTGGCCGACACGCGCGAGGGCCTCGACGCGCTGTGCGAAGCGGTGGCCCATCGCCTGGCCGCCGGCGGCGCGAGCGCCATCGCCGCGACGAAGCAACTGCTCACCGAACTGGACGGCTCGGGCGACGCCGCGCTGGCCAAACGGGGCGCCGACCTGAGCGCCGCCGTGCTCGCCACGCCCGAGGCCCGCGAGCGGCTTGCGGCGAAGTTTGCGGGTTGATCACACCATCTGCCGCGCCTCGTTCAGCTTCTTGCGGATCACCGTGTGCAGGATCCCGCCGTTGCGGTAGTACTCGATCTCGATGGGGGTGTCGATCCGGCTCTTGCACACGAACTCGATCGTCTTGCCGTCGGGCGTGGTCGCCCGCACGGGAACGTCGCAGCCGGGCTCGATGGGGTCGGGCAGCGTGATGTCGAAGGCCTCGTCGCCCCGCAGGCCCAGGCTCTGGGCGGTCTGCCCATCCTTATAAACCAGCGGCAGCACGCCCATGAACACGAGATTGCTGCGGTGGATGCGCTCGAAGCTCTCGGCGATCACCGCCCGCACGCCCAGCAGCATCGCGCCCTTGGCCGCCCAGTCGCGGCTGCTGCCCATGCCGTAGTCCTTGCCCGCCAGCACCACCAGGGGCGTGCCCTGCTTCTTATAATCCATGGCGGCGTCGTAGATGTACTCGATGGGCGCACTGGACAGGTCCTTGCCCTTGGTGAAGTTGCGCGTCCACCCGCCCTCGCGGACCTTCCCATTCTCGGCGGCGATCCTGTTCTTCACCCGCACGTTGGCGAACGTGCCGCGGGTCATCACGCGGTCGTTTCCGCGGCGGCTGCCGAAGCTGTTGAAGTCCTTCTTCTCCACGCCGTGGGCCAGCAGGTACTGGCCCGCGGGGGTTTCGGGCTCGATGCGGCCGGCGGGCGAGATGTGGTCGGTGGTCACGCTGTCGCCCACCATGACCAGGCACCGCGCGCCCTCGATGTTCTTAAAGCCCGGCGCTTCCTCGGCCATGCCGTCGAAGAACGGCGGGTTCTGGATGTACGTGCTGGCCTCGTCCCAGGGGTACAGGTCGCTCTTGGAGACGGGCACCTTGTTCCAGGTTTCATTGCCCGTGAAGACGTCGCCGTAGCGGCGCTCGAACTGCCCGCGGTCGATGCACGAAGCAACCAGCGTGTTGACCTCTTCCTGCGTGGGCCAGATGTCCTTGAGGTACACCTCCTTGCCGTCGGCCGTGGTGGCCAGCGGCTCGTTTGCCACGTCGATGTCCACGCGGCCCGCGATGGCGTAGGCCACCACCAACGGCGGGCTGGCCAGGAAGTTGGCCTTCACCTTCGGGTGTACGCGGCCCTCGAAGTTGCGATTGCCGCTGAGCACGCTGGCGACGATCAGGTCGCCGCGTTGGATGCCCTCTTCGATCTCGGGCGGCAGGGGCCCGCTGTTGCCGATGCACGTCGTGCAGCCGTAGCCCACGGTGGCAAAGCCCAGGGCTTCGAGGTCTTCGGTCAGGCCCGCCTTGTCGTAATACTCGGTCACCACCTTGCTGCCCGGCGCCAGGCTGGTCTTGACCCAGGGCTTGCGCGTCAGGCCCAGGGCCCGGGCCTTGCGCGCCACCAGCCCCGCGGCCACCATCACGTCGGGGTTGCTCGTGTTCGTGCAACTGGTGATGGCCGCGATCACAACGCTGCCATGGTGCAGGCGAACCTTCTGCCCCACGCGCGGCGGGTGGCTAGCTTCGCCCAGCGTCACCACCACGCCGTGCTCGTCGCAGTTCTCCTGCTCGGCCGCGTCCGGATTGACCGCCGAATACTCGGCTTGCCCGCCCTCGCCCGCCCAGCGGTTGAGGTTCACGCTCTGGCTTGGCGCCTTCTTGCCGAAAGAGTCCACCAGTTCCTTGGCCCACTGGGCGTGCATCTCACGCAGGTTCACGCGGTCTTGCGGGCGCTTGGGGCCCGCCAGCGAGGGCTGCACGGTCGAGAGGTCCAGCTCGAGCACGGCGCTGAACTTCGGGTCTGGCCGGCCCTCGTCCCACCACAGCATGTTCGCCTTCGCGTACGCCTCGGCCAGCTCGATCTCCGCCTCGCTGCGGTTGCTCAGGCGCAGGTAGTCGATGGTCTTGGTGTCGATGGGGAAGAAGCCGCAGGTGGCGCCATACTCGGGCGCCATGTTGGCGATGGTCGCGCGGTCGGGCACGCTCAGCGCCGCCATGCCCGGGCCAAAGAACTCCACGAACTTCTCGACCACGCCGAACTCACGCAGCATCTGCGTGACCGTCAGTACCAGGTCGGTGGCCGTGACACCCTGGGCCAGCTTGCCCTTGAGCTTGAAGCCCACCACCTCAGGCGTCAGCATGTACACCGGCTGGCCCAGCATGACCGCCTCGGCCTCGATGCCGCCCACGCCCCAGCCCAGCACGCCCAGGGCGTTGATCATGGTCGTGTGGCTGTCGGTGCCCACGAGGCTGTCGGGGTAGACCTGGGTTTCACCATCAACCTTCCGCGTCAGGCAGCCTCGGGCGAGGTACTCCAGGTTCACCTGGTGCACGATGCCCGTGGCCGGGGGCACGCAGCGGAAGTTGCTCAGGCTCTGCTGGCCCCACTTCAAGAACTTGTACCGCTCGTTATTGCGCTCGAACTCGTGCTGGGCGTTGATGGTCAGCGCCACCCGCGTGGCAAAGTCGTCCACCTGCACCGAGTGGTCGATGACCAGGTCGCACGCCACGTCGGGGTTGATCATCGACGGGTCGCCGCCCAGCCGCTTCATCGCGTCGCGCATGGCCGCCAGGTCCACCACGCAGGGCACGCCGGTGAAGTCCTGGAGCACCACGCGGCCCGGCGAGAAGGGCATCTCCACCTTGTTCACGTCGGTGGCGTTCCAGTTCGCCAGCCCCGCCACGTCGTCCTGGGTCACGGTGAACCCGTCGACGTTCCGCAGCATGGCCTCCAGCAGCACCCGGATGCTGTACGGCAGGCGGGCCACGTCGCCCACCTTCTGGTCGGCCAGGGCCTGGAGGGCGTAGTAGGTATATTCCCCGCTGCTGGTGGTCAGGGTGCGGCGGCTGTTGAAGGCGTTGCTGGGGGCCATGGCGAAAACTCCTGTCTGGCGCGTGCGAGAGGCTTTCCAGGGTAGTATCGACGGCCCAGACCTATCGGTCCAATGCGTATCGCGTACAGGTTCAATAGAATTCTGCTATACCTGACGCCCCGCCATCTATAAGACCGCGGCCATGGCCCTCGTCAAATCCTGCTCGAACGCCCCGGCCGCCGGCGCGGGGCTGCGGTCCCTCCGCCTGACAAGCGCCAGCCCTCGCACCAGCCGACCATCGCGGCAGGCCAGGCCCGTGCCCTCGCCCAGCGCCATGCGGCTGACGAACCCCACCCCCACCCCCGCTCGCACCATGCGGGCGATGCCCTCGATCGACCGCAACTCGACCACCACCTCGAGCATCACGCCGTGGGCCGCGGCCGCCTGATCGATCACCGCGCGCACGCTGCTGCCGGCCTCGAAGCCCACCACCGCCTCGCCCACCAAATCCTGCCACGCGAAATCCGCCCGACCCGCGAGCGCGTGGCCCGGCGGGGCGATCAGGCGCAACTCGTCCTGCGCCCGCGCCACCGTCATCAGCTCGTTGCTCCCGGGGATGTTCACCGGCAGGGTGACCACGCCCAGGTCCAGCTCGCCCTTGAGCAGCGCCTCGGCGACCTGGCTGCTGCCTGCCTCGCGCACACTGACGCGAAGATCCGCGTAGCGCTGGCGGAACCGCTGCACCACGCCCGGCAAGAGGTACGTCACCACCGTCGCCCCCGCGCCGACGCGGACCGTGCCCGCCTCGAGCCCCGCCAGCGCCCGCACGGCCCGCACGCCCGCGTCGACGCTGCGCACCGCCGGGTCGGTGTGCTCGAGCAAAACCAGGCACGCCTCGGTGGGCGTCAGCCCCCGCCCGGTGCGGCTGAAGAGGTCGACCCCCAGTTCCTCTTCCATCTTGCGCACCGCCGCCGACAGCGTGGGCTGGCTGAGCCCCAGCCGCTGGGCGGCCACGGTCATGGTGCCCGCGTCGGCGATGGCGCGCAGGTATCGCAGGGGGGTGAGTTCCATGGGCGATGATTGGCGGGGGAGGCATGGAAGGTCGGGCATCGCGCCATGCCCAGAAGCAGACCCCGCTCGAGCGCGCTCCGCCGGGGCCATTGGTCCTGCCGTGCGGGCTGGCCGGGGCGGGCGTGTTCAGTCTTCGGCCTTTTCCCCGCCATCGGCCATCTTCACCAGGCGCGGGTCGAAGCGGGCGATGGGGGCGACCAGGTCCTCTTGCCTCTTCATCACCTGCCGGATGTCCTTGTACACGCGCGGGTTCTCGTCGATGCCCGCGCTCAGCAGCGTGACGCCCGCGGCCCGCAGGTCTTCCTTCACGTGGGCCCAGCGGAAGGTGTTTTTGGCCTGGGTGCGGCTCATGACGCGGCCCGCGCCGTGGGCGGCCGAGGCCAGCGATCGCTCGGCCGCCTCTCCGCCCAGCCCGCGCACGACGTAGCCGGGGTGGGCCATCGAGCCGGGGATGACGCCCAGCACGCCCTCGCCCGCGGGGGTAGCTCCCTTGCGATGGACGACGACCTCGCGCCGCTGGCGCGTGCCGTCGGGCAGCGTGACGGCGTGGGCCTCCTTCCACGCGAAGTTGTGGTGGTTCTCCACGCCCGCGATGACGCGGGCGCCCAGGTGCCTGGCGATCCAGTGGTGGATGCACCAGTGGTTGGCGGCGGCGTAGCGGCCCATGAGGTTCATGGCTTCCCAGTACTCGCGCCCGGGCTGGCTGTCCAGGTCGAGCCAGGCCAGGTGCTTCATCTGCTTCTCGAGGTCCGGGCGCAATTGCATCGCCAGCTTGCTGTAGTGGTCGCACACGGCTGCACCCGTGCCGCGGCTGCCCGAGTGGCTCAGCAGCGCGAGGTACGTGCCCGGCGGCAGGTCGAAAGCGTGCCCGGCATCGGCGGGCCTGTCCTTCGGCACGGTGCCCAGCGGCACTTCGGGCGCATGCGGCGCAAAAAGGTCGGCCCCCGCTTTGCCCACGGTCAGCACGCCGAACTCGACGAAGTGGTTGCCCGAGCCGCTGGTGCCAAGTTGGGCCCAGGCCTTGTCCTTGTTGTGCTGGGTGATCATCGTGACCGACCAGTCCTCGTCCATGACCGGGTGCTCGCGGCGGGGCGTGCGGTCGCCGCGCTTGCCGAACTCGGCTCCGACGCCGAAGCGCGTCTGGGCCTCGATGGCCCCGGCCAGCCGATCGCGTCCCGAGTCGTGGTCGAGCTCGCCGGCGGGGATGTCCAGCACGGAGAGCTTCACGCGGCAGGCGATATCGACCCCCACGGCGTAGGGCACCACGGCGTTCTCGGTGGCCAGCACCCCGCCGATGGGCAGCCCATAGCCCACGTGCGCATCGGGCAAAAGGGCCCCGGCCCGGGCGATGGGCAGGCGGCAGGCGTTCAAGAGCTGGTCGAGGCTGGGGCGGTCGAAATCTTCGCCCACCTGTCCCCACAGGTGGTACGGCGCGGCGCGGTCCGAAGGGGTCATGCGGAAGCATACCCGCCGAACCCGCGTACCATAGCCAAACACAACGCCAAGCCCCTGTAGCTCAGTTGGATAGAGCGGCGGACTTCTAATCCGCAGGTCGCAGGTTCGAATCCTGCCGGGGGTGCTCTCGATGTCCCGGCCCGGCCGTTACGGGCAGCCCCACGAGAACCCGGTCTGGTAGCACAGGAAGTCGAAGACCGTCAGGGCGCCGTCGCCGTCGCAGTCGGCGCTCGGGTCGCCGCGCGAGAAGCGGTCCAGGAAGCACAGGAAGTCGAACAGGTCCACCGTGCCGTTGCCGTCGCAATCGACGGTGCATCGCACCTCGACCTCGACCCAGGCGTACGCGCGGGCGCCGTCCTCGCGTCGCACGCTCAGCAGGAAGGGCAGCGCGCCCTGCTCGCCCAGGGGCGCGTCGATGGTGACTGAGACCGGCGCCGCCTGGCCCGGCTCGGGCGAGGGCAGCGCCTCGGGGTCGAAGGCCGATGGCCAGCGCGGGCCCTGGGCAAAGGCTTGCAGGCCGGGCCGGGCCGGGCCGGTGTTGCCCACGCTCATCTCGAACTGCACGCGCGTGCCGCGGGGCAGGACGACGCGCTGGGGCGCTTCCAGCGTGGTGCGGGGGTCTTTGGTGGTCGTGAGTCGCGCGTCGGCGTCGGCGGCGGGCCCCCAGACCAAGGGCCACAGGCCCACTTCCGCATCGCGATCGTCCTTGAGGTGCAGCAGGAAGAAGCCCGTCAGCAGGCGGCGCGTCAGGGCCAGTTGTTCGGCCCGCGGCAGCGAGCCGCTGTCGCAAAAGAGCGGGAAGGGGTCGTCCTGGAAGCCGCAGTGCGAGCCGCCGAGGATCAGGGGCAACTGGCGCGGCGAGGCCTGGGCGTCGTACATCCGCTGGCCGTGCTGGGCCAGGGGGGTGATGGCGTCCTGGCTGCCGCTGATGTACGAGGCGGGGATGCTCAGCCTGCCGGCGGCGGCGACGGCGCTGGGGCTGGTCTCGGCCGCCGCCAGCGTGGCGATGGCGATGATGCGCGGGTCGTCGGCGGCCGCCAGCGTGGCCGCGCCACCGCCCATCGAGTGCCCGCTGATGCCGATGGCCCCCACGTCCACCCCCGCGCGCAGGACCGAACCCTCGCGCCCGTTCTCTTGCACCAGCCAGTCGATGCTGGTGCGCATGTCGAGGGCGAACTGCCCGTGGCTGGGCGAGAAGCCCGTCTGCGTGTCGGGCGCGATGACGATGAAGCCCCACGAGGCCAGGTGGGCCAGCACCCCGCCGTAGCGCGAGGGCGCCTGGAGGAAGCCGTGCCCGAAGACCACCACCGGGTAGGGCGCCCCCGAGGGCTCGAGCGCGGCCCCGGGGGCGGCGGCCGGGGCGGGGTAGTACAGCAGGGCGTCGAAGGCCGTGGCACCGGGCACCTCCACGCGGGCGACGTTGGCCGAGACGGCAAAGGCCCCCGGCTGGGACAGGTCGCCGAGGTCCATCGCCCGGGCCGCAGGCACCAGCAGGCAGCCAACAACAAACAGGGCCGCCATGACCCGGGCCACCCCCACGACCCCCACGACCCCCCGCGCTCGCACCGTTTGCTCCGCTCGCACCATTCGCCTCCTTGTCGGGCTCTTTGTCGGGCTCGGGGGCGCGTCCATGGCTCGGTCTGGATCCGCGTGTACCCATGGAGGGTACGAACCGGACGACCTTGGTGTTACCCATATATACGGGATAGTGCCTATCCGGGGCCGGGCGGGGATGTTCCCGGTGGCCACACCAGGAGGGACACGCCGCGGCGGACGTGACGCCCGGCGTGCCGGATGCGACGCCCGGCGTGCCGGACGTGACGCCCGGCGTGCCGGATGCGACGCCCGGCGTGCCGGACGTGACGCCCGGCGTGCCGGACGCGACGCCCGGCGTGCCGGATGTGACGCCCGGCGTGCCGGATGTGACGCCCGGCGTGCCGGATGTGACGCCCCCGGGCTCGAAACGGCACCAGCGGCGGCCCCGACGCGGCCGCGGCATTCCGGGTGCCGCGTGCGATCCGGCCCGGAACGGGTGTTGGTGGGGGTGTTGGTGGGGGTGTTGGCGGGGGTTTGGTGGGGGTTTGATCTAGGGGGTGAGGTGGTGAGGTGGTGAGGTGGTGTGGTGGTGTGGGGGTGTGGGGGTGGTTATCTGGCCGATGGACCCGTGGCCATCGGGTCCGACGCCGCCCCGCCTCGTGCCCCAAGCCGCTTGCACAGCACCTCCACCAGCGTCCGGCCCTGGCGGTAGGCCTCGGGCGGCCGCCAGTAGATCTCGTGGAGGGGCTGGGCGGTGTCGCCGTCTCGGCGGGCGGCCCCGCCCGTGCTGGGGGGCAGGCTGGCCAGCGTGCCGGCGATGCCCTGGAGCATGTCGAGCACCGGCCCGGGGTGGGCTGCAAAGAGGATCACGTCGGCCCCGCGCACGGCCGCGCTGCCCACGCCCGCGGCGGCCAGCGCCACGCGGAGCTCGGCCAGCGCCAGCAGCCGCTCGACCTGGCCCGGCGGCGTGCCATAGGCCTCGGTCAGGTCCTCGCGCAGGGCCCGCACGTCGTCCATGCGGGCGGCCAGGGCGATGCGGCGATAGGCGGCCATGCGGCGCACGTCGCCGGGGATGTAGCTTTGCGGGATGTAGCCCTTGAGCCCCACGTCCAGCGCGATGCGGCTGTGGGTGACCACCCGCTGGCCGGTCATCTCGTGGACGGCCTGCTCGAGCAGTCGGCAGTACATGTCGTAGCCCACGACGGCGATGTGGCCGCTCTGCTCGGCCCCCAGTAAGTTTCCCGCGCCGCGGATCTCCAGGTCGCGCATGGCGATCTTGAAGCCCGCCCCGAGCATGGCGTACTGCTCGACGGCGGCCAGCCGCTTCCTGGCCACCGCGCTCAAGACGCCGTCCTCGGGCAGCAGCAGGTAGCAGTAGGCCCGCCGGCTGGAGCGGCCCACGCGCCCGCGCAGCTGGTGCAGGTCGGCCAGGCCGAAGTGGTCGGCGTCGGCGATGATCATGGTGTTGGCGCTGGGCTGGTCGATGCCGCTCTCGATGATCGTCGTGCTCACCAATATGTCCGCCTCGCGGCGCACGAACTTGAGCATGACCTCCTCGAGCTCGCCCGAGGGCATCTGCCCGTGGCCCACGACGATGCGGGCATCGGGCGCGAGGCCTTGCACCTCGGCGGCCCGGGCCCGGATGTCGCGCACGCGGTTGTGCACGAAGAATACCTGCCCCTCGCGGGCTAATTCTCGGGCGATGGCCTGCTCCACGCGCCGGCGGTCGAAGGGGCACACCTCGGTCACCACGCTCTGCCGCTCGGCGGGCGGCGTGGTCAGGCTCGAGATGTCGCGCAGCCCGAGCATCGCCATGTGCAGCGTGCGGGGGATGGGCGTGGCGCTGAGCGTCAGCACGTCGGCCTCGGTGCGCAGGCGCAGCAATCGCTCCTTGTGCTCGACGCCGAAGCGCTGCTCCTCGTCGATGATGACCAGCCCCAGGTCGGCGAAGCGCACGTCCTTGCTCAGCAGCCGGTGCGTGCCGATGATCACGTCCACCTCGCCCTTGCGCAGCGCCGCCAGCGTGGCGTTGATCTCGCTGGCGGTCTTGTAGCGCGAGACGCTCTCGACGCGGAAGGGATACGCCGCGAAGCGCTCGCGGAAGGTGCGCTCGTGCTGCTCGGCCAGCACGGTGGTGGGCACCAGCACGGCCACCTGCCTTCCATACTCAGCGGCCTTGAAGGCGGCGCGGATGGCCAGCTCGGTCTTGCCGAAGCCCACGTCGCCGCAGACGAGCCGGTCCATCGGGCGCGGGCTGGCCATGTCGCGCTTGATGGCGGCCAGGGCGGCGAGCTGGTCTTCGGTTTCCTGATAGGGGAACTCGGCCTCGAACTCCTTCTGCCAGGTGGTGTCGGCGGGGTAGGCGATGCCCTCGCTGGCCTCGCGGGCCGCCCGCACGCGCAGCAGCTCGCCGGCCAGGTCCTTGACCGACTCGGCCACCTTCTGCTTCTGGCCCTTCCAGCGCTGCCCGCCCAGCTGCGAGAGCGGCGGCGCGCCGCCGAAGCCGCCCACGTACTTCTGCACCAGGTCGATCTGCGTGGCCGGCACATGCAGGCGGGCCCGGTCCTTGAACTCCAGGGTCAGGAACTCTTCGAGCTGGAAATCGTCGGGCTTCTTCTTTTTCCTGTTGGCCGGGGCGGGCTCGCGCTTGGCGCCGTCGCCGCGGTCCATCAGCGACAGGCCCGCGAACCGCGCGATGCCGTGGTCGGCATGGACGACAAAGTCCCCGGGCGCAAAGTCCAGGAACGCGTCCACCGTGCGGCCGCTCTTGAGCCGGGCGTGCCGGCGACGCACGGGCGCGCGCCCCAGCAACTCGTGCAGCGGCAGCACCGCGACGGGCTTTTCCTGCCTCCACACGAACCCGTGCGCGATCGCCGCGTGCCAGGGCTCGATGGCCGCCACGCCCGCCTCGGCCATCAACTCGCCCAGGCGGCTGATCTCTCCCGGCGTGGCGCAGGGCACCAGCACGCGGGCGTGCTCGCTTGCCGCCCACGCACCGACGGCGGCGATGACGCCCGCGGCCCCGGCGTCGCACTCGTGCCTGAAATCCGGCGGCCGCTCCACGGGCAGGGATAGTTCTTCGGCGTCGCCCGTGCTCGAATACTGGTTGATCTCGGCGAAGGCGTGCAGCCGCTCCAGCGCGAGCTTCACCACCGCCGTGTGCGCGATCACGCCCGAGTCGGCCTTCACCCGCTCGTAATAGCCGCGGCCCTGCTCGCTGACCTCCAGCGTCTCGATGAGCAGGCCCACGGCGCTGCTCGGGCAGTGCTCGACAAAGCACACACCCCCCACACCCCCAACGCCCCCGGTATCGGCCGCCTCGCCCACTGCCGCGGGCAGGTCCACCGATTCCATCGCCACCACGCTGGCCAGGCTCTGCACGTCGATCTCGGCGACGCGGTCGACCTCGTCGCCAAAGAAGTCCAGCCGCACGGGCACGGCCGCGTCCTGATCCACGCCCGGCGCCGCGGGGAACACGTCCAGGATGCCCCCGCGCTGGGCGAACTGGCCGGGCTCTTCCACCGCGTCGACGCGCTCGTAGCCCGCCTGGCCCAGCCAGCGCACGAGCTCGGTGGGGTCCACGCGGTCGCCCCGGCGCACGGTGCGGCTGAGGGCGTCGATGGCCTGTGCCGTGGGCGCGGGCTGCATCCACGCGTGGATCGAGCCCACCACCGCGAAGGGCCCGCCGCCCGCGGCCAGCTCTCGCACGCGCCGGACCGCCGCCACGCGCCCCGCCAGCGCCCGCGCCGACGCCCCCCCCGGCCCGGCCTCGACGGCGGGCAGTTCCACCACCGCCAGGCCCAGGGCCTCGAGCTCGTCGGCGGCGTGCTGGGCGTCCTCGACGTGGGCGTGGATGAGCACCACCGGGCGATCGAGACGATGGGCCAGGGTGGCGGCGGTCACACTGGGCGAGGCCCCGATGGCCCCGCGCACGCGTGGCCGGCCCCCGCCGCTCAGGGCATGGGTCAGCGTGTCGAGCCCGCCAAGGTCCGCCAGCAGCGTGTGCAAGCGGGCGATCCTATAGCGAGCCCGACGCCGTGGGCCCGATGCCGGCACCCCAAGACCGTCCAACACGCAAAAAAACCAGGCCCAGGCGCGTGCCCGGGCATGTTGTTCGATCACTGTTCAGGCAAGCCGCTCCCAGAGCGTGCCAGCGGGGTTCGCAAGGGTTTTGGAAGGTTCCCGAGGCGCAAAAAATGTCTTTGGGTGCGCACACTCTTTTTGTGGGTGCGCGCACCCGGAGACATTCGCAGCGCACCCCAAGCCCCGGCACGCGCCCGGGAGGCCTCGCGCTTCAGCCGGGATTGATCGGGTTTCGTGTGGGCGTTGGGGGTGTGGGGGTCGTGGGAGGTGTGGTTCGGAATGCAAAGGACCGCGCCAGCGGCGCTCGCGCGGGGTGTTGCCCAAGGTGGCCCGCCGCCCGCAGCGCGGCCGCGGATGGTCTACGGCTGGGTCGCCTCCTGGTAGGCGTTCAGGTAGTTGGCCATGTCCACCGCGTCGACCACGCCGTCCATGTCGGTGTCGGCCCGCTCGTCGCCGGAGATGTACCAGTCGGTGTAGAGCAGGAGGTCGAAGGGATCGACCAGGCCGTTGGCGTTGAGGTCCAGTGAGAAGCAAGGGAAATTGCGCTGGAACATCCAGACAAGGCGAGTATCTTCATCCTCGACCAGCGTGTGGGTCGACCAGAACCTGCACAGGGTCGGATCGGCCTGCAAGTCGGAGTACAGGGCCCAGCGATCATCGGTCTGCCCATAACCGCTTGGGGGCCCGGCCTGCATGATTGCTGGCGGAACGGTGATGAACGATGATGGCAGTACCTGCTTTCGCACGATCTTCGGGTCGATCGTCTCGTTGGAGAAGGTGTATTCGACAAAGGCCTGACCCGAACGGGTCACGCCGAGTGCCGGAAGGTAGCAGTCCCCGACCACATTGATTTCATCCGACTCGATGCGTCCCATCTCGACGATCGAGGGCCTCCACGTCTCGGAGAGCAACGGCGCATTATGGAACTTCGTGTATCGAGGCGGATTCGTCGGGGGCGTAACGATGCTTCCGAAATCCGGATCGATGAGGTACCACTGCACCACCCATCGAGTGCCCAGCATCGAATCGGCGATCACGCCCGCATGGGCCGCAAAGACTCGCGGGTTGCCCATGTTGTCCCTGGTCAGCACGGCCGTCGCAAAGGATTCATCCTCGAGCGTCGGGGTGAAACCGTTGGGCGCCTTCGGGTAAAAGAGGAATGGAAGCGGTGAATGCTTGATGGCCAACAGCTCCATGCCGGTCAGCAGCATGTCGTCGACTTGCCACTGCGTGCCGATCTGGATCACCCTCTGTCGGACCTGCCACCGATCGTCTGAAGGATCCGGCGTGCCCATATCATCCCAGAAGACGCCCTTGAGCCGGATGCCCTGGATTCCGACGCCACCGAACGTCGTGCCGTCGGTGCTGATGATCAGCGTGATGTTCTCGTACTGCTCGTAGGGCTCCTGTACCACCAGGGCTTCGCAGCCGGCGTCCGCGATCAGTGGTTCACCAGTCATCCGAGCGATGGTAATGTCCGTTTCGGAGATGCGGCCGCCGTCATGGATCGTCCGCTGCACGCCGCCCTCATCAAATACACGGGGGATGAACAGAATCACCTGGGAACAACCCGTCGGATCGCCTTGTAGACCACTGATCACGCAGTTCGACGAATCATCGGCGACGATGATGACATGGTTGGTATCGAAGCCCATCGAAGGGTTGAGGAGGTTGTTCTGGACGGGGAAATGGTCTGAAACATGGTTTGGATCGTATGGCAGGAGGGGCAAGTTCAGGTTCAACGCCGCGCCGCCCAGGTCGGGCTCGGGGATGGCCGTCGACCCGGTCCAGTAGGTAAAGCCGAACGGGTCGGGCACGGGCGGGATGACGCCGGGCAGGCGCACGTTGAAGCTGTCAAAATCCGGCCGCCGGCTGGCGGCGATGTGCAGGCGCCGGATGCACGCGCCCCCACCGAACTCGGGCCGTGCGGGCTCGAAGACCGGATCGGTCGATTCCGTGCCAGAAGCCTGGCTGTAGAGGATCCAGACGTTGCCCGTGATGGGGTCAAATTCGGCCCGAGGATAGATCAGCGCGGAGATCGTCGAGCCGGAGGACGGCGAGGACGTCAGGAACGGATACGTCGGTGAATATTGGATCGGCCCCCAGTTGCGAACGTCCTGGGGATTCATCGGATCGATCGCCTGGGACTTGTCGAACATCATCATCCGGTGCGATCCCACGACGACGACCTGTTCCAGGCCCACCGCCAGCGATGGGGCCGTGCTCAGGTCGGCCCGATAGTCTTCCTTGTCGACGGTATAGATGGCGTGGTTCTGCCCCATCGCGAGGCCAGTGATGCCCAAGATGCACGCGATAGCTGTTCGAACGTTCATGGCTCGAGTCTCCTTTGCTTCGAGTTATCGACCACCCCAATGTACTCGGGGGGGGGGCGCTCGGGTCAAGTGCTGTTTTCCCTATTCTGGCAAATATTTTGTGGAATCCGCGATCGGGTGAAACCGTCGCCTTGTTCGGGCTGTATCCTCTTGCATGAAGACCACGCCCCTTGCCATGCTCGCCGTCGCGTCGTGCTGCCTCGCGCAGGGTTCGGACGTGTGCGAGCCCCAGCGGGTGGTGGCGCCGCCGGAGGTGCCGACAGTCTTCATGAACCCGAATATCATCACGAATGGGCACCATTGGTTCTTATCCTCTTCTCAGGCCAGCACGCTGTGCCCCGGCGCACCGATTTCCTGCGCAACGGGCGCGGTCTTTGTTTACGAGTTGGATGGCAACGAACAACTGGTCCACGTGCAGACCATCGTGCCACTCGACGTGCGGTTGTATGATGGATTTGGTATCAGCATGGACGTGGACGGCGATCGCCTCATCGTCGGCGCGCTCAACACCCAGTGGCCCGGTTCGGAACTGCGCCAGGGCGCGGCCTTCATCTACGAGTTCGATGGTCAGGAGTGGGTCGAGGTGGCACGGATCCGGCCGCCTCCGGCTATCCGGGAGCATTTTGGTAGTCAAGTTGTGATTGATAAAGATATTGCGCTCATCAAGGCAGGGAGTGCAGACAACAGATTTCATGTCTACAAAATGAGTGATGGGCAATGGGGGCATCTCGATTCGGTCTCGCCACCAGATTCGCCCATTGTCCCGGCTTGTTTTGGATGCCGTATGCGGGCAGGCGATGATTGGGTCTTCGTTTCGGCATATCTCGACGATGAGCTCACACGCGCCGGCGGGTCGGTCTTCGTGTATCGACGCCTAGCCGATGGCACGCTCGAGTTCACCCAGAAGATCGTTTCCGCAGACGTCGGCTGGTTTGGCGTGAGCTTGGACTTTGACGGCACAACGCTGGCTGTCGGCGCGAATACGACCGGCCGAACACACCTTTACCAGGGCGTCGTGCGGACCTATACGCTCGTGGATGGCACGTGGACGCTCGAGCAGGAAATCACGCACGAGCGCGCGCGTGAATTGAGCCGATTGGGGACAATCGTCCACGTCTTGGGCGATAGGCTGTTCGCAACCGCCATGAACGACGCCACGTCCACGCCCGCGAGGATCGTGGGCATGACCTACGCCTTCCGACGCGACGCGGCGGGCCGGTGGGTCGAGACCCGAAGGCTCCTGCCCAATCCGCCGGGGCGCACCGACCAGTACGGCACCGGCATCGCCTCGGCGGGCTCGAAGGTGCTCGTCGGCTCTCGGCTCGACTGGGTCCCCGACCGCGGCACGACCGGCGCCGCCTACCTCTTTGACCTCGACGTGGACCCAGGCTGCATCCCCTGCCGGGCCGACCTCGACGGCGACGGCGTCGTGACCATCTTCGACTTCCTCGAGTTCCAGAACCTCTTCGCCGCGGGCGACCTGCGCGCCGACTTCGACGGCGATGGCCGGCTGACCGCCCTGGACTACCTCTTTTATGAGGCGGCCTTCCTGGACGGGTGCGATTGAGAAGATAGCAGATAGCAAATGGTAGATGAAGAGGGGATCTTCCGCCTCTTGATCTGCCATCTGCGATCTGCCATTTGCGATCTGGCCCCCCCAGCCCCCGCGCTACGGCGGGCCGATCCGCACGTAGGGCCGCAGGTTCTCGACCGTCACCGGGCCGATGCCGCGGACGCGGGCCAGGTCTTCCACCGTGCGGTAGGGGCCGTTGCGTTCCCGATCGGCGATGATCGCCGCCGCCCGCGAGGGGCCGATGCCCGGCAGCAGTTGCAGTTGCTCGGCGGTGGCGGTGTTGACGTCCAGCGTCCTGCCGGCTTCGAGTTTCTGGGCGGGCTCGGAAGGCGGGGGCGCCCCGGGCGATTCGGCGGCCGTGGCGGTTTGTTGCGGCGCTGGTGCCTGCGTGGCGGGGGTTTGGATTGCGGGGGTCTGGGTCGTGGGGGCTTGTGTCGTGGGAGTTTGTGTCGTGGGGGTGACGGTGCGGGGCACGAAGACCACCGGCGGCGGCGCGGGTGTGGCCCTCGTGGCCAGGCTGTAGCCCATGCCGGCCAGCCCGAGGCCGCCGATGGCCATCGCCGCCACCCAGCGCGCCACGGGCACGCTCATCCCTTGGCCCCCACCACCTGGCCGGCACGCACGGATTGCCGCAGGTTCACCAGCGCCAAGAGCGCGGGCCGGGGCGCGCCGGCGGCGTCGACCAGCCCCACGCCGCCCGCGGCCCGGGGCGTGTCCTGGGCCAGGCCCCACGCGATGGAATGGACGTAGGGCTTTGCCGCCGCCACGACCAGCACGCGGTCGATCCAGTCGGCTTGGGCCTTGGGCGACCAGGGGCCATCCCACGAGCCGCTCTCGCCCTGGTCGACGCCCGGGCCGCTTGGGCACTGGGCGAAGGTGATCGACAGCGGCCGGTCGAGCACGGCGTAGCGGTCGAGCATCTCGGAGAAGGCCATCGCGTCGCGGACCGCGCCGGCCGCGGCGGGGTCGCTCAGGTCGATGCGCAGGCCGATGGCGTCGACGCGGGCGCTGGCCTGGGCGATCAGTTCTCCCAGCAGCAGCGGCGGCACGGTGCGGGGCGATCGGCCCGCGTAGAGCGCAAAGGGGTCGACGATCTCGACCTGCACGCGGCCCTGGGGGTGGAGCTTGCGCACCACCGTCGTCGCCACGCGCAGCACGTCGGCGATCTGCTCGAAGCGCAGGCCCATCGCGCCCTCGGCCCCCAGCGAGGAGGCCACCGTCCACCACTGCACCGTCCGGCGATAGCGCGTCACCACCTGGCGGACGTGCTCGTAGACCAACTCGCGCAGCGTCTCGTAGTCGTTCTCCCAGATGTAGAGCCACTCGGGCATCTTGCCGGGCGCAAAATCGAGCAGCGGGCCGGCCACCACGGGCAGCTTGCCCACGCGCACGGCCCACTCGATCCACCGGTCCGTCGCGGCGAACTGGTACCTGCCCTCGGCGGGCTCGACCGCCGACCAGGGCATGGGCACGGCGACGAAGTCGGCCGCGCGCGTCAGCGCCGCCTGGGCCGGCGGCTCGAAGGATGCCGGATCGACACCGCAGCCCACGCGCGCCACGCCCGCGAGCGCCACGCCGTGCGCCTCGGGCGCCTTGACCACCGACACCGGCTTGGTGGCCGGTCGGCCGATCGAACGCTCGGCCCGCTCGACGGCGTCGGCGAACCACGATCCATCGGCCCGGGCCGCCAGCCCGCGCGCGACGGCCTCGGCCACCAGCCACTCGCCCGCCTCGCACGCGTCGTTGAGTGCGCGGCGGGCCTTGGCGTCGGCCTCGCCCACGCCCGGGTCGTCGGCCTTGGCGCCGTTGGCCTGCACGCTGCGCCAGGAGACCAGCGCGGCCGAGAAGTCTTCGCGGGCCCGCTCGAAGGTCACCAGGGCCCGGTGGTCGGCCGGCAGCATCGCCAGGTTCCAGTCTTCCAGGGCGTTGAGGAAGCGCATGACCTGCTTGCGGGCCAGTTCGAGGGCCAGCAGGTAGGGGCTTGGCCGCTGGGGCAGCAACGTGGTGGACAGCAGCAGCTCCCGCCCGGGCCGATCGGGCCCGCCGTCGAGGGGGAAGAGCACCTCGAGGGACACCGTGCCGCCATGGCGCGTTGCCACCGTCAGCAGTCCGTCGAGGATGCTGATCTCACCGGGGGCGGTCGAACCGTCGGCCGCGACGATCCCGGCATGTCGCAGGGGCCATTGGCCCGCCGGCCCACCATCGCGATGCACGAAGAACTGGAGCATCCCGTTGCGTCTCTCCTCAAGGCTGCCGGGGACCCATCGCGACACGACACCGGCCCGCGACCACTACCATACGGCCATGCCACCCGCCGAGCCTACCCAGGGGGCCACCATAGCCCAAACCCGACTGGCCCTCCCATTGCTCCATCGGGGCAAGGTCCGGGAGGTGTACAGCCTGGGGCACGATCGGGTGGCCATCATCGCCACCGACCGCCTGTCGGCCTTCGACGTGGTGCTGCCCACGCCCATCCCCGGCAAGGGGCGCGTGCTGACGGCCCTGTCGGCCTGGTGGTTCCGCTGGCTCCAGGCCCGCGGCCTTGGGCCCACGCACTTCATCGCCGACGAGCCCGACCTGCCCCAGGCCGCCTTCGCCTTGCCCGACGCCACGCCCAGGGCCGACCTGGCCGGCCGCACCACCATCGCCCGCCGCGGCGAGATCATCCGCCTGGAGTGCGTCGTGCGGGGCTACCTCGAAGGCTCGGGCTGGAAGGACTACCGGGCCACAGGGCGCATCAGCAGCATCGCCCTGCCCGCGGGCCTGCGGCAGTGCGATCGTCTGCCCGAGCCCATCTTCACGCCCAGCACCAAGGCCGAGCCGCCCGAGCACGACGAGCCGATCTCCTTCGAGCAGGCCGCTGGCCTGCTGGGGGCAGACTTGGTCGCCGACCTGCGCGAGCGTTCGCTGGCCATCTATAACGCCGCGGCCGAGCACGCCCTCTCGCGCGGCATTATCTTGGCAGACACCAAGTTCGAGTTCGCCTGGCCGGTCGATCGCGAGAAGGGCGCTCGCGAGCCGATGCTGGCCGACGAGGCCCTGACGCCCGACAGTTCCCGTTTCTGGCCCGCCGACCAGTACGCCCCCGGCCGATCGCAGGCCAGCTTCGACAAGCAGTACGTGCGTGAGTATCTCATGGGGCTTGTCGAGGGCGGCCTGTGGGACAAGAGCGCGCCCGGGCCGCTACTGCCCGCCGATGTGGTGGCGCACACCGCCGAACGCTACGAGGCGGCCCTTGGCCTGCTGGCGTCGTGAAAGGAACACCGAAGGCGTTGCGGACTACTTGAGTTCGCGTTGGAGGTCGCGTTGGCGGCCCTGCAACTCTCGCTCGACCATGGCCCGGAACGCGGGCATGCCATCGGGCTCGGGGAAGACCGCCGAGAATCGGCGGCCCTCGACGCGTAACTGGCCGGTCTCGTCCTCGAACAGCGGCCTGTACCGCTCCACCAGCCCGTCATACGCCCACCGGCGCAGGTCTTCGGGCGCGTTGTAATACGCCTGCTGGGCCATATCCAGATCCAGTTGGGGAAGGATCATGCTGAAGATCTGCCCCGCCACGAAGTCGAAGCGCCGGTCCAGGAATTCCATGCGGCTGACGCGGCCGTGCGGGTTCTCTCGCAACTGCTGCTGAAGGAACGCCGCGTGGTACTCCCGCGCGTATCGCATCGACGACTCGAAGACCTCCCGGTTGTTGCCCACCAGGCCCGTCAGGTAGGCATCTTGCAGCGAGCCGATGACCTCCTGCAACGCCACCGAAGGCGAACCCAGCCGCTCGCCCAGTTCGGCCCGCACGAAGCGGTCGATGTCCTGAGCCAGCCATTGCAGGCGCGTGCGGTCGTTGATGTTGGCGAACTTGAAGTTTGCCAGGTCGTCCTTCATCTGGGCGGCGACGTCGCGGTTGCCCCGGCGGTACAGATACCGGATGGCGTCCTTGATGAAGTTTTCGTAGCCCGCCGCGTAGGAGTTATAAGCGCGTTCCTCGCTCTCGTAGTAGCTGCGTTCCACCACGTCGGCCAGGATCTGCCCGTACACGGGGATGTAGGCCGTGTCGGGGATGCCCAGGTAGAAGGGCTGTTGCTCGCTCCCGCGTAACAGCATGGTGTTGTAGTCGAACCACAACTGGCCCGTGCGCCACAGTTCCTGGATGGAGTGGACCACCAGTCGGTCGGTGTTGATGAAGTCCAGGTCCTTGGAGTTGACCGCCTCGATGCGGGTCATGCCGCCCTCGACGCCCTTCTGGGCCCAGTACAGCGCGTGCGCCGCGGGGTGCCGCCAGTCCAACGGACCGTACGTCGTCGTGTACCGAAGCATCCGCCGCGGCTCCATGTTGTACTCACGCATCAGCACCCGCCGGCGCGTGAAGGCCAGAAGGTCCGCCCAGGCGCTCTCGTAGGCCGGATCGGCCACGATCTCAGATACCGCCGAGAAGCGTTCGTCGGCCTGCAACCGCAGTTGGGGCCAGATCGCCGAGGCCATCGCCACGCGTGTGCGCGTCACGTTGCGGAGCATGCGCTGGCTCATGGGGTCGATGTCCATCGCCGAGAGTCGGGAGACCAGTTCCCCGACCCTGGGGTTCTTCTGGACCACCTGCGCCAGTGTTTCGGGCGCTTCGACGATGGGCATCAGCCACGCCTCGAACTGCGCGATGCGGTCCTCGCGGGTGTTCTTGCCCGGCACGGGCGCGGGCGGCGGGCCGAGGATCTCGTGCCACTCTTCGGCCAGTTGCAGCTTGTAATACCAGTGCGCATCGTCGGCGAAGGCCTGGATCTTGTGCAGGAACAGCCAGGCCAACTCCTTGTGGATCACCATGTCCGTGGGGTTGTGGACGACCCCCTCGCTGCGCAGCAGGTCGATGCCCTGGCTGACCCAGTTCCATCGCTCCTGGGGCGTGTTGGTGGTCACCGAGATGTTGTACGCCATGTTCCACGCGTGGAAGGCCCAGACCTGCGGGAAGCGAGGTTGCAACCGCGTGATCGCCCGGGCCAGGTCCACCGCCTCGTGGTACTTGCCCTCTTCCTTCAACTCGTTGGCGCGGATCCACAGCATGTTCACGAACAGCCCGCGGAATGCACCCATCGCGATGCCGAGGGCCACCTGGGGCGGGTCGCCCGCCTCGGCCTGCTCGGTATAACTCAGTTTGTACCTACCCGCCGAAGCCGTCAGGTCGGCCGAGACCAGCCCCGACACGCCCAGGAACACCACGCACACCACCAATGCGACCAGCTGCGTCATGCGCCCCTGCGGCATAGCGGACCTCCTCAGACGGATTCCCAACGATCCATACCCCGCACGATCGGCGTGGGTTCACTGGCCCGAATAGATCGCCAGTTCTCGCGATCGGAAGACCAGCCACGCCAGGCCAAACAACACCGCGCACCACACGCCCAGCACCACGATGCCCTGCCCCAGGCTGGTCCACGAGACATACTCGCCGGCCACGAGCTTCTGGGTCGGGTTCAGGTCGGCGTAGACGCGAAAGAGCCAGATGACCCCGCGAGAGATCGTGCCCACCACCGCCGACAACACGGGCCCGATGCCCTCGCCGAAGAATGGGTTGTAGACCTCCAGGGATTCTTCGAGGAACAGGGCGCTCTCGGCGGCAAAGAACGCTCCAAAGGCCACCAGGCACGCCACGGGGAAGCTCAGCGCCGTCGATGCCGCGATGGCCAGCAGCGACAGGAACGCCAGCTTGATCCACAGCACGACCATCACCCGCAGGAAGTTCATCTGATAACTGCCGACGCTGTAACTC
This sequence comes from Phycisphaeraceae bacterium, assembly GCA_026126305.1. GTDB lineage: Bacteria > Planctomycetota > Phycisphaerae > Phycisphaerales > UBA1924 > JAHCJI01. The sequence continues at coordinate 510,149 of JAHCJI010000001.1, forward strand.
AGCTCCAGCCCGCCGGCGGGGAAGCGGATCGACCTCGGGTTGGGCACGACGCCGATCTGCCCGCTGCTGCCGCGCACGAGCGAGCCGTTGATGATCTCCAGCTCGAGCACCCCGTCCTCGTTGATCGCCGAGGGCGGGATGTCGTCGATGATCAGCGTCTGCGCCAGGCCCACCTCGCGCTCGACCAGGTAGTTTCCGGCGCGAAAGACCAATCGGAAGAACTCGTCGGGCATGTTCGCGCCCGATTCGATGCGATAGCGCAGCAGCAGCGGGGAGTCTTGCCGGGCCGCTCGGTGCAGCCCGCTGAAGGTGTAGGCCATCCCCTGCCCCGGGTCGATCGTGCGGAAGCGCTGCACGAGGTCCTTGTACAGGTCGTCGCGGATCTGCGTGCGCGTCCGTGGGCCCTGCTCCAGGCGCTCGATCTCGTCGAGTTGATCGCGCTGCTGGATGTACTGGTCCACGATCTGGGCAAACTCGGGACTGTTCTTGGCCAGCGGAAGGTCGATGTCCCGCGCCACGCGCGCTCGCAGCACCTGGTTGTGCAGGATGCGGCGGTCTTCGCTCAGCACAGAATCCCCGAAACGAACCCCCGACGAGACGTACGCGACCGATTCGCCCTTGGCCGGCTGCTGCCGGAGATACTCGGCAAAGAGGAAGATCGCCGACCCGCACACCACCAGCAGCACCGCGTTGAGCGACATCACGCCCAGCCACTTGCCCAGCAGGTACTTCCACGCGGGCACGGGCTTGGTCATGGTCTGCCAGATGATCTTGTCGCGCTGCTCGACGGTCAGCGACGCCGCCGAAAGCAGAAGCGTCAGCACCGCGATCATCCAGAACGCGCCGCCCGTTCCGTATTGCAGGAACGATTGCATCCGATACCGCAGCGGCGTGCCCTCGTTGAGCAGCATCGGCACCGCGGCCAGACCGAAGATCAGCAGCACGATCAGCAGCAGCGAGACCTTCATCCGCACGGCCTCGGCCAGCACGTTGCGGGCCACCGCGCAGACCGGACCGGTCGAGACCGACAGCGCCAGCCGCATGACCTCGAGCCCGGCGGTGAAGAACATTGTCAGCAACGCCGCCCCGGAGAGGATGCGTCCGAACTCTCCCAGGGTCGGGCCCGCTCGTCCGTAGTACGACAGCAGCATCATCGGACCGGCCACGAGCGTCACCGCCAGGCCCAGCAGCAGATACGTCAGGCTCAGCCCGAGCCAGACGATCGCCAGGCTCATGCCCAGGCCCACGGCAATGCCCAGGCCGACCGCCAAGGGGCTGCGGTCCTGGGCCAGGATCTGCTGGATTGCCCGCTGCTGCCTTTCCACCTGGGCCCGCATCGCCGGATCTTCGATCCGGGACGCGTCGAAAAACTGGACCTGGTCGCTCGCGCGGTCGGTGTTGGAACGGACCACGTAGGTCACGCCAGCAACCAAGGCCAAGACCGCGAGCAACACCGTCGCGATGTATTTGAACCCGCGAGACTTCTGCACGCGATCGATCTTCGACCACAGGCCGGTCATCGGTCGCCACTCCCGGCCTTGCCCTTGCCACCGTCGTCGTCCAGCAGCGAATCGATCACCCCGAGATCCATCGAATCATCGGCCTTGGGCTCAACGATCTTGGGCTCGTCTTCGATCAGGTCTTCAACGGTCACGGTGTCCATGGCTTGCGGCTCGGCTTGCGGCTCGACCGTTTCGGGCTCGGGCAAGGTGTCTTGCGGTTCGGCCCCGCCTCGCACCAGGTCGCCGATCAGCGCTTCGCCCTCGCGTGGCTCGTCGGCAGCGCCCGCGCGCAGGAACCCTGCCGTCGCGCCACCGGCCATGGCACCGGCGGTTTCCAGCCGTTCGGCCTGGGCCTCCTCGACGATCTGGAGGAACAGGTCTTCGAGCTTCTGACGGGGGTGCGAGACGCGCTGCACCGACTTCGTGCCTCCCGAGCGACGGCGAATCAACGCGTCGATCTCCGCGAGCGTGGCCTCGTCGAGCGTGTCGGTCTCGATGGTCGTGCGATCCTGAGTTTCGAGCAGTTCCTCGCAATCCCCATGCTTGCGGATGCGTCCGCCGTAGAGCACAACCATGCGGTCTACCACGTCCTCGACGTCGGCCAGCAGGTGGCTGGAGAGCAGCACGGTCTTCCCTCGGCGTCCCAACTCGACGATCAGGTCCTTGACCTGCCTTGTGCCGATGGGGTCCAGCCCGGTCGTGGGTTCGTCGAGGATGAGCAGGTCCGGGTCGTTGATGAGCGCCTGGGCCAAACCGATACGCCGCTGCATGCCCTTGGAATACTCACGCACCTGGCGGTACTGTGCCGCCCGCAGCCCCACCATGTCGAGCAACTCGTCGATGCGCTTCTGCCGGGTCGAGTGGTCGAGCCCGAACAGCCGGCCGTAATAGTCCAGTGTCTCTCGGGCATTCAGGAACGGGTAAAGGTAACTCTCCTCGGGAAGGTACCCGATGCGCTTCTTGATCGCCACGTCCGTCGGAGACTTGCCGAAGACGGCCACGCGGCCCTTCGTGGGCTTGAGCAGCCCCAGCAGGATCTTGATCGTCGTGCTCTTGCCCGAGCCGTTGGGCCCGAGCAAACCAAAGATCTCCTTTGGACGGATCTCGAAACTGACGTCCGAGACCGCCCGGGCGCGCGGCCTCATCCAGAAATCACGGAAGGTCTTGCTCAGCCCCTGGACCGCGACCACGGGCCTCGCCCCGGTGGGGGCGGGCGTCTCCAGGGTCGACTGTGTTGCCGTCTGCGTCATGCCCGTGTCATGTCCTTCATCTCACGCCCCGTGGGGGCGTGTGCCCGTGCGATTCGTGTCAACCGCCAAACTGCCGCATCTCCGTGTCCGTGCGGTGCTGCTGTTCCAGCAGGGTCCGCGTCCGGCGTTCCAGGGCTTCGAGGTTCATCCGCTCGCGTTCGAGTTCCTCGATCCGCCGGCGGATGTCCGGGTCCATGTTGACCAGCAGGTGCAGCGGTCCGGTCGGCACCATCATCACTTCCACCGTCTCGCGTGCCAGCACGGTGCGCATCATCCGGGCCCAGTCGCCACGCAGCACCAGGTCGGGGTTCTCGCGATACTGCGGCAGCTTGACGCGGTACAGCGCCAGGATCCGGCGGGCCGACTGCTCCACTTCGATGGCCGCCTGCTGGGCATCATTGAGGATCTTGGAAACTTCGCCCGTGACATCGAACCGCTGGATCTCGCCATCGATCTCCACCGGCCGGCCGTCCAAAATGGCATGGATGCGGGGCAGGATCTGCTCCTGGGCTTGCAGATCTCCCAGTTCGACCGCCTGCTCGTACAACGTGATCTGGTCGAGCAAGGGCTTGGCGGCCGAGCCGGCCACGCGATTCAACTGCTCGGTGGCATAGCTCTCGGCTCGCACCAGCGCGCCCTGGGCCGTGCTCTCGGCCGTCTGCACCTCGTTGAAGGCGCTCCACACACTCAGCGGCGGGGTGCGCTGCGACATCACCAGATTTTCCACCACGATCCCAGCGCCGATGGTGTCGAGCAGCTCCTGCGCGACACGTTGCGCCCGGCTGGCCACGCCACCGGCCGTCCCCGTCTCGCGCAGCAGATCGTCGATGGCCGTTGTCGCGACCGCCTGGATCACCCCGCGGCTGACAGCCGCACGCACGATGTCGCGCTCGTCGCCGGGTGTGATGCTCTCGGCAAACTTCCGCGGATCATCCCGGCGGTACACGACCGTCCATCGCGTATGGACCAGGTTCTGGTCGCTGGTGATCAACGCCCCGTCCCGCTCGGGGTTGAGCGATCGCTGGGGTGCCTGCGCCAGTTCCTCGATCGAACGCGTCCGGTCGGCCTCACGCACCGAGAACCAGAATTCGCCTTCCAATTGTTCGGTTCGCTGGCCGGTCTGGATGCGCACCAACTGGCCCATCGGGTACGGGGGCGTCCACACGATGCCAGGCACCACGGGCTCGGCCGATGGACGCCCGAAGAAGACCGCGATGCCCAGTTCGCCCGCCGACACGGTGCGAAACCCGCTGAGTCCGTAGATGACCACGAGGCCCACGATGGCCAGTTGCAGCACCCGGTACATGGTGCGGAAGGCCGCCGCGAGCGACTCATTGGCCGCGTGCATGTCGTTGATGGCCTGCTCGCCCGAGCCCGAGTCGGCGCGCAGACGCACCGACGCCTCGCGGGCCGGGGCCGCTCTGTCCTCGGACAAAGCGGGCAGCATCGACTCGAGCGATTCGCCCTCGCGGCCAGTCCCGGTGGGTTCGCTCATCGTCCGTCCCCCTCGCTCGCGACCGCCCTGCGCTCCTGGGGCTCGCCCGTGAAGATCCGTGTGCCGGGGATCTCACCCTCGGAGGTCTTCTGCCATAGCGTGGGATCCAGCAGGTTCAGCCCGGGCGTGTCGGTCGAGAACAGCAGCGTCGTGCGGCCGAACAACGAATCCTCCAGCAGTTCCAGGTTCTTCAGGTAGATCGCCAGCCCCGGCACCTCGGTCATCATCGCCAGGTATTGCGCCGCCTCCTGATCGCCCCGGGCTCGGATCTGCCGGGCACGTGCCTCGGCGAACGAGCGGATCTTCTTGGCCTGCGACTCGGCCCGCGAGCGGATGGTGGTCGCCTCGGCGTCGCCTTGACCTTGCAACCCCTTGACGATCCGCGCCCGATCCTGGCGCATCCGTTCCAGGGCCGCCTCGGTGGTGGTCTGCGGCAGGCTGGTGCGCGCGATGCCCGTCTGGACCACCTCGATGCCGAAGGAACGCTCACCCTGGCCTTCCAGGTCCTGCTTCATCTTGGCCAGCACGCGCTGCTCGAGCTCGTCAAACTTCGAGGCCCCATCCACGGGCGTGAAGAGTTCGCTCATCGAGTAGGAACTCAGCTCGGACATCGCGCTGCGCAGCGTGTCTTCCACCAGCGTCGCCGCCGCCCGGTAGTGGTCGGCCGCCCGTGGTCCAGAGTTGCTGAATCGGCGGAAGAACGTCCCGGTCTGTTCGGGCTTGACGCGCCAGATGGCGAACGCGCCGACGATCAATTGCCGATCGTCCCGAGTCTGATACGTCTCGATGCGGGCCTGTGTCAGCCGGTTGGTGGCCTCGTACTTGGTCACCCCTTCGATGGGGTAGAACCACTTGAATCGAAGCCCGGGCTCCTGCACGACCTTGGAGACCTCCCCGAATCGGGTCACCACCGCGGTCTCGGTGAATCGCACGGTGTAGGTCATCGCGTAGACCAGCAGCACGACCACGAAGAGGATCGCCACCACGAACGTCATGATGAACTTGGGCTTGGGCATGCCAGACCACACTCCTGATAACCTGGGGGCCACTCGGGCCCGCGTTGCCAATCTCGATGCCAGCGGCTGTGCCGGCCCGATCAGTTCTCCGTACCCGTGAACCCATCCTGGAGCACCGCCCCCGACTGGCGATCGTGCTTCAGGTCCACTTCGAACGTCTTGTCGATGCCGCCGGGCAGCACCGTCAGGCGCTTGCCTTCGAGCGCCGCGAAGAAGCGTTCGAGGTAGAGCGATGCCCGGAAGTAGGCGCTGTTGGCCCGGTCCGAGGCGGCCTGCCCCATCGCGTGCTGCGCTTCGCCCCACTGGCCCTTGTGCCGCTCCCAGCGCTGCGCCTGGGCCCGGGCGATCATCGATGCCGCCTCGCCACCGGCCAGCGACAGCAGCGATTCAATCTTCAGGTCCTGCTCGACGATGCTCGCCTCGAGCGCTTCGTCCAAGACCGGGCCGCGACGCGAACGCAAGGTGTTCAGCGCGTCGATCTCGCGCTCGATCTCGTCGGCCAGTTCCACCGAGCCCACGACCTGCGTGAGAATCTCGATTGCCTCGCCTCGGGCCGCGTTCAACTGCGCCTGGTACTTCTGCTCTTGCTCGACGACCTGCTCGTACTGCAACGCCACCGAGGCGGGGGGCGAGACGCCCGTGATCCCCACCGACAGGATCCGCACCAATGGACGCTCCTGGCCAGGCGGATACCGCTTGGGGTTCACCCGCTTGAGCTCCGCTTCCAGACGCTGGCGGATCTCCTCGGCCATTTCCGCCCGGCGGGGGCCCATGAGTTCATCGACCCGTGCCCGCACCAGATATCGCATGACGACACGCTGCGTCAACCGGTGCATGATGTCAAAATGCTGGCCCTCCTGCGCGAACAGTTCCCAGGCCTCGACGTCCTCGATCACGTACCGCACCGGCACCTCGATACGAAGCAGGCTCAGGTCGCGCCCGTATGTCGCGTCGGCCAACTCCACCTCGCGGCGCGACGGCTGCACCAGCATCGTCGACTCGTCCTCGGATTGCAGATTCGACCACAACAGCGCCCTGGTCTCTAGTGCGCGGGGCGCGCTGGCACCCATGATCTCGCGCACCGTACCGGCCGAACGACCCACCATGCGAAGGTTGCGATCGGCGTCGTGCTTCCAGACCCCGGGAACATCGATCCGGTCGATGGGCCAGGGCATCTTCACATGCAGCCCGGGCTCGACGTTCGCGCGCACGATCCGGCCAAAGCGTGTGTGGACGCCGATCTGATCGGGGCGAACTACCACGAACGCCGACATCCCCCACAGCACCACGCCGGCAAACAGCACCAGCACCCACGCGCGACGCGTCAGCAGCCGGTACATCCAACTCCGAGAGACCTCGTACCCGAACTGGTAGTCGATCGCCCCGCTCACCGACTCGGCAACCACCTCGGGCGAGGCCACCGGTCCAAGCAGTCGCGATGCAAAAGGCGGGCGGAAGCCTTCCTCGGGCTTGCGCGGGCGGTACAACTCCAGCAGGAAGTTCAGGATCGCCTCGGCACCAAACACCATCAGCAGGATCGGCGACACGAACAGCATCGTGCGGAGCAGGCCGTTGGAGCCGAACTGATTCACCACGTGCCCGGCCCCGATCAGCAGGCCGAACACCGCAGTCCCCGCCGCAAGCGTCGCGCCGCCTTGCAGGGCGCTCCACGCGGGACGCTTGGCCATGCCGGCCGTGTACCGGCTGAACATGAATCCAATGACCGCCACGGCCAGCCCGAGCGTCAGGCCGACCAGCTCGTGCGCCGGGGCCGAGAATGCGTCGGGCCGGGACATCTCTCGGCCCGCACCAACCCGCAGCGCACCGGCCAGGATCAACCCGGCACCAAAGACCAGGCCCACCGCCGGTACGATCGCCGACCGGATCAGACGAAGCCGACGCGCCGCGACCCGAAGGCCGTCGCCCGCATCGTCGAACACCGAGGATGATGACGCGTCGGTGGCGGCAAAAGCCTCGGCTTCCATCGCCTCGATGCGCTCGCGGCGGTGCTGGTCGTACATCACCAGCAGCACGACCCAAGGCAACAGGCCAAGCAGCGCGAAGATCGACGCCGTCACAGCCGTAGGCTCGTTGCCGACGACGCCGTAGATCAGCAGCCCGATCCCAAACACACCCTGGAACAGCAGGCCCAAGATGCTGTGGTTCGACGCTCGCTTATAGGTATTGAAGTCGCCTGACATCCAACACTCCTGACGCGGACTGATTCTGGCATGAGCACGGACCGGCCCGCATGAGAACGCCCGGTCGAACCCGAACAGGCCCATTGTCAGGGCCTATGGGTCTGGAATCCACACCCCAGCCCACGGTCCATCAAAGCCATCGGGGCGGGCCGAGGCCCCATGGTCCAGAACAGAGGCAATCGGTCGCTACGACCGGCCCGGCCCGGGGTTCGATCGGCCCGTGGAAAAATTCGTCCCCCAAACCGACCCCAATGCCATCGGCTGGCGAATCATTGCCTCGCCGCCACTGGTAACCGCACCGCCTCGATGGGCGGCCATCTCCACCCAACAGGGAAGGCCCATGCTCAGCCAACTCCTGACCATCGCCCGGAACACCTACGTCGAGAGCGTGCGGCAGCCCATCCTGCTCCTGCTCGTCCTCATCACCGGCCTCTTACAGGTGATGAATACATGGACGGCGGCCTTCACTATGGGTAGGACCAGTAGTGCCGAGGTTCACGGCGACAATAAACTCTTGCTGGATGTAGGTTTAGGTACGATCTTCGGGGCCGGCATGCTCATGGCCGCCTTCGTCGCGACCGCCGTCATCTCGAGCGAGATCGAACGGAAGACCATGCTCACGGTCGTGAGCAAGCCCATCTCGAGGACCTGGATCGTCCTCGGTAAATACCTGGGAGTCGCCGCCGCGCTCACCGGTGCCGTGGTCATCATGCTCACCTTCCTCTTGATGGCCATCCGCCACGGCGTGCTGACCACCGTTGGCGAACAGCTCGACATGCCAGTCATCCTGTTCGGGTTCGGCGCGCTCTTTGGCGCGCTCATCCTGGCCGGGGTCGCCAATTTCATGTACGGGTGGTCCTTCAACCAGACAGCCATCACGGCCTTGCTGCCTCTCTCAGTCATGGCTTACATCGCGGTCCTGTTGGTCTCCAAAACCTGGGAGTTCCAGCCCATCATGGCCGACCTGCCAGTAAAAACCCTGACGGCCTGCCTGACGATGATCCTGGCCATTCTGGTGCTTGCCGCCGTGGCGACGGCGGCCTCGACGCGCCTTGGGCAGGTCATGACCATTGTGGTCTGCGCGGGCGTTTTCATGGGGGGACTGCTCTCGAACTATTTTCTGGGCAGGCAGGCGTTCACCAATGAGGTCGCCGGCGTCGTCCGGGCCGCTCAGCCAGCCGAGACCAGCGACCCCAACCCATCCACTCGGGGAGCCATCCTCGAAATCACACTTCGCGAAGATGCCCGGGTCGCCCTGGCACCCGGCATGCCCTTTTATTTTGGACCAAACCCAAACGGATTCGGCCTGACAACGGGCAATTTCAGGCCCTTCATAGGCGATCACACCCAGACACCAAGGCTCTTCGATCAGGACGCCCCGCCCGGCCTCATCATTCTGGACGCCACGGGGAGGCAATTGCTCGTGCAGAATATCGGACGTACGCCCTTGTCGCTCGACAGGCCGCCCCAAGAAGATGATTACTTCTTCGTCACGCCAACAAGGGTCAACCCGCTGGCAGCAACGGCTTGGGCGGTCGTACCCAACATGCATTACTTCTGGTTGCTCGATGCCGTCACTCAGAATAGGGATATTCCCGTATCGTATCTCTCGAAGATCGTGCTTTATGCCGTCCTGCAAATTGGTGCGTTCCTGGCGCTTGCTGTGGCATTCTTCGAGAGACGAGATGTAGGGTAAATCCCTAGAACATTCTGGCAATTTTTCGCGTATGATGTCGAGCGACTGGCCCGGCTAGACTCCTCGGGCGGTCTTGGGTCGTAGACAACGGAACAGCAGTCCGTTGCTGGCAAGTCGCCACGCGGTCTATTCGGGAGGTGTATCCATGTCTTCGTTGCTTGATGGAATCGACGTTGGTGAGAAGGGCGGAAAGAAGTCGGGTGGTGGTGGAGGTGGCCCAAATACCAAGGTCATCAAGGGTGCCGCCGCGGCCGTGCTCTTCCTTGTTGCGGGCGTGATCTTCGCCATCCAGCTCGACATCATCCCCAACCCCTTTGGCAGCAAGTCCACCAAGAACAGTCGTGGCGAGGTCGTCGAAGTCACCTCTCAGTCGCCTGAAGAGATCGAACGCCAGCGCAAGATCTTCGAGCAGGAAGAGCAAGAGCATATCCGAAGGGGAGGCCAGGTCGGCGGGGCCTGATCGCTCACTACGCATCTTCCTTGCGCTTCCCATACAAGTCTGGATATGCCCCTACAGCCCCGAGCGCGAGCATGGGGCTTTTGTGCACTCTTATTTAGAGAGCTGAAATCACTCCCCGTCCGCGTCGGCGTCCATGTCGCCCAATTGGCGGAAGCACGCTTCATAGCCGAGCAGTACCAACGCGACCCGTTCGGCCGCTTGCTCGGTCTCCAAGCCGAGACTGTCCAGGTCGACCGGCGTTCGGAATGTGAAGAGCATGTCGTCCGATCGGAAGTGCTCGTAGGTGGGTCGGGGTCCGTCGTAGCCCAGTTCCACCATTTCCTCTTCCAATAACTCGTCGAGCTTGTCGCCGGTATGGACAAGGTCCGTCTCGATCGATTCGCTCTGCCAGCGGTCGGCCATTTCAAGGCATACCCACACCCGTCCAGCGTCCCAGCGAACTCGGTACCACGCCGTCTCGGCGGACCCGTCGGCGAGACAGTCCAGCCTGCCATCCTTTACAACGGCGCTTGCGAACACGCCAGCCGATTCGGCCCTCTGGCGGAGCTTCTGGAGCAGCGTGTCGAAGGCCGCAGGTGCGATGTCGCCTGTCGTACGGGGTTGGTTCATGGCCCCTCCTGGGATTCACGGTTTGGTTCGCCGGGTGGATGGCATCGTACGCTCGACTGTTGCCGCCACCCTCGCTATGCTCCCCCCCGCCGGAGAAACCCGGCCTCGCCCCTCTTGCCCAGGTGGCGGAACTGGCAGACGCGCTACCTTGAGGTGGTAGTCCCGGTAACGGGGTGGAGGTTCGAGTCCTCTCCTGGGCATTGCACGTCCGATAGCCTCAAGTCTCATACCAATTGGGCTTGTTGCTTACTCACGATCAATCCATCTTCAGAATCAGCCGATGCTTCCAGTGCATCCGGCCTTGGGGCGTCGCATTGAAGCGGCGTTCGGGGCCTTGCAGGGAGCGTTCGCGTGCGAGTTCTGATCGTTGACGATTCCGCCTTCATGCGTTCGGCGATCCGGCGCATCCTTGAAGCCGACAAGGCGATCACCGTAGTCGGTGAGGCCCGCAACGGTCAGGAGGGCGTCGATCTTGCCAAGTCTCTCAAGCCCGATGTCGTGACGTTGGATGTCGAGATGCCCGTGCTCGACGGGCTGGGTGCTCTGAAACTGATCACCAAACTCCCCGACGCACCCGCCGTCATGATGTGCTCGAGCCTGACCGCCGAGGGCAGCGACGCGGCCCTGAGGGCGTTGGCTGGCGGCGCGGCGGATGTCATCGGCAAAGCCCCATCGGCAAGCCAGATGGGCAGCATCGGGCCCGAGATCATCGAGAAGATCTTGGCCATTGGGCACGCCGTCCGGCGTCGGCGAGAACGCCTGGCATCGAAGCCGGTACCAGCGACGGCGCCGCGTGCGGAGGCCGCCAGCGGCCAGCGTGGTCGGGCTCTGCGGGAACTGAGACCCAACCTGGTTGTCGTGGGCTCATCCACGGGCGGGCCTCCGGTCTTGGAATTGCTGCTCAAGGGCCTCAAGCCGGGGTATGCGTTTCCGGTCGTGGTGGCTCAGCACATGCCGCGTCCCTTCACCGAACGCATGTCGAGCCGGCTGCGTGAGGTGACCGGCCTGGACGTGCGTCACGTCGAGGATCGGATGACCATCGAGCCGGGAGCGGTGTACATCGCGCCGGGCGGCACGCACACGCATATCAAGCGGGGACCCGCCGGCAAGATCGTGCTGCGTACCAGCGACGAACCGGCCGACCACTTGTACCGTCCCAGCGTGGACGTGCTCTTCGGCGGAGCGGCCGAGGTTGCCGGTGCCGACGCCTTGGGCATCATGCTGACGGGCATGGGGCGTGATGGGGCGGTGGGTGCCCAGGCAATTGTCGATGCGGGCGGAACCGTTCTGACCCAGAGCGAGGCCAGTTGCGTGGTGTACGGCATGCCCAAGGCGGTGGACGACCTTGGCATCAGCAGCGCTTCGCTGGATCCGGCCATGCTTGCTTCGGCGCTCGGTGCCATCGGTCGGAGGGCCGCGGCATGAGCCCGACCACGTCCAATTCATTCCAAAGTGTGTCGATCAAGTGTGCCCCAGCGTGGGTCGATAAGCCAGCAGCATTGCCGCGCCGCTCATGGGCGTCGCGGCGATCCAACCTTGTGGAGCGAACGCCATGACCAGCATGATGAGCCAGCCCATGACCGAAGGTCGTCTTGTCGACGAGTCCCTGCAACTGGTGACCTTTGAGGTCGCCAGCGAGGAGTTTGCCGTAGACATCCTGGCCGTCCACGAGATCAACCGGATGATGGAACTGACACGCGTGCCGCAAGCACCCCGGGAGATCGAGGGAGTCATCAACCTGCGTGGCAAGATCATTCCGGTGATGGACCTTCGCAAGCGGTTCGGTTTGCCCCATCGGGAGCGTGACGAGCAGACTCGGATTATCGTCGTGGAAGTTTCCAGCCGTGTGATCGGATTCATCGTCGATCGTGTCCGTCAGGTGTTGCCCATCAGTCGCTCGATCGTGGAGCCCGCACCGGACATGGTTGCAACGATCGACTCGCAGTTTATCTCGGGTGTCGGCAAACTGCCGGACCGGTTGTTGATCTTGCTTGACCTGGATCGGCTGCTCAACGGCGCTCTCATGGATTCGGTCGACAAGCTGGCCGATTCGACCGGGACGAATTGAATTTCCGAATCTCCGACCGCACAGCCCCCAAGCACGGGAATCCACGACATGCCAACCACCCAATCGACACCCAAGCTCAGCGACAAGGACTTCGAGGCGCTGGCGAAAATCATCTACGACCGCTCGGGCATCCGATTCCAGATCAATCGCCGATATGTGCTCGAATCCCGGCTGGGGCATCGGCTGCGTGAACTGGAACTGGATGGGTTCGATCAGTACGTGGCCCTGCTGAGCATGGGCCCGTACCAGAACGACGAGTTCCAGGAGATGTTCAACCGCATCACGATTAACGAGACCAGCTTCTTCCGGCACGACGCCCAGCTTGAGGTCTTCGAGCGTGCGGTGCTCAGCGAGGTGCTCGAGGCCCGCAAGGCATCCAAGCGGCTTCGGATCTGGTCGGCGGCGTGCTCGTCGGGCGAGGAACCGTTCACGCTGGCCATCATGGTGCATCGCACCCTGGGCGTTCGGCTGGCCGACTGGCATGTGGAGATCCTGGGAACGGACATCAGCGAGCGTTGCCTGGACATCGCCAGCAGCGGCACCTACGGCGATTACGCCATGCGGACCACTCCCGACATGATCAAGCGTCGCTACTTCACCCAGAAGGGCAGCCAGTGGTCGCTCAGCAATGAGATCCGAGACCTGGTCAACTTCGAGCTGCACAACCTCAAGGACCGTGTCGGTGCCAAGCGGCACGGTACGTGGGACATTATCTTCTGCCGCAACGCCATGATCTACTTCGACGACGACATGAAGCGGCAGGTGCTGCGCACGTTCCATGACCAGTTGGCCAACGACGGCACCCTATTCATCGGGCACTCGGAGACCATCCGCCCCGACGACGCGCCCTTTGTCGCCAGGAGTGAACGCAGCGGGTTCTGCTATCGCAAGGCCTGAGCAACCGGCAGGAGAATACAAATGGAGATCGGCGGCTTTGACTCACAGATTATCCAGGACTTCCTGACCGAATCGGGGGAGCTGCTCGAGCAACTCGAGGGCGACCTCGTCACACTCGAACAGGCTTGCGACGATCTGGACCTGATCAACACCATATTCCGCGCGCTGCACACCATCAAGGGCAGCGCCTCGTTCCTGGCGCTTACACCGCTGGTCGCGATCGCCCACGCCTCCGAGACGACCCTCAACGCCGCACGCAGCGGGCAACTGGCCATCACACCCAGCGTCATGGACGACCTCCTGGCGGCCATCGATGCCCTGCGCACCCAGTTCGACGAGCTCAACAAAGGCACCACCAACCTGACCGAGGCCGATCCCAAACTCGTCAAGAGGCTCACCGACCTGGGATCGGGGACCATTGCGGAATTTGAAGATGATGCCGCAACGGCTACCTCCGCACAATCGGTGGTATCGGCCGGCGGCATCACGGTCGAGCCCTTGAACCTGCCCGACAACAAGGCGGCGCTGCTCGAGTTCCTCGTTGCCGATGTCCAGCAGTCCATCGGACATTTGCGGGACCTTGCCAAGAAACTCGACGGCGGTGACGAGGCCGCGTTCAACGAACTGGCCGGCATCGCAAGCGAGTTGTGCAAGGCCGTAGATTTTTTTGATTTCCAGGATATGGCCGATCTGGCCCATGCCATTCAGGAGGCTGGCGAGAACGGCGTCCAGAACCTGTCGGCCGCATTCGATCAGTTCATCCCCCGATTCCACACATCCCTGCACATCCTCGACGACCAGGCCAAGGCACTGGCCGAGGGACGCCGCCATGTTTGGAACGTCCAGACATTGTGCGAGCGTATCCAGACGCTGGTCGATGGTGTCGCGCTTCCCGAGGATGCCATCCTGCCAGAGGGTGCATCGATCGATCTCACCCTTCGTGTCGATGAACTGATTCCCGACTCCACCGATCCACAAGCCGAGCCCGCAGCGACACCATCAACGCAAATTGCGGCGGACGCGGGCAGCCCCGATGAAGCCCAGCCCGTCGAAGATGCGTCGGACGAGTCGAATCCAAAGCCAGCCTCCGGCAAGAAGACGGAAGCCAAAGACGCCGCGGGCAAGCCCGTCGTCGAGCAGACGGTCCGCGTCGAGGTGGGCCGGCTCGAAACGCTCATGAACCTCGTGGGCGAGTTGGTGCTCCAGAAGAACCGCATCGGCGCGCTGGCCCGGCAGGCCGACGACGCGCTCAAGGGCGCGGCCAACGACGAGCTCAGCGAACATCTGCTCACGTCCTCGGCCGCGCTCGACCGCGTCGCCGGAGATATCCAGGTCGCCGTCATGCGCACGCGCATGCAGCCCTTGGACAAACTCTTCGGCAAGTACCCACGACTCATCCGCGACTTGGCGGGCAAGACTGGCAAGAAGATCAAGCTGGTGGTCGAGGGTGGAGACACCGAGGTCGACAAGTCCGTCATCGAAGAACTGGGCGACCCGCTGGTCCACATCCTGCGCAACAGCGCCGACCACGGCGTCGAGATGCCCGACGTGCGAAAGGCCGCCGGCAAGCCCGAAGAGGGCACCATCCGCCTGACCGCCAGCCACGAGGGCAGCTTCGTGCAGGTCGTCATCGCCGACGACGGCAAGGGGCTCGATCGTGCCGTCATCGGCGCCAAGGCCGTCGAGCGCGGGCTGACCACCGAGGCCGAACTGGCCACCAAGACCGACAGCGAGATCTTCCGCTACATCTTCGAGGCGGGCTTCTCGACGGCGACCCAGGTCAGCGACCTCTCGGGCCGCGGCGTGGGCATGGACGTGGTGCGCACGAATATCGAAAAGCTCAAGGGCACCATCACCATCGACAGCGAGAAGGGCCAGGGCACGACCCTGACCATCGCCATCCCGCTGACCATCGCCATCATGCAGGCCATGATGGTGCGCGTCGGGCCCGAGCGATACGCCGTCCCACTGAGCAACATCGTCGAGATCGTGCGACCAACGCCCGAGCAGCTCACCACCATCCGCGAACACCCCGTCATGCGGCTGCGCAACGACGTGCTCCCGCTCATCCAGGCCAACACCATCTTCGACGTGCCCCAGGAACGCCGGGAAGAGGCGCCCTTTGCCGTCGTCCTGCAAAGCGGGCACCGACGCCTGGGGCTGATGGTGAGCGAACTCATCGGCCAGCGCGAGATCGTGGTCAAGCCCCTGGGCGACATGCACGACGCCCCCAGCGCCGTCAGCGGCGCCACCGTCCGCGAAGACGGCGGCGTCTCCCTCATCGTCGACGTGATCGAACTCTTCCGCATCGCCAAGGGGCGGGGCTTCTAAACGCCGAAGCCCGCCGCAACCGCCGGGAAGCCATCGCCGTACAATGCAGCACGATGGCGCTGCTCGACAACAACGCGAAGGTGTACGAGCGTGTGTGGTACACGCCCTACGGCCAGGCGCGGCACCATTGGGGCCAGGACATCAAAGCGATCATGGCTCATGCCTTCCTGAGTGACACAAGCATACTTCATCGGGCGACACCTATCGTATGACGTATGCGGCAAATAGGCATGCCAGCGTGAAATACTAGTTTGAAAAGAAACTAGTGCCACCATGGCCTGAAAAGCAACATGGTATAGGAATATACATGAACAAAAGGCCGTACTCGACTGCCCAAACTAGCAGCGCGAGCACGGTATGGTAGTTATGAAATCTAGTACTCAACGACTGGAATGATCGTGAGCGGCACGACGGCGACGCACGGACAGCAAGCCTCCCAGGCCAAGCAAGGCAAGGGAAGATGGGGCGGGAACAACTTCGATGACACGAAGTTGATCTTGCCCTGTCGATGCCTGAACGAAGAATTCAAGACGCCAGATGCCCGTCCGCGGATTGCTGATGTCGAACCAGTCTTGCGGCAGAAGGTCGAATCCTCGATCCGAGAGCGCCCCCTTCGAGTAACGGCCTGCAGCGAAACCGTAATCGTCATCGGTGTTGTCCAGCGATGCGTTCCGAGAAATGACGTAGATTGGACTGGTGAACTCAACCCAGCCACGTGCGCTCTTTGCGGGGATCCCGCTGGTCGGATCAAAGTGGAAGATGTAGCTGTTCGCGCGGTCGCCGGGATTGATGGGGATGTAGCCGGGCCGGAGCGACCCGTTCGAATCGTACCTTCCAACATCCTTGGCGTCATAGAGCGTGAACGGGGTGATGGGAACTTTGTAGCTCTCGAGGTATGCGCGCACGCGAGTATTGTCCTCGAGCCTGTTCAGACGAAGGTCACTGCCGGGCGGCGGGCTGGTTTGCACGCCAGCGTAGATGTTGCCACCGTAATCATGTACATCACCGTACACCGTGCCCGAAAGTGCGATGAAGCAGAACGGCACGCTCACGAGGCGCTTCTGAATCTGACGCGTGAAACGAGAATGCAAGTCTTCCATGTGCAAAACTCCTGTATCTCAGCAAACTAGACCTACCAAGGCATAGTCTGGAGAGATAAAGCCGAATTGATGTAGGATCGTCCACTTGTAGGGCTCAGATCAGTCAATCCAATTATTCCAAGCACCGAAAGGTCCATATAACAAGCGAAATGCAGAAGTGTCATGACGGCTGACTATCGGTTCGCATCTCGCATGTTCTGAGGCCTTGATGCGCCGCGTTCAGACATCCGCAGAAGTGTCTTTGGGTGAATATTGACCTATGGCACTGTCCAGCACTACCGGTGCCAGGACTTCGACGGCGATCGAGACCGGCGCAGCGCGTAGAAAAACACACCCGGCCTGCGTCCAGGCCGGGCGTGTGGAGGGCTGTTGGGTCTCAGCCGGGAAAGGTGCGCTCGGGCCTTTCGGCTCCAAGGCCCCGTGGGCGATGATGGGTCGCCGGCTTCTGCGATCCGTTACTCGGCGTTGTCTTCACCGGCCGAGCGGGCCAGCATGTCCTTGAGGTAGCGGTTCTCGCGGCGGGTGGCTTCCAGATCGAAGACGAGGTACTTGACGCTCAGGCGGAGGTAGTCGAGCGATTCCTGCATCTCGCCGATGGCCTTCTTGACGCGGTCGTGGCGGGTCTTGGTCTCGTCAGCAAGTTGGCGGAGGCGGTCGCGCTCGCCCTCGGGCATGTCGTTGATCTTGGTGAGCAGCTCGCCAAGGCGGGTGTGGAAGTCGCGGTCGTTCATGGGTGCCTCCGATTCTTCTGGTCTGACGATGTCCGCCGCCCCCCGCGGCCCATGCCAAGACCCATTACAACCGCCGCGCCCAAGTGCCGGCCCTCGCGCAGAAATTACACAACGTCCAATAAAAAAGGCCTTGATGTGCTGCCAACGCCGTTCTCGGTCCATCTGGAACGATTGGGCAATCTGGGAACGTACCGAGGCTGGCGCGTGCTGTTGCGGGGCGTCAACGCCGAACGTTGCGTCCGCGCAACACGTCCTGTGCCTCGTTGGGCATCTGCAACGCGATCTGGCGGAATTCGGCCTCGTTCTCTAGCTTCATCTGCTTGCCCAGCAGGCGCAGGTGCTCTTCGAGGGCACGTCGGAACTGGATGTAGGCGTTCTCGATCTCGTGGCGGGGAAGCTCCGATAACGGATCCACCAGCCCCGTCTGCATCGCTGCCCAATCGATCAGAGAGCCGCCCCGACCGTTGAAGCGGAACATGGCGCCGCATTCCTTAAAGCGGTCGGCCAGGGAACGAAGTGGGTCTCGCAGGCTCTGTGGAATGGCGGCCATCCGAGCGATAAGGGCCTGCGGGCTGAGATTGACCGGGCCTTCATCATCTTGGGCCAAAGCGGGCGAGTCGATGACCTCTCGCACGCCCGCCCGGGCAAAGCGGATGCGGACCTTGCGGGTGGGTTGCCCATCGACGATGGTGGCGATCACCGACAGCACCTCGCCGTGGCCCCATTCGGGGCGCGTGGAGAGGCGGACGCGATCACCTTTCTTGACTTCGGCCACGGTGCTGGACACCCCCGCCCTCCTGGTACTGGGTCTTGGGGCCGATGTTAGCCAGTCCATGCCGGGCCAGACGTGTCTATGATGCTGTTCCACGCGAATGCCAGCCAGCACCGTCCGGCGGACCGGGCGTGTGCTGCTTGTGTGTCTTATCGGAGCTACTGCCAGCCATGATCCAAGCCCTCAAGAGCAACGAGATCGCCGAGAAGGTCGGCGGTCGTTTCAAGTTGACGGTGCTCATCCAGCGCCGACTGGTGGAATTGCTCGATGGGTCTCGCCCGTTGGTGGACCGCAAGGGCCGCAGCGACCTGGAAGTGGTCATCGACGAGATCATGCAGGACAAGATCACGCTCGACTGGGCCGAGCCGGCGGCGGCGGCGGAACTGCCCCCGGCCCCGACGCGTTCCGACGAAGCGCTGCTGTAAGGGCGTTGCCCGATGGACACCAAAGCGCCGCATGCCGACTTGGCCGGCCGTCGTGTGTTCGTCGGCGTGACCGGTGGCATCGCCGCGTATAAAACGGCCACGGTGGTCAGCCGCCTGGCCCAGCGCGGGTGCGACGTGCGCGTGGCGATGACCGAGGCGGCCACGAAGTTCGTCTCGCCGCTGACGTTCGAGTCTCTCAGCGGCCATCGCGTGGTGACGGGCATCTGGGACCACCACGACCCGGGCGACGTGCAGCACGTGAACCTGGCCGATCGCGCCGAGGTGGCGCTCGTGGCGCCGTGCTCGATGGACTGCCTGGCCCGCCTGGCCCACGGGCACGCGAGCGACCCGGTGACGCTGATTGTCAGCGCCATCGACCGAGCGAAAACGCCCGTGCTGCTGGCCCCCTCGATGAACAGCGTCATGCTGGCCCAGCCCAGCACGCAACGCAACCTCAAGCAACTGCGCGACGACGGCTTCCACGTGCTCGACGCCGAGAGCGGCTGGCAGGCCTGCCGGCACGTGGGCCCAGGGCGGATGCCCGAGGCGGAGGCGTTGATTGGGGTGGTGGTGGAGGCGTTGTCGAAACGTTAGTTAGATGGCAATTGGCGTTCTTTGGTAGCGCCCGGCAATCGCATCGCCCAGCAACCCGGCCAGGCCTTGCGGGAAGAACGTCTCGCTCGATCGTTCGATTTCATCGCGCGACCACCATCGCATGTCGAGGATCGGTTCGTCGGTGCGGTTGCGCAGCCGATCGGGCGTGCGAACCTTGCAGACAAAATAGCGCTCATGGAAGTGCTTGAGTTTGCCTTCGTGCATGAGTTGATGGTCGCGGATCCAGATCCATTGGAGCCCATCGACCGGGATCCGCACGCCGGTTTCTTCCTCGACCTCGCCGACGACGGCGGCCTCGAAGGATTCGCCGTCCATGACGCCCCCGCCTGGCGGAACCCAGAACGACATGGGCCCGGTGAGCCTGGGATCTGCGGGCACGAGTTCCTCGTATCGCACGAGGAGCACTCGCTCCAGTTCGTTGACGAGGATGATGCGGGCTGTATCGCGGCGGCGCATGGCTATGACTGTTCGTCGTCTTCCTCATGAGTCCGCACCACCGGCCCCACATACACCACGATATCTCCCCGCCCCTTGTCCTCTTCGGCCAGCGTGTCGCTCCAGGTGGGCACCATGACGATGCTCAGCACGCGGGCGCTGGGGCGTTGGTGTCGCAGGAATTGGCGCGTGGCGCCGTTGAACTCGACGTGGAAGCGGCCCACGACCAGGGCGATGGGATCGTGGCCGGCCTTGTGCGCGCGGGCGACGCTGTCGGCCATCGTCGCGTCCCAGACCAGTTGCGAGCGGAGGAAGTCCAGCGGGCCCGAGCCGCCGTGGCTGGCGTCCATGCCGCCCATGGCCTGGACGAAGCGGTCGCGGTAGTCCGACGGGCCTTGCTCGTCGCGGGGCAAGACAAACGTGGCGCGTTGGGCGGGGCTGAATGCGCGCAGGTGGTCATAGCCCTCGGTGCGCGCCAGACGCACGTAGCGGCGCGGGGCGTTGGCGGCGAAAACAACCCCGCCGGCGGCCTTGGTGGCCTCGAACATCTCGCGGTGGGCGTCGGGATAGTTCGTGGACCGGCGGCCGGTAGCGGTCTTGAAGGCCTCTTCATCGGTGATGCCCGCGAGGTAGTCGTCGATGGCCAGTTGGTGGTCGCGCTCGAAGAACTCCAGGAGCAGGGCGGGCCGGCGCCCCACCGTTTGCAATCGCAGCCGGTCGGCCCAGATGGCTGAGGCCACGGGCAAGCCGACGGCGTGGTCGTGGAGTTCGCCGAAGAGGATGACCCTTGCCCGTTCGGTGCGTTCGAGCACATCGTGCTGCGAGAGTGCCCGACCGTCGTGGCCGTCAAAGAAAGTAACCATAGGAGTCACCTTCAATTGCGACTCGACCATCGAGGGTTTGTCATATTGCTTGACAGCCATCGAAGTGCAGCCTGCCAGCCAGGCGGTCACAAGAAGCAAGGCGTAGTGCGCGAGTCGTGGTATCACGGGTTGTTCCCACCTTTCGTGGCCTGTGTTCCGGGCGGTCGATCCCCTGTTCTATGCTCTGTCCACCGCCCCCGCCTCCCGGAGCCCGACCGCCTTGGACCCCACCCTCTCCGCCGGCTTCGCCGCCGGCTTGGCCACCAGCCTGCTCTGGGCCCTGACCAGCCTGTGCTTTGCCGCGGGCGGGCGGAGGATCGGCCCCACGCTGGTCAATGGGCTGCGGCTTTACGTGGCCATCGTGCTGCTGACGGTCATGGTCTGGGCCACCACGGGGCAGCCCTGGCCTTTGCTGAACGACCGCCAACTCCTGTTGCTTGCCGCCTCGGCGTTGGTGGGCATCGTCATCGGCGACCAGGCCTTGTTCACGGCGTTTGTGGATATCGGCCCCAGGCTGAGCCTGCTGGTGATGGCCACCGCGCCCATCTGGGCGGCGGTGCTGGGGTGGATGTTTCTGGGAGAGTCGCTGGCATGGCCCGAGATGCTGGGCATCACTGTCACCATCGCGGGCGTGGGATGGGTCATCCTCGAGCGCCCGCCCATGCGGGCCGACGAGCAGGCCCACCCCCACCGCGTGCGTGGGCTGGCGCTGGCGATGGTGGGGGCCTTGTGCCAGGGCGGGGGCATGATCCTCAGCAAGGCGGGCATGGGCCACGGCTGGATGCCCCAGGACGAGCACCTGAGCCCCCTGGCGGCTACGCAGGCGAGGATCGCCGTGGCCATTGTGTGCATGACTCCCGTGCTCATCGCGCGATGGCGCATCCAAGCCCGGCGACGGGCATTACCCATCCCAAAACGGACACTGAAGATCGGGCTCGCTTTCACGGCCTTGGGCGCGTTCGTTGGCCCCTTCCTGGGCATGTGGATGAGCCTGGTAACGGCCGACCTGACGCCCGTGGCGGTGGCCCAGACGCTGTGCTCGCTGGCACCTGTCATGATCCTGCCCATGGTGGCCATCCAGGGCGAACGGCCCAGCGCTCGGGCGGTGTACGGCGCTTTCGTCGCGGTCGGCGGGGTGGCCATCATGGCCTTGGGCCCGTCCCTGGTGGGTCGAGAATCACAAATCACGAAAATGGAGCGTGAGTCGGCCGCCCAACCGGCGCTTCCATGAGGATGGCACCGGGCATCCTCCATTCTCGTTCGGTCGCGCGGCGTGCTGCCGGATCGCCGAAACAGGGTTTTCCACGACATTTGGGTTACAATGTCTCCCAGAACAGGGGGGCTAGTGTCATGGAACACGGCGGGCAGCAAGCCAAGGGTCCAAGTGATCAGGTCCTTGCCAAGGCCATGGCAGGAGACCGAGCGTGCCTCATCGACCTGCTCGAAGAACTTGCCCCGGCGTTGCGCATCCGGCTGGAGAGCAAGATCCCACCCGCCCTTCGTGTCGCCGTCGAGGCCGACGACGTGCTCCAGGTCACGTATATCGAGGTCTTCGGTCGCATCGGGCAGTTCAAGGGCGGCGGGCTGGATGGGTTCAAGGCTTGGGTGGGCCGCGTGGCCGAGAACAACCTGCTCGACGCCATCCGTGCCGCTCAGGCCGCCAAGCGACCCGATCCGGCCAAGCGTGCCCACCGGGCTCGCACCGCAGAGGATTCGGCGGCCACGCTGATTGACGTGATCGCCGGCGACAGCAAGGCCACGCCTTCGCGTTTCATGGCGCGTGGGGAAGCGGTCGTCGCGATGGAGCGCATGCTCGCCACGCTCCCGGCCGACTACGCCCGGGTCATCCGCCTGTACGACCTGGCCGGCCACAGCGCCGACGACGTGGCCAGGGAGATGGGCCGAACGACCGGCGCGATCTTCATGCTGCGCGCCCGGGCCCATGATCGGCTGCGCGAGGCCATGGGCGACGAGGGCAAGTACTTCTCTCGCGCGGGTGGGTAGTGCTCACCGCTGCATCGAGACTGGCCAAGCCGTATGGAAGACGCACCCAACCAAGGCGAATCCACACCCCAGGGGGGTGATGCCGCGCCGCCATCCAAGCCCGACGATGCCGCAAGCGATCGCGAGCGACGGCTGATCGAGGCGGCCCTCGAAGGTGCCAGGCCGGCCAGCGGCTGGCCCGCGTCCACAACCGCATGGTTCGAGGGGGCACCCCTGCCCCCGCACGGGGCCTTCCCTGGCTACGACATCGTGCGAGAAATCCACCGTGGCGGGCAGGGCGTGGTCTACCAGGCTGTGCAACTCAGCACGCGCCGCCACGTCGCGGTCAAGGTCATGCACACGGGCCCGTTCATCGGGTCCTCGGGCCGGGCCCGCTTCGAGCGCGAGGTCCAGGTGCTGGGCCAGCTCGACCACCCCAACATCGTGCGCATCCACGACAGCGGCGTCACGCCCGACGGGTCGTGCTTCTACGTCATGGACTACATCAGCGGCAAGCCGCTGGACAAGCTCATGGAGCAGGGGCAACTGCCCGTGCGCGAGGCGCTGCGGCTTTTCGCCAAGATCTGCGACGCCGTCAACGCCGCCCACCTCAAGGGCGTGATCCACCGCGACCTGAAGCCTTCCAACATCCGCATCGACAAGCACGGCGAGCCCATCGTGGTGGACTTCGGGCTTGCCAAATTGGCCATCCCCGACCTCAACGAAGACCCTTCGGGCAGTGGTCGCATGATGAGCATGACCGGGCAGTTCATCGGCTCGCTGCCCTGGGCCAGCCCCGAGCAGGCCGAGGGTTCGCCCAGCAACATCGACGTGCGCACCGACGTGTACTCGCTGGGCGTGATCTTGTACCAGTTACTGACCAGCCGCTTCCCCTACGAGGTGCTGGGCAACATGCGCGACGTGCTGGACAACATCCTGCGCGCCGAGCCGGCCCGACCCAGCACCATCCGCCGGCAGGTCAACGACGAGGTGGAGACCATCGTCCTCAAGGCGCTGGCCAAGCAGAGAGATCGCCGATACCAGAGCGCGGGCGAACTGGGCCGCGACGTGCAGCGATTCCTCGAAGGCCAGCCCATCGAGGCCAAGCGCGACAGCGGCTGGTATGTGCTCACCAAGACGCTCAAGAGGTACCGCGTGCCGGTGGCGCTCGCATCGGTGGCGCTGGTCGCGCTGGTCGTCTTTGCCATCACCATCACGTACTTGTATCGGGACGCGAAAACAGCACGCGACATCGCCCGGCAGCAGACCATCGCCGCCCAGCGTGCCCAGGCCGCCGAGGCCCAGCAGCGTCAGTTGGCCGAGGCACGTCTGGACGCCGCCTATGACCTGGCCACGGTCATGCTGACAGATTTTTATGACGCCATCCGCGAGCTGCGCGGGGCGACGGCGGCCAAGCAAGCCCTCACGCAAAAGGCCGTCGCCACGCTCGACACACTCGAGGCCGACGCCCAAGGCGACCGCGACCGCCTCCTGCTTATTGCCCAAGGGCGCTTGCGGTTGGGAAATCTCTATGCCGGCCGGGCCGAGATGCACCGCATCGGCGGCCCGGGAGAGGGTTTGGCGTTGTTCGTGTCGGGCCTGGGCATCACCGATGCCCTGGTGCGTGAACATCCCGGATGGTTCGCCGCCTTGCTGCTCCGTGCCGACGTTCTGGCGGCCATCGCCCACGCCCAGCGCCTGGCGCGAGAGTACGAGGCGTCCACCACCTCGATCGAAGAGGCCATCGTCGCTTTCGATCGGGCCGTCGATGCCGCTGGCCCGGGCACGCCCGATCGGCATCGGGCCCAACTGGCCCGGGCCGACGCCATGCTGGAGCTGGGAGGGCTGCTGGGCGAACGCGGTCAGGTGGCGCAAGACCCCGCCGATCAGACACGCTGGGCCGAGCGCTCGCTCGAGGCCTATGAGCGCGGGGGTTCGCTGTATGCCGATGCGGCGCTGGTGATGCAAGGCGTGCAGCGTGATCGCGCCCGCCTGGGCCAAGCCCAGGCCCTCATCCGCCAGGGGCACACCCTCGTCCGGCGAGCCGACGCGAAGCTTGCCGACGATCCGGCACTGGCTCTCGACCTGCTCGGCCGTGGCGCGCAGGGCCTCGAGCAGTCGGCCTCCACGCTCGATGACCTCATCGCGTTGCATCCCGCTTCGAGCGTGTACGCCCAGAGCGCGATGGTGGCTCGAGACACGCTGGGCAACCTCCTGAACGTGCGGGCCCGCGCGCTCGAAGCCCGAGCGCAACCGGGCGATGCCCAGCGGGCCGACGAGGCGCGACGCGAGGCCATCGATCTCCTGGGCCGCGCCATCGAAGATGCGCGACGGGCAAGCGACGCCGATCAGGCCAATGTCACCCTCCCACGCAATGTCGCCCACCTGCTCAATAAGCGAGGCCGTGCGTACGAAGACCAGCTGCAACCCGGCCAGGCCGAGGCCGATTACCGGGAGTCCATCCGCATCCGAGAGGCTTTGGTGCTGACCGACCCGACGGGCCAACACCTCAACGATGCCGCGGTGGGCTGGTATCGGCTGGGGTCGTTCCTCGAAGCACGGGCCGAGGCGGCCCAGCCCGACCCCGACAGGGAACTTTTGGCCCGTTCGCTCGAGGCTTACGAGAAAGCGCTTGGGTTTGTGTTGCGGCAGATCGATCAAGGGATCAGCCCCGATAACACGAATCTGACGGCCATCCAGGCCCGAGCCGATGCCGTACGGGCGAGGCTCTCGGACGGATGAGCCCGAATTTTCTTGAGTTTTTCCTTGGATTGTGGTATCTTCCCTACCAGAGGAAAGTGCCGACAACCGGCACCGGAGAGAGCACATGACGTATCAAGCCCTGGTGCGAGCCGTGGCGGCGTTGGGTTTGGCGGCCTTGGCCGGTCCATCGGCCTTCGCCCAGATCCAATCGACGTGGGAGAACCCCGTCTCGGGTTCATGGACCGACGCGGCGTTCTGGAGCACGCCCGAGTTTCCCACCGCCCGCGGCCCGGACACGTACCTGGCCATCATCGATCAGACGGGGTCGGCGTACACCATCTCGCTCGGCTCGGCGGTCGACCTCGACGGCCTGCGCTTCACCAGCGGGAATGCCACCATCGACGGCGGCGGGCTGGGCACGATCGTTGTACGCACGGATTTGGAGTTTGGCGGTGCCACCGCGCGCGCCATCGCCGAACTCCTGGTCGAGGGCACGCTGCGCTTCACCAGCGCCGCGGGTAGTACCTTGGACGACACGCCCCTGTGCCTGCCGGGCCTGGCCACCGCTCGCAAGACCGGCTCGGGGACGATCAACCTGATCGGCACCTCGATCATCGAGCAACTGGCCGGCTCGCTCTTTATCATCGAGAACAGCGGAGACTTCACCGGCGACAGCACCGCCCGCTGGAACAACGATGGCCTGATCGTCAAGCAATCGCCCGGCGACACACGTGTCGTGGGCATCGCCTTCAACAACACCGGCACCGTGGTTGTCGAGCAGGGCGCATTCATCGTCGAAAACCCAGTGCTTCCCAGCGCCCTCACGCTGGGACCGGCCACCTACGACATCGGCGATGGAGCTCGATTCGACCTGCCCGGCACGACGCTGGCTACCAATGAGGCCACCGTCATCTTCCGCGGCCCGGATTCGGTCTTCGATCAGTTCTCGAACATCAACACCAACCGCGGAACGGTCAGGGCAGAGGGCGGTGCCAATGTCGCGTTCACGCCCACGCTGGGTCTCGTAAACGAGGGCGTGCTGATCGCCGATGGGAACTCGTCTCGTATCAGCCTGGGGGGGAACCTGGCCAACAACGGCGGCATCGTCACGCTGCTCAACGGCGGCGTGGTTTCGTCAGCCAACGGCTCGGGCTCGGTCAACAACAACGGCGGGCTTCTCCAAGGCAACGGCACCATCC
This sequence comes from Phycisphaeraceae bacterium, assembly GCA_026126305.1. Lineage (GTDB taxonomy): Bacteria > Planctomycetota > Phycisphaerae > Phycisphaerales > UBA1924 > JAHCJI01. The sequence continues at coordinate 536,500 of JAHCJI010000001.1, forward strand.
AGGGGGCCACCATCCTCAACAACGGCATCGTCAGCCCGGGAAACTCCCCGGGGGTGCTCATCACCGAGGGCGACGGATCGGGCCTGCCCCATATCTACCAGCAAGGGCCCGCGGGCACGCTCCTCATCGAGATCGGTGGCCGCACCCCGGGCATCGGGCACGACGTGCTGGAGGTCCGCGGCATTGCACTGCTCGACGGCGTCCTCCAACTGGAGTTCCTGCCCTTCACCGGCGAGCCGCCGGTAACGCCCGGCGACCAGTTCCAGATCCTGCTGGCCGAAGGCATCGATGGCCGGTTCCGCGACGTCATACTCAACGGCCTGGGTGGTGAAGGCGCGGTCGAGGTCTTCATCAACCCCGGCGTTGTCGTCGTTGTCGTGGTCTCCATCCCAGCGCCGGGCTCTCTGGCACTGCTGGGCTTGGGGGCCGTGTTTGCCACGCGCCGGCGTCGTGCAGTGTCCTAAACGGCCAGTGCCTTCGCCGCCAAGACGACCTCTTCGACGTGCCCCGGCACGCTGACCTTGGACCACACCCGGGCCACGCGACCATGTCCGTCGATCAGGAACGTTGTGCGTTCGATGCCCATGTACGTTCGGCCGTACATGCTCTTTTCGACCCACACACCATACTTTTTCGCGACGATCGGGTCCGGCTTGCCTTGCTCATCCAAGTGGTCGTCGGCCAAGAGCGGGAAGTCCAGCCCGTGCTTCTTGGCAAACTTCGCCTTGCTGCGCTGGTCCAGGATGCTCACGCCCAGCACCGCCACGTCCATCGCACGCAATGGCGCGAGTTGGTCGCGAAAATCACACGCCTCGCGCGTGCAGCCGCTCGTGTCGTCCTTGGGATAGAAAAACAAGATCAGCGGACGACCGGCGTAGTCCTTGAGGGCGTGCCCAACGCCTTGCTGATCCTTCAGTCGGAAAACTGGCGCCTTCTTACCCGCTGCCATTGGTTCGGCCGAAATCGGTGTTGTTGCATTCTTTGGCATGGCAAAGTCTTGAGCAACCCCCCCTGCGAGGTGCAACACTAAGGGGTTTCATGCATCAAGCCAGGATCCAGCGGATCGCCACAGCCGCCAGGGTCGCGCCAACGGCCATCGCGATCCCAAGCCGGGCAAGCATCGGCAGGTCCGCCGGGCGGGCCGTGTGCGCGGGGCGGACCAGCGGGACGCGTTCGGCCGTGGGAAGGCCCAGGGGCTCAAGCCCGCAGCGAGCCGAATCCTGCACGATCGCGATGATCAGGTTGGCATCAAAGGCCCGCAGGCCCATCCGATCGGCTTGGACGAGCAGCCGGTCGCGGGCCTCGGGTCGAAGGATGGCCGCTCGTCCGCCTTCCAGGCTCACCGCCACTCGGCACGCGAGCACCCAACGGGCGTCGGCCGCGTCCAGCGACGCCGCTCGGCGGTTCATCCGGGCCACTTCCAGCTCCCGGGGGTCCACGCCTAAGCCGGGAGCGACGGCGGGCTCGGTGGAGATCCCGGCGACCAATCGGGCCGCATTGCCACCACCCTGTCGGATGTTGCCCGGATGCAACGCCGTTGCACCCACGCCACGTGGCGTGCCGACCAGTCGCAACGATGGGCCCATTCCAGACGATTCCAGCATCATCTATTCGGTGGTGCATATCTCGTGCCGAGGCGATCATGGGTGGCCGATACACTGGACGGCATGACCGAAGGTGAGCCCCAACAGCCCGCACCGACCCCCAAAGTATCCACCGGAGAATCAACATTATCGGACATTGTTGTTTCGCTTGATCCCAGCCAGGTCATAGAGCGGCTTTCGGCTGGGGCTCGCAGGGGCAAGTTGCCCGAGTTTGCCCCGGGAGGGCCCGAAAACGCCTTGTTTCGTGCCAGTGCTTTGGGATACCCCTTTGACCGTGACCTCTTGGCATGGTCCGAGAAGTGTGATCAAGGCCACCGGATCCGATTCGGCTTGCGTTGGCGGCGAAGGTCCCCGATCATCTATGCCGCCGCGATGATCCTGACCGTCGAGCCCGGGCGATACTTTCTGGAACTCATGATCCCCGGTTCGTGGGGTTGGGGTTCGATCATGTGGTGGTATTACCCCTTGACGATCTTGCCCATACTACCATCGTGGCTGTATTTTGTTCGCAAGTCCCGTCAGTCGACCCTCCAGACGGCTAAGGAGAGCCACGAGGCCATCCGGTTCATTCTGGGCGACGCGTTGCGGGATTAGGATCGTCAAGGTTTGGTCATGTGCGACGGAAAGCACGTCGCGAGCAATCCGATACAGTACGGGAAGGAACTCACGGCGCCACAGCGCCACCCAGGAGCAATGCCGGCCCGCCATCGGCAAGGAGAAAGCCCATGCAGACTCGTGTTCGTTCGGTTGTCGGCCTTCGGGGCCGTCTGTTGTGCCTGGCTGCAGCCTGTGGTCTGGCGTCTTCGGCCTTGGCCGTTCCAACGGTGCTCGACTTTGTCCCCTCCGACTCTTCGGGTGTGGTGGCCGTCAATAACTTGGGCGGCGCGATGGGCGATCTGCGGGCCTTCATCGAGGCCAGCAATCTGATGGAAATGTTGTTCGATCTTCCGGCCGTTTTCACGGAGATTGATGGCGAGGCCGTCAACGCGGGCGGGTCGGCGGCGATGTTCTTCACCCGTGGCGGGGTTGATGGGGAACCCATCGTCATTCTCCCCGTGACCAACTACGCCCGATTCGTCACGTCTCGTGGCGGCATCGGCACGGGCATCGAAGAGATCGAGTTCGGCGGCGACACGGTCTTCGTTCGCAAGGTGAGCGACAACTTCGCGGCTCTGTGCCCTGAGGAGGACGTCCTCGAAGACTGGCAGCCTTCCGCCGGCCACCGGGCCGCACACGTCTCGGCTCTGGGCGCACGGGCCCAGAAGGCCGCCGAGGGTGCCGACGTCTTCATCATCGGTGCCCTGTCGGCCATGGCCGCAGACTGGCGCGAGAGCTACGAGGGCATGAAGGGCATGGCGATGATGTTCGGCGGGCCCGAGGCCGGCCAGGCCTTCGGTGCCATCGACCCGCTGGTGGGCGCGTTCCTGACCGACGCCCAGACGGGCGTGGTGACGCTGGACTTCGGCGGCGACGGCGTGACGGCGCGTCTGCTCAGCCGATTCACCGAAGGCTCGATGCTGTCGGGCCTGTTCAGCGGCAGGTCGAACACCCAGGGCTTGCTCGAGCGGCTGCCCGACGTGCCCTTCGGCTTCGCGACGGCGATGGATACTTCCTCGCCCGGCGTGCGCAGCATCATGGGCATGCTGACGAACAACATGGGCGCCCAAGCCCCCGCTCAGGTCAAGGCCATGGTGGAGGTGATGAACGCCTCTTCGGGCGGGGCGATGATCATGGGCGCTCCGACGATGCAGGAGATCACCATTGGCGCGGGCGCTTTTGTGCGCAGCGCCGCCTATTACCGCTCCAACGATCCCGCCCGCCTGAAGAAGGCCCTGGCCGACAACATCATGGCCTCCAACGGACAGCGGACCGAGCAGAACGGCATGGCCATCACCACGAACACCACCTATCGCGCCGAGGCTCGCCGGATCGAAGGCGTGAGCGTGGACGAATGGGGCATGACCACCGAGATCGAGGGCGACGCCAACGACCCGATGGGCATGCAGGCCCAGATGATGATGAGCACGCTCTTTGGATCCAGCGGTCTGGGCGGGTATGTCGCACCCACCAACGACGGCGTGGTCTTCACCATGTCGCGCAACAGCCAGATGTTCACCCAGACCCTGAACACCGCAAAGGATGGCAAGGGATTGGGGGCCAACGCCGCCATCCGTCAGATCTCGGCCAAACTCCCCGACAACCGCGCCATGGAGATGTACATCGGCGTGGACCATCTGCTGGGCATCGGGGCCGCGTTCTTTGGCGAGGTGCCGCCCATGCCGCCCATCGGCCTTGTGGCCGCCAGCGGCGATGGCACCGCCGAGATCGCCTTGCACATCTCGCCGGCGGTCATCTCCCAACTCAGCCAGTTGGGCATGATGTTCGGCGGGATGGGCGCGGGCATGGACTTCGGCGATTTTGACGACTTCGACGACGAGCCCGCGTTCTGAACCCCTTGCCCACCGCCACAGTTTGGACCCTTGCGAACCGACGCGCGGTCGACCTGAATCGACCGCGCGTTGTTGCTATCCTGAACGCCACACCCGACAGTTTTTATGACGGCGGGCAACTGCCCGACGCACAGACCGCCCTTGCGCGCGCCCGCGAGGCGGTCCATCAGGGCGCGGCCATGCTCGACATCGGCGGTGAGAGCACACGGCCCGGCGCGGCCCGTATTCACGCCCGCGATCAGATCACGCGTGTTGTGCCGATCATCCAGGCCATCCGCGCCTGCGACGATCCCGCTGTCGCGAACATCCCCATCAGCGTCGATACCACGTTGTCCGAGGTGGCGCAGGTGGCCATCGATGCCGGGGCCGACGCCATCAACGACGTCTCGGGCGCGAGCGAAGATGTCCACTTGCTCGAGGTCGCCGCACGTACCGGCGCGGGCCTGGTGCTGATGCACCGCGGGCCCACGCCACCCAACGACCGATACGCCGACGAGTATGAGCACGAACCCGTGTACGAGGGCGGTGTCGTTGCGGCTGTCCGTGCCAGTCTTCAGGCGCAGGCCCGGCGGGCCTTGGCCGCGGGCATCGCCCGGACGGCACTGGTGATCGATCCGGGGCTGGGCTTCGGCAAGAGCGTGGCGCAGAACATGGCGCTGGTTTGCGCGACGCCAGCCTTAGCCGCTTCAGGCTTGCCCGTCTACCTTGGTGCCAGTCGCAAGCGGTTTGTGGGACGGGTCTCGCTGGGGCGTTCGAGTGAACCCTCCGAGCGATTGCCCGGCTCGATCGCCCTGACCGTCCTGAGCGCGTTGGGTGGCGCGAGATTGCACCGCGTCCATGACGTGGCCGAGCACGTCCAGGCGTTATCGGTGGTGGAATCGTGGAATGCCACCAGCCCCGAAGCGGTTTACAGAGGCAACAACCCTGCTGGGGCCTGAAGTGGAAGGCCGCGGCCGGGCCGCTAGGATCGGGTGTCCGGTCTTGCGGAGCACGGGACCGAACAATCGGGCGGGTTCCTTTCTCGGGCCCGGCCTGTGAGCATCAAGGAGTGGCATCATGGCCAACGAGCACGTACAGGAGTTTACCGACGCTAACTTCCAGGCGGAGGTTCTCAACAGCGACCAGCCCGTGCTGGTGGACTTCTGGGCCGAATGGTGCATGCCGTGCCGCATGTTGGCCCCCACGATTGACCAATTGGCCGAGGAGTTTGCCGGCAAGGCCAAGGTTGGCAAGCTCGACACCGACGCCAACCGAGATGTTGCGGTGAAGTACGGGATCCATGCCATCCCCACCGTGATCCTGTTCAAGGGCGGCGAACCGGTGGAGAAGTTCATCGGCCTGAAGAACCGCGACGAACTGGCGGCCGCCATCAACGGTGCCGTCGGCGCTGCCTGATCCCGGACGATCGCCAACCCCGGCCACCGCCTTGCCCACGCCACACCACCAGACCGGCACGACCAACGGCACCCCGCTTCGTTGCGGAGCCGTTGGTGTTGGCCGCATGGGCCAGCACCACGCCCGCGTCTATGCCCAACTGCCCGACACCGACCTGGTAGGCGTGGTCGATCCGAGTTTCGAGCGTGGGAAGGCCATTGCCAGCCAGCACGGTTCTCGCGCCTTTGCGACCCTTGACGAGTTGCTCGAGGTGGGCGTGGACGTGGTGTCCATCGCCGCCCCGACCACGGCCCACCGCGACCTGGCATCAAGGTGCATCGAGGCGGGCGTGCATTGCCTGATCGAGAAGCCGCTGGCCGGCACAGTGGCCGATGCCGAGGCCATCCGCGACCTGGCCGAGCGTCGCGGCGTGGTGCTGATGGTCGGGCACATCGAGCGTTTCAACCCGATCATGCGTGCGATGCAGCGCGCGACGGCGGCGGACGATTCGATCACGCCCCGTTTCATCGAGGTGCATCGGGTGAGCCCGATGACCTTCCGCAGCGTGGACATCGGCGTGGTCATGGACATGATGATCCACGACTTGGACGTGGTGCTGATGCTCATGGGCGGGCAGGAGCCCGACGAGATCCAGGCCGCGGGCGTGGCGGTGGTGACCGAGCACGAGGACATCTGCAACGCCCGGCTGACGTGGCACAAACCCACCGGCGCGTGCGTTGCGAATATCACCGCAAGCCGCCTGGCGCTCAAGACCGAACGCGTGACGCGCATCACCGGCGAGAAGGCGTACATCAAGCTCGACTACGCCGCCAAGAAGGGCGTCATCATCCGCCGGACGGCCAACGAACTCCAGATGCAGGAGATCCAGGCCCAGTTGCGAGGCGGGGTCGACCTGACGGACCTGAAGTGGGACGAACTGGTGAACGTCGAGGAGCTGGCCATCGACGACGGCGAGCCCATCGTGCTGGAGATCCGCGCGTTCCTCGACGCCGTCCGGACCGGCACGCCCCCGCCCATCGATGCCCGGGCGGGCTTTGCCAATGTCCGAACGGCCCAGCGCATCGTCGAGGCCATCCGTTCCATCACGGGCTCGGCATTGGACGCCCCGATGGAAAAGCAAGCAATTGACGGGGCCAAGGCCGGCCCCGTTCCAACACGGTGATTGGGCTTATGGGCCCATGCCAGACCCGGCGCACGGACGCCCCGATCCGCTAGACTTCCCCCACCGGCACGGGGCACGCTTCGCCCCGGGCCGAGTTCCACGACACGACGCCGGAAACCAAACATGTCCCACGACCAGACCAGCCCGACCACCACCGAGCCCACCGGCACGCAAGTGCCCCAGGCCCAGCCCCTGAGCGACGAGCTTTCGCGGGAGATCGACGCCGCGATGGACGCCGCCACGCCGCCCGACATCGCCGGGCAGGGCAAGCCCGGGGGGCGTTCTCCGGGCAAGTCTCCGGGAATCAAGGGCCCGCGCGTCGTCGCCGGTCGGGGCCAGCCCACCACCCGCACTGGCAAGGTGGTGAACGTCACCGAGAACGACATCTTCCTGGAGTTTGGGCCCAAGGAACTGGGCATCGTCACGCGAGACCAGTGGCGCGAGGGCGAGAACGTGCCCGAGGTTGGCCAGGAGCTGGAAGTCCTGGTCGAGCGCTTTGACCAGGCCGAGTCCATCTTCGTCTGTGCCCGCCCGGGGGCCATCCGCAAGGCCATCTGGGACCAGTTGCACGCCGGCCAGGTGATCGAGGCCACGTGCGTGGCGGTGAACAAGGGCGGGCTCGAGATGGAACTGCCCGGCGGGCACCGCGCCTTCCTGCCGGCCAGCCAGGTCTCCGTCGAGCGCGTGGAGAACCTCGAGCCCTTCGTGGGCCAGAAGCTCCAGTGCGAGGTGCAGCGCGTCGAGCGTCGCGGCGGGGGCAACGTCGTGCTCAGCCGCCGCAGCATCCTCGAAAAGGAACGCGCCCAGCACGCCGAGAAGCTCAAGGAAACCCTGCACGTGGGCCAGGTGCTCGATGGCACCGTGCAGCGCATCGCGCCCTTTGGTGCCTTTGTCGACATCGGCGGCATCGACGGGCTTGTCCACGTCAGCGACCTCTCGCACAACCGCGTGGGCCAGGGCGAGAACGCCGTCCGCAAGATCGTGAAGGAAGGCCAGCGCGTGCGGGTGGAGGTGCTCAAGATCGACTGGGACAACCAGCGCATCGGCCTGGGCATGAAGCAGCTCGAGGCCGACCCCTTCACCCAGAGCGTGGGCGACATCGCCGAGGGCGCCGAGGTCTCCGGCCGCGTGACCAAGATCATGGACTTCGGCGCGTTCGTGGAACTGGCCCCGGGCGTCGAGGGGCTGGTGCATATCAGCGAGCTCGACCACCGGCGCGTGAAGGCCGTGGGCGACGCCGTCAAGCCCGACGAGGTGGTGAAGGTCAAGGTGCTGTCCGTTGAGCCTGGCAAGCGTCGCATCAGCCTGAGCATCAAGGCCCTCAAGCCCGCCCCGGCGGGCGCGGGCGGCAAGGACAAGGGCGACCGAGGCCCCAGCGCCGACGAGATCCTCAAAGAAACCCCGCAACTGCGCCGCCTGCGCGAGAAGTTCGGCGGCGGGCTCAAGGGCGGGCTGGGCTGAGCAAGCCGGGCTCGAAGGCCTTCACATCCCGATGCCATGCATGTTCCTGCGTGTCTTCATGCACGCCATCGAAGAGCAACTCTGTCAGATCCTGATTGCATTCAGGCAGTTATCTCGATGAGCGAGTCACGGCTCTTGGAGAGGCACTATGTCTGCAAGCCGCAAGAGCGATATTGGCAAGAAGGCGTGGATCATCACCTGGCGTGATGATCGACAACTCCCTTTCAAGGATGAGGTGGCGGCCTTCTGCAATTCTCGCATGAGCGAAGAAAGAGTGGGAGAGATCATGCAGCGCATCTTTATTGATAGATATTGCAACTTTAGCGAGAGATTGGACATTGCTGCCGGAAGGAATGATGCGTTGCAGGATTATTGCGGGGTTCACTACGGTGACCTGAACGGTGTAAAGTGGACTGGCGCACTTTTCTGCGGTATTTCCGAAAATACTTACTTGTATGCCCGCGTAGTCACCGACATCGTAATCCAAGATGACGATGATGGCAATGGGGTTCCACAATGGACAGAGCCCTCTAAGCCTGATGTAAAATGGGATGTCCAGTGAGTAACGGCGTGCTGGTATATTTCTATTCGATTCTTACATCAACTCATTATGAGTCCTTCGGCGATTTAGTCAGGCCCCGGGCGCGGCCCGCTATATGGCCCGCGTGCCGGCCAGGCCCGTGGAGCCGAAGCCGCCCATGCCCCGGACGGTTTCGTCGAGTGATTCGACGACCACGACCTCGCACATGGCCACCGGGGCGACCACCAGTTGGGCGATGCGGTCGCCGTGGGCGATGGCCTGGGGCTCCTGGGAGAGGTTGATCAGGGCGACCCTGAGCTCGCCGCGGTAGTCGGCGTCGATGGTGCCCGGGGCGTTGGGCACGGTGATGCCCCGTTTGGTGGCCAGGCCCGATCGCGGGCGCACCTGGCCCTCGTAGCCGTCGGGGATGGCGATGGCTAGGCCCGTGGGCACGATGGCGATCTGGCCCGGGGCGAGCGTCAGGGTTGATTGGTCCGCCGGCAGGCAGGCCGAGAGGTCGAGCCCGGCGGCCCGCTCGCTGGCGCGATGGGGGACGGCGGCGCGAGGGTCGAGCACGCGGAAGCGAATGGGCGGATGGGCCGGCGGGGGGGTGCCCTGGCTCATCGGGCCTTGGACCACGTGGCAGGTGAGCCTGGGGCGGTGGGGGTGGTGGGGGCGGTGGGGCCCTTGATCTCGGCGATGGGCGAGAGGGCGGCCAGCTGGCGATCGACCGAGGCGATCACGCGCTGGGCGTCGACGGCGGCGCGCTCGAGGCTGCTGACGCCCGCCACGCGCTTGTAGGGGTCGCCGCCGGGCTTCTCGGTCATGCGGGCCTCGCTTTCGGCCCTTGCCCGCTGCAACTCTTCCAGGGCGCTCTGGGCCCGGGCGCGGGTGGCGCGCAGCTCGGCCAGCAGCTCGGGCAGACTCGCCGGCTTACTGGTGGCGAAGTTGGTCGCGCTTTGGGCGGCGTATTGGCTCGCGGTGGTGGTCATGGGCAATCGTCGTGTCCTTTTGGCGCTCGGACTGGGGCCGGGCGATGGGGCGGGCCGCTCCAGAACAGGATGCGCGACCCGAGGACTTGGGCCAAAACTGTAGGCCCTGGTGTGCTACCGATGGTTCGGGCCCTGGGTTTCGGGCTTGGCTGGCGAGTGGACTGGCGAGTGGGCTGGCGGGTTGGCCTGGGGTTCCCCCAATGTCGGCACCCAGCGACGCAGCTCGGCCAGCACGTCGTGCCTGTCCGCCGAGCCGGTCGAGCCCGCCAGGCCCTCGAGCGCCGCGACGGCGGCAAGCCCATCGATCTCGCCCCCCCCACACGCCCCCCCCCACGCGCCCCCGCTGAGCCGCAGCACGCCCGGGCAGGCCGTGGGGACGAGTTGCTCGGCGGCGTGGACCAGGGCCTCGTGCAGCTTCTCGCCCGGGCGGATGCCCGTCTCGATGATGGCGTGCTGGCCGGGCGAGGCCTCGCTGGCGTTCCACACCGGCTCGAGCCCGTGGGCCCGCACGAACCGCTCGGCCAGCGTGGCGATAGATACCGGCTGGCCCATGTCCAGCACGAACACGCCGCAGGCGTCCCCCTGGCCCGCGTCGCTGTCGAGCGCCCCGGCGTGGGCCACCAGCAGGGCCGCCTCGCCGATGGTCATGAAATATCGCGTCATATGACGGTCGGTGATGGTGATGGGCTGGCCCTCGGCCACCTGGGCGCTCCAGATGCGCAGCACGCTGGCGGCCGAGCCCAGCACGTTGCCAAAGCGCACGATGGCCAGGCGCGTGGGCAGGCCCATGGCCCGGGCCCGCCGGTCGGCGGCGACGCCGTAGGCCTCGGCCAGGCGCTTGGTGGCGCCCATGACCGAGCGGGGGGCGACGGCCTTGTCCGTGGAGACCAGGACCACGCGGTCGGCCCCGGCCTCGAGGGCGGTGTCCACCAGCGAGGCGGTGCCCAGCAGGTTGTTGGCGATGGCCTGGGCGGGGTGGTCTTCCATCAAGGGCACGTGCTTGTGGGCGGCGGTGTGGAAGACCACCTGCGGGCGCTCGTGCAGCAGCAGGCGGCGCGTGCCCTCGCGGTCGGCCACGTCGTGGAGCATGGCCCGGCGCACCAGGCCCGGGTGGGCCCAGGCCAGGCGGCGGTCGATCTCGAACAGGGCGTTCTCGGCCCGCTCCATCAGCAAGACGGCGCTGGGGCCAAAGCGGGCGCAGAGCATGGCCAGCTCGCTGCCGATGGAGCCGCCCGCCCCGGTGACCAGGACGCGGCGGCCGCCGATGAGCTCGCGCAGCGGCCCGGTGTCGGTCTCGCGCATGGGCCGGCCGATGAGGGCCTGGAGGTCGATGACCGGGGCGGTGGTCATGGTGGCACTCGTGCCGGTCTCGGGCGGCCCGCCCAGGCCCACGAGCACGGGCGGGCGACGGCCCAGCAGGTCGACGATGGGCGGCAGGAAGCGCTCTTCCAGGCCGGCCTCTCGGATGGCCCGCCGCGCGCGGGCGATGGCGGCGTGGTCGTCCAGGGGCAGGCTGACGATGGCCACGCGCACGCCCAGCCGCTCACGCACGCCCTCGAGCGCCTCGAGCGAGCCCAGCACGGGCGCGCCGATCAGCTCGTGGTCGCGTGCCCCCCCACCCCCTCCACAGGCCAGGACCAGCCCGACCACCAAAGGCCCGCCCTCGGGCAGCATCCGGGCGGCCAGGGGGGCGGTGCTCGCGTCACCGATGACCACGCAGGGCACGCCGGCCAGGGGCAGCAGGCCCTTGGGCCTGGCTTTCAGGGCGGTGGGTGTCGCTGCAATGCTCATGGGCCCAGTATCGGAAGCCGGGGCTTGTTGGGATGAGTCGTGGTCGCATCGCCCGGGGTGCCATCGCTTCGCCCGGCGGTGCCATACGGGGGTGCCAGCACGGCCGGAGCCTTTGTGCGTGCGGCTATGCTGGGCGATGAGAAGCCATTGGAAGTTGCTGGCTCTGGCGCTGGTTGGCGTTCTGGGCGCGCGTGGGTCTTCGCAGGAAATCTCGACCATTGCCACGGGGGGCAACCCCGCCTCGCTGGTGGTCTACGGGTCTGCGCAGGCCACCGCCTCGCTGGCCGACGGCACCGTGCTGGCGGCTCGGGCGCATGCGGGTTTGGGCCGTGTGGTGGCCATCGGGCACGGGGGCTTTCTCGAAGATAATCGTGGAGACACCCGGGCGTTCCTGGATGCCCAGGTGGCATGGCTGCTCGAAGGCCGACGCGAGGCGCGGGCCTGGGGTGTGCCCGCGGCGATGCGGCAGCGACTGACCGAGGCGGGCCTTCCGCTGGCCCACGTCTCCGGCGGCGTCGAGGCGCTGGACCTCTCGCGGCTGGACCTGGTCGTCGCCTCGCCCCAGGCGTTCGCTCGTACTGGTCGGTTGGCAGAGCTGGAAGCATGGCTGCTGGGCGGTGGTGCGCTCCTGAGCGTCGAGACGGCCTGGGGGCAGATCCAGCTTGGTCATGCCACGGGGGCGCACGACCTGGCCGCCAACACGCTGCTGGGGACCCATGGCATCTTGTATACCGAGCGGGCGCTGTCTCCCGGTCGCGACGGGCTGTACACGCTCGACCCCCAGGCGGGCCTTGCCGCCAACGCGAGCGACGCGCTGGCCTTGCTGTCGGGGGCGATGTCGGGCGACGTGACGCGGGCGGCCCGCGTGGTGCGGCAGGCGTTGGCCATTGCGCCCCTCGACGGCCCGCTGGTGGCGCGTGCCGACGCGCTGTCGCAGGCGCACGCCGAGGCGCTGGAGGCGGCCTATGCCGGCATGGCCACCACGCCCTTGCGGCTTGCCCAGCAGCCGCTGGCCTGCGCGTTGCTGGATTTGTCGGCCCGTCGCGCGATGCTCGACGCGCCCTCGGGTCGTGTGGCGGCCCACCCCAGCGGCGCGGCCTTTCCCGGCCCGGTGCCCGGGGATGCGCCACGGGTGAGGCGTGTGGTCACGCTCGACGACGGCATCCCCGGCTGGCGCAGCACGGGCCTGTACGCGGCCCCGGGCGAGGCCGTCCACCTGCGCATCGTCGATGGACCGGAGGCGAAGGCCACGCTCCAGATCGGCTGCTGGCTCGACCCGCAGGACTTCGACGACCGGGTGCGGATGCCCCTGGCCGTGTTCCGCACGCCCGTGCGCGATGGCCGCGCCGTGCTGGCCTCGCCGATCGGCGGGCCCGTGTACCTCGACCTGGGCGACACACCCGCCGGGCTGAAGGTGGAGATATCCGGCGCGGTCGAGATGCCGCGCTTTCGCCTGGGCCACACCGGGGTGAACCAGTGGCAGCGTGTGACGCGGCACCTGCCCGCGCCCTGGGCCGAGCTGGAGTCGGACCATCTCGTGTTCACGGTGCCCGCAACGGTCGTGCGCACGCTCGATCGCCCGGACCTGGTGATGATGCACTGGGACCAGATCCACACTGCCATGCAAGGGCTGGAACCGCGCTCGCCCCGGCACTGGCCCGATCGGCAGTACCGCTACGTGGCCGAGCAGCGGCTGAGTTGGGGCTACATGTACTGCCCGAGTGATGCGCCGGTTGTCATACCCACGACCGAGGCAGGCGCGATGGTGACGCTGGCCAACTTCGATGCGCAGGGCCCCAACCACCTCTGGGGGCACTACCACGAGATGGGACACGCCCATCAGAACCCGCTGTGGACGTTCGAGGGCACGGGCGAGGTGACCGTCAACATCTTCACCGTCTACGCGCTGCACACCATCAACGGCTACCCGCTCGACAGCGAGGTCATGCGCAGCGAGCCATCGCTGGCCTTGTCGGCCATGCAGGCCCATGCGGCCCGGGGCGCGCCCTTCCACCGCTGGAAGGCCGACCCGTTCCTGGCACTCCAGACCTACGCGCTGTTGTGGCACGCCTTCGGGTTTGAGGCCTTCCACCGTGCCTTCCGCGCGTACGACGACATGCCTGAGGCCCGGCACCCAAGAGACGACGCGGCCAAGCGCGACGTGTTCGTCATCACCATGAGCCGGGCCGTGGGGCACAACCTCGAACCATACTTCCGCGCCTGGGGCGTGCCCCTGAGCGATCGCCCGGCCCGCGAGCTGGCCGACCTGCCCGGGTGGATGCCCCCGGGCTACGAGCCGATCGGCGACGGACTCACTCCAGCAGACGACGCGCCCGCGACACCAGCTCGGCGTCGATGACCGGCCGGGCCACGTCGTCCAGCCCCAGCCGCAACATCCAGGGCATGGCCTCGTCGGCGTCGGTGAACCGGCCGTCGCCGTCGCTGTCGAAGAGCACCTGGGCGTAGAGGTTCTCATACTGCCAGTCGATCCACACGCGCAGCACGTACGCGCCCGCGGGCGTGATGGGCCTTGGGTTGCGCCCATCGCCCTCGGCCAGCCAGAGGCGTCGCGCGTCCAGGCTGTTGAGGTACCCATCGCCGTTGGTGTCTTCGGTGGTGGCCAGGAAGAGCAAGTTGGTGATCTCTTGCGGGGTGGTGCGCGGCGGGCTCAGGAAGGCCAACGACGTGATCACCCCGCGGCGGTCGAGCACCATCCATTCCTCGTTGCGATCCAGGTCGCGGATGAAGGCGTTGTGCCAGCGCACCTGCCCGGCGGCGTAGGTTGCGCCGTTGCGGGCCCCCAGGCTGGCGTTTTCGAGCCAGGTCGGCCCGCCGTGTGAGGCCGGGGGCATCGAGCCCCGGCGCTGGAAGGGATCATCGCGCTCGAACATGCCCTTCTCGGACTCCAGCACGAAGGGGACGACCACGACCGCCCGCCCGGGAACCTCGACGGGCCGTTGCAACGCCGCCCGCCCGACCACCGGCACGTCGGTCGTGGTGGTGGAGATGGTGTGCGAGCGGCCCCCCATGGAGCGGGATGCTGGCTGGCATCCACCCACCACGACCGAGATCAACACAAGACAAACCGCGAACTTCCAGCCCATGACAAGCCTCCAAGTGGGGCATCGCCCTCCAAGAGTGCGCAGGGCGAGCGCTTCGAGCGCAGTTCAGATTCGATTCGGGCACGCTCTACCCATGGAGTAGAGCGTGCCCGAATCGAATCTGGGGTCACGGTTGGGCTCAGGGCCTGCCGAACAGCCGACCCTCCACGCCCTCCACCAGCGCGTGCAGCACCAGCATGTGGATCTCCTGGATCCGATCCGCCGTGGGCGCAGCCGCTGGCACGCCGGGCACGATCCATTCCAGGTCGCACACGCCCGCCAGCCTGCCGCCGTCGCGCCCCAGCAGGCCGATGGTCTCTATGCCGATGTCACGGGCGGCGCATGGCGTACCTTCAGCCCTTCGCGGCCTTGTCCTGCCGCAGGCGTTCCCGGCGGATGCGCTTGAATGCCTGGCGGAATCGGTCGAGCAGGTTCCAGTACATGACCACCGCCACCAGCGGGCCCAAAAAGAGTAGCGGCGCGCCGACGATGAAGACGACCGGGCCGAGCCAGGCCAGCAACAACGCCCGCTTGCGCATGGACGTGTCTGGGACGCGCCTTGCCAGCCAGGCCAAGTACAACATCTGTGTTACATAGCCGGCGAGCCATGCCACCAGCACGAGCACCAGCATCGCCATGCTGATGGGGTCGAGCCACACGCCGCCCATTGAGAGGACCAGCATGAGCCCCGCACGAACACCCAGCAACACCGCCGAAGCGACGAGCAGCCAGCGAACCCACACCCGGGCCCGGTTGGCCTGGGGCGCATCCTTGAGCGAGGGCAAGGGCGTGCTGAGCATCCACCAGCCCAACAGGAACAGCCCGCCGAGGCCGAACTGCACGAAGGCGAAGACCAGCAGCAGCGAGACCACCGGGCCGTAGCCCATCATGCCAAAGGCCATGCCGAAGAACGCCGACGCGAACACGTTGAGCAACTGTAAAAGCAGCGCCGTCAGCGTCAGCACCGAGCCGCGATGCAGCATCGCCAGGTATTCGGGCGAGGCCTTGAGCATGAGTTCGCCCTTGAGCGAACGCTCGACCTCGATGCCGCACTCGGGGCACACGCCGTCCTCGGGCAAACCGTCAATTGCATAACCGCACCCAACGCAACGCGTCCCACCTTGTACGACGTCCACGCTCTCTCGGCCCGTGTTCTCGTCCATGGCCCCCCGCCTTACCCGCCCCCGAACAGCCGACCCTCCACGCCCTCCACCAGCGCGTGCAGCACCAGCATGTGGACCTCCTGGATCCGATCCGCCGTGGGCGCAGCCGCTGGCACGCCGGGCACGATCCATTCCAGGTCGCACACGCCCGCCAGCCTGCCGCCGTCGCGCCCCAGCAGGCCGATGGTCTGCATGCTTGCCTGACGCGCCGCGGCCACCGCGCGGACGACATTTTCGGAGTTGCCGCTGGTGCTCAGCGCCACCAGCACGTCTCCCGGCCGGCCCAACGCCCGCACGCCGCGGGCGAAGACCTCGTCATATCCATAGTCGTTGGCCACACAGGTGATATGCCCCACGTCCGTCAGGCTGATAGCCGCCAGCGGGGGGCGGTCGTTGCGGAATCGCCCAGTCAGTTCCTCGCAGAAGTGCATGGCGTCGCACGCCGAACCGCCGTTGCCGCATGCCAGCACCTTGCCCCCGTCTCGCAGGGCCTGCGCGAGCATGTCGGCTGCCAGATCGAGCGTGGTGGCGTTGCGTCCATCGGCCAGGAATGCCTCGATGGCCAGCCGCGCGTTGTGGAAGGCCTCGATCACGATCCGCGGGCCTCCAACATCTCGGGTTCGTGCGATGCATCGGCTTCAACCCGCACGGGCTGGTTTTGCTTCAGGTGCGCCAGCGCGTCGCGCAGCGGGGGCTTGTGCCCATTGGGTTTCGGGGCGTCGTGCTTGGCCGACGAATCCACCGCCGCCGCGTGCAGCTTGCCATCGGCGCCCACCTGGTCGAAGCGCACGCCCACGCGTGTCGACACGCCACGCTCCTGCATCGTCACCCCGTGCAGGCGATCGCACATGGCCATCGTCTTCTTATGGTGGGTGATGACGATGAAGTTGCTCTTCTCGCTGAACTGGCGCACGACGCGGCTGAAGCGGTCGACGTTCGCGTCGTCCAGCGCGGCGTCCACCTCGTCGAGCACGCAGAAGCAACTGGGCTTGCTCTGGAAGATCGCCAGCAGCAGCGCCACCGCCGTCATCGCCTTCTCGCCGCCGCTGAGCTGGCTGATCGATCGCGGCTGCTTGCCGGGCGGGCGGGCCACGATCTCGATCCCGCTCTCGAGCAAGTCCACTTCGTCGGTGACGATCTTCTGCCCGTCCACTTCGCGCACCAGCGGCATGAGCTTGATCTCGGCTCGCCCACCACCAAACAACTGGCGGAACAGCCCGTCGTCGCCCGCGAAACTCTCGCGCACGCGTTCGAGCATATCGCCGAAGCGGTGCCGGCTGGCCTCGTTGAGTTGCGTGATGAGCGTCTCCAGCCGCAGGCGGGCCTGGTCGATGTCCTGGACCTGGGCGGCCAGTTGCTCGTTCTTGCCGGCCAGTTGGCCCTCTTCTTCCATCGCCGCCAGGTTCACGCTTCCCAGGCGATCGATGGCCGCCTTGAGGGTGCGGATGGCCTCGTCGGCCTCGGCGTCGCCCACGGCCCGCATGACGCCCGCGTCGTCTTCGCCCAGCGCCGCGCGATAGCCGATCAGTTCCGCGTCCAGGTCCAGCCCGTCCTCGTCCATCGTTCGCTGGACGAGGTTTTCCAGGCGAATCTCGGCCTCGCGCCCGCGCAGTTCCAGGTCGTGCCAGCGCTTCTCGACTTCGCCGGCCGCACGCCGGGCCGCGTCGAATCGTCGTTCCAGCCCCAGCGATGCCTCCTGGGCCGTGTGCAAGGCGGCGCGTTTGGTATCGATCCCCGCGAGGACCGCCTGGGCGGTGGCCTGCTGCGCCTCGATGCGTTCCTGGGCTTCCAGCGCCGCCTGCTGGTGCTGCTGGGCCTGCTCGCGGGCGCGTTGCACGTGCGACGCCAGGTCTCGCTGGCTGGCGCGCAGGCGGGCCGCCTCGTCGCGACGGGCCGAGGCCTCGCGCCGCGCCGCGCCCAACTGCTCGCCCAGCGTGCCCGCAGACACCCGCGCCACCGTCAACGCCTCTCCCAGCGAGTCGGCGTCCTTCTCGGCCTGTTCGACCGAAGTCGCCAGGGCTTCGAGCGATCGCCGCTCGTCGTGCAGGATGCTCTCCAGCGATGCCAGTTTGTGCTCCAGGTCTGCCACCTTGTCGCGGGCCTGCGACGCGCTGGTCTGGGCAGACTCGCACTCGTCCTGGGCCCGTTGCCGCTGACGCTCAAGCCGCGAGAGTTCGTCGCCGGCGCGTTCGGCCTCGCCCTGGGCTTTCAGGCCCGCCTGCGAGAGCTCGTTGAGCACCCGCTGAAGGGCCGTCTGCCGTTCGGCCAGGTCTCCCGCCCGTTGGTCGAGCGAGCGAAGCGTTGCCTGCGCGTGTGCCAGCGCACGGGTTGCCGTTTCGAGGTCGAGCGTCAGTTGTTCCAGCTCGGCGCGGCGCTGCAACACGCCCATCGCGGGCGTGCCGTCCTCGCTACCGGCGGTCAGTGGCCCCGCGCTGACGATGCCCGGATGCCGCAGCACGCTGGCGCCATCGTCGATGAACGTTGCTCCCCGCAGTGGCCCCGCCGCCAGCAGCGAAGCCGCCGACAGGTCGCCCGTCCGCCAGCAGTCGTGCAGCAGCACGTCCAAGAGCCCCGACACCGATGCCGCATCCACGCCCGCGGCCCGGCAGGCGGCCTCGTCGACACGGGCCACCTCGCGCAGGGGAAGCAGCCGGCCAGATGCACGCAACGCCGCAAACCCGGCATGATCGTGGCGCTCGTTCATCGCGGGCACGCCCAGCCCCAGCGGCACGAAGGTCACCCGTCCGCTGAGGGTCTGGAGTTCCTCGTGCGTGGGCATCGCCTCGAGCGAGGGCACCACCAACGCCGACAGCAACGCACCCAGGGCCGCTTCCACCGGGGCCGCGTGCTCCAGCGGTACGCGCACCAGTTCGGCCAGCGGGGCGATGACCGTCGCGAAGCCTTCGCCACGCGCCGATCGCTCGAGCACCTCGCGTGCTGGCTGTCCCAGACCCTCACGAGAGGCCAGCAACTCCGACACCGCGTGGTGCCGCGTCTCCAGGCGCAGCCGACGCTCTTCCAGCGCCTTGACCTCTCCCGCCTGCTTCGATCGGCCCTCGCCCAGTGAGGCCGACTCACGCTCCAGGCGCTCGGCCTCGCCGGTGCGTTCCCCGTGCTCGTGCGACAGCCGAGCGACCTCTGCCAGCGCGCCGTCGCGACGCTGCGAGGCACCACGCGCTTCGTCCTCGAGCGAAGACAACTCCGAACGGGACCGCTCGATCTTCTCGGCCAACTGCTCGGCCCGTCGCTGCTCCTCGGCGATGCGTGCCCCGGCCGAAAGCTGGTCACGCTCGATGCGCTCCACCTCGCGCCGCTTCTCGGCCAGTGACTGGCGATGGCCGGCCACCGCCTGCTGCGCCCGCTGACGAGCCTGCGAGGCCTGCTCGAGCACGCGCTCGGCGTCTGCCAACTGCTCGGCCAGGGCCGCCACGCGTTCGGCGGCACGCTCGGCCTGAGACTCGGACGCTTCGGCGGAACGCTCCACTAGGGCCAGACGCTGCCCGTCGGCGTCCAGCCGGTCGAGCGCTTCCTGGGCCGAACGCTGGGCCAGCTCACGCTGGTGCCGGGCGCGCTCGAGCGATTGGTTCGCTTCGGCCAGTTGCGCTTCGGTCTCGCGCAGGGCTCGGGCTGCCTCGTGGCGCGACAGTTCCGCTTCCTGGCGTACCTTCTCCAACGCGCCAAGATCGGCCTCGGCGGCATCCCGCTCGGCCCGGGCCCGCTGCATGTCTGCGTGGATGCGCTCCACCGCGGTGGTCAGCGCGTCGTGCTGGGCCAGCGCCCGGGCCGCTCGCCAGGCCTTCAACTCCGCGTCCAGTTCCACGAACTGCCGCGCCTTGGCCGCCTGCCCGCGCACGATCTTCAGCCGGCGCTCGGTGTTGGCCAGTTGCTCGCGTGTCACCGCCAGGTTGCGTTCGGCCCGGTCGAGCTTGCGGAGCGCCTCGACCCGGCGCTGGCGATACCGCGCGATGCCAGCCGCCTCTTCGAAGATCGTCCGACGCTCCTGCGGGTTGGCCAGCAGCATCGCGTCCACGCGACCCTGCTCGATGATCGAGTACGCGTCGGCACCCACCCCCGTGTCCAGGAACAGGTCGCGGATGTCCTTCAGGCGGCACCGCTTCCCGTTGATCAGGTACTGGCTGCCCCCGTCGCGGTACAAGCGACGCTCCACCTCCACGATGTCCGAATCCACCGGCAGCCCGCGACGCACCGTCCGCCGGTCGGCGATGATGCCCGCGCCCTCCTCGTCGGGCTCCAGTTCCTCGCCGTCGTCGTCCAGGTCGTCCACCGTCGGGCCGCCCTCTGTGATGGGGTCGGCCTGGGGCAGCGAAGGCAGGATCGGGTTTTCAAAAGTCAGCGTGACACTGGCCATGCCCGCGGGCTTGCGCGCCGCCGAACCGGCGAAGATGACATCGAGCATCTCTTTGCCGCGAAGGCTCTTGCTGCTGCGCTCGCCCAGCACCCACTTCAGGGCGTCCACCACGTTGCTCTTGCCGCAGCCGTTGGGCCCCACGATGCCCGTCACCGGGTCGTCGAAGCGAAACTCCGTTCGGTCGTCGAACGACTTGAAACCATTGAGCGTCAACTTCGCAAGCCGCATCGGACCTCCTGTCCCCGACAGACACCCGCGGGCCTCCTGCCCGCCGTGCCACAGTATCGGCCTGCCCACGCCGGAGACGTGGGATTCTTCGGGCCCGCGTCCGCCCGCGTGCGGGGGTTATCAGCCCTGCTCGTTGCCGCCCTCGATGGTGCGCCTCAGATAGTCCTGGAGCGGGTCGATGCCCGTCTCGGGGGAACTGTCGGTCTCGGGACGGTCGGCGGCGGTGCCTCGGGTCTGGCGATCGACGCCCTCGCGCAAAATGCTGCGTTCCACCTGCCACTGTGCCTTGATTGCCCCCGACTCCGAGAGCCGCGAGAGGATCGTGACGATCTGCCCGAAGTTGAGCCCCAGCCCACCCAGCGGCCGCTCGATCGTCGGCTTGGTGGCCAGGAACTCGATGAACTCCACGACGTTCGATGGCGCGTCGGGCACGGTCACCAGCCAGTCGGCCGACCGGTGGCGATAACGGATACGCACGTCGCGGCCCGAGGGGTCGCTCAGCTCCGAGCCCGCCTCGGCCCGGGCCATCAGGAACTCGCCATCTTCCAGCCGCAACACCGACCCGGGCTCGATGTGCAGGTCTTCGCCGAAGATGACCAGCCCGGCCGTGCCCTGCTGTCGCAGGAACATGAGCGGTTTGCCGATGGGCACCCGATCGATGACGAAGCCTCCGGGCATGATGTCGCGTTGCAGGCCCAGACTGGCATTGCCACGGAACTGTCGTCGGGCGGCCTCGGACCAGTCCCGCAGCACGCCAACGCGGTCGACGCCTGGGGGAATGCGGCCTTGTTCCAGTATGCTCCGCAGCTCGCGCATGCCCGCTCGGCGGACCATGGCCTCGTACGCGGCCACTCGCACCGAGACCAGTTCGTGCCCGGCCAAGTCCTGGAGCGTGGCGTCGATCATCGGGCCGATGCCCAGTTCGCCCAGCAACTCCAATGCCTGGATCTGGAGATCCGGGTTGCCGCTTCGGGCCAGCTGGACGAGCGGCCGCTCGGCCCTTGGGTCTCCCAGTCTGGCACCGACGCGCAAGGCCGCCAGACGCGGGGCGATCTCGGGCCACTCGTACAACGAGCCGACGTTGGTGGGGCCTTCGATGGCTACCGGGCCCATGGCCTCGAGCGCCCAGGCGATGCGATCGGCGAAGGCGGGCTCTTCCTTCATAGCCTGGATATACCGGCCCACGGTGCGCTCTTCGCGACCCTCGGCATCGGGGTTGATGTTGGCTACCAGACGCAGGAAGTCGCCCGGGCGGTCCTTGTACTCCCAGGGGATGCGCAAGGTGACCAGCGAGCTTTCGGCCTCTCCCCGGCCGACAAGCCGACCGCCGGCGATGTCGCCCCGTTCCAGGGGAGAACTGCCGAAACGGGCATTGATGAGTTGGGAAATGGCCCGTGCCCGCCTGGGGCTTGGCACATTGAGGCGAATGGCTAACTCCAGCGGATTGGTCATGACCCCGCCGCCGATGACCCGGCCTTGCGAAGGGTTGGCACGGGAACCGGTGGCAAAGGGATTGACATAGACCTGGCCTTGGGCGAAGCCGATCTGCCGGGCACGCAAGGCCCCCTGGACGGCCGGACGTCCAAGTCGCATATCGGTGCGCCAGAGTTGTCCGCCCGAGAGGTCCTCGTTGTTGAGTGCGAAGACCAGCACGTCGAAGGTGGAGCCGCGCGGGGCCCCCGGGGCCACCAGGGCAAGGAGCGCTACCACTGCCACGTCGCTGCGCCGCAGGAAGCTCTCGGCGCTCTCGCCCTCGAACATCGTGCCGTAGAACATGTCCACCCCGCGGGCACCCTCGCGCAGCGACAAGTCGCGGATGATGGTGGCCTCGATGTCCGGGCGCAGCGGGCCGCCTCGGCCTCGGACGCCCACGACCACGCCCAGCCCGCCCACGAGCACGGGGTCGGCCCCGACGAGCGTGGCCGATGCGCCCACGGTGCCGCGGAGCACGCTCGGGCCGTCGAAGGGCACGATGACACCGCCGCCGGGCGTGACGACGGTGCCCCTGGACTTGCAGCCGGGCGTCGCGGCGGTGAGCATCACCAGCACCGCCAAGGCGAGCAGGACGGCCAAGGGACGGGCGGGCGCTGGCAAGTGTCGGGCCATCAGGGGGAAACCTCCGTCGAGAATCGCGTAGCGGGGCAGCCTCACTTTACGGGCCATCCACCACATTGCTGCATGAGCCCGGGTGATCTCGTGAGGATAGACTAGCCGTGTTCGGAATCCACTCGGCTTTTGGGCATTCTGGACGGCTTTCGAGACGGTCTCGAGCGTTCGGAGATAAAGAAATGGGCAGAATGGGAAGGAATCCACAGGATGATGTATAGGGGTTTTCGAGAACCACCATCTGTCGGGTGCTGTCGTTTTTGTTGTCGTCTATGTGTGGGTTGTTGGGCTAAGTCTGGGCAAGGGCGTCATTTAGGCGGCCTTGTTCGAGAGCGACAGGTTGTCCATACTCCATATTGTGGCAAAAAAGTGTTGCGTCCACGAATTGTAGTGGGTAGAGTGGGGGCACCGATATTTGTTCCCGGCGGGTGGGCCGGTGCACCCGTCGGGCTCTGGGGCGTACCCAATAGGAAGGACCCGCGATGACCGTGCTGTGCGATGAACAGATCAGGGCCCTGGTTCGCATCGAGCCCTTCGAGAAGGGCGAGCGGCGGCCCGGGAAGATCTCCTACGGCGTGTCGAGCTATGGCTACGACGTGCGGGTGGGCCCGACCTTTAAGATCTTCACGCCCACGCCCAAGAGCGGGGGCATCACGGTGGTGGACCCCAAGAATTTCACCGACGACCTGTTCGTGGAGGTGAACTGCGAGGCCCACGGCACCGACCACGTCATCATCCCCCCCAACAGCTTCGCGCTGTGCGAGACGGTGGAGTTCTTCGAGATCCCCCGAGACTGCCTGGTGATCTGCGTCGGCAAGAGCACGTACGCGCGGTGTGGGCTCATTGTGAACGTGACGCCGTTGGAGCCGGAGTGGCGGGGGAAGATCACGCTTGAGATCAGCAACACGACGCCGTTGCCTGCGCGGGTTTACGCGAACGAGGGGATTGCGCAGCTCGTGTTCCTGAAGGCCGACCAAGTGTGTGCGGTGAGCTACGCGGATAAGGCTGGGAAGTATCAGGATCAGGTTGGGTTGACGTTGCCGAAGGTGGATCAGTGAAAGGGTTCACGACGGATTCGCCACGCACGAAGCCTGTGAGGTGCTTGCCTCCAGAGTTGTGGTTTGGCGAGCCTGGACAACACGGCAAGCCAATTGAATTGATCTTTCAGGAGCAGATCCGAGCCAGAATCTTCGCCAATAGGAGGGCCATTCGAGACATTGTCAAGTTCTTGACTATTCAGTATTGGCATGACGAGTGTTTCTTTTGCCGCGAGCGGGTTTCGGAGAATTGGACTTGGGAGCACTTCGTCCCTAAATCGCATGGCGCCGATGACTCGGGGTGGAATGTCGCGCCAGATATCTCGAACTGCGTCCCTTCGTGCAAGGCCTGCAACAACGATCGGAAGAGCGAAGACGCATGGGTCTATTTGCGACGCTTGGGAAAGCACTCAGAAGCTGAGATTGCTTCCAAAGCTGAAAGGCTCACTGATTGGCAGAGAATCTTCGGCAATAAGCCTGCAGAAGTTTCTCAAGATCTAGTTGTCTCGGCGTCCAAACTACTGGACCAAACGGGAGTCTATGGGTCGGCTTACGAGAAGTATGGCTGGCGGCCTTCCGAGCTCATCTCAAGCGATAAAACTCATAACATGGAAGATCTAGCATGAAGATCACCCGCAAATTCACCACCGCCGGCCAGGACCCCTTCGACAGCGTCAAGTGGACGACGCGTTCGAGCAGGATCAGCAACCCGGATGGGTCGATCGTGTTCGAGATGAAGGACGCCGAGGTGCCGGCGTCTTGGAGCCAGTTGGCAACGGACATCGCCGTGAGCAAGTACTTCCGCAAGGCGGGCGTGCCGCAGATGGTGAAGGCCGGTGCGATCGTCGCCGGGGGTTGGCAGGCCGCTGCGAGCAAGGCCAAGGATGGCCTGCCCCCCGGTGTCTTAAAGGATGCGGACGGGAAGGTTGTGACCGGGCCGGAGCGGAGCGTTCGGCAGTTGGTGCATCGCCTGGCGGGGTGCTGGCGGCACTGGGGCGAGGCGCACAAGTACTTCGACAGCGTCGAGGACGCGCAGGCGTTTTATGACGAGTTGGTGTACATGCTGCTGCACCAGATGGCGGCGCCCAACAGCCCGCAGTGGTTCAACACGGGGCTGCACTGGGCGTATGGCATCGAGGGACCGGCCCAGGGGCACTGGGTGCCAGACCCGAAGACAGGTGAGGTGAGCCTGGCGGGCGGGGCGTACGAGCATCCGCAGCCGCACGCGTGCTTTATCCAGAGCGTGAGCGACGACCTTGTGAACGAGGGCGGGATCATGGACCTTTGGGTTCGTGAGGCCCGGCTGTTCAAGTATGGCAGCGGGACGGGGACGAACTTCAGCCGTCTGCGCGGCGAGGGCGAGCCGCTGAGTGGTGGTGGCAAGAGCAGCGGCTTGATGAGCTGGCTGAAGATCGGCGACCGCGCGGCCAGTGCGATCAAGAGCGGGGGGACCACTCGACGGGCGGCCAAGATGGTGTGTCTGGACATGGACCACCCGGATATTGAGAGCTTCGTGAACTGGAAGGTGCGCGAGGAGATCAAGGTGGCGGCGATGGTGGAGGGGCTGACGAAGATCGCCGGCGAGCGGGCGAGCGTGCATGATCCTGAGACCATCGGGGAGACGGCGCGGCGGCTTGGGTTGAAGCTGGATTACGACTTCAACGGCGAGGCATACGCGAGCGTGAGCGGGCAGAACAGCAACAACTCGGTGCGCGTGCCCGACAAGTTCTTTGACGCGGTGGACTCTGGGGCGGCGTGGGAGACGCGCTGGCGGACCAACGGCGAGTTGGCCCGCACGGTGGACGCGCGGAAGTTGTGGGACGATATCGCCTACGCGGCGTGGCGTTGTGCCGACCCGGGCGTGCAGTTCGACAGCACGATCAACGCGTGGCACACCTGCCCTGGCGCGGGGCGGATCAACGCGAGTAATCCTTGCGTGACCGGCGACACACTGGTGGCCACGGGCGAGGGATACCGGCGCATCAGCGAGATGGTCGGGCAGTGCGCCGAGGTCATCAACGCGCGGGGCGAGCGGTCGTTCGTGGATTCGATCTTCCCCACGGGCGAGAAGCCCGTGTACCGGCTGACGACGCGGAGCGGGTATTCGTTGCGACTGACGGCAGACCACCGCGTGCTGACGGTGGGGCGCGGCGACGTGCCCGCGTGCGAGTTGACGGTGGACGACGAGGTGGTGCTGGAGCGGCCGGGTTTTGGCGACGATTACGTGCCGGCGGCCTTTGGGGAGGTGATCGGGGCGGCCCTTGGCGATGGGTGCGTGTCGCGCGGCGAGAGCCAGGACCACTTGCAGATCGCACTCTCGGGCGAGGAGTACCGGGTGGGCGAGCGGCTGGCCGAGGGGCTGGACGTTGGCAAGGAGTGGCTGGGCTTGGCCGATGGCCGCAGCCTGCGGCCGCAGCGCGTGCATGAGACGGCCACGGGGCTGCGTGTGACCACGACGGTGGCGCGGGTGCTCGAGGCCGTGGAGCGGTACGCCGTGCTCGACGCGGGGTCGGCAGGCAAGTCGATGACCGACGCGGTGTTCGGGCTCGATCGCGCGTCGCAGGCGGCGATCTTGCGGGGTCTGTTCACCGCCGACGGCACGGTGAACGACAGCGGCGAGAAGTCGCAATATGTGGCGCTGGATTCGACGAGCCTGGAGTTGTTGCGGCAGGTGCAGTTGTTGCTGCTGGGCTTTGGCATCAAGGCGAAGTTGTACCAGAATCGCCGGGCCCTGGGCCACGACCACGCCGAACTGCCCGACGGCAAGGGCGGGACCAAGGCCTATCCCGTTCGGCAGGTCCATTCGCTGCGAATCTCGCGGAGTTCGCGGGTGGTCTTCGAGCGTGCCATCGGGTTCATGCCCGAGAGCAGCAAGGCGGACCGGCTGGCGACGCTCAACGCGCGGGTGACGACGTACAACGAGAAGTTTACCGATCGCGTGCGTTCGCTCGAGGCGTGTGGTGTGGAGCACGTGTTCGACCTGACCGAGCCCACGACGCACCACTTTGTGGCCAACGGCATCGTGGTGCATAATTGTTCGGAATACATGTTCCTGGACAACACGGCGTGCAACCTGGCGTCATTGAACCTGATGAAGTTTTATGACGCCCCGACGCGGCACTTCGACGTGCGGGCGTACGAGCACGCGATCGACCTGTGGACGATGGTGCTGGAGATCAGCGTGCTGATGGCGGCCTACCCCAGCAAGGAGGTGGCCGAACTGAGCTGGACGTATCGCACGCTGGGGCTTGGGTATGCCAACCTGGGCGCGATGCTGATGCAGGCGGGCATCCCGTACGACAGCGAGGACGGGCGGGCGATCTGCGGCTGCCTGACGGCGATCCTGACCGGCGGTTCGTACCGCATGTCGGCCAAGATGGCCAGGGAGCACGGGCCCTTCCCTGGATACAAGCCCGACGCCGACAACATGCTGCGGGTGATGCGCAACCACCGCCGTGCGGCCCACGGCGTGAAGCGTGGGGCGGCCGAGTGGGAGGGGCTTAATTCCCGGACGCGTCCGGTGCCCATCGACCAATCGCTCTGCCGCAGTGGTCGGGTGCCTGTCGCCAACACGCCCGAGTTGTTGGACCGCGCGAGGATGGCCTGGGACCAGGCGATCCAGCTGGGCGAGGCGCACGGGTATCGCAACGCGCAGACGACGGTGATCGCGCCGACGGGGACCATCGGGCTGCTGATGGACTGCGACACCACGGGCGTGGAGCCCGACTTTGCGCTGGTGAAGTTTAAGAAGCTGGCGGGTGGCGGGTACTTTAAGATCGCCAACGCCAGCGTGAAGCCCGCCCTTGAAGCGATGGGCTACGACGAGCGCGAGCGGCAGGACATGCTGCGATACCTGCTGGGAACGTTGCACCTGGAGGTGCCGTTGCCCGCGGGCGTGCCCGGGGCGATGGAAGGGCAGACGCTGGCGCAGTGGCTGCGCGGCAAGGGGCTGATCGAGGAAGATATCAAGAAGATCAACGACGCACTGCCGGGCGTGTTCGAGATCGGCTTTGCCTTCAGCGCCTGGGCGCTGGGCGAGGCGGCGCTGGAGCGCGTGGGCATTGATCCGCAGACTGCCCAGGCTAACCCGGGCTTCAACCTGCTGCGCGAGCTGGGCCTGACCCGCGAGCAGGTGGGCGAACTGAACCTGCTGGTCTGCGGTACGCAGACGCTGGAGGGTGCCCCGCACCTGAAGGCCGAGCACCTGCCGGTGTTCGACTGCGCGAACACGTGCGGGCCGCTGAGCACGCGGTACATTGAGCCGCAGGGGCACATTCGCATGATGGCCGCGTCCCAACCTTTCATCAGCGGTGCGATCAGCAAGACGATCAACCTGCCCAACGACGCGAGCGTGGAGGACATCAAGTCCTGCTACCGGCTCAGTTGGGAGTTGGGGCTCAAGGCCAACGCCCTCTACCGCGACGGGTGCAAGCTCAGCCAGCCTTTGAGCACCAAGAGCGACGCGAAGGACGAGGACGGGGCGAAGGCCGACGTAGTGGTCGTCGAGGTCGACATCGAGGACACCATCGAGGTGGACGCCGACGGCGAGCGCGAGGCGCTCGAAGAGGTGGGCGAGTTGGCGGTGTCGGCTGCCAAGAGCGCGGGCGAAGGCGACGTGCGCGAGGTGGTCAAGACCGTCGAGCGGATCGTGCATCGACCGATGCGTCGCCGGCTGCCCGACACGCGCGGCTCGTTGACGCACAAGTTCAACATCGCCGGCCACGAGGGCTACCTGACGGTGGGCCTCTATGAGGACGGGCTGCCCGGCGAGTTGTTCATCACGATGGCCAAGGAGGGCTCGACCATCGGCGGGCTGATGGACAGCCTGGGGACGGCCGTCAGCGTGGCGCTCCAGTACGGCGTGCCGCTGGAAAGCCTGGTGCGCAAGTTCACGCACCAGCGCTTCGAGCCGGCGGGCATGACGACCAACCGCGATATCCCCATCGCCAAGAGCCTGGTGGACTACATCTTCCGGTGGATGGGCATCCAGTTCATCCCGGGGTATCGCGAGGCCAACTCACCACGACGGGGCGCGGGAGAGGCCGAGGCCTCGGCCGCGAAGCCCGAAGACGGTGGTGCGGACTCCAGCGAACGACTCCGCGCCTCTGCTGGGCCCACGGACGGGCCCGGCGGGCGGGTCGAACGTGCCGCGATGATGACCCGCGATGCCCAGACGCCAGCCGGTGACGATGCCGGACAAGCAGGCCCGAGGGTGCGGGCGGCCCGAGAGGCGGTGGTGACCACGACGCGGCACCTGGTCGTTGAAGCCAGCGAGACCAGTGTTCGGCGAAGCCGGACGGCGGGGTACGTCGAGTCGGGCCGGGCGGGCGAGGCGGCGCAGCTGTCCTCGATGCTCGAGAGCATGGCCGACGCGCCGGCGTGCGACGTGTGCGGCACCATCACAGTGCGGAACGGGACCTGCTACAAGTGCCTGAACTGCGGGAACAGCATGGGGTGCAGTTAATGGATCGGGTTTGCCAGCCGAGCCCGTAGACGAGCCTCCTTCTCTCACCAGTGATCGTCGGGATCTAGCCCGCCTCCCTTCTCTCCGGCGGGCTCGCCACCACCCGGTTCCGACGATCGCCCTGATGCCCCCGGGCCCGCCACCAGGCCCGGGGGTTTTATCTTGGGCGTTGTGGAGTGCCTCTTTGGCTCGCATGGGTAAAACATGGCCATCGAGAATAGTCCTATAACACAAAATACACACGCTGTGCTCCTCAGTCAGATTGTTAATCTGGGCAATTTGAGAGGGATACGCAGGCGGGATTTTACTTATTTGCCCTTTCAGATTCCGATTATGCGGTTTGGCAAGCAAGCGAAGAATTTTTTCTCTTGATTGTGTGCGGGAATTGTGTCAGAATGATGCTGGCGTGACGGCCCCGCGTGGGGGCCTGAGGGCTGCTTGCTGTGAGGAGCGAGACATGCGGAAGATCCATGGTCTGATTGGGGCGTCGGCCGCCGCCGTGTTGTGCGGCACGGCCAATGCCCAACTTGTGTCGGGGTTTGAGTTACCCCAGTTTACTGGCAGCGCTGCTGGCCAGTCGTTCGTGGGCGTCGATGGCTGGTACCAGCCTGTTGCCTCGGGCATCGAGCAGAGCGTGTACACCTACGCGGGCAACGCGCTGGGCCTGAACCAGAACCCCGTGGGTGGCAACCAGTTCATCGGCGGCCGTGGCCAGGGTGGGGCGCTGTTCCCCCGCGCCCAGCGGAACATCGATTTCGATCTGGGCAACCGCTGGACGATGGCCTACGACATGGCGGCGAACTTCGATGGCGACGTGCCTTCGACGCTCAACCTGTCGAGCGCTTCGCTCACGAGCGAGTTCGGTGCTGCGGGTACGTTCAAGGCGTTCATCGCCCTGAACAATTTCGTTGACACTTCGAACCCCGCCGCGGGCTTCAAGGCCGAGTTCAACGTGTTCAACGACACCGGTGGTGCGACGAACAACCTCTCGCCCGGTGCCGCTTGGCAGAACCTCAAGACCAACCACTGGTACCGCCAGATCATCAACTTCGACTTCGCCAGCAACCGGATCCTCGATATCACCATCGTCGATCTGACCACCGGCCAGTCGAGCACCGCGACGCCCGATGGCTGGTACATGACCGGCGGCGCGGCATCGGCCTTGGACAAGCCCGATGGCATCCGCTTCTTCGTCGGTGGGAGCACCGCCGGCAACATCATGGGCTGGGACAACGTCTACGTCGTCCCCGCTCCGGCCTCGCTGCTGGCCTTTGCCGGCGCTGCGGGCCTGATCAGCGTGCGTCGCCGTCGCTGATCGCTGGGTGCTTCAATCTCAGGCTCCGTGTCTCCTTCAACCGCCGAGTCCATCGGCGGTTTTTCATTGGCACGAATACTCAGCCAGGCCGATCGGCCCGCTTGCGTGCCAGGACACGGATCTCGCCGTGGGCCAGGGGGTGGCTGGCGTGGTCTTTGATGCGTTCGCGGATGATTTCGAGGCACTGGAAGGTCAGCATCGTGCGCAGTAAATCGGGCGTGAAGGCGTGGGGGTGCATGTCGTCAACGGTGGTGCGCAAGTCGACCAGCACCCACGCGTGCCCGCCGGGACGCAGCACACGGGCGATCTCGGCGACGACTCGGCCCGGGTCGGCCACGTGGTCGAGGCAGTTGTCGCAGATGGCAAGGTCGTAGGCGTTGCCGGCCAGGGGCAGTTGCTCGCCCGGAGCGGCGATGGGTGTGTAGACCATGGGGCCGGGGGGCAGCAGGCCGCATGCAAGGTAGCCGTCGTTGAGTGGATCGACGCTGGCGGCCATGCGCCACGTGCCTTGGGCGATGGTGGGGTGGGGCCCGCCGCCGATCTCGAGTACCGCGGTCCGGGCTTGCCAGACTGGCACGTCCTCAACGCCAAGCCAGCGGGCCAGTTCAGCGATGCGCTCGCGCTGCCACTGGCCAAACACTGTGTGGAAGTCGCCGAAGGCGGGATCGATGGCCTCGTGTGCGCCCGGGACGTGGACGGCCCGGACCCAGTATGCCAGTTCGTCTCTCAGTCGTCGTTCGAGGTGGGTGTCGGCTATGGCGCTGCGGAGAGACCCATCGAGCCCGCCGCGCCAGGCGTGCCAGCCGCCCGCACCGGCGATGGCATCTTCGAGGGGGGCAAGGGCGGGGCGGATGAAACGTCGGACGGCTCTTTTGCCGAGGGTCATGATTGCCTCGGCCAGCCTTCCGCGCCTTGGCGGGGAGGAGAAGATGATACTTGGCGCGGGCCGGACGGGCCCGGGCGGGGCGTTGGTAGTTCCCTGGCGTGATGGTTTGTCTGTCTGGGTGGACTGGGGCTGGCGTGTGCGCGGTGATTCCTGATGGATGGGGCCAGCGTTTGGGCGGGTGCTGCTGGTGGGCATGGTCCCTGAGCGTACGCTCGCAACAGCCTGGGGCCTACGATTGCCGATGGTCTCCGATACGCCCGATACGGCAGACCTGGCCGCGAGGGCGGGAAGGGATCAACACCCATGTCATCAGGCCATGCATTCGAGCGACCGGTCGGCGGCCAGGCCTTGCCCCGTCAGATCGTGGGCCTCAAGAGGCAGTTGATCAAGGAAGCGTCCTACGCGGTGGCGATGATCGAGCAGGCCCTCGATGCGCTTCTGCGACTCGATCGCCCGCAGGCCAAGGCCGTCCGCAAGCAGGACGACGTGATCGATCGTCAGGAACTGGAGATCGAAAAGGCGTGCGTCGATCTGCTGCTGATGCAGCATCCCGTTGCCAGCGATTTCCAGGCGGTGCTCTTCGTGCTGCGTGTGAACTCGCAGGTGGAGCGTGTGGGCGACCATGCAACGAGCATCGCCAAAGTGGCCTCGCGGATGGTGAAGGCCGGGCTCAGCCCGCAGTGGCCCACCTCGCTGATCGAGATGGCCCACCGCGTGCCCGCGTGCTGCCACCGCACACTGCGGGCGGTGCTCGACGAGGACGTGGCCGCGGCCAGGGAGATCATCGCCGAAGACGATGTCATCGACGAGCTCGAGAAGACGCTTTTCGAGGAGACGCTGGACCTGATCCGCACCGATCCCCAAGGCGACCTCGCCGGGCTGTACATCTATCGCGTGGGCCGCGAACTGGAGCGGACCGCCGACGTGATGGCGGGCATCTGCCGAGACCTGATCTACCGCGAGACCGGCGAGAACCTTCGGCACGCGAAGAAGGGCACCTGAGGGTTGTCCGGCACGGAGCCGACGGGTGCTATACTGGTGCCCGCCGGATGGCCGGCGGATGTCGGGCGCATAGCTCAGTTGGCTAGAGCGCTGCCGTCACATGGCAGAGGTCACAGGTTCGAGTCCTGTTGCGCTCACTCGGTGTTTGTGCGGGTACCCGCAAGGATCGGCAACCTTCGGCATAAACGCCGCCCCGCTCACGGGTTGCGCTCCCAACTTCCGATCCTTGCCATCGGTTGCGGGAGCACGCTGCGCCGCATTTTGCGCCACTGGTGCGCCGCATTTTGCGCCGCTTCCGGGGGTCGGCTCGGTCGCGGCCCGTGCGTAGTCGCCGTCCCTGACCATGTGGTAGTGGGCTTGGGCGACGGCGGCGGTGTGGCCCAGCCAGGCCGTGCAAACCGCGATGGGGTACTGGGCGGCCAACTCGGTGGCGCGGCTCGCCCGTAGGGCATTGAACAGCCGGGGCCAGGGGGTCAGGTGTGCCCGGTCGATGATCCGCAGCAGGTGCGTCCGCAGGTTGGCGTTGGTGGCGTCCCGGTGGCCATCGACGACGTACACCGAACCCTCGGCGGCGGCATCGAAGGCGTCCAGCAGCACGGCCTTGAGTTCGGGGAACAGGGGGATGGTCCGCTCGCCCCCGCCGTCGTGCCCTTCGGTCTTCGGAGAACGCACCCGCAGGCGGCCCCGCTCCCAGTCAATATCACCCCATCGGACCCGCAGCGTTTCGCTCGGGGTGCGCAAGCCGCCCCAACGCGCCAGCGCGACGATGCATCGCCAATCGTGCGTCGGGCAGGCGTCGAGCAGGCGCTCCACGTCGGCGGGCGGGACGTACCGCAGGCGCTCGCGGTTGTGCTGGGAACCGGCCTTCACGTCAAGGAAGGGGTTGGCGTCGACCATGCCCCAGCGGTGGGCCTTGCGGAATAACTGCCTTGCGATGCCCACGTTTTTGCTCACGGTCGCGGCGGCATGGCCACGCTCCACCAGCCAGGCCCGCCAGCCCTCGGCGGCCCGCAGGTCGATCGCGTCTAGGGGCCTGTCGTCGCCGAAGTGCTCCACCAGCAGGCGCTCGGTCTGTTCATAGCGCCCGCGCGTCGACGCCTTCACGTCGAGCACGCCGAAGTAGGCGTCGAGCAACCCGCGCAGGGTGTGCCGTTGCTCGGCCTCACGCGGCTCCACAAGCCCGACGCGGGCCAGGCGGGTGTGGAGCAGGTCGGGCAGATCGCTAAGCCATACGGCGGTCTGGCGGGGCGGTGGTGTGCCGGTGATTTTTGCATGGAGTAGGTGCTCGGCGTGTGCGAGCACTTGCTCGGCTTGGCGCTTCGAGCACGTGCCCAAGCGGATGGCCTTGCGGGATTGGTCGGGGGCGGTGAACATGACGCGGATGCGTCCGGCTTGGTCGGTGCTCAGGGATGCCATATCGGGGTCTCCAATCGTTGAGGTTACGGGGTCGGCGGTGCGGGCGTTTCGGGGTCGGGCGGCTTGATTGGCGACAGGTCCACGCAGCGCCAGCCCCAGGGCCGCAACACCCGCTTGAGCACGCGCCGAAGTTCGGCGATGGCCTCACGCTCGGACAGGTCGTCGGGGCACGCCAGCACGATGGCAATGCGTTGGCGGTGGGTCACGATTCGCCCCCGTCGACGCGCCGACAGTCGACAAAACCATCGTTCCCGTGCTCTGGCGGGGGGTTTTGGCAGCGTCGGCGCTCAGTGAGCACAAAAACGCGCGATGGTCGGCCCCCGTGTTTGTGGGGGTCCGGGTAGACCCAATGCCCCGCGCCAGCCCGGGCCAGGTCGTCGAGCGCGGCCTCGGCGGCCCCGGGCGATGCGAGTGCGCGCGATGCCCGTGCAATGTCCCTCGCGGTCACAGTGCCGCCCTTGCGCTGGATCAGGTCGACCAGCGCCAGGCGTGCATCGTCTCCGCCGTCGGCGTCGAGCATCGTGTAGATCCGCTCGGCCTCGCTCCCGAACCAGCGGGCCAGCGTCACGCCAGCCGCCAGAGCCTCGGGTTCGATAGTGTCCAAGTCGACGCCCGAGCCAGCCGCCCAACTGGCCAGGTGGAGCACAAGCGCCAGCCTCGCGCCGTATGCCTCAAGTTTGGCCAGCGCGGCGGCCTCGGCCCCAATGCGTTCGGCTTGGACGAGCCCGTGCGCATCGACGAATCGAACAAACAAACGCTTCGCCTCTGGTGAAAGTCCCACCAGCCGGGGCGCGTCGTCGGCGTCGGGCTCCAGTTCGTACAGGCGGGCGAATACTCGGGACACGCTCGCCTCGGTCGCCGCGCACACGTCGGCCTCGGTCCAGCGCCGGGGCGTTCGCGGCGGCATGGCAAACAGCACACGCGCGGCCAGGCCGTTCTCGACGTGCGCGGTGGTCAACGCTCGCCGGAGCGCGCCGGGTTGGATCGTCCCGCAAACGCTCACGCTCGCGCGGGGCGCGTAGGTGGTACCAGTGCCCCGACGGTCCACCAGCAGCGCCCGCCCGCCGAAGACTTCGAGCCAGGCGGCGGCATCGCCACGGCCAACGTTGTAGCGGTCGAACGAACCGAACCAGCCGCCCAGTTCGTCCCTCGCCAGCAACAGGCCCCGGGGGTTCTCGGCCAGCAGGTGGGCCAGTTTTTCGGTTGTAATGTCGGCGGTGACGAATCGGCGGCACACTGGCGGGATGGGCGTCGGCGTCGCCTTGGACGAACGCGAACCCGAAGCGGCTTTCCATTCGGCCATCGCCGCCTCGTGCAATTCGAGCGCCTCGGCGTGCTCTTGCATCGCGGCGTGCTGGCGCTCTCGGACGGGGCGAAGCGCCAACTCCTGCGCCGGGGATTTTGCCGAGCCAGACTCGGCCACGACGGCGGCCCAGATAATCGCGGGTTCGTGCCAGGACGATTTCAGCGCGACCGATCGCGTGTTGCCGACAGCCGACGCCAGCGCCGCCAGCAGGGGCAGCGCGACGAACGCGGGGTCGCAACCGATCGCGTCCGAGCCCTCGCGGACAAACTGGGCCAGGGCCACGGGCAGCGCGTCGGTGGGGAAGGGCTCATAACTTGCGGGCAGCGCCGGCGCGGCGTGTTGGGTGGCCACGGCCACGGGCGGCGGCGCGTGCCCGTTGTTATATTGCGGTTCGGGCGCTTTCAGCCTCGCCAATCGGCACCCCCCGGTCGCACGAACCCGGCCACGAGTTCGCGTATGAAGATCGCGGACCAACCCATCGGCGGCCAGCGCTGGGCGTCGAGCCCGAGCAGCACCCGGGGCGTCCACCGGCAACAGTCACGCCAGGCAAGTTTCGCGTCCGGGTCGGCCAGCCTCACGGGGATCGCGTGCAAGATGCCCACGGCCAGGTCGGGGTGCTGGCGCATCGTTGTAATGTTCACCCGATCGCGTTGGCGCTGGAGCAGCGGGTGGGCGTCGAGCGCCAGCGTGCCATCCCAGCGGGCCATCGCGCGAAGGGCACGGCGGTACTGCCCTTCCAACTCGGGCTCGGTAGGATTGCTCGCAACTTCTTCGTCCTGCCCCCATCGCCCTGCCAGGCCGGGGGTGGATTGCCAGGGGCTCATCGCGTGCCGCCTTCCACGCGGGCAGCGGCCCAGCGCTGGAGTTCGGGCAGCGGGTACCTGACGGTTCGCCCAAGTTTCAGGTAGGGCAGCCCCTCGGCCTCACGCCAAGCAAACAAGGTTCGGGGGCTCACGCCCAGCATGTTCGCGGCCTCGCGCTCGCGCAACAGCAGGGGGGTGGCCGGTTCGGTCTTCGATGCGTTCATGCGTATTGCTCCGTCGCGGCGCGTCGTGCGTCGCGTTGGGGCAGTTTTGCAAGTTATCCAGCGGCGGCAAGCGCGGACGCACCCCGTGCGCGTGAATGCTCGCCCCGTGCGCGTGAATGCTCGGGATCAGCGGCCCAGTTCGCCAGTATTGAGTTTGCGTTGCAGGTCGTCGGCGTCGATGCGCCCGTGCGGATTCGTCCGCAACTTGCCCGCCTTGGCCCATCGTCTGATGGTCGATTCGTGCCGCTTGGTCAGTTCGGCGACCTCGGTCGCGGTGAGCCACAGCCCGGCGGTCGCGGTGTCGTCCCCAGCGTCGAGCGTCGCCAAGTGCGCACGGCCCAGGTCGGTCACGCGGACCAGGTAGGGGCGCTCCCACTCGCTCCGGGCGCGGCCCTCAGCCCAGACCATCGCCCAGTCGCCCAGGATGTCGCGTCCGTCGCGGATTGGGGCCTTCCAGCCGAAGGGGCTCGGTTGCCACTCCCATGTTGGCGGTGCCCACGGGGTCGCGGTCGTGTTCTGGCGATGCCATGACTGCAACTCTATAAAGCCCTTGCCATCCAGCGCCCGCAGCACGTCCAGGCCGATGCCCTCGGGCAGGTCGTCCAGTTCCCATGATTCACGCTCGGCCAGCGCCCGCAGTGCGTCGTCGATGTTCACGGTTCACGTCCTCGGGTGGGCGGCCCGGGCCGATGGGGCGGACGTGTTGCCCTTCACCAGCCCGGGGCCTTCGGCGGGGATCAGCCGCCTACCCGCACCATGCTACCCAAGCCCGGCGCGCTGACCAAACCCCCCGCAGGATCGCGCCATCGGGGGTTTTGGCAGTGTCGGCGCGCCGGCGTTACCCGCCTTGGTCAAACTCAAGGTGGATGCACACGGCGGCGGGGTCGGGCGGGTCGTCCTCGATGGGCCTCGGCTTGCCCGCCAGGCGGTCGAGCAGTTCGCGGATGGCCACGATGTTCCCGGCCTTGGCCTCGGCCACCAACACGGCCACGATGGCCACCAGGTCGGCGTCGGTGACGCTCTCGCGGATCAGGCGTCGAACCCTCGCGTGTTCCTTGGCCAAGGGGTTCCCCTGCCCCCCGGGGTTGCCGGGTGCGAATCGGCCCAGGTGGTCGCGTCCGTCAGTTATCGGGGCTAACGGTGTTGTGTCCTCATGCATGGGTCAGGCCCTCGGGCGTGCTCACCAGCCAAGCCACGACGGCGGCTTGGGCGGGGCTCAGGCGTCCAGGTGCGCCGCATTCCGCGCCGCGCGAATCGCGTTTGTGCGTTTTTCCCGATGAATCTTGCAAGTGTTCGAGTCCTGTTGCGCTCATTTGGTGTTTGTTTGATCTGGGTCGCTCTCGGCCTTGATTCGAATTGAACCCATCTACTTCCAATATGAACCAAAACTGAACGAAGCGGTGTATGGCTCTCTGTACCCTTGCGCCTTGAACTTCGTCGGTGCCATGAGGAGATGGCTCCGGCGGAGGTGGGTGGGGTGTTCCCACCCGGCCAGACAAGACACGCCCACGGCGCATGTCGTTGCGGGTAAGCAGAGGAGAGCAGGATCCATGAAAACTCGGATGAAGATGCGCGGCCTTACGGGGCTGGGCGCGGTGGTGTTGTTCGGTGTTGCCTCGACGGCCTCGGCCCAGTTGCTGATCACCGAGATCCATTCGAATCAGAGCCTGTCGGGGGCGGCCTTTCAGGACTGGTTCGAGGTGACCAACTTCGGTGGTTCGGCGGTCGATCTGACCGGCTGGATCTTCGATGACGAATCCGCGAATCCCGCGGCTGGATTCCGGTTTGGTGACCTCTCGATCGCTGCGGGCGAGTCGATCGTTTTTGTGGAGACCTTGAATCCCGAGCAGTTCCGCAATTGGTGGGGCCCGCTGGAGGGCGTGCAGATCGTGACTTACAGCGGCTCGGGTCTGGGCCTGGGCCGTGGCGACGCGGTGAACCTGTTCGATGCCGACGGCGAGTTGCAGCTCTCTCTGAGCTACCGCGCACCGGGTGGGTTTATCACCTCCGATGGTTCGCCTTCGGGCTTTGACCCCACGGACCCGACCCGCCAGCCGCACGCGGGCCAGGCCGCGGGTGCGATCGAGACGTGGATCAGCCTGGTGTGGGATCCCGCCTTTGGGATCGATGCGCCGCGCTACACGTTCGCGGTCGATGGTGTGAACGGCGCGTTCCAGGCCGAGGGCTTCAGCGCAACGGGCGCTCGGGCGCTCGACGTGGGCAGCCCCGGCGCGGTGATCCCCGCTCCGGGCACCGTGGCGTTGCTCGGTTTGAGCGGGCTCGTGGCGTTCGGCCGCCGGCGTCGCTGATTCGGCTCTATCCACAACGAACTCGTTCGAATGGCGGCGGGCTTGTTCCCGCCGTTGTTGATTTTGATACTCGTCTTTAAGGGACTCATTGTGGCGGTGCCTATCTTGATTGTCGAAAGCTCGGTGCGCATCGATGGTGATTGGTATGATCCGGGATGAGCACCTCCCCTTCGCAGATTGGTACTGAGATTTCCGGGCCCCTTGGCCCGACGGCCTCGGGCGATCGGATCGACTCGGTGGACACGCTCCGCGGTGTCGCATTGCTAGGAATCTTCGTGATGAACATCCCCACGTTCGCGCTGCCCGAGGCGGCGTTCCTGCATCCGCCGCTGGCTGGCGGGTTTTCGGGAGTGGACTACGCGGCATGGCTCGTGAGCCACCTGTTCTTCGAGTTCAAGATGATGGCCATCTTTTCCATGCTCTTCGGGGCCGGGGTGGCCTTGATGGGCGAGCGGATCGGCGGATCGGGACGCCGGCCGGCACGGACCCATTACCAACGCATGGGCTGGCTGCTGCTCTTTGGCATGTTGCACGCGTACCTGATCTGGTTCGGCGACATCCTGGTGGCCTATGCGATCATCGGCATGCTTGTGTACCCCTTACGGCGGCTGGGGGCGCGTTGGCTGTTGGTCATCGGCGTCGTGTTGCTGCCCGTTGCCATGATGTTCTCGGGCCTTATGCAACTGATGTTCGAGTACATGCGATCCGAGGCCGCGTCGGGCAACCCGGACATGGTCAAGGCTTGGGCGGATGTCGGAGGCATGTTCAATCCAACGCCGGAAATGCTTGACGAGGAGCGTCAGAGGTTGCTTGGGTCGTTCGTGTCTCGCGCGGTCGATTCGGCACCGAACGTGTTGCAGATCCAGGTTTTCATGCTGACGCTGTGGGCCTTGTGGCGGGTGGGCGGGCTGATGCTCATCGGCATGGCGCTCTACAAGTGGCGGGTGTTGTCGGCCGAGCGGTCGGTCCGTTTCTACGCGGCGATGACGGGCCTTGGTTTCGGCCTGGGGCTGCCGATCGTGGGCACGGGCGTGTGGATGATGCACCGCAATGGGTTCGACCCGATCGCCTCCTTCGGCGTCGTGGGCATGTTCAATTACGTCGGCAGCCTGGGAGTGGCCGCGGGCTGGGTGGGTCTGGTGCTGCTGATCTGCCGCCTGGGCTTGTTGACTCGGGTGCGATCACTGCTGGCGTCGGTGGGCCGGATGGCCCTGACCAACTACCTCATGCAATCGCTCATCGCGGCGTTCATCTTCTATGGCTGGGGGTTAGGCCGCTTCGACACGCTGGCTCGCTCGGAACTGCTGTTGGTGGTGCTGGGCGTGTGGGCGTTGCAACTGGTGTTCAGCCCGCTGTGGCTGGCACGCTTCCGGTACGGGCCGATGGAATGGGTGTGGCGCGGGCTCACGTATTGGCGGCTGCCGCCGTTGCGACGGACGTCAGCGTGAAGGTTTGTCGGGTATCAGCAAGAGCGAGGCGTATGGCCCCTGGGCGATGATGGTCTGGATCTCCGCAGTGATCTGGTCAAAGTCGCCAAATTCTTCGAGGCAGGGACGCACGGCCTTCCAGAAGTATTGTGCGTTTTCGTGGTGTCCGGTTGCGATCAGCTCCAAGTACATCTCGACTGCGTCGCAGAAGTCGAGAAAGTGCCGCTCACGACCGGCGTCGAGTTGGTTGAATCGTCGGATGGCAGCGTTGAGTTCTTCCCTGGGCAGGGGAGGACGCCGCATACGCTGCGGATTGATCTTGAATTCACCCGATCGGATAGAGTTTGCTGGCATGTAGGTGTAGCAGATCTCGGGCCATCGGGTCCAGAAGATGAAGTGCAACGCACGACGGTCTGTTCGAATGGGCTCCCGCTCGTAGAACTCGAAGGCACCGTCGCCATCACGATCCTCAAAACGACCCAGTCCAAGCTCCTGGATCGAAGCGTTTGGCGAAGGGCTGAGCAGTGCGTTGAGATCAAAAATGAGGTGTGTTGTGCTCTGGCCCTTTGAGTCGCCGTGATTGTGGTAGAGCACGGCCATTGGAACGCCGGTACCGGAAATGTCGTCGGCAAGTCCGCGGCGCTTACCGGTGCTGTCCTCGAACCCCCATTGGAACCAGAGGCCGCGCGTTTGCCAGAGTTGGGCCCCGTGATGCTCGATGGCAGCGATGCGATCGCCTGTGTCATCGTCCTGGATGATGTTGAAGGCCCAGGGCCCATTCTCATGGCGTTGCCAGAATCGTGCCTGGGGATCGCCCTGGTCGAAGTCGATGGCCACCCCTTTGCCACTGCCGTTGGTATCGATGTGGCGTTTCCCGTTATTGATTGGTTGATTCAGGCCTTCGTAGGTATCATCTCCCGCTGAATCGATGAAAACCCCATACGATGTCATGTCGTCGCGGAAGTTGCGGAACGGGTTCGGGTATCGTGTTGTCGTGCCCAGTGGCGGGCGCTCCCAGTTGGGGTTCGCGGGGTTGCTGTTGATGTCCAGGCCGATGTACGTGTCGTTGCCCGCTCGGTCCCAGAAGAAGCCGATGGAGTTGAGGTCTGCGCTGCCACCGCAGTTGGCTCGCAGGACATAGGTGTCGTCGCCGCCCCCGTCTACGAAGAGGCCGATGGATCCATCGCGCGCATGGCCGGCGTACTGGTACTCGAGGATCCACTGCTCCTGCCCCGTGAAGGGGTTAATCATCTTCTGCGGGTTGGCGTTGTAGGTGTCGTTGCCTTCGAGGTTGACATGGACACCCACGGCGAAGTGGGCGGCGGCACCCAGGCTGTACTTGCCGTTGCGATAGGTGTCGTTCCCCCCGCGGTCTTCGAGGATGCCCACGCCCCACCAGTAGCCCGCCCCCTGGCTCCATGCCATGGCGCTGTAGTGGTCGTCTCCGGCACCGTCGATAAGCACACCGAAGCCGCCGGCCATCGATCGGCTGTCGCCCAGGTCGGCGCGCCGGCCGTAGCCACAGCCCTGGCCCATGGCGACGGTGCGTCCCAGGTACAGTTCGCTTGGTGCGGCACCATCGGGGATGGTGTACCGGTCGTTGCCCGAGCGGTCGACCAGCACGCCCGCGCCGCGCGTCGAGCCGTGGGCTTGGGAGTATGGGCCCGCGGTGTAGGTGTCGTCGCCCGAGTGATCGATGAGTGCGCCCAGGCCCACGTGTCCAACGCCCTGGCCCCAGTGGCCCTGGACGGTGTAGGTATCGTTTCCACCATCGTCGATGAGCAGCCCCACACCGTGCATACCGACGCCCATGGACGCCTCGTAAGCCTCGTAGGTGTCGTCGCCTGCGCCCAGATCCCAGAGCATGCCGATGCCGAAGATTCCTGAGGCCAGCGTCGGCACATGCCGATCGTGGCTCTCGGGGTTGTTGGCGTCCTTGGGCAGCCACGGATCGGATGGGCCGGGCATGTACACGTCGTCACCACCGAGATCGATCAGGATGGAAACAGGCCGGCCGCGCAACCCATCACTCGTGGCGAATGCGCCGATGTATCTGTCGTTGCCACCAAAGTCCAGGACGAGCAACGGCGCGGTTGTTTCGTGCAAACGCAGCGTGTCGTCGCCCGACCCCTGGATGACCACATCACCCAACGATGTGGTGAATCGCAGAGGTTCGTTGAGCAAGACCGGCTGCTGGGGCGTTCGGCGATACTCGGCTACCGCCAAACGCACACGCTTGGCAGTGAGCACGCCCGCATGGCCCAGATATCCAAGGTCGGTCGTGCCGACGACATCGAGCAGAGCGCGCGGCAGTGGCCCGGAACCGGGAACGTCCACGCGCGGAGCGATCGCGACGGTGTAGCCATTTGCCATGCCGTAATAGTCATGGGAAGCGGCCAAGGCACGTTGTGCGGAGGGAGCGTCGATGGCGTTGTCGACCCAGGGTGCTGCCTC
This sequence comes from Phycisphaeraceae bacterium, assembly GCA_026126305.1. Taxonomy (GTDB): domain Bacteria; phylum Planctomycetota; class Phycisphaerae; order Phycisphaerales; family UBA1924; genus JAHCJI01. Next base: position 578,485 of record JAHCJI010000001.1, read on the forward strand.
GATGGTCGCGACCAGCAGCCTCGTGATGAGCCGTTGTTCCGGCTCGGCCAGGCCGAAGATCGCGTCTGGCACGCCTTGGGCGTTGAGCCTGGAAAGTGCCATGCGCAGGGCTTCGGTCGTGTCGAGGTCTTCGAGCCATGGCGCGCACCAGCCGCCGGTCTCTTGTGCGGGGTCGTACGAATCGGGCAGTTCGCCGCTGGTGCCGCTGGCGTCAAGGCCGGGGATGCGGATCCGGCGGCCGACGCCCTCGTCCAGGAAGAGCGAGAACGCGTGCCGGATAAACTCATCTTCGTAGATCGCGTTGTTGAGCAGCGTGTCGGTGGCCATGCCGCTGAATCGCAGCGTGCCGCGCACGTCCTCGAACTGTCGCAGCACGGGCCTCAACACGTACAGATCTCGCCCATAGTTGGCCATCTGCTCTTGCGTGTAGCCGAGTGGGCGACCGTGCAGGCCCAGGTGGTGGTCGATGGCGTTCCACGTGGCTTCGGGGATAATGAGGTGCTCGCGATGCGGGGCGTCCCGTGTCAGCGGGAGCAACAGGAGTGGGAAGAGACATACCAAGGCTGAAGTCATAAGCGATGTTATGGCTAATTACTCTGGTATGGCATTGTCAGCATTACGCTGAACCGGCCACCACCTCTTCCACGCTCGGGCAGGTGCAGACCAGGTGGCGGTCGCCGTAGGCGTTGTCGATGCGGCCGACGGCTGGCCAGAACTTGGCGTCGCGCAGCCAGGGCTTGGGGAAGCCGGCCTGCTCGCGGGTGTAGGGGTGCGTCCATGCGTTGGCCATGAGCACGGCCTGCGTGTGCGGGGCGTGCTTGAGCACGTTGTCCTCGCGGTCGGCCTTGCCTTGCTCGATGTCGCGGATCTCCTGGCGGATGGCGATGAGGGCGTCGCAGAAGCGGTCGAGTTCGCCCTTGGCCTCGCTCTCGGTGGGCTCGATCATGAGCGTGCCGGGCACGGGCCAGGCCATGGTGGGCGCGTGGAAGCCGTAGTCCATCAGCCGCTTGGCGATGTCGTCGATCTTGATGCCCGCGGACTTGTCGAACGCGCGGCAGTCGATGATGAACTCGTGGGCGACGCGGCCGTTGGGCCCGCGATAGACCACGTCGTAGTGGCCTTCGAGGCGCTTTGCCATGTAGTTGGCATTGAGGATGGCGATCTCGGTGGCGCGCTTGAGGCCCGCGCTGCCCATGAGCGCCATGTACACGTACGAGATAGTCAGGATGCTGGGCGAGCCGTAGGGCGCTGCGCTCACCGGGCCGATGGCCTGCGCGCCCGCGCTGGCGGGGCGGCGCACGGGGTGGCCCGGCAGGAAGGGCGCCAGTTCGTTGGTGCAGGCGATGGGCCCCATGCCCGGGCCGCCGCCGCCGTGGGGTATGCAGAAGGTCTTGTGCAGGTTCAGGTGGATGACGTCGGCACCCAGCTCGCCCGGGCGGCACAGGCCAACCTGCGCGTTCAGGTTCGCGCCGTCCATGTACACGCGGCCGCCGTTGTCGTGGACGATCTTGCAGATGTCCTTGATCGTGGGCTCGAACACGCCGTGCGTGCTGGGGTAGGTGACCATCAGCGCGCTGAGGTTGTCCTTGTGCTGCTGGGCCTTGGCTTGCAGGTCGGCCATGTCGATGTTGCCGTTGGCGTCGCACTTGATGGGCACGACGCGCATGCCCGCGATGACGGCGCTGGCGGGGTTGGTGCCGTGGGCACTGGTGGGGATGAGGCACACGTCGCGGTGGGTGTCGCCCTTGCTCTCGTGCAGCGCGCGGATGACCAGCAGCCCGGTGTACTCGCCCTGGCTGCCCGCGTTGGGCATCAGGCTCACGGCGGGCAGGCCGCAGATGTCGGCGATCCACGCTTCGAGCCGGTCGAACATCTCCTGATACCCGCGCGTCTGCTCGGCGGGTGCGAAGGGGTGCAGAGCGCCGAACTCTGGCCATGTGACGGGCAGCATCTCGCTGGTGGCGTTGAGCTTCATGGTGCACGAGCCCAGCGGGATCATGCTGTCGGCCAGCGACAGGTCGCGCCGCTGGAGCTTGTAGATGTACCGCAGCATCTCGGTCTCGCTGTGGTGCGTGTTGAAGACCGGATGCGTGAGGTAGCCGCTGGTACGCTGGAAGGCGGGCGCGATCTCGGTGTGCGCCTTGCCGACAAGATCCGCAGGCTCCTGCAGGCAGTCGAAGCACGACAGCAGGTCGGCGATGTCGCTGTTTGTCACGGTCTCGTCGAGCGTGATACCCAGCGTGCCGTCGCCAAAATCACGAAGGTTGATCTTCATGGCGTTTGCGACCTTGACAACGGAAGCCGCACCCATCTTCGGCTTCACGTGCAGGGTATCGAAGACCTGGTCTTCGGCGATGGCGTGCCCGCCCGCGAGCAGACCGGCCCGCAGCGTTTGCGTCGCGGTGTAGATGCGCATCGCGATGCGCCGCAGCCCCTCGGGCCCGTGGTAGACCGCGTACATGCTGGCCATGATCGCCAGCAGGGCCTGGGCCGTGCAGATGTTGCTGGTGGCGCGGTCGCGCTTGATGTGCTGCTCGCGGGTCTGGATGGCCATGCGGTAGGCGGTGTTGCCATGGGCGTCTTTGCTGACGCCGATGATGCGCCCGGGCATCTTGCGTGCGAACTCTTCCTTGGTTGCCATGAATGCCGCGTGTGGCCCGCCGAAGCCCATGGGCACGCCCAGGCGCTGGGCGCTGCCGATGGCGATGTCGGCACCGAACTCGCCGGGCGGCTTGAGCAGCGTCAGCGCGAGCAGATCGCACGCGCACACCAGCATCGCGCCGGCGTCGTGTGTCTGCTTGGCGAGCGTTTCGTAGCACTCCACGCGGCCATCGGTGGTGGGGTATTGCACCAGCACACCGCCCGCGCCCTCGAGCGCACCGGCGATGTCCCCGGCTGGCAACACGTCGATCGCCACGCCCATCGACCTGCCGCGCGTCTCCACGACGGCGATGGTCTGCGGGTGGCAATCGTCTGCGACGATGAATCGCTTCTTGCTGTTGACGGCAAAGCACATTGCCATCGCCTCGGCCGCGGCGGTGCCCTCGTCGAGCAAACTCGCGCCCGCCAGTGGCAGGGCGGTCAGGTCGCTGACCATGGTCTGGAAGTTCAGCAGGGCTTCGAGGCGGCCCTGGCTGATCTCGGCCTGGTAAGGCGTGTACTGCGTGTACCAGCCGGGGTTCTCGAGGATGTTGCGCTGGATCACCGGCGGCACGATGGTGCCCGTGTAGCCCATGCCGATGTAGCTTCGGCGGACCTCGTTCTTGGAGGCCATCCGCTTGAGCTCGGCCAGCAGTTCGTGCTCGCCGCGCGGGGGGCCAACGTTCAGCGGCGCGTCGGTACGGATCTGGCTTGGCACCGCCGCCTCGATCAGCGCGTCGAGCGAGGTATAGCCAAGCAGCCCCAGCATCTCGGCCACCTCGGCCTCGTCGGGCCCGATGTGGCGGTGGACGAAGGTGTCTGTGGGGGCGAGCGCCAGGCCGGCGCAGGCCGCGGTGCGGGCGGGTGGCTGAAGATCTACGCTGCTGCTCAAGGGCGTCCCTCGCTATCGATTCGGTTGCCGGTCGGGTCAGAAAATATCCAGACCAACCGGCTCGTTGTCTCATTCGGATTGTAGGTGTGTCGGCTCGCAGACCGGCGTACCGGCCGCTCAGTGTTCCGCCCACCATCGTTCGAGCAAGCCTTTTGCCGCGCCGGCGTACAACGACTTGAGCACCTCGCCCGGCAGGGCAAAACCCCGCAGCGGTGGCGAGCTCATGGAGTCGTACTTGTCGGGCTCGACCATCATCAGGTCCGGGTCGGCGATGGGGCTGGGCCCGTCATAGTCGCGCTCCCATAGCGTGCGCAGAGCCCAGTATCGGCTGGCGTACAGGTCGAAGGCCTCGTGCTCTCCCGAGGCCAGCAGCGCGCCGAAGCGTTCGTTGCCCGGGTCGCTGGGCTCCAGGTGGTCGTCGAGGGTCACGATGTCCGAGCCGAAGAGGATGCGCCCGCTCCAGCGGGTGAGGAACTCGAGCAAGGCCTCGCGCGGGTGCTTGCTCAGTTCGCGGACCATCCACTTGGTGGCCGAGGTGTCCAGGTAGAGGTTGTCGTGACGGGCAAGCAGGTTGCTCAGGAAGTCCAGGTCTTCGGGCCAGCCGCCCATGTGGGCCACCAGCCAGGGCACGGGGAAGTCTTCGAGCATCCGCTCCAGGGGCTCGTAGTTCGACGCTTTCGTGCCGTACTTGCCCGCGTCGGCGTACTTGGTTGCAAACCACGTGTCCGGGTCGGCCACGTGCGCCTGGAACATGTACCCAAGCGACATCGCCTCAGCAGCCAGGTCTCGACGCATCGGGCTGTCGAGCGAGATGATGTCCGCGTCGGCCACGGGGTCGAGGAAGTCGCGCAGCCGCGGCGCGGCCCAGAACTTGAGCAGCCGCGAACCGAACTCGGCGTGGAAGCGGCGCATGTTCTCGAAGAACCCCTCGCGCATCGCCCGCCGGCGGTCCTGGGCCATGTACTCGGGGATGGCCACGAACCGCACGGCCTCGCCCAGCACGTCGCGGATCGTTGCCGCCTGCGACAGTTGCGTCTGCGAGTAGACCCGTGAAACGCCGTAGGCTTCCATCGCTTTGCGATAGACCGCCGCCGCCCGGGCGCCGTTAATGTGGGCATGGCTGTCGATGATGGGCGCCACGGGCGGGCCGAAGCGACTGCCCTCAGCCAGATAATCGAGGCCCAGCAGGTTGGCGGGCGTGCGGGCCGGTACAGTCTGGGGTGACGCGGGCTGGCTCATACCCCACAGTAAACCCCGGCGATGGCGCGGGCGTTCCCGAAAGTCTCCAAGGTGGGGAAGGCCCGCGCATCGTCCTGGCCCACGACTGGCTGGTGGGCTTGCGGGGCGGCGAACGCGTGTTGCACCACCTGGCCGTCGTGGCCCAACGCCTGGGCCATGTCGAGGCCATCTTGACAATGTTCGACGACGGCCGCCCTCTCACGCCCACGCTCGACGCCTTGCCCCGGCAGGTCTCTACGCTGGGGCGGTTGCCCGGGGCGCTGCGGGCCCGCCGGTGGCTGCTGCCGCTCTACCCCGCCGCAGTGGGGCAACTAAGCGAGCGACTGGCGTGGATGCACCGCCGACGGCCCATCGACCTGCTGGTATCGAGCAGTTCGGCGGCCATCAAGGGCCTGCGGGCACCCAATGGCGTGCCCCACGTGTGCTATTGCCACAGCCCGGCGAGGTACCTGTGGTCGCAAGTGGATCAGTATGGTGGAGGTTTGCAAGGACTGGGCTTGAGAGCCCTTGGCCCCATGCTGCGAGCCTGGGACCGCGCCACCGCCGCCCATGTGAGCGAATGTATCGCCAATTCGAGCCATGTCGCGGGCCTCATCGGGAACGCGTATGGAAAGACGGCCATGGTGGTCCATCCGCCCGCGCGAATCGATTTTTTTACGCCGGGTAGTGAGACCCGCGACGGGCATTGGCTGGCCGTGGGGGCGCTCGAACCTTATAAGCGCTTCGACCTCGCCATCGAGGCCGCCCGGCTGGCGGGCGCCACGCTGCGCATCGTGGGCGATGGCACCACGCGGGCTACCCTCGAACGCGACTCGACGCCCAATGTTACATTCCTCGGGCGCCTCGACGATGAGGCCCTGCGGCGCGAGATGCGCACCGCCGCCGTCCTGCTCGTGCCCCAGGTCGAGGACTTTGGCATCACCACCGTCGAGGCCCAGGCCTGCGGTCTGCCAGTCGCCGCAAGGGGCTTGGGCGGGTCGGTCGATATCGTTCGGGATGGCCTGACGGGCGCGCTGTGCGATGGGTCGCCGCAAGCACTGGCCGATGCGGCAAGGCGAGCCTCGGCGTGCGACCCCGCGGCGTGCGTGGCCAACGCGCAGCGTTTCAGTGAGGTACATTTTGAGTCGTCTATCGAGGCGATCTTGGAACGATGGCTCAAGCCCCGACCACCCGCGCCGGCACGCCCACCACGACCGCACGTGCCGGCACGTTCGCCCTGACCACCGCCCCCGCGCCGACCACGGCGCCATCGCCCACGGCCACGCCCGGCAGCACCACTGCGCCAGCGCCCACCAGGCATCCCGTGCCGATCTCGACCCCGCCGCACAAGACCGCGCCCGGCGCGACGTGGCTGGCCCGCCCCATCCGCGCGTCGTGCTCGACGATCGCTCCGCTGTTGATGATGGCGTGCTCCTCGAGGATCGCTTCGGCGTTGACCACCGCGGCGGGCCCGATGAACACGCCCCGGCCGATGGATATGCTGGGGCTCAAGATCGCGCTGGGGTGAACGACCTTGGCCGCCATTCCCACCAGTGTTCCGATCACCCGCACCCGCGTGGCTACGTCGCCGATGCACACGATCCAAGGCTCTGCTGCACCAGAGATGGGCCCCAGATGCTCAAGGCCCGGCAGGTTTGCACGGGGGTCGTCGTCCACAAAGCCGGCGATGGAAAGCCCGGCAGCGCGGGCCGCATCGGCCACGACCTTCGCGTGCCCGCCGCCGCCAATCAGCGTGATGGCCCCTTCCATGCTTGGGCTATCGGCAATCACCCCGAGCATGGCCCATCTACCCTCGGCGGTGTTGCTCGCCCTTGCCATGGCCGCCTTGGCCTACCTCGCTGGGTCCATCCCTTTTGGCTATCTCATTGCCCGTTCCCAGGGCGTGGACATCTTCAAGGCCGGCTCGGGCAACATCGGGGCCACAAATGTCCGGAGAGTTCTCGGACGTGGTCCGGGCAATCTGTGTTTCGCCCTCGACGTCCTGAAAGGTCTGGTACCCACGCTCGCCGCTGGACTGGCCCTGGGCACCTTGGGCAACATTGAGGCATCCCAGAGCCAGGTCTGGCTCTGGTTGCTCAGCCCCGTGGCAGCCGTGGTGGGGCATATGTATTCCCCCTGGCTTGGATTCCGGGGCGGCAAGGGCGTCGCTACGGGCCTGGGTGCGCTGCTCGGTGTGTACTGGGTGTTGACGTTCTCGGTCCTTGGCGCTCTGGTCGTGTGGCTTGTGATCGTGCGGATCTGGCGATATGTCAGCCTGGGCTCGATCTGTGCGGCGGTCAGTGTCCCAGTTTGGGCGCTGGTCTTCCCTCTTATGTACTACCAGGGGTTCGAGCCCACGACCCTGCCGATGGTGGTGGTTGCGATGTTGCTGGCAGGGTTCGTGGTTGCCAAGCATCGGGCCAACCTCGCACGGATCCTGTCTGGCACGGAACATCGGACCCGGACCTAGAGCAGCTTCGTCCGCGAACATGTTCAAGGCTGGCATCGGGGCCGGGTGTGCTGGTCGTGCGGGCGCATAACGCCATTCTGGCGAGCTGTGGCGGATTTGTGCGCAAAGGCCGCGCGGCCGGAGGCCGATGGCTTTGATGCCATGTTGACGATCACACCCACTGACAGCACCCGCTTCCCCACACCCGAACCGAACAAGTCTCCGATGGGCCGCGCGAACTTGGCTCCTTCGTTGCGTCTCTCTGGGGACAACCCGATGGGCTCGGTGGCCCATGTCAGCCGCGCGTTGGAGCAGACCCAGCGTCGGCTTGACAATCTTCGGAGCCTGATCGATCGATTCGATCTCGACGACAACGACGACGGCCCGCGGGCCGCCTGACCGGCTCTGGATGCTCTGCTCCCACCGGGCCGCTGGTCGTGATTGACACGACCCGGCCCGATACGAATGCATGGATGGACAGGATGCGCGATGGTCGGGCGATTGGCCCGACCATTGTGTTTGCTGGACCGTGCCTGTGCTTCGGCTTCACGATGGTTGCACGCTACACTAGCGCCGCGTCCGGTGGCCCGGGCCGTGGGTATTGTCCAATCAAAGATCGAACACGACGCGTCCCGAGGTGTCGAGCATGCAGAACAACTTTGGCCTGAAGGACCTGATCATCATTGTGTTGATCCTTGGGCTCTTTGTGAGTGTGTGGCTTGCGATCCACCAGGTGGATCGCCAGTGGGACGACGTGAAGCGTGCCAATGCTCGGCTCGAGGGGCTCGAACAGCAGATCGTCCGCCTCGAGCAGCAGGTGCGTCAGCGTCCCGTGGTGGTCGAAGCGCCCCGGCCGACAACGGGCGAACAGCCTTCGGGGACGGGCGAAGCCGTCTCGGCGTCGCCCGTTCATAGCTGGGCCCGTCCTGGTGGTGTGGCGGTCACGGTGAGCGTGCCTTGGGACTTCACCACAAACCCGTATGACGACCCGGACGTTGTGATTGGCGGGGAGTTCCATGAGATTTATGAGGGTCAGCCGCCGAAGTTGACGCCTTACATGTACGCCGACGTGTACGGTCGGCGGGTCGTGGACATGGTGACCGAGAGTCTGGGTTGGTACGACCCCAAGACCTTGAAGTTGCGCGGATTGCTTGCTGAGGCGTGGCAGTACGATCCGGGGGGCATGTGGCTGCGGGTAAAGATCCGTGATGAGGCACGCTACAGCGACGGCGCGCCCGTGCTGGCCGAGGACGTGCGATGGACCTACCACGAGTTGCTGTTCAACCCCTTGATCGAGGCCGAGCGTTTCCGCAGCGTGTACAACGCGATCGATCGGGTGGAAGTGATCGGCGACCCGGCGACGAGCAGGATCGTTGAGTTCACCTTCAAGAGCCCTCGCTTCGACAACATGGAGCAGGCTTTTGGCTACAAGATCTTACCCAAGCACATCTACGAGCCCTGGGCTGAGTCTCCCACGCGGTTCAACCAGAGCACGTCACTGACGGTGGGTTCGGGCCCGTTCCGGTTTGCGGTGGTCGACCCGGATAATCAATGGACTCCCGGGCGCGACATCGTGCTGGTGCGCAACGAGCAGTACTGGGGCCCCCGTCCTCCGCTGGGCGGGTATCGCATCTCGGTCATTAGCGATTACGCGACCAAGTTGATCGCCTTTAACAACGGGCAAGGCGACATGATGCGGCCCAACAGTGAGCAGTTCGTCAACCAGCGCAACAACCCCAGATTCCTGGAGCGTTCCGACGCACGGATGTGGTTCAACATGCGAGGCGGCTATTCGTTCATCGCATGGCAGTGCGGCCTGCGGAACGGACAACGGCTGACGCCTTTCCACGACAAGCGTGTTCGGCTGGCGATGACGATGCTACTGGACCGTGATCGGATGCGCCGGGATATCTCCAAGAACCTGGCAAAGCCGGCCACGGGGCCCTTCCTCAGTTCCACGCCGCAGGCCAACCCCGATATCCGGCCTTGGCCGTATGACCCCGAGCGTGCGTTGGCCTTGCTGGCCGAGGCCGGCTGGCGTCCGCGGGCCGACGGTCGACTGGTGAACGAACAGGGGGTTCCTTTCTCGTTTGAGTTTACCTTCTCGGGCGGGAACCCGGGCGTGGAGCAGATGGCCAACTTCATGCGGACGGAGTTGGCTCGCCATGGGATCGAGATGCGTTTCAACATCATCGACTGGGCCGTGCTTTCGGACCTGCTCAACCGTCGGGACTTTGACGCGATTACATTCGGCTGGTCTGCCAGCGCTCCCGAGAGCGATCCGTACCAGATCTGGCACTCGAACAACATCGAGAACCAGGGCGACAACTTCATCCAGTGGAGCAATCCCGAAGCCGATCGGCTGATCGACAAGGGGCGCAAGACGCTCGACACGGAGGAGCGGATGCTGGTGTGGCACCAGTTGCACAGCGTGTTCCACGAGGATCAGCCGTACACCTTCTTGAATGAATCTCCGTGGCTGTACTTCACGAGCAAGCGCACGGGCAACTTCCAGGAGTACGCCTCGGGCGTGGAGTACTACGAGTTCTGGGTCGGCCGCGAGAGCGTCCCGCGTCAGCCATAAACCGACACGCGCGAGCAAGCCCGGGGGCCCGATCCGATGACGACGTACATCATCCGACGCCTGCTGCTGATGATCCCGACCTTGATCGGGATGACGCTGCTGATCTTCATGCTGGTGGCGATGAGCCCCGGCGGTGTCGGCGCGGCCTTGCAGGTCTCCGGCGGCGGACAGATGGACTCGGGCAGCATCGCGCAGCAGCGTGCCTACCTCGAGGACCGCTACGGCCTGGACTCGCCCATCCTCGTGCAGTATGCCCGCTGGCTCGGTCGGGTGAGCCCGATCAAGTTTGGGGCCCGCGACCAGTTCGCGCCGAATGGCGACCGGTTCCGCAAGCCACGCCCGGCTCCTGAGCCGCCGCTGTGGCAGTGGTTTGTCGAGGCGTTGCCGGCCGCGCCACCGGTGGCAAAGCTGGAGGTTCCTCAGGACGCCAACGCCCGCAGCCAGTTGTATCGCAGCGCGAGCGGGAACTATGCCCAGGCGCGTGCTTCGTTCCTCGGGACCCGATCGCGGTTCGAGATTGCCATGGGCGATCTTGCCAAGGCTATGGACCGTCCCGATGTGGTGCGTGATCGTGGCCAGATTCGGCCCGAACCGGCACGCCGGATCGGGAAAGAGGCCTTCCAGAGCGCCGACGCGACGCTGTGGGCCGCCGCCGAGCAGCAGGCCCAGGCCATGTTCGAGGCGCACGTGCGTTTGCAGGAGGCCACGGCGCAGTTGCGATCGGTGTATGACGCCCGGATGTTCCGCCGGGCTGGTGTGCCGTTGATCCCCGGTACGGTATCGCTTGCCGCGCCAGATCTTGGAACGAGTTTTGGGAAGTCTCGGCCGGTGTCGTCGCTGATCGCCGAGGCCTTGCCGATCACGCTGCTGCTGAACCTGATCGCGGTTCCGATTATCTATGCGGTTGCGATTCCTTCGGGTATTCTCGCGGCGACTCGGCAGGGGTCGTTGTTCGACGTTGGGATCGGTGCGTTCTACGTGGCGTTGTGGTCGATCCCCGTGGTGTGGGCGGGCGTGCTTGCGGTTGGCTTCCTGGCGAACAAGGAGTACCTTGGCGCTTTCCCGGTGACGGGGCTGCACTCGGTGGCCGGCCAGGGCATGCCGATGCTGCCCCGATTCGTGGAGATTGCCCAACCCGACGGGACGCTCTCGCGTGCTTGGCAGCGTGGCTATCTGCTCGACACGCTCTGGCATCTGGCCTTGCCGGTGGCGTGCCTGGTGTATACGGGCTTTGCGGTGCTCAGCAAGCAGACCCGTGCGGCGATGCTCGAGAACTTCAACGCGGACTACGTGCGGACGGCCAAGGCCAAGGGCGTGGCGCACAAGGACGTCGTGTTCCGGCACGTGTTCCGCAACAGCCTGCTGCCGCTGATCACGATGTTTGTTTCGATCTTCCCGGCGATGCTGGGCGGCTCGGTGGTGATCGAGCGGATCTTCAGCGTGCCGGGGATGGGCAGCCTGATCATCGAGGCCATCGGCCTGCGAGACCGGGAGTTGTTGCTGGCCAACGCCCTGATCGTCGGGCTGGTGAACATGCTCGCGTTGTTGCTGGCCGACATTCTGTACGCCATGGCCGACCCACGGATTTCCTACGACTGATGAGCGACACCACCCCCAACAACCCGCTCAACGCCGACCAGTTGACCGCCGTCACGGGCGTGCATCTCATGCAAGGGATCGGCCACCGTCCCGCCGAGGGCTTCTGGACCGAGGCGTGGCGTCAGGTTTTCAAGCGTCCGGGCGCGGTGATGGGCATCGCGTGGGTTGGCATCATCGCTTTTTTTGCCATCTTCGCGCCGCTTATTGCCAACGGGCATCCGATTTTGGTCGTTCGGCAAGCGGACGTGAACCCATTGGGCAAGTTGCTGTCGGGTATCGGGCCCGCGTTGGCGTCGTTGGATGGTGTTCGGCTGCTGCTGTTCAGCGTCCTGTGGACGGTTGCCTGGATTGCGTCGCCCAGGCGTCTGGCGTTGCCGGTGCTGGTGGCGCTCGCGTCCTTCGCGTCACTGGCATTGGCGTTTCGTTTTGTGAGCGGGCTCACCATAGGTGTTGAGTCTGCGGAGCGTTGGGGTGTTGCGCTAAAGATCTTGACCGACCTGGCCATACTCGCCGGTTTTGTGTGGCTGGCGGGGGCGTTTGGCTTCGATCGCCGAACGCGTGTGGCCAGTAGCGCGGTGATCTGGCTGGTGTTCCTCGGCGCGTTGCTTGGCTTGGCCGCCAAGGCCGACACGCAACTGCCGGTGACCTCGCCCATGCTCGAGTACCTGACGGTGGTCGACCTTGCGATCCTGCTTGGGGGCGTGGCCGGGCTTGTGCTGCTGGTTCCCAAGTGGTGGGGCTCGCGCGGCGATCGGGCCAAGGCGCTCCTGGTCGCGTCGCTCCAGGCGGGCCTGACGCTCTTGCTGCACACGATCGTCAGTGGTCGGGCTTCTTCGGCCCATCAGTCGGATTGGATGCGTTCGTTGACACAGCATCCAAACTTCGAGCTGGTCGCGGCTTTGTTCCTTGCCGCGCTGGTCGCGCTGCCCTTCCTGGTGGTGTATCCCTTCGACAAGGCAGGGCATCGTGCGGGTGCTTCGGCAGTGGTGGGCGCGGTGCTCTTCTGGCTGTTGTCTTCGCAGTGGTCGACGCCATTGCCGCGATATGAGTATCGCTGGGATCAGACCCAGGGTCGGATCAGTGCTGTGTACACGATCATCCCGTGGTCGCCCGCGCAGGGCGGGACGGCCGTCGATTTGCTGGACCCCGGGAGCAACGTGTACTCGCAGATCCTCAAGGGCCTGAAGGACGTGGCGCTCAGCGAGCGGGCCCGTCTGACGCGGACCGAGGTCAAGGACATGCCGCTGGACGCCGAGGTGCTCGAGGCCATCGAAGCGCAGCTCGGCTTTGCGGCCAGGGCCTTGCCGGCCACGCCCCAGGAAGCGTTCGAGATCGTGCGTCGGGCCACCGAAGCGGACCCGGACTTGACGGTCGCCGGGGTGCTGCGTCTGCTCGAACGCCAGCGTGCACCGGCGTACCTGCTGGGCACCGATTCGCGTGGTCGCGACATGCTCAGCCAGTTGTTGCACGCGTGCCGCCTGTCGATCTCCATCGGCCTTGTGAGCACGGCCATCGCGGTGTTCATCGGGGTGACCTTCGGGGCGTTGATGGGGTACTTTGGCGGTTGGGTGGACATGCTGCTCTACCGGGTGGTGGAAGTATTCATGGCCATCCCGCTGCTGTTCCTGCTGATCGTGGCGGCGGCGGTGCTGCCTCGCAACACGTACGTGATGATGGCGATCATCGGGTGCGTGACGTGGACGGGCAGCGCGCGGTTCATCCGAGCGGAGTTCTACAAGTTGCGCGGGCAGGATTTCGTGCAGTCGGCTCGCGCGGTGGGCCTGCCCCTGCGCAGCGTGCTGTTCAAGCACATGCTGCCCAACGGCGTGACGCCGGTGCTGGTGGACGCGTCGTTTGCCATCGCGGCGGCAATCCTGGCCGAGGCGGTGCTCAGTTACCTGGGCCTGAGCGACGAGGAGCAGGCCAGCTGGGGCCGACTGCTGAGCGACGCGAACAACCAGGTGGGCGAGTTCATGTGGTGGCTGGCGATCTTCCCGGGGCTTGCCATCTTCCTGACGGTGCTCAGTTACAACCTCATCGGCGAGGCGCTGCGCGACGCCATCGATCCCAAACTCAAGAAGGCTCGTGTATGAAGCCGTGTAGGAAGCAGGGAGTGCATCGGTGAGCGACGCGACCATGACCCAACCCCATGCCGCCAAGGGCGAGATCGATCCCAAGGCCCAGCCATTGGTCCAGGTGCGGGACTTGGCCGTTTCGTTCGACAACGGCACCGGCCCGCGCATCCAGGCCGTCGATGGCGTGCGCATGACCATCTATCCGCGGCAGACCCTGGCGGTCGTGGGCGAGAGCGGCTGCGGCAAGAGCGTCACGGCCATGAGTTCCATGCAACTGGTCCCGCGCCCGCCGGGCCGGTTCGACCGCGGGCAGATCCTCTTTCGCACCGAAGACGGGCGGACCATCGACCTGCTGCGTCTGAGCGAGAAGGAGATGCGTCACGTCCGCGGCAACGACATCGCGATGATCTTCCAGGAGCCCATGACGAGCCTCAACCCGGTGTACACGGTGGGCGATCAGATCATGGAGGCCATCCTGCTGCACCAGGACGTCAGCGCGGGCCAGGCGCGTGATATCGCGCTGGAGGCCATGCGTGCCGTGGGCATCCCCGAAGTCGAGAAGCGCATCAAGGCGTATCCGCACCAGTTCAGCGGCGGGATGCGGCAGCGCGTGATGATCGCCATGGCGCTGGCGTGCCGGCCTCGGCTGTTGCTGGCCGACGAGCCCACCACCGCGCTGGACGTGACGATCCAGGCCCAGATCCTGGAACTGCTGGGCTCGCTGAAGGACGAGCACGACATGGCGGTCATGCTCATCACCCACGACCTGGGCGTGGTGGCCGAGAACGCCGACGTGGTGTGCGTGATGTACGCCGGCCGCGTGGTGGAGTATGGCACGGTGTTCACCGTCTTCGACAACCCCATGCACCCCTACACGCGCGGGCTGCTGGCCAGCATCCCCAAGATCGGGCACCGCCTCGATCGGCTGGTGACCATCAAGGAAGTGGTCGAGGACGAGGCGCAGTTCAAGATGCTTCCCGGCGCTGCCGACGGCGTGCGCCCTTGGTGGCCCTGGCACAAGCCGCCGGCCGACCTGGCCCCTTTGAACCAGCCCGCGGGCGACTACTACCTGCAGGAGGTGGCCAAGGACCATTGGGTGGGCGTGTGGCGCACGCACGCCGTCCGCGATCACGAGAGCCGTCCGCCCGATCTGAATTATCGCGCGCATCGGGAAGCGCCAAAGGCCCGCTGAGCCCACCGGGCCCGTCGTGGGTCCAATCGAGACGAGGCACCATGCCCGCCGTCATGATCCTGGCCGATGAAGACTTTGCCTCGCGTGAGCGTGACATGCTCGCCCGGCTTGAGGTCGGGCTGGTCAGCGAGGGGCTTCGCGTGCTGCACGCGGTGCCCGAGACGCTGCCCGAGTTGCTCGACGGTCGGGTGTTCTCGCAGGCTCTCGGGTATGCGCCGCGTGGTCCGTTGCCACCGCTCTCGCGTCGCGCCAAGGACCTGGCCCGGTGCGCTATGGACGCGGCCCCGGGCGACGGCATCGCGGTGGTCCATGTCTTTGGCAGCGATGCCTGGCGCTTGGGATTCGAGACCGCCGGCCTGCTCGGTGCCGCCGTCGTGCTCGAGGTGTTCACCACGCGGCAGGCCGATGCGCTGACCGCATCCCAGCTCGACGGGCTGAGCGACCGGGTGCTGGTGTGTGTGCCGGGGGTCGGGCTCGAGCGTCGATGTCTGCGCAAGCTCGACAGCCGGCATCTGCGTCTGGTGCGTTGGGGCGTGCATACGGATACGGCGCGCCGGGCCCAGCGCCTGGCTGGCGGCGATCGTCCGGCCGTTCTCCTGGCCGGCACGGGAGAGGACGCGTCGGCCTGGGCCCATGCGCTCGAGTCGCTCTCGCGGGTTCGCCTGGATGGCGATCTGCCGCCGCTGATCTTCGCCGACGCCGACGCGGCCCATCGGGCCCATCTGCGGCAAGGTGTCGAGCGGCTTGCCTTGGCCGAGCATGTGAGTTTCGTGCCCCTGGTCGAGGCGCGGCGCGAGCCTGTCCTGGCGGTGGATGCGCTGCTGCTGCCCGATTCGTTGCACCAGCACCGCAGCCTGGTGCTCGACGCCCACGCCCACGGCCTGCTGGTGGCCGCCGCCAGCGATCCGGTCATCGATGAACTGGGTCCCGAATATGGGGTCACGCAACTCGACCCGGGCGACCCGGAGCGATGGACCGAGGAACTCAGCCGGGTGTTTGAGGACCAGCGGCTGGCCGACGAGCGCCGTTCCAAGGGCTTCGAACAGGTCCGGGCCTTGCACATGGCCAATGCGTGCGCGGCCTCGGTGCGCTCGGTCTACGAGTTCATGCTGTCTGCCAAGTCCGGATAAGTGCGACTGGGCATGGCTGACGGCTCGGACTTGAATCATTCTGCGATGAATTTGCATAAAGCCTTGCAACAGTTCGGTTTATGCGATTGAATAGAGAGGTGCAGGGAGATCGACCCGCCGCCCGGAGGGTGGCACTTTGGGAGATCCGAAGATATGAAGAACCGACTTGTTCTCGCGTGGCTTGCCCTTCCCTTTGCCGCTCCATTGGCCTTGGCCCAGGGGTTGCACCCTGTCAGCGACGTGCGCACGATCGAGGCGGCCCCAGCGCCGGCCCGGGCCGAGGTGCCGCAGAGGGCGATCGTGGAGGTGCCCACGCTCGACCGGCTGCTGCCCTTCCAGCGGTTTGTGATCGATCCGACCGTGCGGCAGAACGCCCCGGATCGGTTTGAGATCCGCGTCAACGGCACCATCCGCAATTACGCGCGGGTGACCAACGGCTTCGTGCGGGCCCAGCGTTTCGTGGCCGACCGGCTCGAAGAGGCCCGTGTTGATTGGCTGAAAGACAACGGCCACGTGGGCGGCGTGATGACCCGTGGCGGGGCGGAAGCCGGCCGCGAACAGGTGTCCATCCAGCCTCGGGCGATCCTCCGCATGCCCCAGGGCTCCAGTGGTGGTGGTGGCTACCGCGTACAGGCACCTACGGCCGATCGTGCCCGGTTGGTGGCCGCCTTGGAGCGTCTCGAGCAGCACCGCACCAGCGTTCAGCCACGGCCCGCCGAGCGTCCGACGGCTGTCGCGGCCCGCTGACATATCGGAGTCGGTTCAGGTTCTCCTTCTTTGCCTGGGGGGCCCCGTCTTCGTGCGGGGCCCTCTCTTTCAGCGCGGTCGTCTCTGGGTGCGATAATCCCTCCGATGGCCCGGCATTTGTTCGACCCATCCAAGATGGCCGCCCAGCCCAAGGGGCCCGCACCGCCGCCCGTTGCGGACGCGCCCCTGCGCGTCCGCGACCTGGCGGCGCTGGTCGATGCCGCCATCCGCCGGGGCGTGGCCAGCCCGTTGCGGGTGGTGGGCGAGGTCAGCGGCCTGCGCGAGCGCACGCACCTGTACTTCGACCTGAAGGACGGCGAGGCGGTGATCGCGTGCGTGCTGTTTGCCAACGTCGTTCGCAAGCACCGGATCGTGCTGCGCGATGGGCTGGAAGTGGTGGTCACCGGGTCGCTCGAGTTCTACGCCAAGGCGGGCAAGCTCTCGTTTATCGGGACCAGCGCCCAGCCCGTAGGGGCCGGGGCGCTCGACCTGGCTTTCAAGCAATTGTGCGACGAACTGCGGGCCCTGGGCTGGTTCGACGACGTGCGCAAGCGGCCCTTGCCCACCTTCCCCCGGCGTGTGGCCGTGCTCACCAGCCGCAGCAGCGCGGCGTTGCAGGACGTGCTCGACACCATGCGTCGCCGATGCCCGGCGGTGGAGGTGGCGCTGGTGGACGCCCGCGTGCAGGGCGAGGGGGCGGCGGCGGAGTTGCGCGCGAAACTCGTGGCGCTCTCGCGCCGGCACGGGGCGCTGGGCATCGACGCGGTCATTATCACCCGCGGCGGCGGGTCGGCAGAGGACCTGTGGGCGTTCAACGATCGGGCGCTGGCCGAGGCGATCTTGAAGTGCCCCGTGCCGGTGGTGGCGGCGATCGGTCACGAGACGGACACGACCATCGCCGAGTTGGTGGCCGATGTCCGCGCCGCGACGCCCACACAGGCGGCGATGCGGCTGACGCCCGACATGGCCACGCTGCTCGAACAGGTCGACCTGAGCGCGACGCGCTTGCGTGGGGCACTGCTCCGGCGGACGGCCGAGGCGCGGCGCGCCGTCGATGCGTTGTCGAGGCGGCGGCCCATCGCCAGCCCGCACGCCATCACCGCCGACGCGCGCGCGAGGCTCGATCGTGCGAGAGAACGCCTGGCCGATCGCGTCCGGCAGCGGCTGCACCACGCCTCGCTCCGGCTGGAGCGGGCGGCTTCGAGGCTGGAGTCTCACAAGCCCGCTGCCGAGATGGCAAGGCGTGGGCAACGGCTCGAGCACATGACCGGGAGGCTGGAACGGGCCATGGCCCATCGTCTGGCCAGCGAGCACAAACGCGTGGACGCCCACGATCGGCAGCTGCGGGCCGTGGGGCCCCAGGCCGTGCTGGCGCGGGGGTATTCCTATACGACTCTGGCCGACGGGCGGTTGGTGCGGTCGGCCTTGGTCGTCTCGGCGGGGGATGAGCTGGTCACCACGCTGGCCGACGGGCGGGTACGCTCGACGGTTGGCGGCACCGGGCCCGGCAAGCCGACGCCGACCAAGGCCCCACCCAAAGCACCTCCCAAGGCCGACCGGGCGAGCCAGATGGGCCTCTTTGGCGAGACGAAAGGCGAGTGACCATGGCCGAACGCAAGCCCAAAGCCGACCAGCCCGAGCCCACTTTCGAGGAGGCTTTGTCCGAGGTGGAGGCCATCATCGAGCGCATCGAGACCGGCCAGAGCGGGCTGGAGCGTTCCATCGGCGAGTACGAGAAGGGCGTGCGGCTGTTGGCCCGATGCCGGTCGTTGCTCAAGGACGCCCAGCAGCGCATCGAGGACGTGACGGGCAAGCTGGAAGAAGGGGGCACTGGGGATTAGGGCATATGCAATGGGAACGTAACTTACGAGCCCCTCGCGTGAGCGAGGGGGCATGGACGCGAAGGAGCGCTCGGGTGTTTCCTTGCCCCCCGCCTCACGGCGAGGGCTCGTTCTTGTAATGCCAATGCCCATCGTCCCTTCTGACCGATAGCCCAGCGGGAGCCAGAGCCGCGTGCACGACCTTGTCATCATCCTGCCCCGCGTGGCCGCGTTGTTGTTCGTCTTCGCGTTCGGCGCGTGCGTGGGCTCGCTCATCAACGTGCTGGCCTATCGCCTGCCCCGGGGCATCGGCGTGGTCACGCCGCCCTCGCGCTGCCCGGCGTGCGAGACGAAGCTCCGCTGGAAAGACAACATCCCCATCTTCGGCTGGCTGTTCCTGCGCGGGCGCTGCCGATACTGCAAGACGCCCATCTCCCCCGAGTACCCGCTGGTGGAGTTGTTCGCGGCGGTGCTTTTCGCGGCCTTCTTCGTGGCGTGGTACCTGCTGCCCACCAGCCCCGGGCCGGTGGTGCTGGGGATCGATCTGGGATCGCTGCGGCCCGACTGGACGCTGCCGGACCGCTTCAACGGCGTGCCGCGGCAGTCGGCGCCGATGTTCGCCGTCGTGCTGCTGCTCCTGGGCTCGCTGCTGGCGATGACCCTGACGGACCTGAAGACCACGATGATCCCCCTGGCGTTGCCATGGTTTGCCACGCTGGCGGGGTTGATCATCCACACGGGCTACGCGGCCTTCCTGGGCATCAAGGGCCTGGAGTACCCCATGCCCGGCGGCGAGATGGGCTGGCGCTGGTCCATCCCCACGCACGGCTGGGCCACCGTGGGCATCGGGCTGGGTGGCACCCTCGGCCTGGGTGTCTCGATGCTGCTGCTGCGGCTGGGGCTCATCCGCCGCAGCTTCGCCGACGCCCTCGAGTGGGAAGAGGCGCACCGCAAGGCCCAGGGCCTGCCGCCGCTCATGCCCCCCGAGGGCGAGGGGCCCGACGATGCGGACACCGGGCAGTGGCGGCCAACGAAGGGCTGGCTCCGCGGGCCGGCCGTCGTCACCATCTCGGTGCTGGTGTGCGCCGCGCTCGGTGCGGTCTTGGCCGGTCTCCTGGGGCACGTGCCGGGCGTGGGGCTCATCATCGGGGCGGCGGCGGGGCCCATCGTCGCGGGCGTGCCGCTGCGGCTGCTGACCCCCAAGGCACCAGCCCTGCCCGCCTCGCCCGCCGACGGGCAGCCCAGCGACGCCGAGGTGTGGATCGCCTACCCCCACGCGCGTCGCGAGATGGTCAAGGAGATGGCCTTCCTGGCCCCGCCGGTGGTGCTGGCGCTGGTGGGCCTGACGCTCTCGGGCAACATCGCCGCCCTGTGCCCCCTGTGGCTGGACGTCCTGGGCGGCGTGCTCACGGGCTACCTCGTGGGCGGCGGGGTGGTGTGGGCGGTGCGGCTGTTTGGCAGCCTGGGCTTCGGCAAGGAGGCCATGGGCCTGGGCGACGTCCACCTGATGGCCGCCGTGGGGGCCTGCGTGGGCTGGGCCGATTCGGTGCTGGCCTTCTTCGGGGCGGCCTTCGTGGGCATCGTGCTGACCTTCTACAGCCTGTCGCTGAGCCGTGGTGTGGGCCGGGCGATGCCCTACGGCCCGTCGCTGGCGATCGCCACGGTGCTGGTGCTGCTGGCCAAGCCGGCGGTGGAGCTGGGGCTGAGCCGGTTGACCGGGCAGCCGGTCCAGCTGCCTTAACGGGTTGTGGGGGGGTCGTGGGGGGGGTCCGGAATGTTCTATGATGCACGGCCGTGTGCGGGACCGCCCGCAGCAGCGTCCGCATGAGCGCCCGCGCCACCTCTCATGGAAGGGGCCCCCGCCATGACGCGCGAGACACGCAGACGCCGCCTCACCCTCGCCCGCCTCGCGCTCATCGCGTGGCTTGGGTTCGTTGTGGCGGCGTCGGTGTTGCCGTTGTTTATGGTCATCCGTATCTATGAACCCGGCATGACCGCGTTCTGGGTGGTCGGCGGCGGCGGGATGCGCCGTGTCGCGTTTCCATCTCCCTTCACCGAAACGCACACTGTGTTCGAGTGGAGTCCGAGTGCAGCGATCGGCACCGAGTTCGCCTTTGCGTATTCGGATCCCGGTGGCGGGGCTGTGCGGCGGCCACCGCACTTCGTCTCGGCCCCGCCTTGGGCCACGCTCCTCGTACCGACGCTGCTGGTCCTGGCCATCCACGCCCACCGCCGCAAACGCCGCGCCCTCCCGCCCGGCCGCACGCCCTGCCCGGCCTGCCAGTACGACGCCACGGGGCTGGCCGTGTGCCCCGAGTGCGGGGCGGATGTGGGAGCCGGCCGGGCCGGTTGAGCGCGTGCGGGGCCGGCCCGATCGACGCGCGGGCGCGCGGTGGTCGACCGCCCGGGACCGATGGTCGACCCCCGCCCACCCCCGGTCGACCAACCCCGACGGCCCGTCGACCACGCCCGAACAACCGTCGACCAGATGCGGCGCGCGGTCGACCGGATGTCGAAAACGGTCGACCGGATGCGACGAACGGTCGACCAGCGACCGCCCATGTGGTGGGCCCGGGGTGTCCACAGGGCGGTTTTTCCGATCAACATCCAAACACAAGAGGATTTTCCGGGATTTCGATCTTTCGGCTCAACCACGGCCGCGCGGCCGCCGATGGAAGGGGCATGGCAACACTCCCCGAACGATTGAGCCGCGTCATCTGGTGGGTCAAGGTCCGTTTGCCCGCGTGGGAGGCCGACCCCGCGTACATCGGTTTGGACGAAGCGACCATCGCCGAGCTGGCGGCCCTGGCCGAGCAGGCCGCCCAGGACCGCATGGCGTACAACCAGGCCAAGGCCGCCGCCCTCGGCGCGGGGCTGGTGTACCGCACGCGGGCGCGAACCTTACGAAAGAAAACCTCCATCGCCATCGACCGCGTGCGCAGCCACGCCGCCGGCCAGGCGGACCCCACCGGCGTGCTCTCGGCGGCGCGCCTCCGCAAGCGATCCAGGCCATCGCCCACGCCCGCGCCGGGCACGGCCGGGTCGTTCACCAGCGTGCTGTTGCAGCCCGGCTGGCTGGATTGCAGGTTTACCTGCAAGAACGATCGCGGCCTGCGTGGCGTGACGTATCTGGTCGAGCGCCGCCTGGGGCCCACGGGCGCGTTCGAGTTTCTGACATTGGCCCGCGGCCGCGCCTTTGCCGACAGGACCATCCCCCGCGGCACCGACGAGGCCACCTACCGCATCACCGCCCAGACCAGCACCAAGGCGGGCAAGCCCGCGGACTTCACCGTCCGCTTTGGCGCGGTGGAAGAAAGATCGAGCGAGCGCCAGGGCCAGGTGACGCGGGCGGCGTGAAAAGAGATGGCAGACGGCAAAGCGCGGATCGCACATGAAGAGGTCAGCATCCTTCTTCATGTGCGATCTGCGCTTTGCGACCTGCCATCTCCTACCCCTCCACCAGCTTGAGCGCCACCAGGTCCTGCACATCTAATAACCCAACGGGCTTGCCATCGGCGTCCACGATGGGCACCTCGTCCTGGCGATACTCCAGAACCAACGCCACCGCGTCGCGCGCGAGGGCCGTGTGGGGAATCGTCCGCGGGTTCTTCGTCATGACATCGCCGATGGGCCGGTCGAGCTCGGTGCGGTCGCGCAGAACTAATCTTCGCAGGTCGCCGTCGGTGAAGATGCCCGCGAGCCGGCCGTTGTCGTCCACCAGCAAGATCGCTCCGGGGCGGCGGGCGGCGGGGGCCGTCGGCTGGGTGAGGCGCTGGGCCTCGATGACGCTGGCGCTGGCGGGGGCGACCGGCAGATGGCCGTGGATCGTGCAGCGGGCGATGTCCATGACCGGGCGCAGGGCCCCGCCCAGGGCGCCCCCGGGGTGGCGGCGGGCGAAGTCGGCGTCGGTGAAGCCGCGGCGGGCGGCGGCGGCGATGGCCAGGGCGTCGCCCAGGGCCAGCGTGGCGGTGGTGCTGGCGGTGGGGGCGCTGAAGCGCGGGTGCAGGGCCTCGTGCTCCAAACCCAGGGAGAGCGGCACGGTGGCCAGGCGGCTGAGCGGGTCGGGCTGGGCACCCTGCTCGGGCCGCGCCCCGGTGATGGTGACGATGGGCAGGCCGTCCTGACGCAAGAGGCCGCACAGGGCCACGACCTCGGCGGTCTTGCCGCTGAAGGAGAGGGCCAGCACCAGGTCGCTGGGGCGGAAGCGCCCCAGGTCGCCGTGGGCGGCCTCGGTGGGGTGGACGGCGTGGCTGGGGATGCCCAGGGAGGCCATGGTGGCGCTGATCTTGGCGCCGATGAGCCCGCTCTTGCCCAGGCCGGTGACCAGGACCGTGCCGCCCGCCCGGGCGCACGCGTCGATCAGCTCGACGGCCCGCTCGAAGCCCTCGGGCAGCGTGGCCAGGGCGGCGACGGCCCGGGCCTCTTCGCGCAGCAGTCGGCTGGCCAGTTCGAGGTGCTCGGTGGTGGGCGTGGTCATGGTCGTCATCCATGAGGGTACGCCCGCCTTGGCCGATCCGGTGCCCGCCTCCCGCTTCCCTCTTACACTGCCCCATGGACGCCACCGGCCCCACGATCTCCGTCGACGCCTTCGAGGGGCCCATGGACCTGCTGCTGCACCTGGTGCGCGTGCACGAGGTGGACATCCACGATATCCCCGTGGCGCTGATCGCCCAGCGGTACATGGAGGCCATCGCCGACCTGTCGACCATCGACATCGACACGGCCGGCGAGTTTCTGGTGATGGCCGCGACGCTGGCGGAGATCAAGAGCCGCGTGGTGGCCGCCGAGAACCTCTCGCCCGAGGAGGCCCAGGCCGCCCGCCGCCAGCACGACCGCGAGGACAGGGAAGCGCAGGACCCCAGGGCCGAGCTGGTGCGGCAGCTGCTCGAGTACAAGCGCCTGCGCGAGCGGGCCGACGCGCTGGAAGAGCGCCTGGAGCAATGGCAGGCCAGGGCCCGCGTCGCGCCCGCCCTGCGCCCGGCCGTCGACGCCGACGCGGACGCCGACGCGGCGGGCCTGGACCTGGACGACCTGACGCTGGGCGACCTGGTGGAGGCCTTCGAGCGCATCGCCAGCGCGATCCAGTTCGATCGATTGGGCGAGCACACCGTCACCGACGACGACACGCCCATCGAGCTGCACCAGGCCGACGCGGTGGACCGCCTCGAGCGCGCCCGGGCCGAGACGGGCAGCCCGAGCCTGCCCCTGGGCGAGCTGTTCGCCGGCCGCACGCGGGGCGAGGCGATTGGCATGTTTCTGGCGATCCTGGAACTGATCCGCAACCGCCGCCTGCGGGCGTGGCGCGGCGAGGCGCCCGAAGACGAGCCGGCGCGGGTGTGGCTGGGGCTGGTCGAGGGGCAGGAGCTGGAGAAGGCCTGATGGCACGGCACGCAGCCGAACCGGCCGACGATCGCGGCACACCCTGCGGTATTCATGCCCAAGCGTTGCCCAAGGACGCGCCCAAAGTACTCCACAAACTCGCCAACAAGGCGGACCTGAATTTCTCGGGCGACCTGCACTGGACCGAAGTCGCGTTCCTCGTTTCGGGCATCGTGTTCCAGATCCTCGTGGGCTTTGGCCTTCAGCAGTGGATGCAGAACGCGGGCTGGACCCGAACCAACCAGTCGCTCGTGCTTGGCCTCCTGTTCGGCCTGACCATCGCGTTGTTCTACCGCATCCCTTTCGTCGCCCGGTCGGTCAAGCGCGAGCGGACCCACCGCGCCATTGTCGCATGGGCCAGCAACGGCCTTTGTCCCGCCTGTGGCTACGACATCGCCCTCGATCTGACCAAGGGTGATCTCTCGCCCGATGACGATGGCTTCGCGGCGTGCCCTCAATGCCACGCCCAATGGAAAGCGGTGCGTTTCGATGCCGCCATCGAAACGCACCGCAAGGATTGGCACCGAGAGTGGGAAGAAGCCCAACAATCGCGTCAGACCGAATCGGTCTAGCGCTTACGGACAGCCGATGGCGAAGGCGTTCTGGAAGCACAGGAAGTCGAAGATGGTCAGCGCGCCGTCTTCGTCGCAGTCGGCCGAGGCGCGGCCCAGGCTGAAGGCGTTCTGGTAGGCCAGGAAGTCGAAGATGGTCAGCGCGCCGTCGCTGTCGAAGTCGCCGTAGCAGCGTTCGGCCGGGTCGGTCAGCACGGTGGTGGGGCCCAGCAGGTGCAGGCGTTCCATGCCCATCACGTCGATGATGAGCGAGTCGATCGGCCCGGCGTCGGCGGCGCCCTCGGCCAGCAGGCGGATCTCGGCCGTGTCGAAGTGGCGGCCGTCGGCGGTGCGGAAGACGGTGTCTCGCGGGAACTTGATGCGGTAGCAGGGGGTGCGTCCGCCGATCTTGCCGATGTCGCGTGCCCACTGGCTGGTGCCGCCGGCCAGGCCGCTCTGGCCGCTCTCGGCGTACACGAGCGTGCCCGCCTGGTCATAGACCTCGATCGTGTACTGGCCCGAACCCACGCCTGTGAAGTCCGGGACGATGGCGATGAAGTCGGGGACGCCCGGCCATGGGTCGAACTGGGTCTTGCCCGAGGGGATGGGCGGCAGGCCCACCTCGAAGGCGCACACCGTCATGCACGCCGCGAAGGGCTCGGGGCTGACGACCTCGAGGCCCACGCCGGCCGAGAAGACGCCGCCGAAGTCCAGCAGCACGCTGGCGTCGGGCTCACCGGGCACGGGCGAGCCGGGCCGCACGACCAGGTCGGGGATGCCGTCGCCGTCGACGTCATCGCCGGACAGCTGCGTCGGACTGGTTTGTCTCCACTCGCCCACCGACGGCCTGAAGATGGTGCCGCTGGTTCCCTTCCGGGTCTTGGGCTTTTCTTTCTTCACGTCCTGCGGCTTGGTCTCGTCGCTGCCGAAGAGGATGGTCGGCGAACCCTCGGCCACGTCCACGCCCACGCCCGTGATGCCGCTCACGAGCACGTCAACGGCCACCGGGGGGCTGTCGGGCAGCACGGGGACTCGCGGGACGATGGCGAACGAGTCGCCGATGAGCGGGGGCAGGCCTGGGTTCGACGCGGCGAAGCGTGAACTGGTCACCTCGATGCCATAGAACATGTACTCGGACTTCAGCCCGCCGCCCTCGGACGCGGGGTAGTACTCCTTGCGGATCTCGCAGCCGGCCTTGCCCTTGATGCCCAGGAGATCCTTGAGCCACTTCCAGAAGTCGCCGGGGTCCGAGAGGATGACGCTGCCCGACTCCTGATCTTCGAGCACGCCCACCAGTTCGCCCTCGAGATAGACCTCGAAGTCGAAGCGGTCGAAGTGGGGGGTGTCAAAGTCCAGATCGATGGTTGCCCGCTCGTTGCTGCCGTCATGGTTGCGGATCCGGATCCGATCCTGGCCCGTGGCCGAGCGGAAGACGATCTCCACCATCGGGTCGGGCTCGTCGCCCGTGGCGATGGCGCGGAAACTGGCCCCGGCACCCATGGAAGTCTGGCCCAGGTCCACCGACAGGCCCACTGTCGCGCCGCTGCCGTCGCCATAGGCCGAGGTAAATCCGTCGTGCGTGCCCATGGCCACCGTGCCCGTGGGCGAGATGGGGAAGCCGCCGAAGACCGGCAGGTCTCGGCCCTCGCTCACGCCGATGCTGATGGCCGCGTGGCTGTTGGGAAAGCCGATGGATGCCAGGTCGGTGAATTGCGGCACGCCGCACGGCTCGCTGCGCAGCATGGTGGGCCCGCTCTGGCCCAGGGCGTTAAAGCCCAGGGACAGCAGCGCGCCGTCGCCGCCCTCGTCGGGGTTGCGCGAGGGGGTCTCCAGCTCGACGACGAAGGCCGTGCCCGCGGGCAGGTAGACCGTCCCGAAGTCGGCGGTGAAGAACTCGCTGGTGGTGCCCGCGGGGATCGTGACGGTGCGCTCGCCCAGCACGGCGTGGCTGTCGTAGGGGTCGGCCAGCGTGCCCAGGCGGATGCGGACGATGCAGGGCCAGTCGGCCCCGGTGTTGCGCGTCACGCCGAAGCGCACGCAGCCGACGGTGAGGTCATAAGGCGCGACGAACCCGCGGCCGATCTGGGTCAGGTCGTTGAAGGCCAGCGTGCCGCACCAGGCCGCCCGGGCGGCCTGGATGACATCGGGGCTGGTGGACTGGGTGATCGAGGCGGTGCCGCACTGGGCCAGCGCCCCGGCGGCGACAAGGCCCACCGCCGAGAGGGCCAGGGTGGCGCTGGCTCCGTTCAGGGCCATGCACGAACCGGCCAGGGCCGCGACGGCCCAGCGCCGGGCGGCGTCACCATGTGGGTGCGAACCGAAACCTTGACGGCGCGATGCACAACGAGCCACGCGATGCGTGAACATGGGAACTTCTCCATCCGAAGAGTGCGATCCGAATCGTGCGGCGGGGACTTCCCACGGAAGTCCCCCGCACCAATTGGATAGCGATCGAGCAACGCGGCGGTAACGATTGAGAATCAGGATTCAGCGCCGTTGGCACCCACGGCGCGTTATCGTGACGTTGGCCGAGCCCGATTGCCGGGCCAGATGGCCAGATAGCAGATCGCAGATCAAGAGGCGGAAGATCCCCTCCTCATCTGCTATCTGCCATTTGCTATCTGCTATCTTCTCAGTCGCAGCCCAGCGCGAACTCGTTCTGGAAGGCCAGGAAGTCGAAGATCGTCAGCTC
>JAHCJI010000010.1 GCA_026126305.1 Phycisphaeraceae bacterium
AATCCCCTCCCTCTTCCTCCTCTTGCTCCCCCCCAATCTTCTTCTTCCTCTGCGCCTCTGTGTCTCTGTGGTTATCTTCTCTTTCCGATGCCCGATGCCTGGTGCCCGATGCCTCCCCCATCTGCCATCTGGCTGGCCCTCGCCCCTATCCTCCGCCCGTGCGCATCTTGATGCTCAACTGGGCGCCGGTCTGGGAAGGGGCCCGCAAGGGCGGCATCTCGGGCTATACCCAGGCGCTGGCCCTGGAACTGGCCGCCCGGGGGCATCGCGTGGCCACGCTGGCCAGCGGCACCGCCTACCCGCCCCTGCCCGATTGGCGCAACGCCCTGCCCGGGCCCATCGCCCGCGTCCTGGGTAAGTCCGACGCCACCTCTACCGCCACACCCACCTCGACCCCCACGCCCACATACACCCCCGCCCCCACTTCGACCCCCGCCCCCTGCCAGCCCAGGCGCCACGACGACTGGATGGGCATCGCCGTGTACGAGATCGTCGGCAGCCCCGTCCTGGCCCCCAGCCTGCTCCAGTTCAACGAGCCCCTGGCCGAAGTGTGCAGCCCTCAACTGGAAGCGGCCTTTGCCAGGGTGCTGGCGGCCGAACGCCCCGACGTGCTGCACGTGCAATCGCTCGAGGGATTTTCCATCGGGTGCATCGACGCCGCCCTGGCCGCCGGATGCCGCGTGGTCTACAGCCTGCACAACTACCACCCCCTGTGCCCGCAGGTGTACCTGATGCGCGGCCATCGCACGGTGTGCGGCGACTCCCAGGGCGGGCGGGCGTGCCGGGGCTGCGTGCCCGCGCCAGAGCCCGCGTGGGAACGCGCCCGCCGGGCCGCGGCCTGGCCCGCCGAGCCGCCGGCCTTTGACGCCTGCGACCAGCGGCCGTCGCGTCCGCCGGCCGTCCCGCTGCCCGTGCTCGGCCAGCCGCTGGAACAGCCCGCCCGCGCGGCCGACCCGGACACCGATGCCCGGGGCATGAGCGCGCTGCTGCGAGCGTGGCAATCTCCCGACCACTGGTTCACGCCGCAAGACCCCACGTGGCAGCCCTTTGACAATATCGCCCGCCCCGAACCAACCAGCTCTGAACCAGTCAGCCCCGAGCCAGCCAGTGAGGAGCCAGCCACCGACTACGCCCGGCGACGGGCCGCCTTCGTCGAAGCGTTGAACCGCTGCCAGGCCGTCCACGCCGTCTCCAGCTTCGTCGCCGACAAGTTCGTCGCCCACGGCGTCGACGCCCGACGCGTGCGCACGATCACCATCGGCACCATCGCCGGCCGGCTGGCCGAGCGCAACGCCGAACTGGTCTTCGACCCGCCCCCGCGGCCCACGCCCATGGCCCGGCCGCTGCGGCTGGTCTTCATCGGCGCCAACCACTGGTACAAGGGCCTGTCGATGCTGGCCGACAGCCTCGACCTGCTCACGCCCGAGGTCCTGGGCAAGGTGGCCCTCACGGTGTACGCCGCGGGGGGGCGGTCCATCGAGTACCGCTTCCGCCGGCTGGAGCCCCGGCTCGCGTCGCTACGCTACGGGGGCGAGTACCAGCCCCAGGACGTGCCGTGGATCTGCGGCGGGCAGGACGCGGGCGTGGTGCCCAGCGTGTGGTGGGACAACGGCCCCCAGACCGTGCTGGAGATGCAGGCCAGCGGGCTGCCCGTGCTGGGGGCCAGGGCGGGGGGCATCCCCGACTTCGTGCGGGACGGGTTCAACGGGCTGCTCTTTACCGCCAACGACC
The DNA here is from genome assembly GCA_026126305.1 of Phycisphaeraceae bacterium. Classification (GTDB taxonomy): domain Bacteria; phylum Planctomycetota; class Phycisphaerae; order Phycisphaerales; family UBA1924; genus JAHCJI01. The sequence goes on from JAHCJI010000010.1 coordinate 1,732, forward strand.
GCTTCGACCTGGCCCGGACCATCGCCCGATGCGTGGACCAGCCGGCCCTGGTCGAGCGTCTGCGGGCGGGCGTGCGGCCACCCAAGCCCATGGACCTGCACGCCACCGAAGTCGAGGCGTTGTACCGCGCCGCCTTGGCCCATCCGGGCGGAATGCCGGCCGCCCCCGTGGAGCACTCCACCGCCGACCGCGTATCGTGAACGGCGGGCCCCGGGCCAGCCCAACGCCTTTTGCTCGACAATACACCAACCCGACAGAACGAACGTTGACCCAGCACGCCCCCGGAACCACCTGCTCGACCGCCCGGCGCCCGGCCGTGGCCGACGTCGCCACGCCCGTCGTGGCCGTGGTGATCGTGACGTGGAACCGCGCCGGTGCCGTCCGCGAGGCCATCGGCTCGGTGCTGGCCCAACGCGGCGTCGATCGGGAGGCCCTGCACCTGGTGGTCGTCGACAACGCCTCGAGCGATGGCACCTCCGACGCCCTGGCGGCCTGGCTGCGTCCCGAACGCATCGCACGCAACGACACCCCCGACGCCACGCGTCCGGCCTTCCACACGCGCGAGACCGGACACGCCAACACCGCAGGCCTGGCGAGCGTCACGCTCGTGCGCAACACCGAAAACCTTGGCGGCACCGGAGGCTTCAACACCGGGTTCCAGGCCGTTGAACAACTGCTCGAGCCCCACGCGGGCGTCGAGTTCCTCTGGCTGCTCGACGACGACGCCACCGCCGACAGCGGCGCCCTGGCATCGCTCCTGCGCACGGCCGGCGAAGACGCCTCGGCCGGCCTCATCGGCTCGCGCGCCGTCGATATCGCCGACCGCCAGACGACCTACGAGACGACCATCTACTACAACCCGCGCGAGGGCAGGATGGCCGACACCCCACACCCGGGCCACCGACTCGAACAGGCCCACCAGGAGTGGATCAACGCCGTCGGTGCCAGCCGGGGCACGAATCGATACACCGGCGTGCGCGAGGTCGACGTGGTCTCGGCGTGCAGCATGCTCGCCCGCTGGAGCGTCGTTTGCCAGGTGGGCTACTGGGACAGCCGCTACTTCATCTACTGCGACGACGCCGACTGGTGCCTGCGCGTCGCCCGCGCGGGCCACCGCGTGCTGTGCGACCTCGACGCGGTGGTCTACCACACGCCCTGGTTCCAGAAGCTCACGCCCACCCGCCTCTACTACGCCCAGCGCAACGCCATCTGGACCATGCGCAAGGGGCTCGGTGGCCTGCCCCTGCGGGCCTCCACCGCCCGGTGGATGCTCGCCGTCCTGCGCGCCAGCCTCGCCGCCGGGCTGCGAAGGCGGCTCTTGCACGCCGAGATCCTCCGGCGTACCGCGCGGGACGTGGCCACGAATCGCGCCGGGAAACTGGACTCTGCCGAACCACCCGCCGAGCCGATCATCCAAGCCATGGAGCGTCTGGGCCTGACCGGGTCGCACGCCCGAGTCGCCTTCCTCTGCAACGCGCCCGAACAGGCCGAACTGGCGCGTGCCATCGCCGCGAACCTGCGTGCGGGCCTTGGCACACGCTGCCCGTCGCTGGTCATGGTCGCCCGCGATGATGCCGGAGAAATCCGCCTGGACCCGCCCGCCGAAGGGCCCATCACCTACGCCCCGCGAACGCTCTCTCGCATCCTCGGGCAGTGGCCCTTGTGGAAACGGCCCGTCCGCGCCTGTTTTGTGCTCAACAACACCAACGACTTTCCGCTGCTGCGCTGCCGCTGGACACTCCACACCGACCACCGACACCCCACGGCCTGCCAGATCGAAGCCGACACGCTCGCCCGCCGCGCTGCGTTCCTGTCGCGTTGGCTCTGGACGGCCTGCCGTGCGGCGGTCTATGTCGTCTTCGCGCCGCGTCAGAGGCCCAGGGCCCCATTCGGATGACCATACCCGCTCCCGTGCCAACCGACCGCCCGCTCGTCGTTGCCATGCTCGGCTGGGCCACCCTCAGCCGGCAGGCCGACGAGGGCTCGGGCTACAACCTCAACGCCTCCGAACTGGCGCTGGGCCTGGCACGGCTGGGACACGTTGTCTACTACCTCGGTTCGGGCCTGCGATACAACGTGCGCCCGATGCCATACATCCGAGAGATCAAGCCCTGGCACGGCGTGCGATGCCATGAACTGGTCAACAGCCCCAATCTCTCGCCCTCGGCCATCAACATCGCCAACGTCCGGGCCGAGCGCCACTGCCCCACCACCACGCGCCTCGTGCTGCGCTGGCTCAACCAGATCGACGCCCGCATCGTGCATGTGCATTCGCTCGAAGGCCTGAGCCTGGACCTGATCGCCGCTGTCGAGGCCAGCGGGCGGCCCGTGGTCGTCACAACCCACAACTACTGGTACGTTTGTCCGCAGGTCGATCTGCTGCACCGCGAGCACGAGGTCTGCCTCGACTACGAAGGCGGCCGGCGTTGCGCGCACTGCCTGGAGGCGCCAAATCCCACAGTGCGGCGAATGAAGCGGCGCCTGGGACAGGCCGCCCAGCGCCTCGCGGGGCCAGCCATCGCAAGCCACGCCCGACAGGTAGCCTCGGCATGGACCCGTCGCCATCGCACCGAGCCCGTGCCCGACGACGCCCTGCGCTTCCTGGGATACGACAACGGCGCGATCCAGGCCGCGCAAGATGCCGAAGGCCCACAGAGCCACTACAACATCCGCGCCCGAGCAGACGAACTGCCCCGGACCGCGCCGGTCCTTCCGGCAGACACGAACGATCGCGTGCTGGCCAACGGCGACCTGCACCTTCGCGTGCTCAACGAGTATGGCAAGCGCCGGCACGACGGCATCGCCGCCCTCAACGCCGCGAGCCTGGTCACCCCACCCAGCAACTTCCTCGGGCAAGTCCACGAGGCCATGGGCCTGCGCCCAGAGAAACGCCGGACCGTCCGCCTCGGACAACCCCACTTCGATCGCATGCATCGCGCGGCCATGGCCCTGCCGGGCTACGACCAGACCCCCTGGACACCCAACGACCAGCGCCCGCTGCGCCTGGCCTTCTTCGGCACCGTGCGCCCCAACAAGGGCCTGCGCGTCCTGGCCGACGCCATCACGCTCCTGCCCGACGAGATCCGACGCCGGTGCGCATTCCATATCCGAGCCGCCGGTGGTGATTGGGCGTTCCGCAAGTTCCTCAGCGGCTACCCACAGGTGCAATTCGCCGGCGCGTACGACCTGATCCAGCGCTGCGCTTCCGTGGTCGAGTACGACATCGGCCTGCTGCCGCACATCTGGATGGAAAACTCCCCGCTCGTGCTCCTCGAACACCTGCACGCGGGAAAGTTGGTCATCGCATCCAACCTGGGCGGCCCGCCCGAGTGGATCATCCAAAGAGAAGGCCAGACCAATGGCTTGCTCTTTCCATCGGGCCACGCCGCCGAAATGGCCCGGTGCATCACCCGCCTCGTCACGGGCCAGACGCCCATCCCCAGCCCGCGCGCCATCCACGAGATCACCCCGGGCCTGACCAGTTATCCGCGACATGTCCAGGAGGTGCAATCGATCTACCACGAACTGATCGACGCACGTGACGCCGCCTCAGGGATGATCCACAAAGCCCTCGAGCCGGCGTGACCGAAGCGGGTGCTGGAGCTTGCGCAGAGCCTTGTTCTCGACCTGCCTTACCCGCTCTCGCGTCACCTTGAAGATCCGCCCCACTTCTTCGAGCGTGTAGGTGTACCCGTCCCCGATGCCGTACCGAAGCTTGATGATCTCCCGCTCGCGATACGACAGCGTGCGCAAGACCTGTTCGAGCTTCTGCTTGAGCAGGTCCTGGGTCATCGGGTCCGACGGTGCGCCGTGCCGACCGTCCTCGAGCAACTCGGCCATCGAACCTTCTTCTTCTCCGAGCGTGCGGTCCAGCGATGCGGGCGAACGCGACAAGGCCAGCACCCGCCGCACCTCCTTCTCGCTCAGACCCGACAACTCGGCAATCTGCCCCTCGGTGGGTTCCTGACCGTGCTGCTGGATGTACTGACGCTGCACCGAGCGGATCTTCCCGATCGTGTCGATCATGTGGACCGGCAGGCGGATCGTCCGCGCGTGGTCGGCCAATGCACGGGTAATCGCCTGGCGGATCCACCATGTCGCGTACGTGCTGAACTTGTACCCGCGGCGGTACTCGAACTTGTCCACCGCGCGCATCAGCCCCGTGTTGCCCTCCTGGATCACGTCCAGGAATCCAAGACCCCGGTTACGATACTTCTTGGCGATCGAAACCACCAATCGCAGGTTTGCGCTCGAAAGGTCACGCTTGGCCTGCTCATACTCCCAGAACACGCTGTTCAGGTCGGCCACCCGACGAGACAAGGCCTCGGGCGTTTCCAGCACCAACGAACGCAAGCCCTCCAACTCGTCTCGCATCACCGCGCTGTCGTCCTCCACGCTGTCGTGCCCGTTGGGCATGGCCGTCACGCGGGACAACAGAGACTCGATCTCACGCATCTTCGCAGAAATGGCACGCAGTTTTCGCAGGATCGGCACCATCCGGCTCGTGCGCAATTCCAATTCCTCAAGCAACACCGAGACACGCCGACGCCGGGCACGTAGCGACCGTTCGATCGCGGCCAGCTCCTGCACCGAACGCGGTGTCAGTCGCCCGTCCGGGCCACGCCCACGCGCGTACACACGCTCGGCGTGCGACCACTCCGCGCGATTCCGCTCCAGCATGGCCTCGATCGTCGGCAGGCTCGAAGGCAGGCGACGCAGCAGACGCTCCTTGGCCTCGGGCGTGATCGTCGAGACACGCAGCGTCCGGTCCAGAGGCAGGCGGCGCGATTGTACCTGACGGAGCAACTCGACCACCTGGATGGCGACGTAATCACACTCGCCACAACGGCACCGGAAGATCGCACGCGTCAGCTCGATCTTCTTGGACAAACGCACCTCTTCCGAGCGCGTCAGCAGCGGGATCGAGCCCATCTGCGCCAGATAACTCCGCACCGGATCATCCACGCCACGCACGCCATCGGGCAGGGCGTCATCCCGATCCTCATCCAGCAATGGCTCGGTCACATCTTCGAGCAGGTCTCGGACATCCGAAGCAGTCCGCAACCCTTCCCCGTCCCACGAAGATCCGCGTGCCGGCACACCGCCCCCGGTGCGAGCCCGGTACGTCGGTTCGTCGATCAACTCGACACCGGCATCATCCACGCACGCAAGGAATGCGTGCAATCGCCAGCCGTCGATCATCTCATCGGGGAGTTCGGAATTAATCTCTTCGTAACTCAACCACCCGCGGCGCTTGGCCGACTCCAGCATCCCTACGACCGATGCGGGAAAGTCCATCATCCAGCACAAGGGCACGAGGCGCCCACCCCTCCATGGCACGACCAAGTACAAACGCCCCAAGAGCCCAAAGCGGCACATGCGGCCAAAGCCACCACACAAACTCTACACGTCACCAGCCTCCCGGGCCCGACGTGGCGACTCAAGGCCGGGCGATCCGCCCAGGATCCTCACGAAAACGAGCCAGGTGTTCACGCCGGGCACGGATCCGATCTAATGGATCGTCCGTTTCGACTGTCCGCTCGCCCAGAATCTGCCGCAAGAGCCCGGCCACCATCGAACGCACCCCAGCTCCGACCTCGCTCCCTTCGCCCGCCCCCTCGGCTGCCGAGTCCGGGGCATTCTGGCTGGCCCAGGCCACCAGCGTGCTCGCCCAAGCCAGGTCGGCTTCGGCCAATTCCCCACGCATTCCTCGCATCGTCACCTCTTCCCCATCCGCGTGCAGCCGATCGATCGCCGCCGCAACCGGCTCACTCGGCCCACCCGCCACCGCCTCACGAAGCAGGATCGCGTCGTCCTCGCTCAAAAGGCCCAAGGCACGTGGTTCCCATAACACAACTCCCACAAGGCGATCGCCGGCCGTCGAAGGTGCAAGAGCCGCGGTATTCCCCTGCTGCTCCTCCGGCAAAGCTCGGCGAGCCCGCCCGCCCACGCCCTGGGCCAATGCTCGCAGGCGATACTGCTCCAACCCGCTCAGGTTGCCCAGTTGGGCAAAGATCTGATCCTGACGGGCGGGTTCGAGGCCCCGAAGACCATGTTCACCGAGCCAGCGCACCTCGTCCTCGATCGCAGTCAACAGCGATGAACGTCCAAGCCCACCCAAACGCTCTCGCAAGCGATTGAATCGAAATGTCAGCAGGTCTTGGGCCTGACCCAGCATCTGCCGGAACCGGTCCACGCCGCCATCCTGTTTCAGGAGTTCGTCGGGGTCTTTCGCCCCACCTTCGAGCCCCAGAATGGCAATCCGCACATCGATGGGCTCGGCAAACAGCACGCCCACGGCCCGGTCGGCGGCCGACAGGCCAGCCTCGTCGCCATCGAACAACAGCACCACGCGGCCACACAATCGACGCAGGGTCGTAGCGTGCTCGGGCGTGAAGGCCGTCCCAAGGGTTGCCACGGTGTTCGAAAACCCAGCCTGGTGGCAAGCGATCGTGTCCGTGTACCCCTCCGTGACGATGCAATAGCCATTCTGGCGGATGCCCGTGGTCGCACGCCAGAGCCCATACAACACCGAAGACTTCTTAAAGACCACGCTCTCGGGGCTGTTCAGATACTTGGCCGGATCATCTTCGCTCAATCGCCGACCACCAAAGGCGATCACCCGCCCGCCCTGGTCGTGGATCGGGAACATCAGCCGGTTCCGAAACACGTCGTAGTGTCCACCACCCTGCTCGCGAACACGCACCAGTTGGGCCATCGCCAGCGCTTCGATCGGCTGGCCAGCCTTCAAGGCCGCCTGCACCAAGCCGTCCCAGCCCGCTGGAGAAGCACCAACCCCGAACGCCGAAACCATCTCCGACGAGATGCCACGACGCTGGATCATCTCCCGAGCCGCCCGACCGACCTGTGGATCCGTAAGGACCCGCCGGAAGTAATCCTGAGCGAACACGTTCGCAGCCAGGGCCGTGGCCCGCTCGTCACGCGTCGGTCCGCCCACGGCCCGCTGCCCGCGAGGCGTCAATTCCACGCCCGCCACTTCGGCCAGATGCTCGAGCGCCTGAGGAAACTCAACGCCGTCGTACTTTTGCACGAACGTCAAAGCATCGCCACCAGACCCGCACGCGAAGCACTTGAAGATCTGCTTTGCCGGAGAGACGTACATCGAAGGGCTGCGATCGTCGTGGAACGGACACAAACCCACCCACTCGCGGCCCTTCTGGCGGAGTTCCACCCGCTCACGGACCACCCGAACGATGTCCGTCGCGCTCAGTACCCGGTCGATATCCCCGCGATCGCTCATCAGGCCCTCATCCGTGATCGTTCCCACACACGGTACGCGCCCGAAGGCGGCCAAACGGATACGCTGTCCATCATGGCGATTCGGGTGGCGATGCGCTATCAAGGGACGGTCCAGGGCGTGGGCTTTCGGGCAACGGTCCGGTCGCTCGCAAGCGCCAGGCCCATCTCAGGGCTGGTCCGCAACGAGCCCGACGGCAGTGTCTGGCTCGAAGCCCAGGGCATGCCCTCGGACGTGGAGGCCTACCTTGCCGAGGTTGCCCACGCCCTTCGCACACGCATCAATACCACCCATCGACACGACATGCTGCCCCAGCAGGACGAACAGGGCTTTCGCATCGACCGATAGGCAGGGCCAACCCGCCACCAAACGCCGAGCAAAGGACATCCCCATGTCTATCGACAGTTACAAGGCCCTGTGCTCGGACATGTACGTCAATCTCAAACTCGCCTTCCACAGCGAACTGGATACCACCAGGCAGGCCACCGTCGAATTCTTCGATAGACTCCGCAAGGACTTCCCCTCACTCCAGACCTTCCGGCACGTCAACGGCGAGATGGCCATCGAGTCTGCCCCAGGAGTTGCACCTCAGCACTGGGTGGCCGTCCGAGGCAACTGCGTCCGCGCCGGCGCGGTCAACCCGGACACTTTCCAGGAGGCGTACAGACTCCACGCCGCCGTGCTCGAACTCGCGCCCTATTACCTAGGGATATCCCCATTGGATATCGATTACTACGAGGCCCTCTTTGGCTTCGACATCGATGCCAACGGCGATCACGACCGCATCGTGTTCGAATCTCTGCTTAGGGGTTCCCCGCTTGCAACTCTCATCGATGACATGGGCATGGTTCCAATCGATGCCCAGCCAGTTCTTGGAGTCGCATTGCGAGGCGACGGCATCCCATGCCGAGCCGAGGCATACTTCGAGATCAAGACCAGACCTCAAGGCATCGATCGGGCGGGCGATGCCGAGCCTATCAGCGTGTACCTGACCGTCCGCCGGCATGGCCCGATGGAAGATGTCTCAACACCAAAACTTGAATTCTCGGACCTTGGTCGCTGTGGCGAGCGGATTATCGAATCCTCGGTCATGCCACGATTGGTCCAGCCGATCCGAGCCCACCTGACCACGGGCGGAGAAACGTCGTGGGCCTAGTTGGAGCGGGTATCCTGGGGCAAAGTTCGGGTGGTTCGGGAGGCGACATCGGCTCCTACCTCCTTGGGGTGGGCATCCTGCTTGTTGTCGTTGTCCTGAGCACATTCGTGTTGTTATTGGTCCGTCGAAAGATGCTCGGTTCGCAGTCGCAAGGCATGGCGGGCTTCTCGACGATGGAAGACTTGCGAGAGATGGTGGATCGTGGGGAGATGACCAAAGAGGAGTATGACCAGGTCCGAAAAACCATGATCGACAAGGTCCGATCACAAATCGGCCCTTTGGACACCCGCTCCAGTTCCACTGGAACGGGTGACAGCACCTGAAACGACGGGACGAAAGCGTCAATTCTTGCGGATTGCGGGCCTTTTCGATGCAGCATCAGCCTGAATCCGTCGATACAGTCCAGACGTACGGGGAAGTACCCCGGCAACTAGCCCAATGGGAACAGCATGGCAAAGAACACCCGCGACGGCACGAATGATCCGAACAAGCCCAAACAAGGACAGGGCGACGATGGCTTCCGAGGCCGACGGGTGACCACCTGTTCATTTTGCGGCAAGTCCAGCCGCGAAGTGGGGCCCATGGTCGAAGGTCCCGGCCAGGTCTACATCTGTAACTCCTGCACGGACCTGTGCCTGAACATCTTCCGTCAAGAGAAGCGCAAGGTCTCGGCCGTGGGCAGCGCTCTGGGCGAGGTGCCCACGCCGCGCAGCATCGCCGAATTCCTCGACCAGTACGTCATCGGGCAGGAGCAGGCCAAGAAGACCCTGGCCGTGGCCGTCCATACCCACTACAAGAGGCTGCTGCACCTCGAGAGCGATGACCGCTCGGTGGAGCTGGACAAGAGCAATATCCTGCTGATCGGCCCCACGGGCAGCGGGAAGACGCTGCTGGCCCGCACGCTGGCGCGCATGCTGAAGGTGCCCTTTGCCATCGGCGACGCCACCACGCTTACCGAGGCCGGGTACGTCGGCGAGGACGTCGAGAACCTGCTGCTCAAGCTCCTCCAGGCGGCCGACTTCGACCTCGACGCCGCCCAGCGGGGCATCATCTACATCGACGAGATCGATAAGATCGGCAAGACCAGCCAGAACGTCTCGATCACGCGCGACGTCTCGGGCGAGGGCGTCCAGCAAAGCCTGCTCAAGATGCTCGAAGGTACCGTGGCCAACGTGCCCCCACAGGGCGGCCGAAAGCACCCCGAGCAGCAATACATCCAGGTGGACACCAGCAACATCCTGTTCATCTGCGGCGGTTCATTCCAAGGGTTGGAAGACATCATCCGCCGTCGCATCGGACGCAGCCGGATCGGGTTCAGCACCACCGGCAAGGACGACAGCCAGGTCGGCGAGCGCAGTGGCGCGTTGCTGGCACAGGCCACGACCGAGGATGTGATCGAGTTCGGGATGATCCCCGAACTGGTGGGCCGCCTTCCCATCATCAGCCCGCTCATGCCGTTGACGCTCGATGTCATGATGACGGTGCTGACCCAGCCCAAGAACGCCTTGGTGCGGCAGTACCAGCATTTCTTCGAGTTGGAAGGTGCCAAGCTCCAGTTCACCAAGGCCGCCCTCAAGGAAATCGCCCAGCGCGCCCTCAAACGCGACACTGGTGCCCGCGCCTTGCGAGGCGTGATGGAAGACATCATGCTCGACCTGCTCTACGAGTTGCCCGAACGCAACCACGACGGAGACAAGTACGTCATCGACGCGGACGACCTCAACGGTAAGCTCCGTCTCGAAGACCTACGGGTCGAGTCGAAGAAGACCGCCTAGGGCAAAATTCACCGGTCTTGGAGCGCATACACACGGTGCCGCAAGCAGTTCTGCGCATCATTGGGCGTGATTGAGTCGGCCGCAAAGCGACGCCGCAAAAGCGCCTAGCGCGGTAGAAATGACTTGGGTAGCCCCGGCTGCTCACTCGTGCAGCACGAAGTTGCGTTCGAACCACAATTTTTCGAGCCGGGCGTCGATGTCGCCGCCTGGCTTCAGTTCCTGCCCGCAGGCGATGAGCAGGTCGACCAAACCGTCGAAGTCCGAGATCGAGATCACCTCGCTGCCAATGGAGGGCGGCGAGGTGTTGGTTCCCGCCTGCACGGCCGCAAGATCGGCCATGTTGTGGTAGTTGCCCAAGGGCAGGCACACGCAGGTCGCGTCATATCCGGCGGCACAGAAGACCGTGGCCTCGCAGGCGCCGCCGGCCATGAGTTTGCGTTGCCAGCGCCACGCGGGCATCTGGCTGGTCTTCTGGGCCGCGGTGGGCAGCGCCGGCCCCCCCGCCACCGCCTCGGCACGCGCCGCCACCGCTGCGGTCAGGCGGGGCGTGAAGACCGTCAGTCGATCTCCCACGCGCACGATGGGACCGCCGCCGATGGGCGAATCGTCGAAGGATCGGCTGTTTTCCAGTGCGATGATCGGCGCGCCTTGTGGGATGGTTCGGCTTCGGCACGCACCGAGCGCACCCACGAAGCCGATCTCTTCGGCCCGAGTGAAGAACAACCGAACGTCTCGTCCCACCGGTTCTCCGTCCTGTGCCATGCGCAGGAGTTCGTCGAAGGCGGCCAGCGCCGCCGCCGCCGCCGCCAGGTCATCACAGGCCGGCGCGTGGAGCATGCCATCGCGGATAAACGCAACGGGCAGGTCCCATGTCGCGATGTCCCGTGCGGTCAGGCCATCGGTTGAGCTTCCCGTGTCCAGTCGCGCCCGGTATCGCTTGAACATCTCATCGTCGGTGCCCGCACTGGGTACTCGCTCGATGATCGTCGCGCCAGGCGACTGCCCGGCCCCGGGATGCAGTCGGACTCTTGCCCCCTTGAAGTAATCTTCCATGACCCCGCCACGAAAGGCCAGCGTCACGGTGTCACTGCCATCGATAGACTCGATGGTAAAGCCGGGGTGATCGAGGTGGGCCGTCACGTACACGGGCTCCCCCGGGGCAAAGGGTTCGGTCCGTCGCAGCGTCAGGTTGCCGTGCTCGTCGGCCGAGAGCATCAGCTCGGGCCGTTGGCTTGCCCAAGCCTCGATCCACCGCACGACACGTGTTTCCCGACCGGCCACCGTGGGCATCGACGTGATTTCCTGAAGCCATCGATGGTGGACGGTTCGGCGAGTGGGCTCAATGGGCATCTTCCAGCATAGGGTGTTCAAGCCGCCGACCCCAACTATTCGGGTGTACGCTGGGGACGCATGAGCACTGCTCCGAAGCAAGACATGCCGTTGGTTCCCAAAGCCCGCAGGCGTGGTCCGGCTTGGCGCGTGGGCATGATCCTGATCCGGCTGTTGGTACCCGTGGTTGTCATCTGGTTGGTGTGGGGGGAGCTGACCAGGCTGGATTGGCCCCAGGTACGGGCAGAGATGGCCAACGCGAACTTCCTGCTGCTGGCCTTGGCTGCGCTGGTCGTCGTGGCCAATGTCGCGGCGATGGGGCTCTATGACGCCGTCAGTTTTCCCGGCACACCCAAGCTCGGCTTCACCAAACGCTGGGGCCTGGGCTCGCTGTGCTTTGCCTGGAGCAACTTCCTGACTATCGGGCCCATAGGCGGGCCGGCGCTGCGTTTCCTGGTCTACGGCCGGCACGGCCTGTCGGCGTCGCAGGTGGCTCGTGGCCTGGGCGCACAGTACATGGGCTTTGCTGGTGGTCTTATCGGCTGGCTGTGCGCCTCGATGCTTCCGGTCGATGGCGTGCCGGGCCTGATCATCCGAGCCGGTTTTGCCCTTGTCCTGTCTTTGGCCATCACCATTGCCATCCGACGGATCGTCCTGCACATCCTCGACCGCCGGACGATGCGCAACCAAACGGGTGAGACAGGCGGAGCGCTCGACCAATTCCGCCGCATCCGACCAACCGCCCTGGGGTTGGTCGGCTTCCTGGATTGGGGCTTCTCACTCCTGGCGTTCTCGATCGTGGCCTGGTCTGCGGGTATGCCGCTGACCACGGACACAGCCGCCAAGACATTTTTGGGCGGACACCTTGTCGGGATGATCTCGATGATGCCCGGCGGGCTCGGTTCGGCCGACGCCGCGTGGCTGTATGGTCTGACCGAGGCCGGAAACGAGCCCGACGTGGCAGCTGCGGGCATCCTCTTGTTCCGCGTGGTGTTCTACCTCTTGCCCTGGGCCATCGCCGCTGCGGCCACGCTGACTATCGCCGGTCCTCGATACACCGAAGCGACGGCGTGGCGTCCGCACGTCCTGGGCATGGTGGTCGTTGTGTACGCGGGCATCATCTTGTCGGCCCTGGCCTTGCCCGCCACGGGGGTTTGGCCCATGGCGCATCCATTGCCACCGACGATCTTCGTGAACCAGGCGACCCACATCCTCGGGCTTGTGGCGGTCATCGGGGCCGCGTGCCAGGTCCCCGGCATCCTCATGCGATCCCGGCGGTCCTGGCGATTGGCTATGGCGTATACCGCACTTGGCATGGCTTCCCACGCGCTCAAGGGCGACGACATCCAGGAAGTCCTCGTCTGTGCTTTGGTGATCGTCCTGACATACGCCGCTCGCAAGAGTATCGATCAGCCCGGTACATACCGATCACCATGGTGGATCCCCGGAGCGATCATCTCGGCGTGTACCGCCTTGTACTGGCTTGTGGGCATCCAGGCGTTTCCGCGGAACACCCTCGATGCGTCGGACCTGCTCGTGTTTGGCACGGCGCAGGGTGCGGGGCGCTACATGCGAGGTGGTGTTTTCCTGATCGCCGCGACTTTGTTCATGTTCGTCTTCGAAGGTGTGCGCTCTATCCGAAATCGCGATCCGCTTCGATCACCACGGACACCACCAATCGCGTAGCCTCAACGGCGGCCAGCGGCGGAAACATCGACCGCCGGCTCCCAACGGGCCACGATCTGGTCGCCGGCAACCATCGCCACGATCTTCACGCCCGCGCTCACGTTGTAGATGAAGTGCACGTCCTGCGTGGCACGGCTGGCGCTGACTGTGAACGGCAGGCTGCCGAACTCGCGGATGGGCTGTCCCGGGGTGAAACTGATGTATGTGTTAGCGTCCTCGACGGCCACGTAGCCCACGGGCGGATACTGCTGGCCCCGATCATCGACCAGCATCGGCGCGGGGCTGCCCTGGGCGTTCTGGTACAGCTGGCCATTGAGCGCCAGCCGCGAAGAGCGTCCCACGTCGGCCTGCACGATGCGCACGTCGGTCGGCTGGCTGAATCCCGCGATGCGCAGATTCGCCTCGGCGATGAACTGGCCACGCAACTCGGCCGTGCGGAAGACCTCGGTCCCGCCCACGATGAAGTGGAAGCGATCGCGATCGCCCTTGAAGGTCTGCAAGCCACGTTCGGCACCCTTCTTGATCTGGATCCGGCCTGGCAAGGTGTTGAGGATCTGGAGGTGATACTCCTCGCCGGTCAAAGCCTGGCGGCCTCGCATGGTCTCGATCCGGACCATGTAGTCGGTCTTGAGTTTGTCCAGGTCGATGCCGCCGTGCTCGAAGTTCGGAACGGCGTTGTCGCGCTGGGCGGTCGATTCGAAGGTCAGATCGGGCGTGGGATCGATCGTCTTGCGTACGCCCCGGATGTAGATGGCTATCGGTCGATACGTGCGCGGCAGCGCGAAGTCGAAGACCATGATCGCCTTGGTCGCACCGCCCACCGAGGCGATGAAGGTCTCGTCGGCGTCGAAGCGGAAACGCGCCAGTTGCGTGTCATCGCCCTCGGCCTGCGCGATCACCGCCGAAGGGTGGAACGCGCGCGTGAACCCCGTGCCCGCCTGCTCGGCCACCAGGCGGACCTGAGCGTTGCCAATCACGATCTTCGCACCGCCGCCCATCTCACGGGCCTCGGCATCGAACTCCACGACCACACCGGCCACGTAGCCGTTGGTGATTTCCTGTCCATCCAGACCAATGACGCGCTGGTTGACATTCTGCCAGCGGTCACGCATCAACTCGGTGATGTTGCCGCCCCGGTCGATATCCCCAAGCGCATACCACTGCACCACGCGATACTCGCTGGGGCGCGAGGCATTACGGCTGCGTCCATCGAAACTGGTACGCATGGCCGAACCCAACTCGTGGAAGTTCGGGTGCCAGCGGTGCAAGGGTTGTTCGGTGTTCAATGATCCGCGGGACATCCAGGAAAACAACCCGGCGGTCCACTCGTCGACGTATGGACGCAGGGGGGACTTGTTCCGCACGACGCTGCCGCGTGCGCCGCCACCCTCCTGGGTAAAGACGAGGCTTTGAACGGGCTTGTCGGGCCCGAAGCGCATGAGGCTCAGCGACATCAGGACAAAGCCCACGGTCAGGATGCCCGTCGCCAGGCCGCACACGCCCGCTCCCACGTACTCGACGTTGTCGTTGAACTTGAGGTTTGCCGGCACGAGCTTGTCGACCGTAACACGCAGCAGGGCCAACGCGATGGCAAAGGACATGCCCAGCGACACGCCGTGCGCGGTATCACGCAGGATCGTGCCCACGCCACGGCCCGGCGCCTTCGTCAGCAACAGAGTCGCCAGCGGCTCGTATACCGCAAAGGCCACCGCCCCCGCCGCGAGCACGCACAGCAGGTGCAGGAACGCGCTGAAGAAGCCGCGGATCACCCACACCCACGTGAGCACGAGCACGGCCAAGAGCGAGAAGATGGTCCACATCATGATCGAAACTCCTTGCCTCTCTATTCGCTGTGGTCCGTGGCTTTGTTCATGCGTCGGCGGTGGCTGGCTTTGGCGCTGCGGCGGGCTTGCTGGCCCCCACCGTCACGCGCACGACCTCATCCACGCTCGTCTCACCCTCGACCGCGCGGAGGATGGCGGCCTGCTGGATCGTCGGCACGTTCTGCTTGCGGAAGGCCGTCGCCAGCGCGTTGGGATCACCCTGTTCGATGGCGGCCTTTTCCTCGGCCCCGATCCGGTAGATCTCGAAAACGCCGATCTGGCCAACATACCCCGTCCCGTGGCTTTCCGGGCAAGGCACCAGCTTCTTGTTGACCTCGATGTGCGTGCGATGGCGGTACAGGGTCTTGACCTTGTCGGGGCTCAGTCCCAGCTTCTTGAGCATGTCCGGGCTGGGCACATACGCCTCGCGGCTCGACTTGGCCAGGGCCCGCACGAGTTTGCCGGCCACCACGCCCTTGAGCGAACGGGCCGCAAGGGCGTTGTTGTGCAGCGCCTTGCGGTACACCTCTACCGCCTGGAGCGCGTTGTCTGCGGGCACCGAGAGATAGACCCGCGCGTGTTCGGTGTCTCCCTTGGCCGCTTCGAGGGCGGTCGCCTCGTCGACAACTTCCGCCACGCCTACGACATTGGGGTCTCGGCGAAGGATCGACCGCAGCAACGTGGCATGATCGGGGCCGCCCGCGGTCGGGCTCCAGATGTTCTGCCGGATGCCTTCGAGGGTATCCTGCTGCTCCAACTCGATCGTCTGGATGTTTGACGTATACGCGTCGTGCATGCGAAGAACGGTGTAGAGCAGTGTCGAACGACCCATGCCCTTGGGCGAGGCCAGCAGCACCACGCCGGTACCGTCCTGCACGAGTTGTCGCAAGAGTTCGAACTGCTGTGGCAACAAGCCCAGGTTCTCGGCCTTGCGACGGACCGCCTTGGCAGGGTCGACCACGATGGTCATCTTCAGGCCCTGCTGGCCACCGCTCGTAATGACCCGCAGGTGGTGCCGTTCGCCACTTTTGGAGACATCGGGCTCGCCCACCTGGCGGCGCCGCTCTCCGGCTTCCAGACCCGAAGCGGTTTGCCAGAAAGCGATCACACGCATGGCGTCCTGTGCCGGCAGGGGCTCTCCCATCACGGACCTCAGACCGTCGACGGTGTGCGCGACTACATAGCCGCGATCACCGCCGGGGAGCAGCTCGATCTTGTGCGCACGGTTGGCCACGCCATCGATATACAGCTTCTCGGCGGCCGCCCGCACGATCATCTCGGCAGAGCCTTCCTCGGGGGCTTCCATGGTCACCCCGTCTGGCTTGACGATGGCCAGTTGGACGCGGGCAGCCTTCTTGGCCTCCTTGGCGGTCTTGCGGGCCTCGAGCCATTGGCTGAAGTTCAGTGTGATGCGGTGCTCGGCGGGCACTCGCTCGTCCTTGTTGGCCAGATTGACGTAGATCATGGGCGGGACGGCCAGCAGGAGCATCGCCACGGGCCACGCCGCAAAGAATGCCCACATGCCCTCGATCGGGTTGAAGACGATGGCTGCCATCGCCGCCAATGCCGAGACCATGTAGATCGTGTTCCACTTCTCTCGGGGCAGGTAGAAGCGGGCGGCGTGCTTGTCGGCCACGGTGGAGACAAACCATCCCCACGCCGCGAAGGTCGCAACGACGAGGATCGCCTTCCACCAGGAAGCGAGCACAAAGGCACCGGCCTGGGCCAGCAAGGCCGCGGGCACGGGGAGCATCAAGAGTTCGGTCAGATCCACGAGTGGCATTCCTTTCTCGTGTCCAATGCAGTCCATGGTCCTGGTCGGCGACGCGGCCGTCCCGCGTCCGGATCGGTTCGATGCACGGGCCGATCAGCGCTTCGACGAAGCGCCCCCGAATTTCTTGAGGCGCATCGAGAGGTCGTCCTTGTTCGGGCTTGCCTCCATCGCGACACGCTGGTGGATGTACTCCTCCTCGATCAACTTCACGAGCCACGCGTTGAAGTCCACCATGCCCTGCTGCTGGGCCTCGATGGAGTTCAGGTACTCGCGCAGCTCGCCCTCACGCTCTTCGAGGATGTGCTTCTGGACGACCGCGTCGTTGATCAGGATCTCGATGCCCGGGATGCGCGGGATGTGCTCGTGCAGCGTGGGCAGCAGCTTCTGGTACACGAACGCACGCATCTGATAGGCCAGCATCCGGCGAACCTGCTCGATTTCCTCGGTCTCGAACAGGCCGTAGATACGGCTGAAGGTCTGCGTCGTGCTCGACGCGTGGATCGTCCCGTAGACCAAGTGGCCCGTCTCGGCGGCGTTCAGGGCGGCCGCGAACGTGTCCTTGTCGCGCATCTCGCCGATCAGCACGATGTCGGGGTTCTCACGCACCAAGGCCTTCAGGGCGATCTTGAAGTCCAGCACGTCGATGCCGATCTCACGCTGGTTGATCGTCGCCTTCTTATCGTGGAAGATGTACTCGATGGGGTCCTCGATGGTCACGATGTGGACCGGCTTGCGCTGGTTCACGTAATCGATCATCGAGGCGATCGTCGTCGACTTGCCCGAGCCCGTCACGCCGCTGAGCAGCACGATCCCCTGGGGCTGCAACGCGATCTTGCCCATCGCCTCGGGAAGGTGCAGCTTCTCGAACGGAAGGATGTTGCTGGTGATCAGACGGGCCGCCAGCGAGATGCGGCCACGGGCCTTGAACAGGTTCATGCGGAAGCGGGCGCTCTCGTCGTAGTCGTACGCGAAGTCCACAGAGCCGTAATGGGCCAGGTCCTTTAACTGGTCCTCGTCCAGCGTGACCTTGATGATCTCCTGCCAGTCCTGGGCCGTCACCGGACGGGTGTCCAGAGGCTTGAGGGCACCACGCATCCGAAGCTTCGGTGGCTGGTCGGTCTTGATGATCAGGTCCGAGGCTCCGAACTTGATACAGGCCTTCAGGAATTCGCCCAGACGGGTCGCGTGTGGGTCACGCTTGACACCCATGAAGTCCGACACCGGGGCCGTATGCCCAACCGGAGCGTGGTCGTGGTGAGTCACCGTTTCTGCGCTGCTCATGCTCTACAAACTCCAGACACCGCCGCACGGGCGTCCTGCCACTTCGTTCCATCCCGACCCAGCGGGCCTTGGGGCCCCAATTCGACCGAACGGCCGCGCCTTCGGTCGAGCCCTAAATGTAGCGCCATTGCCCCCCCCGACCGTTACCGACAATGGCCCGATCTTTGCAAAGAGGCCAAAAATTCTGGCCCCAATTTCAACCCATCGACCACCAGAGACTACCGGCTTGGACCCTGTTCGGATGCGAGTTGGGCCATGTTCCGGCCCCGCCGCCGCTTTCGCGCACGAAAATGGGCCCCGAAGGGCCCCCGCGAATCGATCCGGCTGTCTCAGGCCGTCGGAGCTACTTCGCCGACCGAAGCTTCCTGCTCCTGGTCTTGCTCCTCGGGACGCAAGCCCAGGAAGTTGGCCTCCAGTTCGAGACGGAGCTTCTCCATGGCCTTGTTCTGGATCTGCCGGACGCGCTCCTTGGTGACGCCGATGATCTGCCCGACCTGTTCAAGGGTCATGGGCTTCTCCTCGCCACTTTCGAGCCCGAAGCGGTGCTCGATCACGGTGCGTTCGACATCGGTCAGGTCGGCACGGTTGTCCATGACGATGCGCTTGACTTCCTCGGCGGCGTCCCGTTCGAAGTCGGCCCGCTTGGTCTCGAGGTAGTTGGACTTCTCGAGCTTGGGGTCGAAATCGGTGGGGAAGCGCTGGCGGTACTTGCTGAGCTTCATGCCCTGGCGGCTGAATGCCTTGAGAATGGCCCGGCAGGCGTAGGTGCTGAACTTGTACCCGCGGCCGGCGTCGAACTTGTCGACGGCGCGCAGCAGGGCCATGTTGCCCTCACTGACCAGGTCGGCGAAGTCGACCTCGGACATGCGGGTCCGTTTGGCCATTGCCAAGACCAATGCGAGGTTGGTCTCGGCGATCTGCTCGCGGATCAGGTCGGCCCGGCGATACCACCAGAGGATCTGCTCGGCCTGTTCGGGTGTGGGCTTGCGGTTGGGGTTTTTCTGGACCTCTTCCTGGAGCATCCACACCCGATGTCGGGCATAGTTGAACTGATGGAAAAGCACCTTTTCCTCGGCCGCGGTCAGGATGACCTGCTGGCTGCTCTTGACCGTGCGGGTCCGCGTGGCCGACAAGTCGTCCATCACGGGGTGGTACCACGCGGTGTCGGGCTTCTGGATTTCTGGTGCCTGTTCGTAGATCTTGCTCTCGGCGTCGTCCTCGTAGAAGGCTGGGCTGTCGATGTAATCCATCTCCTGGGCCATGATCTGGTCCAGCAATCGTTCGTCGTCGGGGCTCAAGCGGCGGCGGGCTCCGCGCGCCACAACCCCCTGGCCCGAGATGCCGGCGTGCTGCCGACGACGGGCCTGCTCAAGCGGGCTCGGTCCTTGGCCACGATTCTGCCTCATCGATCACTTCCCTTCGCACTGCCCGGGATCGTCCATCCCGGGTTGTGTGGCGACCCCTGCGGGGCCTTGCCATGCCACACCATGCTGCCATGCATTCCGGCCTGTTCCAAGGCCCATGCGATCTACCAGACCCTCGATCTACACCCGATCAGGCTTTCCCGATACAGGAAATCGACACGAAAAATACCAACACCGACCAAATCTCCCCCATTCCGGGGTTGACAAAATACTCCGTTCGATGCTTGCGGTCGTCCCTGCCGCCGATGCCAGATGAAAACGGGTTATCCCTTATACAACCCTATGCTTTCGGCTTTCGGCTGGAGCAGCGGCCTGTTGCCAGTTTTGTATGTTGCCGCTATCGAGACACATAGGAGATATACGACACATGCTGGCGAATTGTTTCACCACCCCAGACAAACGAGGGATAATCCTAACAGAACAGAGATGTCGCGTTCCACCCACAAGCCCGGATACTCGCCGAACCCCAATCACAAGAACGGATGCACCCGGCAAGAATGCCCGTCAAGATAACGTGCAAATCCACTTCAGGCCATCAAATTTCTCTAAATTTCCAGCAGCCGAAGCCCTAACAAATTCCTTGCCCTATACTTGCGCATGCCCACACGCCGTTCCGGGTTCCGCAAGAATGCGATCGTGACGGTCATCGTCGTTTCGCCGATCGCCGTGCTCGCGGCTTTGTTCTACCTGCTTGCCATGGCGTATCAAGCCCAGCTCGATGCCATGGGTCGAACCGATCAGCCGCGTGCGGCTCCGTAGAGTTCGTCCACTTTGGGCCAGTTGACCACGTTCCACCAGGCGGCGACGTAATCGGGCCTTCGGTTCTGGTAATTCAGGTAGTAGGCGTGTTCCCAGACGTCGACACCCAGGATGGGGGTATGGCCCTCCATGAGGGGGCTGTCTTGGTTGAGGGTGCTGGTGACGCGCAGCTTGCCGCCACCATCAACAATGAGCCAGGCCCATCCCGAACCGAAACGCCCAGCGGCGGCGGCCGCAAGGTCCTGCTTGAACTTGTCGAAGCCGCCCAGATCGGCATCGATGGCCTTGGCCAGTTCTCCGACGGGCTTGCCCCCGCCTTTGGGGCTCATGATCTGCCAGAAGAGCGTGTGGTTGGCGTGCCCGCCACCGTTGTTGATAACCGCCTGCCGCTTCTCTTGGGGCACGTCGCCGATGTTCTTGAGGACCTGCTCGATGGACATGTCGGCCATCGGGTGGCCTTCGAGGGCTTTGTTGAGGTTGTTGACGTAGGCCTGGTGGTGCTTTCCGTGATGGATCTCCATGGTCCGCGCATCGATGTGCGGCTCCAAGGCATTGAAGGCGTAGGGCAGGTCTGGGAGGGTGAATGCCATGGTGGTCTCCTTGGTCAATGATGGGCCCTGAGGCCTTGAACGGGAGTTTCTGGTTCGCAACGGATCGTATTCAGGCCGTTCGGTGAGTCTTGCGGGCCTTGAATCCCGTCCAAGGTTTCCCGAATCAGCTCCGGGCTGAAGTTGCCTGGGAATTGGATACAGCCGTCCGAGGAGGTATGGGTGCTGAAGGTGTTGGGAATCTCGATGGGCGTGCTGGTGGTGCTGGGCATCGGCGGCGCGGTCGGCTTGATGGGCATGGGCGGGCCAAAGGGTCTGCGAGATCGGCTGACACCCAAGGTTGAGCCCCCCCGCGTGCTGGTGCAATCGGCCAGCCGTGGCGACCTGCGTCAGACCATCAACGCACCGGGCAGTTTGGAACCCAAGCGGATGGTGCAGATCACCGCCCAGGTGAGCGCCCGGATCGTGGCGCTTCCCTTCGAAGAAGGCGACACCGTCCGCGAAGGCGATGTCGTCTGCCGGCTCGATGCCGAGGACCTCCAAGCTCGATTGGACGCGGCTGAGTCTCGATTGCGTTCGCAACAATCTCAACGTCAGGGGGCCTTGGCGGAGTTTGAACTGGCCCAACTGGAGCTAGGTCGCGTCCAGGAATTGTTCGATACGGGCGACGTGGCCAAGACCGAACTGGACAACGCCCGTGCCCGGTTCCTGCAAGCCCAGAGTTCGGTGTCGGTCATTGAGGCGGGCATCGAGGCGGCCCGGGCCGACGTGCGGGCGGCCCGACGCGACCTGGAGAACTCGGTCATCACAAGCCCCATCACGGGGCGGATCGTGAACCTGCCGGTGGAGGTGGGCGAGACGGTGCTGGGCACGTTCAACAATCAGGGATCGTTGATCATGCAGATCGCCGACCTGAGCACGATGCTGATGCGGGCCCGGGTGGACGAGACCAGCGTGGGCCTTGTGCGTGAGGGGCAGCGGGCCGAAGTCCGGCTGCTGGCCTATCGGGACCGGGTGTTCGAGGGGGTCGTGGAACGGGTGGGGCTCCAGCGTCGCATCTTCACCGACGGCACCAGTTACGTGCAGGCGGACGTGCTGGTCACGCAAGGCGAGGACGACCTGTTGAGGACGGGGCTGACGGCCAACGCGGATATCCATGTCGAGACGGTGCGCGACGCGATCGTGGTGCCCAGCCAGGCCGTGCTCGACCGGCGAGTGGAAGGGCTGCCGGACACGGCGCGTTTCTCGCCGCTGGTCGATCGTCTGAGGACGTTTGCCACGGTGGTGTACGTGGTCGAGGACGGGGTTGCGAAGGTGCGGCCGGTGCGTGCGGGCGTGAGCGACCTGACCGATACGGTGATCCTCGAAGGACTGGTGGAAGGCGATCAGGTCGTGACCGGGCCCTTCCGGGTGTTGCGCGACCTGGAAGACGGCAAGTTGCTGCGGGTGGATGAGGGACAAGCGGGCGAGGGGCCGCTGGGAGAAGGCGATGCCTCTGCGCAAGCGAAGTGAGCCCTCACCGGACACCCCCGCGATCCGTGTGCGTGGGCTGGAGAAGGTCTACAAGATGGGCGTGGAGCGCGTGCGTGCGCTCGACGGCGTGGACTTGGACATCGCCCGTGGCGAATTCGTGGCCATCATGGGTGCCTCGGGCTCTGGCAAGAGTACGCTGATGAACATGCTGGGCTGCCTGGACCGGCCCAGCGCGGGCGAGTATGAACTGGCGGGCATTCCTACTCGTCGCATGAACGCCGCCCGGCTGGCCAAGGTGCGCAACGAGCGCATCGGGTTCATCTTCCAGACCTTTGAGCTGTTACCCCGCGCGACGGCGATCCAGAACGTGATGCTGCCGATGATCTACAGCCGCAAGCACGCCTTCGGGGCACGGGGGCGGGCCAAATCGGCGTTACGCCGGGTGGGGCTTGGGGATCGGATGCGTCACCGGCCCAACCAATTGTCGGGCGGGCAGCGGCAACGGGTGGCCATAGCCCGGGCGCTGGTGAACGAGCCGGCGATCCTGCTTGCCGACGAGCCCACGGGCAACCTGGACTCGAACACGACCACCGAGATCATTCGACTCTTTACCGACCTGCACGCCGAGGGTCAGACCATTGTGATCGTGACGCACGAGGAAGAGGTGGCCGGGTACGCGCAGCGGATCGTGCGGCTGCGAGACGGCAAGGTGTTCAGCGATGGTCCGACAGGCGAGGACGCGCTGCACCTGGCATACCTCCAATCGATGGCCGGGGCGGCGGCGAGACGCGCGGGCGAGGGGGCGTCGGCATGATCGTGGTGCGTTTGCTGATGCAGACGGTGGTGCTGGCGCTGGGCCAGATCTGGGCGAACAAGGTGCGCTCGATGCTGACGACCCTTGGGATCGTCATCGGCGTGGCGGCGGTGGTGGCGACTGTGGCGGCCATCGAGGGGCTGCGCGGGTTCGTGCTGGCCGAGTTCGAGACCTTCGGGGCCACCAAGGTGTTCATCGCCGGCAACGTGCCCCAGAGCAAGCGTGGCGTGATGCGCTGGCGCGACGCGGCGCTGAAGATTGAAGAATTGGACGCCATCGAGCGGCACGCGCCGTCGGTGACGGCCATCACGCCGCACTGGTTCGCCGCCAGCCGCGTGGAGTATGGTCAAAACGCCATCGAGAGCGCCCGGGTGGTGGGCATCCGCCCGCAGTGGCACGACATCGAGAACCGGCAGGTGCGCGAGGGCCGCCCCTTCAACGTGCTCGACGAGGAACAAAGGCGATACGCCCTGCTCATCAACGCCCGGGCCATCGAAGAACTGAACCTGCCCATCAATCCCGTGGGCGAGTACGTGCTGCTGGCCGGGCGACGGTTCATGATCATCGGCGTGGTCGAGACACTGGAAATCAGCGCGATGTTTGGCGGTGGCGAGAGCCGGGCGGAGTTCTTCGTGCCCTTCTCGACGGCGATGATCCTCAACCCCAACGCGGTGATCTCGTATGCCCTGGCGTCGATGCGGTCGCCCCAGGCCGCCGAGGACACTCGGACGGAAGTCGACTTCGTGCTGCGATCGATGCGCGGGCTGGACCCCGAAGAGGACGCGACGTTCAACGTCGAGATCCCCCAGGAATACGTCGACCGCTTCAAGGCGCTGTCGGCCGGGCTGGTGGCCGGGGCGGCGGGCATCGTGGGCATCAGCCTGCTGGTGGGGGGCATCGGGATCATGAACATCATGCTGGTCAGCGTGTCGGAGCGCACGCGCGAGATCGGGCTTCGCAAGGCCGTGGGCGCGCGACCAGCGGTGATCCTCGTGCAGTTCCTGACCGAAGCGGTGGTGCTGTGCCTGATGGGCGGGGCGGTGGGCATCGCCATCGGTCAGGCGATCATCGTGGCGCTCAAGCAGATCCCCAATGCCCCGCTCGAACACGCCTCGATGCCGATGTGGGCGGTAGCCCTTGCGGTGGGGTTCTGCGCTGTCACGGGGGTCGTCTTTGGCGTGTTCCCGGCCATCAAGGCGGCCCGGCTTGATCCCATCGTCGCCCTGCGGCACGACTGAAATCTCGTGGAGATGCTCATGCACACCATACGACCCGCGGCCCTGGCCGCTTTGATTTTGCTGACCGCTGGTTGTGCCCAGCCCTTCGATCGGGCACCGCGCGATATGGGCCTGCACGGTCCCGATGGCCGCCTGAGGCATATCAAGCCACTGGCTTTGCCGAGGCTTGGCCAGCCGGAAGATGCCGCCCCTGCTCCCGAGCCCGCACCACGGGCGGTTGTGGTCGAGCCCGGCGCGGGTGTGGTGCCACTGACCATTGAAGCGGCCCGCGCAGCGGCGCTGGAGAACAACCTGGACGTGCGCGTGTCGCTGCTGGCACCGGCGATAGCCGCCGAGGCGCTCTCCCAGGAAGAGGCGGCCTTCGAGGCGGTCTTTCGCATCAGAGCTATAGCCCAGCAGACCGACCGCCCCACCTTCAGCGAGCTCCAGGACGCCCAACAGGAATTCCAATCACTCAATCCGTCACTGACGATCCCCACGCGGCTGGGCGGCGACTTCACGCTGGCGGCACCCTTCACGCGCAACCAGACCAACAACCCCTTTGCGACACTGGACCCGGCCTTTACGCAAGACCTGGAGCTGAGCCTCAGCCAGCCTCTGCTTCGTGGGGCTGGTCGGAGGGCGACGACCGCGCCGCTGCGCATCGCCGCCCTGGACCACTCGCTGGCGGCGGCCCGGACGAAGCTTGAGGTCACCGCGCAGCTTGCCGCCGTCGATCGCGCCTACTGGCGCCTCTATGCCAACCGTCAGGTGGTCGAGGTGCGCATTGCCCAGCGAGACCTGGCCCGGGCCCAGCTGGAGCGAGCCCAGCGACAGTTCGCGGCCCAGCGCATCGCAGAATTGGAAGTCCTGCGGGCCCAGAGCGGCCTGGCAGACCGCGCCGAGGCCATCATCGTGGCCCGCAGCGCCGCCGCGGCGAGCGAGCGTGAACTCAAGCGGTTGCTCAACCTTCCGGGCCTGCCCATCGACGGGCCGCAATCCATTGATCTGGTCAGCGAGCCCGACCCGGCGTTGTACGATGCCAACGCGAGCCAGCTCATCGAGACCGCCCTGGCCTCACGCATGGAAATGCTTGAGTTGGAGCTGCAACTGGCCCAGGACCTCATCCGCATCGAACTGGCCGAGAACCGGGCACTGCCCGATGTGACCTTGGACGCCCTGTACCGCATCAACGGTCTGGGGGGCAACCACGGGCAGGCCCTGGAAATCATGGCCGAAAACAACTTCGAAGACTGGCGCCTGGGCCTGACTGCCAGCATGCCCATCGGCAACGAGGCGGCCCTGGCAGGCTTGCGCCGGTCGGTCATAACCCGCCTCCAACGCATCGCCACGGTGCAGGCCCGTGAGCGGACCATCCGCCAGGAAGTGATGCAGGCAGTCGACGACATGGCCAGCAGTTGGCAGCGGGTGCTGGCCGCGCGAGAACGCGTGGCACTGGCCACCCGAACATTGCGCGCCGAAGAGCGGCAGTTCGAAGTGGGCCGGGGCACATCCACCGACGTGCTCGACGCCGCCGCCCGTCTGGCCGATGCACAGTTGAGCGAGTTGTCGGCCATCGTGGACTATCAGTTGGCCCAGGTGGCAATCGCGCAGGCGACCGGCACACTCCTGGGTCAGGCCCGTGTCTCGATCGAGCCGACACAGGCACCGGAACTTTCCGGCTGGCGCTATCGGCCCCGGGCCGGAACACGCTGAGTAGGTCACCCCGACATCGCCCACCAGCCCATGGCGCACAGGGCCGCCGCATGGACAGCGGCCAACAGCCTCGTAGGCTCTCGAAAGCCCCGCTTGCTGGTCTTGTGTCGCAAGAGTTGCTGGGCCAGGGCCGCGCCGATGGCACCTCCCAGCCACTCCAGACGCCGAAGCGTGCGTTCGCGCGTACGCCAACGGCCGGTGCTGGCGGCACGCTTATCTTTGGCGTAGACCACAAAGGCCGCGCCACTCCACAGCGTCACCCAAGCCAGGGCCAGCACGAAGAGCCCTCCGCGAAAGGCTGGGTCCACGCGTGACTACCTTGGCTCGACAACCGTCAGGACACGGTTGGGCTCGACGCCTTCCATCACTACCTCTCGGCCGCTTGGGAAGCGAACGCGCAGGCGATCGATGCGCTCGGCGCGGCCCAGGCCAAAGTGGGCCTCCAGCGGGGGGCCGCTGTGAAAACTGGCCCCGACGACGATGGGCATGCGCCAGGTCCGGTCGCCGACGGTGACCTCCACCACGCTGCCCACGCCGTTGCGGTTGCTGACGGTGCCCTGAGCCTTGACTCGCAGCCACGCGTTGTCATTGGCGTCGGTCACGTTGCGCAGCAACACGGCCGGGCCGTCGACGTCGGTGATGACAAAGTCCAGCAGGCCGTTGTTGTCGATGTCGATGGGAGCCAGCCCCCGGCTGTCGCCGCGATGGTCCAGCCCGCTGCCCAGGCCCGCGTCGATGAACGTGCCATCGCCCCGGCCTAGGAAGAACTGGGCCCGGGTATGCCATTCGGCCTGCACCCAGCCATTCACCGCCAGCAGGTCGAGGTGTCCGTTGAGGTTGGCATCGAAGAGGACCGTGCCCCAGGCGAAGAAGGTGTTATCCACGCCCGCGGCTACGGCGTTGCCCTCATAGGTGAATCGCCCGCCGCCCTGACCCAGGTACAGCGCGTTGGGCCCCGGCTCGTCGTTGGTGTTAAAGGGGCTGAAGCTCATGTTGGTGGTGTACAGGTCCAGGTGCCCGTCACCATTGACGTCGCCCAGGGCTACGCCCATGTCGTTGGCGTTGTGGGTCAGGCCCCAGGCCTCGCTCATTTCGGTGAAGGTGCCGTCGCCGTTGTTGCGCAGGGCGTAGTCCTCGTTGAAGTCGATGGCGGCGTAGATGTCCAGATGGCCATCGTCGTCCAGATCGATCAGCAGCGGCTGCCAGTGGAAGCGTTCGTCGGCGGGCAGGCCTTCGATCCGGTCGGTGATGTCGGTGAAACGGAAATTGCCCTCGTTGCGGTACAGTCGGCGTGTGCGCTCGAACCAGCCACCGATGAAGATGTCCAGGAGTCCATCGCCGTCGATGTCGCCAGCCGTAGCCCCGCCGTGGGTGGCCTCGTGGTAGTGGATGCCGCTGACCTCGGTCATGTCGGTGAAGGTGCCGTCGCCGTTGTTGCGGAAGATCCGCGTCGTGGGGAACGCCGGGTCGAATGGCGAGGAATCGTTGAAGACGATCAGGTCGTCGAAGCCATCGTTGTTCAGGTCCAGCCAGAAGGCCTGCTTGCTCATGCCCTCGACCAGATCGACACCCGCCTGCGCGGCTACTTCGGTGAAGGTGCCATCGCCATTGTTGCGGTACAGGTGGTTGGCATGTCCGGCACTGTTGGGTATGTAGATGTCCAGGAAGCCATCGTTGTTGAAATCGCCGATGGCCGCCCCGACGCCGAAACGCTCGTTCTGACCGGGGAACAGCGGTGGCACCGGCCGCTCGGAGATGCCGTGGACAAACCGGATATTGCAGCGGTCGGTGTCGTCGACGTAGCGAACGGCCTGGGCGTGTGCGGTGCCCACGCACAGCGAAGCGGCACCTGCCAAGCCCAGGGTGGCCCATACCAATGCCCGGCCGGCCGGGGTCGTGCATCGTCTCATCTTCGCGTTCCTCCTGAAGTCCTGTACGCGGCCCGGGCCGCCTGCGTTGCGGCCGGTTTCCATGGATATCGGCCCCACAGCTCTGACAATCCAGCCCTGGGATTCGAACAACGAGGCCTATGCCAAGGCGTCGAGCAACTCGGGGATGCCCTTGCCGTGCGTGGCCACCGTCTCGAGGATCGGCCGGCGTCCGGCGATGTCCTTCAGGTCGCGTACCAGTTCGTTCTCGCCGGGATGGTCGGCCTTGTTGCACACA
The DNA here is from genome assembly GCA_026126305.1 of Phycisphaeraceae bacterium. Classification (GTDB taxonomy): domain Bacteria; phylum Planctomycetota; class Phycisphaerae; order Phycisphaerales; family UBA1924; genus JAHCJI01. The sequence goes on from JAHCJI010000010.1 coordinate 29,931, forward strand.
AACAGGTCGGCGATTTCGAGGATGCCGGCCTTGTCCATCTGTACCGCGTCGCCCATGCCAGGAGTCAGCACGACGATGGTCTTGTCGACGTGGTCGGCGATACGCGTTTCGTTCTGGCCGGCCCCCACCGTCTCGATGAAGAGCGTGTCATAGGCCACCTCGGGCCCGCCACGGCCCTCCCAGGCCCCGCCGATGAGTTCGGTCACTTCTTCGAGGGCGTGATAATCCTCCCCGCGGATGGCCAGGGAGCGGTAATATGCCGCCTCGCCCAGGCGGTTGAAGTCCACACGCAGGCGGTCGCCCAGGAGGGCCCCGCCGGTGATGGGGCTCATCGGGTCGAAGGCGACCACGGCACAGCGGCCAAGGGTGGGATCGACCTCGGCCCGGCGGGCGTGTTCGGCCACCAGTTGGGCAACCAGGGTGCTCTTGCCCGCGCCGGGGCTGCCGGTGACACCGATGACCCGGCGGGGGCGACGGCGGACGGCCTCGGGCCGGACGGGGGCGTCGGTTCTGGCAAGGTGTGCCAGTGAGATATCGCGGGCCAACTGGGCCACCGGGTGCCCGCCGGGCACGTGGGGGTGGTACGGCGCCACGGTCTGTGCGGCCGCATGCACGATGTCCAGCAGGCCCACGCCGGTGGTGAAGCATCGGGCGATGCCCGCCTCCATGAGCACGGGCAGATCTTCCTGGGGCAGGATACCGCCCATATGGACGGGGATATCGCCCCGGCCCACCTCTCGCAGGGCCTTGAGCAGGTTGGGGCCCAGGGTCAGGTGGCTGTTGCTCATCATGCTGGCCGCGATGACGTCTACGTCCTCGTCGCGTGCGCTGATGGCCAGGCTGCGGGGCGTCTGCCACAGGCCGCTGTAGATGACGTGGACCCCCGAGTCGCGCATGGCACGGGCGATGACCTTCACGCCCCGGTCGTGGCCATCAAGGCCCATCTTGCCCAGCAGTACGCGCGGGCGATGGTTCAGGTGGCCGCAGCGGTCGGCCTTCTCAAACTCCGTAGTGGCAGCGCCGAGGGGCTGGGCCATGCAATCTCCTGCGGAAAACCCTGATAGCCCGGTCGTCCCGACCGTGCCTCACAAGGCCCAAAGGGTATGCGCGCCCCCGCAGCAGACAGCCATACCAGGGCATTGTGGCCAAAAACCCTCAAAGCAAACCGCCCCGGGGTAACCGACCATGAGCACACGCCGTGATGATCGTCTGATTCTAAAGGCACCCTAACGCAAAGGCGGACTGGAACTCCAGGAAATCGAAGATCGTCAGTTCCCCATCGCCGTCGAAGTCGGCCTTGGCCTGGCCCAGCGCGAACGCGCTCTGGAAGGCCAGGAAGTCGAAGATCGACAGCACGCCGTCGCAGTCAAAGTCCGCCGGGCATGGGTTCACGCAGACCCCCCGCGGCGCGTTCAGCGCGTTCTGGAGCGGGCCGTACGTGATGGCCGTCCCGGCGTTGGAACCGCCCGTAGAGGTACAACCGCCGTGGGTGTGGACGGCCACGGCCTGCCCGGTCACCTCGTCGATGACCGGCGAGCCGCTGTTGCCGCTGGTGGTGTCCGGGCGATACCGCAGGGCCGTGCCGCTGACCTCGACGAACTCGCCCGCGTGGGTCTTCTGGGCCCGGTTCCAACGCGGATCGACCGGGGCGCTGGTGATGCCGTGGCCCGTGACGCGAAAGTCCCGACCATCGGCGGGCGGCAGGGTCGTGGCCAGGCGGAAGGCCTCGCCCTGGGCCTCGTAGGGCTTCAGCCCGGTATTGGGGTTGGCAAAGGCGCCGGCGTAGTACCAGTCGCGGCCCACGCCAGCGTTCTCACGCTGCACCGAGGCCGAGTCGATGGCGTACTGGTGGTCGGGATGGGGCATCACCGGCGAGCCGCCGGCGGTCGAGAGCGGGTTGTTGAAGTGTACCTGCACGAAGCCGCAGTGCCCGGCCGCCAGCACGCACTTCATGCAGTCGTCGATGATCCAGGCCGTGCAGTTGGCGCTGCCGCTGGCGCTCCACCCCCGGGCCACGCGCGGGTCGCTCGAAAGCTCGCGGTCGTCGGTTGTCCCGCAGATCGAGTCGGGCTCGCCCGTTGCCGCCAACGGCCGGAACAGACCCGGCTGCACGAGCACGCGATCGATCGTGATAGCGCTCACGCCCGCGCCCGGGTCGCTGAGTACCTCGACGCGCACGGCGTCGCCGTTGAAGAACGCCGACATGTGCCGCCACTGCTCGACGTGGAGCGACCCGAGCCGCTGCACGGCCCCGTCGCGCAATGAGGTCAGGCGGACGATGGTGGGCGGCGCGCCCGCGGGGGCCTCACCCAGGTCGACCGGGCCGAAGTCCACCCGCATCCATCCAGCGCCGGGCACCGAGACGGTGTGCTCATAGATCGATACGCGGCCCAGGTCGTCGGCGGCCGGTGCGGTCGGATCGTCGGCGGCGATCGGCCCGCTGGACACACCCACGGGCACGACAACCGGGTCGATCGGGTCGGCCGTGGCGGCCGTGGCGGCCGTGGCGATTAGGGCGGCGCAGGCGAGCACGGCAAGGGGCGTGGTGGGACGCATCGGATTCTCCTCTCGGGGCGGGTCGGCTCGGGCGATCGCAACATTGTCGCCAAAAACAACCCGTGATGCAAGCCCATTTGTGCGGGATTTCCCGGTTTAAGGGTACGCCGGGAACTCGACGCCCGAGACGTACCGGGCGTAATGGGCGTGCCGTCCGGCAGAACTGGTGTACAGCGGCCGGTTGACCTGGTCGTAGCTCAGCGTTCGGAGCGTGCGCCTGGTCTTGTAGAATCCGTGGCAGGCGTCGTCCCACTCCAGGCCGAGGAAGTCGATGAGCCGGGGGAACTGCGTGGCGGGCTCACGGACGAGGTCCTCGTATCGCACTTCCAGGATCGGCACGTCGAGCGTGGCCTTCCAGTGGTCCATGAGCCGTTCGGACTGTGCGTAGGCGTGGGCCACGCCCTCGAGGCTCGTGGTCCATGGCATCGCGTCGTTGTTGAACGCGCCTAAGTAGCACGAGATGGCAACGTCGCGTGGGTCGCGGCGGATGTGGACGATGCGGGTGCGTGGGAACAGCCGCGCGATGAACCCGGCGATGCGCGTGTTGCCGATGGCCTTGTTCACGATGCGCTCGTCGCTCGGACCCAGCTTGCGGATCTCGCGCAGGTAGTCCTCGGCCGCGCGCGTCCACTTGAAGCGGTTGAGGCTGCCGAACCGCTTGTCCCTTGGTGCCTCGGGGTTGTACGCCGCCATTGCCTGCGCGAAGAACCGCTCGAGCGTGCTAAGCTCGCCCACACCGGCCGCCTTTGGGTGCGCGTCGATGATCTGGTCGAGCAGGCTCGTGCCCGAGCGCGGCATGCCCGCGATGAACACCGGTATCTCGCTCTCGCACGTGCTCAACGGGAACGTGGCCATGTTCTCCCGGGTCCACATCTCGATGATGGAGGTCGTCTGCCGCTCGTACGCGTCGGGGTCGAACGGCTTGAGGTCCAACTCGTTACCCCTCGTCGCCGCGTCGAATGCCTCGTCGTACCTGCCGGCGCGGTCGAGTGCCTTGGCCTTCAGGTGCCACGCCGCGATGCGAAGCTCGTGGGGGGTATCGATAGCGCCGTTCAGTTCGTCGATGATCGCGATCGCGCCGCCGTAGTCCTTCTCCTGCACCCTCAGCTTGGCCCGCTCGTAGCGAAGGTGGGGCGGCAGCGGCTGGTTCCTGCTCTCGAGGTCGTCCACGATCTCGTCGATGACCACACGCGCCTCATCCGTCCGGCCGGCCTCTTCCAGGCACCCGGCCCGGTGGATCCGCAGCGGCACGTCGCCCGGCACCAGTTCGAGCGCCTGGTCGCACAACTGCAGTGCAAGCTCCGTCTTGGCCGCCCGACGCTCGAGACGGCTGAGCACCGCGAACGCCCCGGCGTTCGGCCCCTGTCCGAGGGCCTTGCGCCCGTGGTGGCGCACCTGCTCGACATCGCCCGTCCGCTCGGCGATGGCCGCCAGGAACAGGTGCAGCTGCGCGTCGCCGGGCATCTTCTTGAGCCCGGCCATCGCCAGCTTGTGGGCCTCGGCGAGTTGCCCGCTCTCAAATGCCCGCTGCACCGGGTCGACCACCTTGCGCCGCCGTTGTGCCTGCTGGGGCGAGAGCCTCATCTGTGTGTAGCCGCTCATCGCGGGTTAATACGGGTACGCCCCGTGAGCGGATGCGTTGGCTATCCCCCCGCCGCAGGCATCGCCCGCGCGACGCCGGTGCCCCCGGCCCAGCCCGCGGATCGATCAAGCCCCCTGGAAAACCCCCGGGCCCGATACGAAAACCGCCCTGGCGACCCCTCGGATCGTCTGGAGTGCACTCCAGATCGTCCGTTTGATGCTCTGGAAGCTCCGTTTCATCATCTCAAGGGCCGGTCTCATGCCCCAGGAGCGTCCAGAAAAACGCTCGGCGGGCGGCTCTCGGCTGGGGGGGTGTCTGGGTTTTGGTGGGAGTGGCGGGGGTCAGGCGTGGTGATCGGTATACGTTAGGTATGGGGCACAGTACCCTCCGACTCCGAATCTGCGATATGAGATCTGAGATCTGTCATCTGCGATCTGGCTGGCCCCTCCCGCGGGCCTGCCAACCTACTATTTCTCCGCCCGGTCGGACCACGGCCTGAACGGGTCTTGTCAGGTTTTTTGAACGGGTCTTTGCTACCGGCATTTGGAGGGCTCTCGCTTGGCCGATGCGCACGATGGAGACGCGGCTGTGCCCCAGGAAGAGCTCGGGGCCGTGCCCGCTGGCGGCCGGGTGGTCGACCTGGAGATCGACCGCGAGCTGCGCGACAGCTATCTCACGTACGCCATGAGCACGATCATGGACCGGGCGTTGCCCGACGTGCGCGACGGGCTCAAGCCCAGCCAGCGGCGGATCCTGGTCACCATGAACGACCTGAACCTGCGCCCGGGCCGCAAGCACATCAAGTGTGCCAAGATCTGCGGCCAGACCTCGGGCGATTACCACCCCCACGGCGAGGGCGTGATCTACCCCACGCTGGTGGGCCTGGCCCAGAAGTGGCGCATGCGCGTCTCGATGGTGGACCCCCAGGGCAACTTCGGCTCCATCGACGGCGACCCGCCCGCGGCCATGCGGTACACCGAGGCCCGGATGCACCACGCGGCGGTGGACATGCTCCAGGACATGGACCAGGGCACGGTGGACATGCAGCCCAACTACGACGAGCGGCTCATGGAGCCCAAGGTGCTGCCCGGGCGCTTCCCCAACCTGCTCATCAACGGGAGCCTGGGCATCGCCGTGGGCATGGCCACCAGCATGCCCCCGCACAACCCAAGCGAGATCCTGGACGCCATCACCCGCGTCATCGACCGGCCCGACATCGACCTGATCGAACTGATGCAGGACGAGGTGGACGGGGGCGGCGCCGTGACGCGGCTGGGCGTCAAGGGCCCGGACTTTCCCACCGGCGGGGTCATCGTGGGCCGACGGGGCATCGGCGAGGCCTACGCCACCGGGCGCGGCAAGGTGTACCTGCGCGGCGTGTGCCACGTCGAGGAACTGGGCAAGGACCGCCAGCAGCTGGTCATTGACGAGATCCCCTACAACCTCAGCCAGCGCAACCTGGTGGAAAAGATCGTCGAGGCCGTGCAGGAAGAGCGGATCAAGGACATCAGCGACATCCGCAACGAGAGCGGCCGCCAGGCGATGACGCGCGTGGTGATCGAGCTCAAGCGCGGGGCCGACCCGGCCGTCGTCGAGAACCAGCTCTACCAGTTCACGCCCCTCCAGCAGACCTTCAGCATCATCAACATCGCCCTGGTAGGCCGCCGCCCGGTGACGCTGGGCCTCAAGGAACTGATCGAGCACTACATCGACCACCGGGTCGAGGTCATCCGCCGTCGCACCGAGCACCTGCTGCGCGAGGCGCGGCGCAAGGCCCACCTGCTCGAGGGACAGATCTACGCCGTGGTGGACATCGACGAGGTGATCCGCATCATCCGCTCGAGCGCCACGCGCGAGGAGGCGATCCAGAAGCTGATGGAGCGCCGCTACCGCATCCCCCCCGAGCACCCCGCGGCCAAGCAGATCCCCCAGCGGCTGATGGACCACGTGGCGAAGTTCGAGCGTCTGGGCGGCGTGGCCCTCACGCGGCAGCAGGCCGAGCAGATCGGCTCGATGCGGCTGATCCAGCTCGTGGGGCTGGAGATCGAGCGTCTGGTGGACGAGTACACGAAGCTGGCCGGCGAGATCGCCGACTACGAGGCGATCCTGGCCAGCCGGGCCCGGGTGATGGCCATCATCCGCGAGGATTGTCTGGCGATGAAGGCCCGCTACGGCGATGATCGCCGCACGGCCATCGAGGACGCGGTGGGCGAGATCGACATGGAGTCGCTCATCCGCGAGCATGACGTGGTGGTGACCATCAGCCGCTCGGGCTACGCCAAGCGTGTGCCGGCGGAGACCTACCGGGCCCAGGCCCGCGGGGGCAAGGGCATCAAGGCCGCCACGGGCAAGTCCTCGGGGGGCGATGAGGACTTCACCCAGCACCTGTTCGTGGCCAGCACGCACGACCACCTGCTGTGCCTGACCAACACCGGCCGGGTCTTTAAGATGAAGGTGTACGAACTGCCCGAGATGGCCCGCACGGCCAAGGGCCGGGCCATCGTCAACCTGCTGGACCTCAAAGAGGGCGAGAAGGTCGGGGCGTTCCTGACCGTCAAGGACTTCGAGGCCAGCAGCCAGTACCTGACCTTCGCCACGCGCGGGGGCGTGGTCAAGCGCACGCCCCTGCGGGCCTATCGCAACGTCAACCGCTCGGGCCTGATCGCCGTGGGGCTCAAGGAAGGCGACGAGCTCTTCGACGTGGCGCTGACCAACGGCAACGACGACCTGCTGCTGGTCACCAGCAACGGCATGGCCATCCGCTTCCCCGAGGACGACGTGCGCGTCATGGGCCGCTCGGCCGCGGGCGTCAAGGGCATCGAACTGGCCGAGGGGGCCCAGGTCATCGGCCTTGTCAACATCCCCATGCTGCCCGACGCCGAAGGCGACCTGATGACCGATCCGCAGGCCATCGAGCGCAACCTGTGCCTGCTGACGGTGACCGAGAGCGGCTATGGCAAGCGCACGCCCGTGGACGAGTACCGCGTGCAGCCCGAGACGGGCAAGCCCCGCAGCCAGAGCCGAGGCGGCAAGGGACGGCGCGACATCGACACCGGCGGGCGCAACGGCCCGGCCGTCGCCGCCGTGGGCCTGTTCGACGGGCAGGAGATCATGGTCATCTCGCGAGGCGGGCAGCTCGTGCGCATGGCCGGCGACACCATCCGCGAGGTGGGCCGCGGCTCCAAGGGCGTGCGCGTGGTCTCGCTCAACGAGGGCGACGAGGTCATCGCCGTCGCCCCCGTGGCCGAGAGCGACGAGGAGATGGAGACCACCGGCGGCAACGGGGCCGGCGCATGAGCACGGACTGGTCCGAGGACATCGTGCTGGCCCACCTGGCCGACGAGCCAGCCCTGAGCGACGAGCTGGGCACCATACTCGAGCGCTTGGAGTCGCTGGCCCGGGCCGAGCACGCGCCGCACGTGGTACTCGACTTCGCCGGCGTCACCTATATCAACAGTTCCAACATCGCCCAGCTCCTGCGCCTACGCCAGGTGCTCGAGGACGCCCGCTGCCAGCTCCGCCTGGCCGGCGTCGCGGGCGAGGTGCTCCAGGTCATGCGAACCACCGGGCTCGACCGCGTGATGGCCTTCTCTCCCGATACGCTCACTGCCCTAGCCAGCGTCCAGATTGAGGGCCAGGGCTAAAAGGAACAAGTCGGGGGGCAAGGTGGGGGGCATACTCGAGATCTTTACCGAGGGCTTCGGCCGCATCGCCAGCCTGCTGGCCATCGTCGGCGTGCTGGGGGCGCTCGCGTTGCTGCTGCGCCAGCCCCTGGTTGTGGCCTTCCTCGTGGCGGGCATCGTCGGCGGTCCGGCGGTGCTGGGCCTGGTCGAGCACAGCGAAGAGCTGGACCTGCTGGCCGAGCTTGGCATCGCCATCTTGCTGTTCCTGGTGGGGCTCAAGCTCGACCTTGGCATCATCCGCACCATGGGCCCGGTAGCGCTGCTCACCGGCATGGGGCAGGTGGTCTTCACGTCGGTCTTTGGCTTTTTGATCGCCCTGGGGCTGGGCTGGTCGGTGGTTGCCTCGGTCTACATCGCCGTGGCGCTGACCTTCTCGAGCACGATCATCATCGTCAAGCTGCTCAGCGACAAGCGCGAGCTGGACGCGTTGCACGGGCGCGTGGCGGTGGGCTTCCTCATCGTGCAAGACCTGGTGGTAATCCTGGCCCTCATCCTGCTGCCCACCCTCGACGCGGGCGGGCAGGGCGCGGGGGCGGCGGTCATCGCCCGCGAGTTGGGCTGGCTGGCGGTCAAGGCCACGCTGTTTGTCGCCTTCCTGGCCGCCGTGATGCGCTGGGTCATCCCCCGCGCGGCGCGGCTGCTGGCCCGCTCGACCGAGCTCTTGCTGCTGGCGGCCATCGCCTGGGCCGTGGGCCTCTCGGTAGCCGGCGACGCCCTTGGCTTCAGCAAGGAAGTGGGCGCGTTCGTGGCGGGGGTCACCCTGGCGGGCACGCCCTTTCGCGAGTCCATCGGCGGGAGGCTCGTGCCGCTGCGCGACTTCCTGCTGGTCTTTTTCTTCATCAACCTCGGGGCCACGCTCGAGCTGGCCACGCTGGGCGAGCAGCTCGCGCCGGCGCTCATCTTCTCGGCCTTCGTGCTCATCGGCAACCCGCTGGTGGTCATGGCCATCATGGGGCTCATGGGCTATCGCAAGCGCACGGGCTTCCTGGCGGGCCTGACGGTGGCCCAGATCTCCGAGTTCTCGCTCATCCTCACGGCCATGGGCGTGTCCCTTGGTCACGTGGGACAGGACACGCTTGCGCTGGTCACCCTCGTGGGTATGGTCACCATCGGCCTCTCGACGTACATGATCATGTACTCGGGCTGGCTCTACGAGCGGCTGGCGCCCTGGCTGACGATCTTCGAGCGGGCCAACCCCGTGCGCGAGGCCGGGCAGGACAGCGCCTCGCCCGTTGCGCCAGACGTGGTGCTCATCGGCATCGGCCGCTACGGCGGGCGCATCGGGCGCCGCCTCATCGAGCGGGGGCTGCGCGTGTTCGCGGTCGACTTCGACCCCAGCGCCTTGAAGGCCTGGAACGCCGAGGGCCGCAGCGGGCAGTATGGCGACGCCACCGACCCGGAGCTGTGCGCCTCGCTGCCGCTGCGCACGGCCCGCCTGGTGGTGTGCTCGAGCCCCGACGAGCGCACGAACCGCACGCTGCTCCAGGCGCTGCGCGAGTCGGGTTACACGGGCAAGTATGCCGGCACGGCCCACAACCCGCGCGAGGCCCGTGCCCTGCGCAAGCTGGGGGCCGACCTCGTGCTCGAGCCCTTCGCCAACGCCGCCGACGAGGCCGCCGATCTCTTGACGCCTCTGACCGTCGATGGCCCGTTGGATGGCGAGCGTTCCCAGGGCGAAGCAACAGCCTGAACGCGCCGGCCTCGCGGGCCTCGCCAAGAGGACAGGCTCCCGACGCGTGCCCGCGAATCGCGACCGTGCCGATCGGTGCCTCCCACCCTTGCGTGGCTCATGGCGGCCACCATAGTCCATGGGCCCGTCCACGCCACGATCTGCCCGGGCCGCGCTACCCTTGCGGCCATGCGCATCGGCGTGCTGCACAACCGCGCCTCGGGCCGCGGCAAGGGCCCGGCCTTTGTCCAGCGGCTGCGCGCCCTGGCACCGACGCGGGGCTTCGACGTGCTCGACCTGCCGCTGGACCTGGCCTCGCACGCTGGCGCGCTGGACGACCTGGACGCCGTGGTGCTGGTGGGCGGCGACGGCACGCTGCACCACGCGCTTGCCTTCCTGACGGCCGCCCACGGCGGGCGGGGCGTGCCCACCCTCATCGCGCCCCTGGGCACCGAGAACGTGGTGGCCAAGGAGCTTGGCCTGCGTCCGCGCGTGGCGGCCACGCTCGACGCGCTCGGGGCCCTGCGCCGTGGCGCTGCGCCCGTGCGCAGCGACCTGGGCGTGGTGCACCATCCCGACGGACGCCCGGGCGTGCCCTTCGCCCTCATGCTCACCATCGGCCCGGACGCGGCCATCGTGCACCGTGTGGCCCGCCGCCGCACGGGCACGGGGGGGCGCCTGCGCTTTGTTGCCCCAACGCTGGCCCGGGCGGCCCGCCCGCGCATCGGCCGGTTGAGCGTGTCGGTCGACGGCCAACCTCTGGCGAGCGAGCAACGCGGCTGCCTCATCGTGGCCGTGGGCCCCAGGTACCCCATGCGGCTGGACCTGGCCCGCAAGGCCACGCGCACCGACGGCCTGCTCGACGCTTTGTTCCTGCCCGCGGGCACGACCGCTGAACTGCTGGCGTGGGCGCTGCTGGCCCGGCTGGGGCTGCACGTTGGTCACCCCCGGGCGCGGTACGCGCAGGGCCGTCGCGTCGAGGTCACGCTGCACGAGCACCGACCCGGCGCCCAAGAGCTCGAAGACCTCCAGATCGACGGCGAGGTCGAACGCGTGGCCTGCGATGCGCAAGGCCGCCTGGTCGTCGAGTCGCTGCCGGCCGCCCTGCCGCTGGTGCTGCCGGCCGCCCGCCAGGCCATGCCGATCCAGCCTTCCCCCACCCGCGCGGGTGTTTCGGCCTGAGGGTGCGGAAAGCGACTCCCGCGAAGTGGCGCGGGCACCCCGCCGCCCGGCCGTTCAGGTCCGGGCGGCTCCGGGCCAGAGCGACGGGCCGAAGGTGCTCGACCCAAAGTTCTCATGTCGGCACATGGGACGCCGCCAAGCGTCCGCGGCGCGGCGCTGGGGCGTGGCGTCCATGATCCTGGCGGTGGCAAGAGAGAAGAGCCGCCCCGACCCGAGCATCGCTGCGGGCCGAGGCGCATGGGGTGTAACCCGCGGGTGGGGCCTTGCTTACGGGCAACGCATGGCAAAGACGTTCTGGAATGCCAGGAAGTCAAAGATGTCGAGGACGCCGTTGCCATCGATGTCGGCGCACGGGTCGCTGGCACCAAAGAGGTTCAAGAAGCAGAGGTATGCAAAGACGGTGCAGCCATGCAAGGTGATGCAGTCCGCACAGCCCGGCTTGGGCAGCCAGGCGAGCTGGGCGGCCACGAGGTCGGTCACGGCGGCGGTGTCCATGGAGTCGTAATCGAAGCCGTTGACCAGGGTCCGGTTGCCGTTGGCCACGATGATGGCGCCCTGGCCGCTGCCAACAGAGTCAAAGACACCCACGACGGTGCCGCCCGCGGCCGGGGTCATGGTGTCGCCGTTGTCGAACCAGGGGCTCGGGGCCGGGTCGACGGGCACGCTGGAGACAGCGCCCCACGACGGGTGGCCAACATGGCTGAAGACCGGCCGCGGATTGAAGAAGTCGACCGCGCTGGCCACGCCCAGGGCCGCCTGGATGGTGGGGTTGGTGTCCAGGTCCCAGTAGGAGAAGTGGACGGTGTTGCCATTGGCAACAAAGTTGGACAGTGCTGCGGGCGTGCCGGCGTCGAAGAAGCAGCAGGGGTTGCTGATGATGCCCATGCCATAGTCGGGGTTGTTCAAGGTGGCGGTCAGGCCGGCAAAGTCGCTGTCGGGCAGGCGCAGGTCGACGGTGATGCCCGCCAGGGCGGCGGCGTTGTCGAGGATGGGCTTGTTGTCCAGGGCCGTGAAGAGGAAGATCAGGCTGCCCGGGGGCGGGGGCGGTGGCGCCGCGGTGCGGACCCAGGCGATCTGGGCTTCGAGCAGGGCGACCATGCCGCTGGCCTGCATCGAGTCGTACTCGAAGCCGTTGACCAGCGTGCGGTTGTCGTTGGCCACGATGGTGGCCCCCGGGCCGGCGGTCGAGTCGAACGTCGAGACGATCTCGGCCCCGGCGGCGGCGGTCAAGAGGTCGCCGTTGTCGTTCCAGGGGTCCGAGCCGCTGGTGGCCACGGGGCTGGCCGCCGATCCCCACGAGGGGTGGCCGGCGTTGTCAAAGACCGGGCGGGGCGTGAAGAAGTCCACGGCGCTGGCGACGCCCAGGGTGCTCTGGAGGGCCGGCTCGGCGTCCAGGTTCCAGAAGGAGAAGTGGACGCGGTTGCCCCCGGACACGAACGTGTCCAGCAGCCCGGCGAACCCGGCGGCGAAGTTGTTGGCCGGCTGGTGGATGATGGCGAATCGGTACTGCCCGCCGGCCAGGGCGTTGTTCAGGCCGATGGTGTCGCGGACGATGTGGTCGTAGTTCAGGCCCAGGTTGTCGGCGGCGACACGCTCGTGCTGGAGGGGGTCCTGCCCTTCGGAGTAGACCAGGATCTGCGCGGGCAGGGCGCCCTGCGCATAGGCCACGTCGTCGATGGTGGTCTCGGGCCCGTCGATGCGGACACGGCCGATGGCCACGGTGGAGGTGAAGGACTGCTGCTCCATGATGCCCGCCGCCCCCCAGCCGCCGGGGTCCTGGAACAGGCCGATGCTGTTGCCCGACAGGTCGAAGAACTCGATGGTGTCCACGCCGAAGCCGGCCGCGCACAGCGAGGCCGAGAAGGCCGAGATGCCGCCGATGGGGGCAAAGTCCAGCTCGATGCCACCAAAACCGAAGATCGAGCCGAACTTGGTGCCCGAGGTGGGCTGGATCTGCGGGGCCGGGCTCGAGCGGAAGTCGAACCAGGTATCGCCGATGGCGATGTCGATCGAGGCCAGGTTCAGCGGGCTGGGCACCACCGGGACGGTGCCGCCGAACAGCGTGGACAGGAAGGCGCGACCCCCGGGGTAGCCCTCCATGGTGTCGACCGCGTCGGGCGTGAACGTGCCGGGGGTCACCTGCGCGAGGGCGGTGCCGCAGGCGGCCAGCAGGGTCCATGCCGCGACGTGCTTGCTCATGGCTTTCATCTCTGATTTCTCCTTTTCTTGCTCCGATCCACGGTTCCTCCGGCCGCGTGGCCGGACGGTCAAGAACGCCGCGCAACACCAACGGCCAAGCCCTGGTGCCCGGGCGGGCCTGCATGGATGTCGGCCGCTGGCGACGCGACGCCGGGCAGCGCCCCCGGCGCGTTCCCGTTCCCAAATGGACGCCAGGCCCCCCACGGTTCGGGCCCGCCACGTCGCGCGATGCGGCCGCGGTCCGACGCGTTCCGATCGCTCGCTGTCCATGAGCCGATAGCCGTCGAGCGCGTCGGTGCGTTACACGCCAGTGGATACTTCGGACAATATTCTGGAAAAAAAACAATTGCCAGCGTCCGGCCGGGCCACGCCCTCGCGCGCCCGCGGCGCCACGACGCGGAGGTGTCCTGCGTGTGTTCGCACGAACACGTCTTCGTTGCGATCCCGATTTTCCCGATATTTCCAATGTTCCACGCCGCGTCCCCGCGCCGAGTGGGAAATTCTGACCATGGGGGCGCGCGCGAAGCCCGCCAACGCGAAAACGCCCTCGCGCGGGCCGGTCTATGACTCGGCAGGGCGAGGGCGCTCTTGGTTCGTGGCGGGGGCCCGGCCCGTCCGCCTGGATGTTCAGGCCCGGGCGGCCCCGGTCTGACGGGCTGGCCCGTTGCCGCGGTGGGTTGGCCCGTTGCCGCGGCGGGGCGGGCCGCCGCGTCGGCCCGGGTTGCTGGCGCTGCGACGGTTCGCGCCCGCGTGGGGCTGGTTGGCGTTGTTCCGGTCGTGGCCGGGCTTACCGCGCTGGGGCACTGCGGGGCGCTCGTGGCACAGGTCGCCGGCGTCCATGGCCGTGGTCAGGCTCGCGCCCGTGCGGCGCTCGATGTCCATCAGCTCGCGGTGCTCCTGGAAGTCGCCCGCGTCGCAGAAGGTGATCGCCACGCCGCTGGCCCCCGCCCGGGCCGTGCGGCCGATGCGGTGGACGTAGGTCTCGGCATCGCCGGGCAGGTCGTAGTTGATCACGTGGGTGATGTTGCTGACGTCGATGCCGCGGCTGGCCACGTCGGTCGCGACGAGCACGCCCTTGTGGCTGCGCTTGAAGTCTTCCAGCGCGCGGGTGCGGGCGTTCTGGGTCTTGTTGCCGTGGATGGCCGCCGCGCGCACGCCCCCGCGCTCGAGCTGCTTGACCAGCTTGTCGGCCCCGTGCTTGGTGCGCGTGAACACCAGCGTCCGGCCCACGCCCTCTTTGGCCAGCACGGTCTGGAGCAGCGGGGTCTTGTTGTCGCGGCGCACCATGTACACGCGCTGGTCGATGGCCTCCACCGTGCTGCTCTCTCGCTGGGCCTCCAGGTGGGCCGGGTCCTTGAGCAAACCATTGGCCAGCGCGCGGATGGCCTTGCTGGCCGTGGCGCTGAACAGCAGCGTCTGGCGGCTGTCGGGCGTGAGGGCGGCGATGCGCTTCATCTCGGGCAAAAAGCCCATGTCCAGCATGCGGTCGGCCTCGTCGAGCACGAGCACCTCGACCGAACCAAGGTCGATGAGCCCCTGCTCGTGCAGGTCCATGAGCCGCCCCGGGGTGGCGATCAGCGCATCGATGCCGCCGCGAAGGGCCTTCTCCTGGTGGTACTGGCCCACGCCGCCAAAGACCGCGGCGAAGCGCAGCGGCAGGTTGCGGCCATAGGCAACGAAGGCGTCGAAGATCTGCATGGCCAGCTCCCTCGTGGGCGCCAGCACCAGGGCGCGGGGCGGGCGGCCACGCGCGCCGAACTTGGTGCCGTCGATGTGGCCGGCCTCGGCCAGGTCGTGCAGCACCGGCAGCGCGAAGGCGGCGGTCTTGCCCGTGCCCGTCTGGGCGCAGCCGAAGACGTCGCGTCCCTCCAAGACCACCGGGATGGCCATCGCCTGGATGGGCGTGGGCGTGTTATAACCGCGGGCCCTGAGCACGTCGGCGATGGGTTTGGAGAGGCCCATGTCGGCAAAGGCCGGGCCGCTGGCCGGTTCGTTCGTCGCGGGCGCGATGGTTGCCACGTCGGCCGCGGGGCCGTCCATGGGCGCCACGGCCTGCTCAACCCGCGGCGCGGGGCGTTGCGCCTTCGCAACGGGCTTGCCCGCGTGGGGGGCGGGGCGTTCCGCCTTCGCAACGGGCTTGCTCGCGTGCGCTTCGGGCTTCTTCGTGTAGGGCGCGGGCTTGCTCGAGCGCGGCGCGGGCCTGGAGCCATAGGCGTGTGCCCTGGGGCCGTTGGTGCTGGCCTTGGGGCCACTCATGCTGGCCCTGGGGCCATTGGCCTCCTGCTTGGGGCCATTGGCGTTGGCCTTGGGCCCGTTTGCGTTGGCCTTGGGGCCGTTGGCGTTGGCCTTGGGGCCCTGGGCTCCGGGTTTGCGGGCGTTGCGATAACCCCGGGAGTCCGGGCGTGCGGAACGGAACATGGTCAAGTGGGACTGCTTTCGCCCCAACGGGGCATCGCGGCCGCGGAAACCGCGGTCCTGGGGAATCGGATTCTCACATGGCCCCGGCGCGGACACGCTCGAAAGAAGGCCACCGGCGGTCGTCGGTCCGGTGGTACGGAAGCGTCCGCTGAGGCCATATCGTAGGCACACCGCTTCGGGCACGAACTTTTCACGCCCAGTGACCCCACGCCGCGCTGCGGGGGAGGGGCTTGAACGCGGAGGTTGCGAAAGTCTCGGAGGGAAGAACCACCCCACTCTTGCCTCTGTGCCAGGGTGCTTCTGCGGTTATCTGTCTTCATCTTCCGAAGAGCGGCTCACCGCAGAGGCGCCCAGGCACAGAGTCCCGATAGGGCTCCACGGCCCCCGGGCACGGGAATCGGGAACCGTCCCGATGGAAGCCGGAACGATCCCGAAGGAAGCCGAAGCCATCTTGAAGGAAGCGAAGATCGCGCCGAAGGAAGCGAAAACCATCCTGAAGGAAGCGGAAACCATCCCGAAGGAAGCCGAAATCATCCCGAAGGAACCGAAGACCATTTCGAAGGACGAGAAAATCATCCCGAAGGAACCGAAAACCATTTCGAAGGAAGCAAAAATCATCCCGAAGGAAGCAAAAACGGCTCCGAAGGACCCAAAAACCACCCCCCACCGCCGCCCCGCAACCCCAACGAAGCCAACAACCCCCAAACATCGCCCCCCAAAACCCGCCACCAACCCGCACCCACGGCCCGGGAAGGCCGTTTCACCAAACCAGACCCAAAAAGAACCGCCCCCAATGACCGCCCAGGCGCCCGGTTGCGCCCGGGCCCGCTACGAGCCCACCCCCCCATCGCCGGTGCCCATGGACCGGTGCGAGACGTTCACCAGCGGGGCCGATCGGCCATCGCTGGTGTCTGTGCGGGTGAAGCCGGTGGGCTGGTCGGCGAAGATGGCGTGGGCGGCCTGGGCCAGCACGATGCCGCGGACGTCGTTGTCGCCCGCGGCTTCCACCAGGGCGCGATAGGTCCGAAGGGCGTTGCAGCGGTGGCGGTTCACGACCTCGTTGTGCCGGTTGGCCGCGTACTGGCGTCCGGCCAGCACGGCGAAGGAGCCCACCGAGGCGAGGACGACGACCTTGCCGACGGCCAGTTGGATGGCCTCGTAGAGGGAAGTCGGCGAGAGGACCTCGAAGGTATGGGCAAAGAGCGCGGCGATGGCGACAGCGATGGTCGCCGCGATGCCTCCGAGCGTCATGGAGAACCAGAACCACGCGGCCCTTGAATCTCTATCTGCTTCTATCTCGAAGTGCGCGGCCTGTTTTGTCGCGACGACATCAACGATGTCCGAGCGCGCGGAGTCAAGAAGACGTTTCAGGCTCTCCCGCTGCTCTCCTAAGTCTAACTTGAACTGTTCGAGCACAACACGACCATCGGCTTCGAGCCGGGCGTAGTCAGACATAGTCGTCGCGGCGAAGGCGATGATCGGATGCAATTCCTTGAAATCTTCGGCGTAAGCACCTGTTGCAAGTTCCAGGTACTTTGATTGCACGCCGGACGAGAACCGTGGCAACGGTTTGACACTCGCAATCGCCTTGAACATTCCCTCCCGGGCCTTCAAGTGCTTGACGAGAAGCACTAGACATTGCTCGGGCAACCATTGGACAGCCGAGACCGGGAATTGCTGATAGAGGCCAATCAGCCGCTTAAGCACCCGATAAAGCTCGTCTTCATTTTCGTTCTTGGCAGAGAGAACCTCGTCGGCCAAGCCATCTAGATCGAACAATTGCATCGCCTGCAACAGCGCAACGACCTGTGCTCTGACTTCATGGTGCGGATCTTGGATCAACCGAATCCCCCCGGCGTCTTGGGAATGCCTTGCGACGGGATCCAACCGATCCGCCCCGCTCGGCCCATGTTAGCCCTATGCTCCCCATCGTTTCCCCGCGCCGCCCGGGCCGCACGGACGCACCCAGCCCACAGGGACGACCCCAGCCATGGCCAAGAAGCCCGCCAAGGACACCGCACACCCCGCCGCCCCCGCCCTCTTCGAGTCAAGGCAACGCGCCACCGAGCGGCGTCTGCGGCGGCAGCGGGCCCTGTTCATCCCCCGCTATGTCGAGGAAGCCGCCAAGTCCCCGGGCCTCAGGGGCGAGGCGTTCGACAAGGCTTTCGAGGTCGCCCGTCGCTGGGCAAGGATGGACCGCAAGGGCGAGCTGCTCAAGCACACCGAGCGGTCCATCGACGCGGAGTTCCTGGCCCAGTTGTTCGGCCAGGGGCTGGGCTACGCCTCCAAGACCCAGGGCAAGCCGTCCTGGACGCTCGACCGGGAGTGGCACGTCCAGGGCGTGGGCACCGCCGACGGCATCCTGGGGCGCTTCCCCGCCGACCGGGCGCCCACCGCCGTGGTCGAACTCAAGCGGGCGACGGTGGACCTGGACCGCGACGTGTCCAACGGCCGCACGGCCGTGCAGCAGGCCTTCGATTACCTGAACGCGATGCCCGACTGCCCGTGGGCGATCGTCTCCAACTTCTCGACCATCCGCCTCTACCACCGCGATAAGGGATCGCAAGCCTTCGAGGCCTTCGACCTGGCGGAACTCGAGGACGAGGCCGCCTTCGCCCGGTTCTACGCCATCTTCCAGCGTGACGGGCTGCTCACGTCCCCGGCCGGGCAGACGCCCCGGGCCCTGGCGTTGCTGGAAAAGTCCCGCAAGCGGCAGGAGGAAGTGGGCGACAAGCTCTACGACCACTACCGCCGCGTGCGGCAGGACCTGATCGCCCACCTCGTCCGCGAGCACGCCAAGCCGCTGGACAACGCCATCGCCATCGCCCAGAAGCTCCTGGACCGGGTGCTCTTCATCGCCTTCTGCGAGGACCGCCAGCTCCTGCCCGATGAGTCGCTCAAGCGGGCCCACGCCGAGCCCCCGCGCTTCAGCCGGGCCCAGAACCCACGGTGGGAGAACTTCCTGGCCCTGTTCGATTCGGTCGACCGGGGCAACGCGAACATCACGCCCGAGATCGCGGCCTTCAACGGCAACCTGTTCAAACGCGACCCCGAACTGGACGAACTGGACCTGGACGACCATCCCTGGACGCAGGCGCTGGCGACCTTCGGCACGTACGACTTCTCCGAGGAGGTCAACGTCGAGGTGCTCGGGCATTTGTTCGAGCGGTCCATCACCGAGCTCGAGAAGCTCCGCATGGGCGGGCTGTTCGCCATTACCGAGGGGCGTGCCAGCGAGAAGCCCCAGAAGAAGGCCAAGGCACCCCCACCGCCGAAGATGACGGCTTCGGCCGAGCGCAAGCGGTTCGGCGTCTACTACACGCCCGAGGCCTTCACGGGCCTGATCGTCCAGAGGACCGTCGACCGGATCGTAGCCGAACGCTTCGCGGCCGCCGCGAAGGCGCATGGCGTGGACCCTGCCGAGCCGGGCAAAGCGAGCGACAAGAAGCGGCTGTCGTTCTGGACCGACGCGCTCGAATCCCTGCGCACGCTCACCGTGTGCGACCCCGCGTGCGGTAGCGGGGCCTTCCTCATCCGGGCGTACGACGCGCTGGAAGCCAGCTACCGCACCGCCATCCACGGCATGGCCGGCGCCGGGCTGGACGAGGAGGCCGCCGTTCGACTGGAGGACGAGGTCCCCGACCGCATCCTGCGCGACAACATCTTCGGTGTCGATTTGAGCGCCGAGGCGGTCGAGATCACGCGGCTGGCCCTGTGGATCCGCTCGGCCCGTCGCGGCCACACGCTGGCGGACCTGTCGGGCAACATCATCGCGGGCAACAGTTTGGTGGACGATCCGGCCGTGCACCCCGAGGCGCTCAACTGGAAGGAAGCATTTCCGGCGATTTTCGCCGAGGACGGGCCCGGCGGCTTTACCTGTGTCATCGGCAACCCGCCGTGGGAACGCGTGAAGGTGCAGGAGCGCGAGTTCTTCGCGCTGACCGACCCGGTGACGGCGTCGGCCGTGAGCGCCGCCGAGCGGCGCAAGCGCATCAAGGCCATGCCCAAGGACAACCCCGAGCTGCACGAGCGCTACGTGCAGGCCAAGGAAGACGCCAAGCGTGTGCTGGACTATGCCCGCAAGGGCGGGCGGTATCCGCTGTCGGGCCGTGGCGACGTGAACACGTACATGCTGTTCGTCGAGTTGGCGAGTTCGATCGTCGCGCCCGATGGCGTCGTCGGGCTGCTGGTGCCTTCCGGGCTGGCCACCGATAAGACAACGATGCACATGTTCGCCTGGCTGGTAGACGGCGACCATCTTGCGGCGTTGTTTGACTTCGAGAACAAGCTGTACGTGTTCAAGGACGTGGACAGCCGATTCAAGTTCTCTGCGGTCGTCTTCGGAGGTGGGAAGCGGACGTTTGGCTCCGCCGAGTTTCTGTTCTTCGGCCATCGCGTCGAAGACGCCTTGGATCCCGCCCGCCATCGCGTGATCGAGCTTACCCGCAAGGACTTGGCCTTCTTCAACCCGAACACGAAAACCAGTCCCCTCTTCCGAACACAACGGGACAAGTCCATCACTCGGCACGTTTACGAGCGCGTGCCCATCCTTTCCGACCACGCCCGCAAGACGGGCGGCAACCCGTGGGGCGTGAAGTACTTCACGATGTTCCACCAGACCAACGACGCCGAGCACTTCAAGACGGCGTCCCAACTCGACAAGCTCGGCTACACGCTGGAGGGCAACGTCTTTTCCAAGAAAACCAGGCGGGCCCTGCCGCTGTACGAGGCCAAGATGGTCCAGGCCTACGACCATCGCGCCGCGAGCATCGTGGTGGCCGAGGACAACTGGGTGCGCCAGGGCCAGAAGGAGCAGACCACGCTTGTGGAACACCAGAACCCCGAGTTCGCGGTGCTGCCCAGGTGGTGGGTTTTGGAGGACCAGGTCAACAAGTCCTTAGGGGGTGAGACACGGTCGACGTATCTGGCGTTCAAGGACGTCACCAGTTCGACCAACCAGCGGACCATGATCGCCGCATTCGCGCCGCACGCGGCCTTCGTGAACTCCATCCCCCTCCTGCTGCCCGATGCGGACCTGGTACCACGACGCATCGCGTGCCTGCTGGCGAACCTGAACTCGACCGTGTACGACTTCGTGGCACGCCAGAAGGTGGGCGGGAACCACCTGAACTTCTTCATCGTCGAGCAGTTGCCGACATTGTCCCCTGACGCCTACGACGATCCCTGCCCGTGGGAGCGCGGCCAGACCTTGGAAGCCTGGATCAGCGAGCGCGTGCTCAAGCTGTCATGCACCGCCGACGACATGAAGCCGCTTGCCGAAGCCTGTGGGTTCGAGGGCTCGCTGGGCGGCGGCGTCCACAAGTGGAAGGACGCCGAGCGCGCCGAACTGCTCGCCGAGCTCGACGCGGCGTTCGCCATCCTCTACGACGTGCAAGCCAACGACCTGGAATACATGCTCACGACCTTCCAGGGGATGACCGATGCCCAGCGCGCGGCGGTGATGCTGGCATACGAGGGATTGCGCTCGCACGAGCTTTTGGGGTAGCAAGTCCAAGCCGAAACCCCGGCGGAGCCATAAAAGCCCCCCACCCGCACCCCGGACGCCGCAACGACCAAAAAGCCCCCGCCACACGCCCCGGCCCGGGGCCGCAAAGCGCCGGGGCGATGGCTCGTCTTGGGGGCCCGGGCCCGCCCGTCGCGGGTGTGGGCGGGGGCAAAACACACGAAACCAGGCCCCAACGACCGGGAACCAGCGGCCCCGGCGGCGGGCGGGGCGGGCCCGGACATGGGCGAAAAATGGGCCAGAAATGGGCAAAATAGGGTCCGGGGCCGGGCAAAGAAGCCCGGGGCCACAAAATTTTTCATGGATTTTCAAGACTCGGACAAAAGTCGCCCCGCGGGACGGCCGAAGACAGGAGCAGCGGCCAGCGGGGCGAGGGTGCCCCGGGCCACAACCGGGCCCGCCGAAGGGCGGGCCGCAACCCGGAGGTTTCCCATGACCGTGATCCCCCCCAACAAGGCCGACATGATCAACTTCTTTGCCAGCCGCGTGCCCGTGTGGGCCGCCAACGCCGCGCAGATCGGACTGTCGCCGCAGACCGTGGCCCAGCTGAGCGCGCTGCTCAGCGACGCCCAGGCCAAGCTGGCCGCGCAGGCCGCCCTGGACGCCGAGAAGAAGGCCGCCACCGCCGCCAGCAACCAGGCCGCCGAGGTCCTGCGGGCCGCCGGTGCCGGAGACCTGGCCACCATCAAGGCCTTTGCCAAGAGCACCAACAACCCCGGCGTGTACACGCTGGCCCAGATCCCCGCGCCGGCGGCCCCCACGCCCGCGGCCCCGCCCACCATGCCCTACGACCTGGTGGCCGACATCGACAACAACGGCGACGTCGTCCTGACCTTCAAGAGCGACAACGCCCAGAGCCACACGGGCGTGTTCTTTGTCGTCCGCCGCAAGCTGGCCGGGCAGAGCGCCTTCACGCTGGTAGGCACCAGCGGCGTGAAGTCCTTCACCGACAAGGCCATCCCCCAGGGAACCGCCAGCGCGGTCTACAACGTCACCGCCAAGCGCGGCGACCTGAGCAGCCCCACGAGCGAGAACATCTACGTGCCCTTTGCCAGCAGCAACAGCAGCCAGCAGGACGACGCCACGGCCGGGAGCATCCAGCCCGAGGGCCAAAAGGGCGAGGTGGCCTGACAAGCCCCCGGATTCACGAAGATCGTGCTCATGAAACAGCCGTCCCGTGGCGATACGCCGCGGGCGGTTGTTTTCTGGGATCGAAAGATCTTCAGTGCGAAGGACGCCAGGGGCTCGAAGATGGGCCGATGTTTGAACGCACAGGACGCCCAGGACGCCAAGGGGGGAAGGGGCCGATGCCCCGCCGAAGGCCCCGGTGGCCGGTTCCCCTTCGGATGGAAGAAGAAGATCACCACAGGGACGCACAGGCGCAGAGAAGTTCGTTTGGGGGACAGGCCCGTGGATCGGAATCTCCAAGACCCCCGCGACTTTTGCGTCCTTGGCGTTCATGTCCACGCACGCGCCGGGCAGCCGGACCAGGCCAAGGCCATGCGGGGGCGGACCTATACTGGGCCTGCCCCCATGGCCGCCGGCCGGAAGGGTTCCAGGGAAGAAGGGAAGCACATGCTCCAGCGAACGGGCGCCTGCGGGGAATGGCGCGAAACCCACGTCGGTCAGACCGTCCACGTCGCCGGCTGGGTCAACAACTACCGAGACCATGGCACGGGCCTGGTCTTCATCGACCTGCGAGACCACACCGGGCTGGTGCAACTGGTCTTCGATAAGGAAGACGCCCCCGCGGGCGTGGTCGAGGCCGCCGACAAGCTCCGCGGCGAGGACGTGATCGCGGCCAAGGGCACGGTGCGCATCCGCGAGGGCGGGCCCAACCCCAAGCTGGCCACCGGACAGGTCGAGATCGTCGTGGAAAGGCTCGACGTGCTGGCCAAGGCCGACACCCCGCCCTTCCACCCAGGCGACGAGATGAACCTGCCCGGCGAAGAAACCCGCCTGCGGTACCGATACCTCGACCTGCGGCGGCCCCAGATGCAGCAGATGCTGCGAACCCGGCACCGCGTGGCGAAGATCACCCGAGACTTCTTCGACGCCCTGGGCTTCATCGAGGTCGAGACGCCCAACCTGTGCCGCAGCACGCCCGAGGGAGCGCGCGACTTCCTGGTGCCAAGCCGCTTGCAGGCGGGCGAGTTCTACGCGTTGCCGCAGAGCCCGCAGCTCTTCAAGCAAATCCTGATGGTGGCCGGGGCCGACCGGTACCTCCAGATCTGCCGGTGCTTCCGCGACGAGGACCCGCGTGCCGACCGGCAGGCCGAGTTTACCCAGATCGACCTGGAGATGGCCTTCGTCACGCGTGAGGACGTGCTGACGACGATGGAGGCCTTCGCCCGCACGCTGTGGAAGGAGGTGCTGGGCGTGGAGATCCCCCGCTTCCCGCGCATGACCTGGCAGGACGCCATGGACCGCTACGGCAGCGACCGGCCGGACCTGCGCTACGGCCTGGAACTGGTGGACATCGGCGACCTGGCCGCCCGGACGGACTTCAAAGTCTTCGCCGACGCCCTGGCCAAGAACCCCGGCAGCGGGCACCCCTCGACCCGCGACGGCGGGGTGGTCAAGGCCATCCGCGTGCCGGGCGGGGCCGAGAAGCTGACGCGAAAACTGACCGACGGCTACGCCGAGTTCGTCAAGCAGTTTGGCGCGGGCGGCGCGCCGGTGGCCAAGGTCGTGCGCACCGACAAGGGCCTGGGCTTCGAGACGGGCATCGCCCGCTTCATCGAGCCCATCGCCGGGGACCTGATCGAACGCATGGGCCTCGAGGCGGGCGACACGGTGCTCTTTGGGGCCGACCGCTACTCGGTGTGCTCCAAGGCGCTGGGCGAGTTGCGGCAGAAGATCGCCCAGGACCTGGGGCTCATCGGGGAAGGCCTGTGGTCGTTCCTGTGGGTCATCGACTTTCCGATGTTCGAGTTTGACCCGGGCACGAAGCGGTACTACGCCCTGCACCACCCCTTCACCGCCCCGCGCGCCGACCACGCCAAGCGGCTGCTGGCCGCCGGCCACGACCAGACGCAGACCCTGCTTGGCGTCCTCAGCGACGGGTACGACATGGTGGTCAACGGCAGCGAGATCGGCGGCGGGTCCATCCGCATCCACCGGCGCGACGTGCAGCAGAAGGTCTTCGGCCTCCTTGGCCTGGGCGAGGAGCAGGCCAGGGCCAAGTTCGGCTTCCTGCTCGACGCGCTGCGCTTTGGCGCGCCGCCGCACGGGGGCATCGCCTTCGGGCTCGACCGCCTGGTGATGCACCTGGCCGGCACGGACAACATCCGCGACGTGATCGCCTTCCCCAAGACCCAGACCGGGGCGGACCTGATGACCCAGGCGCCCTCGGGCGTGGACGAGGCGCAGCTGAAGGAGTTGCACATCCGCCTGGCCGAGGCCAAGGTCCCGGTGTAAGAAACCGACTTCGCGCTGCAAGACATCATTCGACCGGCTCGCCCCCCCGCCCGCGCGGGGGGGTTGTTCTT
Organism: Phycisphaeraceae bacterium; assembly: GCA_026126305.1. Taxonomy (GTDB): domain Bacteria; phylum Planctomycetota; class Phycisphaerae; order Phycisphaerales; family UBA1924; genus JAHCJI01. Next base: position 54,235 of record JAHCJI010000010.1, read on the forward strand.
GCATGGTCAAGTAGATCAGGGCGCCGGCTCGAACCGCAGGACCTCGATGGTGTCGGTGCGCAAGAGGTTCTCGCGGTTGTCCACGTGTGGGATGGAAAGCCGCCCCACGCCCGCCAGGCGCAGGCCGCGCTCGGCCTGGAAGCGTGCGATCCACGCGTCGCGCAGCGATGGATCGAAGCCGCCCTGTACCAGAAAGGTGACCACTTCCACGGGTCGCATCGCGTCGATGGGCTCGGCGCTGGGCACGGCCCTTGGCCCGACGCGGATGTAGAAGTTTGCCAGGAAACGCGTGGCGTCGCTGTGCATGCCCTCGGGCTCGTCGACGAAGGTGGCCCCGAGGTCTTCGCGGAGCGAGAGCGGCCGGGGTGCGCCGAAGCGTGCGGGGCCCCAGAGGACGCTCGTTGCCTCTCGCAGCGCGAGATCGGTGGAAGACTTGTGGGGCACGAGCACGTCGCGGGCCATCGTCGCGATGGCCACCAGCGCCAAGGCCGCCAGCGCAACGCGCCGTGGGCTTCGCCACGCCGGAGCGCGGATGATCGATTGCAAGCCGTCGAGCAACACCGCCAGCCCTTGCCCGGCCAAGAGGCAGAAGACCGGGGCCAGGTAGAGTTGCAGGCGTGTCGGCTGGCCGAAGGGATACTTCTGCATGAACCCTGCCACGAGCCCGAGGAAGATGGGAGCGCCAAGCAGTGCCAAGAGCCCCCACCGCCGCCGAATGATCAGCCAGCCCGTGCCCAAGAGCACGAACAGCAGCGTTCCGGTGCTGGCAAAGTTCTCGCCGCCCACGGGATAAGGTAACAATTCTCCCGTTATAACATCGATCAACCACAAGAACATCGAGCCCAGCGAATCCGTGGGCGGGAAGGCCTTCTGCCAGTAGTCCACCATCCACTGGGCCGTCTCGCTGCGGCTGGGTACCAGGAAGGCGTACGTTCCAAGAAAGCCCACCACCAGGCATACGCCCACCACGACGGGCTGGACAAGCCGACCGAGCCTGCCCTGCCGCCCGTTCCAGCCGTGCCATGGGCGATGCCGAGCGCCCAGGCCGTGCGTTGCCAGCATGGCCAGCACCGCCCCACCGCCGACAAAGACCGATGGGAACGAGACCGCAAAGCCCACCAGGCCCAGAGCCATCATCATGAGCATGGATCGCAACGGGCGGTGCCCCTCGATCCACGCATGGGCCAGCAGCAGCCACGCGCACGACAGGAGCATGTCCACCGCGTAGGGCTTCACCTCGGCCCCATACCGCAAAGGCCAGTACGACACGCTATACACCGCCACCGCGATGACCATGGGCCACCCCGCTAAGACCCTGCCCGCCAAGACGCGGAAGAGCACCAAGGCCCCCACCGCCGCGGCGAACGCGGGCGCGCGCATGGCCCACTCGTTGAAACCGAAGATATCGGTGCAGGCCTTGACCAGCAGCAGGAAGCCCGGCGGTGCCATCTGGCCGAACTGCAACTCGCCCAACATCCCGCCATAGCCCAGCCGGGCCAGGTTCATGGCCAGCGCCGCCTCATCGGGGATCAGGGGGAAGCCCAGGGCATATCGCAGCGAGCAGGCCAATACCCCCAAGGCAACAAAGCCCCAGGCCATCCGCTCGGGTGTAAGCGTGATCGACACCGATTCGGGCGAGTGGATCACACGCTGCCCATCATCCAATCCACTGATTGCCATCGTTTCGCCCTGGAATGGTCGTACCAAATTCGGGCCAGAGGATAGGTGCTGCCCGTTGGGTTCGGCCCGGCAATCGACCACCACACTGACGATGGAGCGATACTCCTACATCGCCCTGGCCGAAACCTCCAAGGTCCTCGCTTTGCTCCCGGCGCTGCCGACAGGCGAAGCCATGGAAGCATGAAGCCCAAGCCGCGACGGGTACACATGATCGCCTAGGGACCGACGATGGGGCCAACCGTCTCCCGTCGTGCGTGGAAGCGCCACCGGCCAACGACAGGCGTAAGAGTGCGTCGTCCAGAGCTCAGCGGATTGCCAGATTTTCCGACGAACTCGCCTCTGAATCGCAGCGCCGATCGCAGCGCATCGAGAAAAATCCCGGTCATTCCACGCCATCACCCGCCCCGATCGAGCCCGTGCTCAAGACGAACAACGGCGACCCTCTCGGATCGTCATAACTCTCATATTGATCCGGATTATGCTTTCCCTTGCCAGCCCGAATCATCGTGGGTCAGCTGGGAGTCTTCAAGCGAGGCGGACGGGACTCGAACCCGCAACCACCGGATCGACAGTCCGGTACTCTAACCAATTGAGCTACCGCCCCAAGTTGTCCCCGTGAACGGGCCCCAAGTTTAGCATGGGCCATCCAACGGTCAAATCGTTCATCAAGTCCAAACGCACCGACGCGGACAAGGCCCGCCTACTTCGGCAGCCGAACCTGGCCTTCGCCGTGCATCTGCCAGGGCTGGCCTTCGGGGCTCACCGCCGCAGCGGCCTGGTACATGAAGGCACAGGCGAAGCCCATGGCCACCACCGCCAGCAGCAGCAGGGCGTCGATCACTCCAAGGCTCGGCCCGCGAGACGAACGCCCGCCGGGCATCTGCATTCCATACTGGCTCATCGTAAGGTGCTCCTGTGTCGTGTCCCGACGAAGCGTTTCAGCGGCGAAGTTCCGACACGACCAGGTCTCCCCGGCGCGGGCTCAGGCCCATGCCCAGCGAGTCGACCACGCCGTCGGCGAACTTAAGATCTGCGGACTGCACGTTGAAATGGCCAACCAGGCGGGCGCTGCCGCCCTCGGTGCGGACGATGAACAGTCGCTTGCCGCGGGCCAGACCATCCTGCGAACCCAGATCGACACGAGCCAGGGTGGCTCCCGAGGCCGGATCACGCTGGGTATCGGTGATCATGCCTTGGACGTAGGTCGACAGGTCGGGGCTTGTGGCCACGCCCGTTCCGGCCGAGCCGGCATTCTCGATCCGGGCGATCTGCTCTCGCAGGCCCCGGACGGTAGCCGTCAGCGACTCGTTGTTGCTCTGGAGGTCGGCGATGCGATCGAGCAGGCTGATCTCGTTCTGGCGAAGGGCCAGTTCGGTGCCACGCAACTCGTTCACCTCGGACGCGAAGCGGTCGGACAACTCGGCCAACATGCGGTTGGTCTCGTTGAGCTGACCGATCTGGTTTTGGAGCGTGGTGACCTGCTGGTTGGCGGTCAGCTTGTCACGACGAAGCTCGCTGACTTCCTGACGAAGCCGCAGCAACTCGCTCTCGCTGGCACTCACCTGCTGGCGAAGGGCGTCCTGCCCGCGGCGGAGGCGGTCTGCCTCGGCCTGGGCAGTGGCGGCTGCTTCCTGCTCTCGGGCCTGGAGGGCCTCATTGGCCGACTTCAGACGCCCGTAATCGGTCAGCACCGCGCGGTTGTTGATCGCAAAGGCGATCGTCAGCGACGACAGCGCGATGCCCGCGACGGCGGCAAGGACGACGAGGAACTTCGTGATAGTGTGCATCGTGTGAAAACCCGTTTTGAGGCCATCAGGTGGCCTTGTGCTCGTCCGGGCGGCTCTCCCGGGACTACTGCCGTGCCGGCCCGCTACGTCTCAGGACCGTTGACCGTTTCCGCGATACTCCCCGATTCGCTCGCGGGGAATGTTTCTGGTACCCAACAAGAACCCGATCCGATGCTCGACGACTCCGATCCGTCCCAAGTCGACAAGCCAGCAACAAGGCCAAATGCCTTCCTGGCATACGCGTGGGCCCGAGAACAATACCCCAGTCAAACCGCCGGCGACAAAAACCTGGCCAGCAAAGCCCGGACCGGCCAAGATACGCCCAAGCCACCCCGATGGTTGCCTGCGGATCCTATCCCAGGCAGCCGTGGATACCCGAATTGTCCTCCAAAGTCGGGCCGCCGGGTCCGCCTTGAGAGGGGACAGGTTATCACGGTCGGGTCAGCCGGACAATAGCCGTCGCCACATGAACTCGAACTCTCGGGTCCGGGTCGGCCAGCATTGGCTCCAGATCGCCGAGGAATTCGCCCCGGCCGATCTCCCCCAGCAGCAGCGCTGCCTGTCCGCGGATCGGGCCGCTGGGATCGGTCAGGTATGCCCTCGCGATGAAATCGCCTTGCCGGCGTCCCAGCTTTGCCAGGGCGTAGGCCGCCGACAGCCTGACCTCGGCAGGCATGGGCTTGCCCTGCTGGTCCAGCCGCGCGGTCAGCAAGACGAGTTGGTCGATGGACCCATGGTCACGCACATTACCCAAGATGCCAGCGGCCAGCGCAGTGGCCTCGAGGTCGTCCGATCGGGCCGGGTACAAGGCCGCCCGGATGGGCTGCACCTGGTCCACATCCCCCAGCTTGACCATCGCCTCGCTCATCTGAAGGGTCATCAGCCGCACTTGTCCGGCCGGTGCCATGGTCATGGGCTTGCCGATAGCCTCGCGCAACAGCGGTAACGCCGATCGGTTGCCCAACTCGCCAAGCACCATGGCCGCGTGCGATCGGAGCAATGGGTCTTCGGCGTGCAACAAGGCCCGAGCGATCTCGCCCATGCCGGATGTATCGCCGTTGGCGGCCAGGGCATAAGCCGCCGAAACTCGCACATAGGGCGAGGTTTCTCCCAGAAGTCCAACGGCCTGCCGCGCCAGTTCGGCACGTCGCGCCCGTCCGATACCCATTAGTGCAATAGCACGCACGCCCGGGCTCTGGTCCTGCAACGCTCTGGCCAGGGCCGCTTGCGAACGACCCGGCGCATCGAGCAGCCCCTCAAGGGCGTTGCCACGGATTTGCGGGTCGGCGTGCTGGGACAACTCATCCAAGAGCCCAATGGCCCGCTCTCGCGCCTGGGAGAGCATAACCGCGTCGGGCGCGGGGCCTTGGGCTCGTTCGGATCGGCCCACACCACCCGCGCAGCCGGTCATGCCCGTCGAGAGACCGACCAGGACCAATGCGACACCAACACCCATTCGAGCCATGCCCCGGCCCCGCCTTTCCCGCCGATCGAAGCCGACGAATCGCACGTTACGCATCACCTCGTTGCTGGTTCACTTAAGCCCGACCACGCCCCGCCAAGATGCCCAGCGTGACAACGATCAGGCCAATCAGACCCAATGCCCAAGGAATCAAGTACCCGGCGTGAGACCAGGGCGTCGGCGTGCGTGTCACGCCGGGCACTTCGCCCAGCACGACCTGGGCCGACCTCGGAGCGAACACAACTCCGCCTGTTCGATACGCGTTGCCATTCGCGCTCGTCGAAGGCTCATACTCGGCTGGATGGATCCTGCCCCGGGCATCGATGAACGCCGAGATGCCCGTGTTGGCGGCGCGAACGATGGGAACGCCGTTTTCGAGGGCACGCCAGCGCGCCAGCCTCAGGTGCATGGCCCGCCCCGCGTCGCTCGTCGCAAACCAGCCATCGTTGGTCACGTTCACCAACGCATCGACACGCTGGCCGCCACCGCGCGAGAGCGTCCGGCACACCCCCGCCGAGGCCACCTCGAAGCAGATCGGCGTGCCCACCCGAAGCGTACGACCCCGGGACATCGGCACGTCGAACCACTGGGGAGCCTCGCCCGCGTCCAGATCGAAGGCCATGCCACCCGCGCCCACGAACAGGAGCATGCGCTCGAGCCAATCCCACCTCGACACCAGCGGCAGCACCTCGCCGAAGATGGTCAAACGTAACTTGTCGTAGCGTGTGTCGGACAAACGCCCCTGCGCGAACAGGTGGACGCTGTTGAACAACGCATCGCGCTGCTCGACCACACCCCCCGTAGTATCGATGTCAAGGCGCAAGTTCTGAACGCCCACCGCGCCCACCAGCATGGGAACGCCCAGATCCTCGTGCAACGCGAGCGCCCCATCGGCAAACGCTGTCGCGGGCAAGTGTTCGAGACCCTCGATGTTGGTCGCGTACGCCAGCCCATACGCACGCATGACCGCGAGTGCTTGTGTGCTGATGGGCGGACCGGGCAGCATCGTCTCGGGCCAGACCACCAAATCTGCCCGGCCGCGTGCCGACAAGGTCAGGTTCGCAAAATCCTCGAACAACCGCACCTGGTCTTCGATGCTCCATCGCATCCGATTATCCTGCGGCACGTTGGTCTGGATCAGCGCCACTCGAACGCCCGCGGCCTCGCCCACCGACGGAGCCAGCAGGCCCAACGCCCACAGACCCGGCCAAGGCAGCAGAAATACCAAGAACCCTCGATGCCATGGCGCACCACTCCGAGCCAGAACGGCCACGCCCGCACTGCTGATGGCTACCACAAAGCCCACGCCGTAGGCCCCCACTACCGCGCCCGCCAAGGCCACCAGAGGCGCGTCGATTATGGGGTGGCCGATCAACAGCCAGGGATACCCGCCAAAGAGCACCGAGCCGCGGAAGACTTCCACGAACGACCATACCAGCGCCAGGGTGAAGGCCACCGACACCGGTCCCCTTCGCCCACGCAAAGCCAGCGATGCCAGCAGCACAAACAGCCCGGCCCAAGCCCCTTGGAGCAGCATGCCCGGAAAGAAGCCCACGGGCGAGACCTGGAATATCCACGCGTGCGTCAAGACCCACAGCGGCAGCGACCCGACCCACGCCCCAACCGAGGCGCGCCAGCGTGCCCGGCGCGTCCGCGTCGAGAGAACCAAAGCCAAGGCCATCAGCGGCATTGGTGCTGCAACGGCAAGGGGCCACCATGCCAGAGGCTCGAAGGCCAGGAATCCAAGGATTGCGTACAGGAAGCCCGCCGACAGGCCCACCAGCGACCATCGAGGATCGCGCAGGACACTGGCGCTGCGCGTCTGGGCGGTCACAGGCCGGCGTAGTCGATCAGGCGTGCGAGTTCGTTGCGCAGTTCGGCCCGGTGCACGATCTTGTCGATCAGCCCGTGCTTGAGGCAGAACTCCGAACGCTGGAAGCCCTCGGGCAACTCCTGGCGGATCGTCTGGCGGATCACGCGCGGGCCCGCGAACCCGATGAGCGCGCCCGGCTCGGCGAGGATCACGTCGCCCAGCATGGCAAACGAGGCGGTCACGCCGCCCGTGGTCGGGTCGGCCAGCACGCTCACGAACAGCCCGCCCGCGCGGTCGTGCCGAGCCAACGCCGCGCTGGTCTTGGCCATCTGCATCAGGCTCAGCGTGCTCTCTTGCATGCGGGCGCCGCCCGAACAACTCACCACGATCAAGGGCAGTTTCCGCTCGGTGGCCAGTTCGATCGAGCGTGTCACCGTTTCGCCGACCACGCTGCCCATCGAGCCCATCATGAACCCAAGGTCCAAGGAACACAACACGGCCTGGCGACCCTTGATGAACCCCACCCCCGCGACCACCGCGTCGGGGCGGCCCGTGCGGTCTTGTTCGGCCTTGAGCCTGCCGGCGTAGGGCTTGAGGTCTTCAAAGGCCAGCGGGTCCTTCGGACGCAGGTCCTCGAACATGGCCTCGAACGTGCCCGCGTCGGCCAACTGGTGGATGCGCTCGCCCGCCTGGATACGGAAGTGGTGCCCGCACTCGGGGCACACGTGGAGGTTGGCCTCCATCTGCTTGCGATAGATCAGTTGCCCGCAACCGGGGCAGCGCAGCCAGAGCCCCTCGGGCACCTGGCTTCGGCGTTCAGGACGAAGGTCGGACCAACTGCGAGCCGCCTTGGCGGTGGTGATCGATGCCATGGAACGATTGTTGGCCATCGGAGGCTCGCCCGTGCAAAAGTGTAGTTTTCGGACCTTGCCAGGAGATCAAACCGCGCGAGCAGGCACGATCTCCTCACGCCGGACACGCACCAAGACCAGACGTGGGCCGGCGGCCGAAGGGTCCCAGCCGGTGGCAAGGTCCATGCCTTGCAGGCGGTTGTGGAGCACGTGGAAGGCCATCGGCCTCAGGACCACCGCCACCCGCTTGCCCTTGCCGTTAAGTTTGTCCAAAGCGCGGGCCAGGGCGTTGAGGAGTCGCGTCTCGGCTTCGCCGAAGGATTCGCCCTCGGGCGCGACGATCGAAGTGGGGTCTTCCTCCCACTGCTTGAAAGCCCCCGGGAAGCGTTCCTGGAGTTGGGCGATGCGCTGGCCTTCCCAGAGACCCAGGTCAACTTCGTGGAAATCGTCGATGACGCGGGCCTTTTTATCGGTCAGCTTGCTGATGTGGTCGGCGGTCTGAAAGGACGCCTCGTCGGGCCCGGAGAGGATCGCTGTCAGGCCCGATAAATCATGCTGGCGAAGAACCTGTGTCAGTTCCTCACCCCAGGCCTTGCACGCGGGAAGGTCGCAATGGCCACCAAGACGGTTGGCTTCGTCCCATTCCGTTCGGGAACAGCGCACCAGTAGCAAGTCGACTTCGGCGGGCGTGGTCATGCATTCCTCGCACGGGCATCGCTCAGGCCGGCATCGGCCAACCCAAAACGCTGCCTGGGGCATCCGGTCGCAACACCGGGAACCCCAACTGTACCGGGCCTGTACGCCCGGCACCCAACAAAGCATCGCATTCCCACGGAATACCGATCGCTGAAACCGCATCGGACGACCAGATAACCAGATGGCCGGCCGTTACTGATGCTCCAAGCCGCGCAATTGGGTGATGACCGACGCTCGTTGATCCGGGGAAACCCGGAACACCGCCGACGCGGCCGCGAGCACGTCGGCACCTGCCCGGAGTAGCGCAGACGCTTGGCCTGGCCCGACGCCTCCGTCGACCTCGATCCGCGTTGTAGCCGGCACGCGTTCGCGGACGTATCGGATCTTGTCCAGGGCGGCCGGGTCGAAGGCCTGGCCGGCAAAGCCCGCCCGGATGGCCATGACCAGCACCAAGTCGACGTGGGCCAGCAGGTTGTCGGCCTGTTCGATGGGCGTTGGCCCGTCGATGGCCAGCCCAACGGACATGCCCAGGTCGTGGATGGTGTCGATCAAGGCTCGGGCGTTGTCGCCATCGATCGCCTCGATGTGGAAGGTGAGATGGCCCGCGCCGGCGTCGGCGAAGGGCTTGGCGAACAGGTCCGGGCGTTCGATCATCAGGTGGACGTCGAAGAACGCCTCGGGCAGGTCGGCCTTGAGCGAGGCCAGCATGTCGACCCCCAGCGCCAGGTTGGGCACCAGGTGCCCGTCCATCACGTCGTAGTGCAGCAGGTCGCCGCCGGCTTCCAGGGCGCTTCGGCACTCCTCGCCCAGGCGTGCGTAGTCGGCGGCCAGAATCGACGGGGCTACCAGTGGCAGCCTGGGCGGATGGGTCAGGGGGTTGGAGATCGTTCTCGATTCGGGGTGGGTGGGCATCGGCAATCGTAAACCCATCGCGGGGCTCTACCATCGTCCGCACGCCACCACTTCCGAATCCGATTTGAGAGGATCCTCAACGCCATGACGACGACTCCCGCCGCCGGGCGCACACTCGAAGGCCTGGCCCCCGAGATCGAGGCCGCGGGCCAGGGGCACCTGCTGGCCTTTGTCAACGAACTCTCGCCCGGCGAGAAGGCGTCCTTCGAGGCGGCTTTGTTGGCCATCGACTGGGACGCCTTGCCCGGCATCATCGAGCGGTACCGAGAACCGGCCCACGCCGAAGATCCGGGCGACCTGCTGCCCCCCGTGGTGGGCTGTGTCATGGGCACGGCGGGCGACTGCGCCATCGACGGCCCATCGGCGTTTGCGAAGGGCATGGATTTGATCCGTTCAGGGAAGGTGGCTGCGTTGACGGTCGCCGGCGGGCAGGGGACGCGGCTGGGCTTTGACGGACCCAAGGGTACGCTGCCCATCGCCCCGGTGAGCGGGCGGACGCTCTTTGAGGTGTTCGCGGATCAGATCGCCGCGGCCAGCGCCTGGGCGGGCCGGCCCCTTCCCTGGCTGATCATGACCAGCCCCCAGAACCACGCCCAGACGCTGGCTTTCTTTGTGGGGCGGAACTGGCTGGGCTTGGAGAGCGGGCAGGTTCGGTTCTTCCAGCAGGGCGTGATGCCCAGTTTCTGCCCGCGCACGGGCCGCCTGCTGCTGGCTGGCAAGGGATCGCTGGCCACCAATCCCGACGGTCACGGCGGGGTGGTGCGGGCGTTGGTACGCAGTGGCGAGTTGGAACGGCTGGAGCGCGAGGGCGTGGAACACCTGAGTTACTTCCAGGTCGACAACCCGCTGGTGCCGCCGCTGGACCCGGTGTTCCTGGGGGCCCACGCGGGCGCGGGTGGGGCGCCCAGTTCGGGCGAGTTTTCGAGCAAGATGGTGGCCAAGGTCTCGCCCGACGAAAAAGTGGGCGTGTTCGTCCAGAGCGGGGGACGAACCCGGGTGGTTGAGTATTCCGACTTGCCCGAGCCGTTGGCCCATGCCCGCGATGAGAACGGGCGGCTGCGTTTCGAGGCGGGGTCGGTGGCGATCCACGCGGCTTCGGTTGCCTTCCTTCGCACGATCGACAGGGCCGGAGAGGGGGCGTTGCCCTTCCATCGGGCCATCAAGAAGGTGCCCTACCTGGACACCGAGATGGGCCGCCACGTCGAGCCCGAGGCACCCAATGCCGTCAAGTTGGAGCGGTTCGTGTTCGACGCCATCCCCGTGGCCCGGCGGTCTCTGGTGCTGCGGGTGGCCCGCGCGCGTGAGTTCGCGCCCACCAAGAACGCGACGGGCGTGGACAGCGTGGAGAGCGCCCGTCGGATGCAGCACGAGCGGGCGGTGGCGTGGCTCGAGGAACGCAAGCTGCCCGTACACGAAGGGAGCATGGTCGAATTGTCCGGTGCCGCGGCATGGGCCGACGCGGCGGGGCTCGCATACACGCCCGAGGCGTTGCCCAGGGCAGGAACGGACGTGGTTTTGTGATGGATGAGCAGGCCGAGTCGTATCCGGGGTCGGCGTTGAAGCTGGCCAGCGCGCTCGAAGAGCGCACCAAGGTGCTGACCCTCAACAGCCGCATCCCCGCCCTGCTGGCCCACCCCGACTGGGAAAGCCCGGCACCGCTGGTCCTGTGGATGCATGGGCGCACCAGCCGCAAGGAGATCGACTCGGGGCGTTACCTCCGTCTGATCCGCGCTGGGATTGCCGTGTGCGCCATCGACCTGCCCGGGCACGGCGATCGCTTCGAGGCGTACCTGCAAACGCCGGATCGGACCATCGACCTGCTGATCGCCGCGCTGGAAGAGGTGGACGGCGTGGTCGACGCGTTGCGGCGAGCGTGGGGCGGGGTGATCGACACCCAACGCCTGGGCATCGGGGGCATCTCGGCGGGCGGCATGGTGGCGCTGCGGCGGTTGTGCGAGCCGCATGGGTTCTCGTGCGCCGCGGTCGAGGCGACGACGGGCTGGCTCGAGAAACTCTACTTTCCGGGCGAGGGTGCGTCTCGGCCTTGGCCGGTGGCGCACGCGCCGTATCGGGTGCGCGAGATCGATCCGCGGGCCCACCTGGATGGCTTCGCGCCAATTCCCCTGCTCGCGTTGCACAGCGAGGCCGACGAGTTGATTCCCTTCGAGGGGCAGCGCCAGTTCATCGAGGACCTGAGCTCGCACTATCGCGCTCGCGGTGCGGATCCGGCGCAGATCGAGCTGATGAGCTGGCCTGAGACGGGCGCGCCCCAGGAGCACCTGGGTTTTGGGCGTTTTTCCAATGACGCCAAGAACGCGCAGGTCGGCTTCTTTGCCAGGCACCTGCTGGGTAATGGCGAATGAAAATCAACCCGTTCCATGGCCTGCCCAACCCTCGGGAAGTTTGGGCGTGGGGCATGTTCGACCTGGCCAACCAGAGCTTCACGCTGCTGATCATCACGCTGTTGTTCAGCATGTACGTGTCGCGGGTGGTGGTGCCGCCGCCCGTGCTCGACCCGGCGGTAGCGCAGGCCGTCCAGGCTATCGAGACGGGCCAGGCCACCCTGGCCGAGGCGACGCCCGCGGTCCGCGACGCGTACGGGCGCGTGCAGGAGGCCCAGCGTCGGGGCAAGTTCACGTGGTCGCTGATCCATGGTGGCTCGATGTTCGTGGTCGTGGTGCTCAGCCCGTTCATCGGCGCGTGGGGCGACGTGCGTGCCAGGCGGAAGTTCCTGCTGATGGCCACGGGCATCGCCTCGGGCGTGCTCACCTGCTCGCTGGGTTTGGTTGGCCCGGGCATGGTGATTTTGGCCGCGGCTTTGTACATCCCCGCGAACATCTGTTACCAGGTGGGCGAGAACTTCTTGGCCTCGTTCCTGCCCGACGTTTCCACGCGGCGCACGATCGGGCGCATCAGCGCGCTGGGCTGGACGATGGGCTACGTGGGCGCGTTGCTGTTGCTGATGATCGTGTTTGGGGTCATGCTGGCGATGGGGCTGAAGGACCCCGAAACATGGCGGCCCTTCTTCGTGTTTGCCGGGGTGTGGTTCCTGATGGGCATCATTCCCGCGGGGTTGTATCTGCGGCGGGATCAACAGCCCGTGGTGCGGGCCAGCGATCCGTGGCGTGAGGCGGTGGTGAGGGTGCGGACCTCGCTGGCGGGCGCTGGCCAGTTTGGTGAGCTCCGCCGATTCCTGATCGCCTTCCTGGTCTACGCCTTTGGCGTGCAGACGATCATCGGGTTCGCGTCGATCATCGCCCGCGACTTCGGCTTTACCGACATCGACCTGGTGCTGTTCGTGGGACAGATCACCATCACGGCTGGCGTGGCGGCATTGGCCACCAGCACGTTCCAGGATCGCGTGGGCGCCAAGAGCACGGTCATCATCTACCTGATGGTGTGGGTCGTCAGTTGCCTGGCGATGGTGGGCATCGCCATCATCTGGCCGCATGGTGGGCCGAAGTGGCCGTTATGGGTCGTCGGCAACGGGCTGGGCTTCGCTTTGGGCGGTATCGGCACCTCGTCTCGGTCGATGGTCGGGCGTCTGACCCCAAGCCACCGGACCGCCGAGTTCTTTGGCCTGTGGGGCATGGTTTACAAACTGGCGGGTGGCGTAGGGATCGTGAGTTTTGGCCTGGCCACGCGCTATCTGGGAGAAGTCTGGTCGTTGATGCTCCTGACCACGTTCTTTGTTGCCGGCTTGCTGCTTGTGCTGCGTGTGGGAGAGACGGCGGGCGTGAGGCAGGCCCGCCGGGCCGAGCGGCTCCATGCCTTGGCGGTCGCCCGTGCGTCGTCGGGCACTGCGGCTCTATAAGGGAAAGTTCTAGGACCCCTTGTGCGATTGTCCTGCTATGCTGGCGGGATGAACAGATCCCTGTGCTCTGTCGTTTGGCGTGTTACCGCCCTCATGTTGGCCTTGGCTTTCGGCCCTATGGCCCAGGCCCAGCCCAGCAACCAATCCACCAGCGACTCGCCCCTGGCCGACCGGCCCAACGGCCCACGGCGGGCCGAGGTTGGGCGGTTTGCCCTTGTCGGCGGCACGATCCACCCTTCGCCGGGGGTAGTGCCTTACGAGGCCACCGTGTATATCGAGGAGGGGCGCATCACGCGGATCGACCGCTCGCTGGGCCAGCCACCCGCGACGTTCGCCGTCATCGATGCGAGCGGTCGGCATCTGTACCCGGCGTTTGTCGAGGCGTACTACGAGGTGGACGCGCCCATGCCGGGAACGCCCGGTGCGCCGGGCTTGCATTGGAGCGCGTTGGTAACGCCCCAGCGCAGCGCGCTGGATGCGCCGTGGCTTGATTCGGGCGCTCGTGATGGCCTGCGTAAGTTGGGCTTCGGGGCGGTGGGTATCGCCCCGCAGCGGGGCATCTTCCGCGGTTCCAATGCGGTGGTCTCGCTGGCCGAACCCGATGGCGACATGAGCGGGCACCGGCCATTGGTCTTGCGCGAAGCCGTGGGACAGGTGATCGCCTTCGAAACGGCGAGCTTTGGCGGGCGTGACTTTCCCACAAGCCAGATGGGGGCCATCGCGCTGGTGCGCCAGACCTTGCTCGACGCGGCCTGGCAAGCCGGGCAAGACGGCCTTGCACCAAACGCCCTGACGCCTCTGGAAGATGCGCGCGTTCCATTGTGGTTCGATGTCCCGGGGGAACTGGAGGCCATCCGCGCATCGTTGATGGCGCGTGAGTTCGATCGGGCCGCCGTCATCGTCGGCAGCGGCACGGAGTATCAAAGGCTCGACGCATTGAAACGCGAGGCCGAGAGCGGCAATCGGACGTTGGTGGTTTCGCTTCGATTCCCCAGGGCGCCAACTGTTCGTTCGCTTGCCGACACCGAGGCTATCGACCTCAATACGCTCATGGCCTGGGAGCAGGCCCCCACCAACCCCCGGCGGTTGCAGCAGGCCGGCTTCGACATCGTGCTGACCAGCAGCAAGATTCCCAGCGGTATCGGCGGTCGCAACAGCTTCCACGGGCTGCTTCGCAAGGCCATCGAGCACGGGCTCTCCGAGGCCGACGCCTTGGCCGCCCTGACGACACGGCCCGCCGAACTCTTGGGTGTTTCGCACGACGTGGGCACGATCGAGCCGGGCAAACTGGGCAACATCATCGTCGCCACCGGGCCCATCTTTGACAGCAAGACCAAGATCATGGACCTGTGGGTCGAGGGACGGCGGCACGAGATCAGCCAGCCCGAGAAGCCCGGCCTCGAGGGCACGTGGGAACTGACCCTGGCCGGCCGATTCCGCCTGGACCTGGCCATCGACGACAAGGGCAAGGGGACGATCACCGACCCTGGCGCGGCAGTGGCAGAAGGCCAGAAGGCCCCCAGCGCCAAGGCAATCCTGGAACGATCGGTCGACACGCTCACGGTGCTCTTCGACCACGAGCCCTTTGGCATGCCCGGCGTGTTCACGCTGACGGGCACCGTCATGGGCGACGCGATCGTGGGCGTGGGCGCTCGGCCCGACGGCGTGGCGTTCGAATTCGCCGGCACTCGGCTCGAGCGCGAGGAACACCCCGAAGTAGAAAAGAAGAAGGATGACAAGGGAGACGACCTTCCGCCTGAGGATCTGGGCGGGTACCCCTTCGGAGCCTACGCGGTCGCGCAGATCCCGCCCCAGGAATCGGTGCTCATCACCAACGCCACGGTGTGGACGGCCTCGGATCGCGGCAAGCTTGAAGACGCTTGGCTGTTGATCCGAGGTGGCAAGATCCAAGGTGTGGGCACGGGCGGCTGGCCGCGCATCGCCGTGGATCGCACCATCGACGCAAAGGGCATGCACATCACGCCCGGGCTCATCGACGCGCACAGCCACACGGGCACCTGGACCGGGGGCACCAACGAGAGCGGGCAGGCCGTGACGGCCGAAGTCTGGCTGGGCGACACCAACGACCCCAACCCTGTGAACTGGTACCGCCAGCTCGCCGGCGGCGTGACCACGGTCAACACGCTGCACGGGTCGGCCAACCCCATCGGCGGGCGCAACGTCATCCAGAAGGTCCGCTGGGGCTCGGTGCATCCGCGGGATATGCACATGGAGGGTGCCAAGGCGGGTATCAAGTTCGCCCTGGGCGAGAACGTCAAGCAGAGCAACTGGGGCGACCGCTTCACCACGCGATACCCCCAGACACGCATGGGCGTGGAAACGCTGATCCGCGATCGGTTCATCGCGGCGCGTGAGTACGCCGCCAACGGCATGAGGACAGCCACCGGTCGCACCGATATCCAGTTGCAAACGCTGGCCGAAATCCTCTCGGGCGATCGGCTCGTGCATTGCCATAGTTATCGCCAGGACGAGATCCTGATGCTCTGCCGCGTGGCCGAGGAGTTCGGGTTCAAGATCGGCACGTTCCAGCACGGGTTGGAGTGTTACAAGGTGGCCGAGGCGGTGAAGGAGCACGCCATCGGCGCGAGCATCTTTACGGACTGGTGGGCGTTTAAGGTCGAGGTGCAGGACGCCATCCCCTACGCCGGACCGATCCTGCATGAGGCGGGAGTGAACGTCAGTTTCAACAGCGATAGCGACGAGCTGGCCCGGCGGATGAACGTCGAGGCGGCCAAGGCCATCAAGTACGGGAAACTTGATCCGCAGGAAGCCATCAAGTTCGTGACCATCAACCCGGCTATCCAGCTGGGCATCGAGGCCCGCGTGGGCTCCATCGAGCCGGGAAAAGACGCGGACATCGTGTTCTGGAGCGGCGACCCGCTCTCGACCATGACGCGCTGCGAGCGGGTGTTCATCGACGGGCGCGAGTACTTCAGCCTGGAACAGGACAAGGCCCACCGCCAGCGCATCGCCCGCGAACGCGAGCGGCTGATCCAGAAACTGATGCGAGAACAGGCCAAGCTGCCCGAGCGCAAGCGTCCGGAAGGCGGAGCCGACAACGGTCTTGACGATGGACCCGCCGACGATCCCGGTGTCGATGGCCCGACCCGGCGCGGGGTGTACGCGTGGTTCTTCGGGCACGATGGGCACGAGCCCGCCGGGGCGAGCATGTGCGGCGCGTGCGGCGTGCTGCCGGCCGAGTATCTGGAGTTGTTTGCACGGGAGGCCCGCTGATGCGACGCGTTGCAGCCGCCTTGATGACGTGCGCCGTGACGGCGCTTTCGCACGGCCAGGACCTGACCCCGCGCGGGCTCGCGCCCGAGCATCCCGTCGCCATCACGGGAGCGACCATCCACACGATGGTGCCTGGCCAGGCGCCCATCGAGAACGGGTATGTCCTGTTCGAGAACGGTCGCATTGCCGAGGTGGGCCAGGGCGAGCGTATGTTCATCGCCACGACGAGGATCATCGACGCGCGCGGCATGCACGTGTACCCGGGCATGATCGCGGCCGTTACGCGGCTGGGTCTGACCGAGATCGCCTCGGTCCGGGCCATGCGAGACTACAACGAGGTGGGCGAGGTCAAGCCCGAGGTCCGGGCCGTTGTCGCGGTCAACCCCGATTCGACGTTGCTGCCCGTGGCCCGGACCAACGGCATCCTGCTGGCGGGCACATTCCCTTCGGGTGGACTCGTGAGCGGGCAGGCCGGCGTCATCCGCATGGACGGCTGGACGTGGGAGGACATGACCGCCAACGCCAACGCCGGACTGGTGGTCAACTGGCCCAGCGTCCGTGAAGGGCACAGCCCTTTCGGCGGCGGCCGTGGGCTCTCGGAAGAGCAGATCCGCCAGCGCATCGCCCAGATTGACCAACTGTTCGATACCGCCCAGGCCTATGGCAGCGCACGCCTTGCCGATCGTTCGACGCCCATCGATGTACGACTCGAGGCGATGCTCGACGTGCTGCCCGGTGCTCTCGACCAGAAGCCACTGATCATCAGCGCCAACACCGTCGAGCGCATCCAGTCTGCGGTGACTTGGGCGGCCGGGCGCGGGCTGAGAGTGATCATCCGCGGCGGCCGCGACGCACCCATGCTGGCCGAACTTCTCAAAAGGCACGACGTGGCGGTGATCGTTGAGGGCGTCCACAACTTCCCAAGGCGCAGCGACAGCGATTTTGACGAGGCGTTTACCCTGCCAGCCCGGCTGCACGCCGCGGGCGTACGGTGGTGTCTGGCCCCGGGCAACATCGACGAGAACGTGCGGAACCTGCCCTACGAGGCCGCGACGGCGGTGGCGTATGGGAGGCAACTTGGCTTCGACGAGGCCGCCGCGATGGCCGCCATCACGCGGGACGCGGCCCGCATCCTGGGTATCGGCGACCACTATGGCACACTGGAGGTCGGCAAGAGCGCGACGCTGCTGATCACCGACGGAACGCCGCTGGAAATGGCCACGACGATCGAGGCCGCTTTCCTCGACGGTGCCCGGGTGGACCTGAGCAACAAGCAACGGGTGCTGCGTGACCGCTATCGCGAGAAGTATCAACGGCTGGGCATCATCGAAGGGGGCGACTGATTCGCGTGATCCATCGTCACCCCGGCGCGAGCACGAAATCGTTGCTCGTGCGGGCCAGTTGTCCGCTGGACAAGGGCATCGAATACACCACGCGGATCGTCAGGCGGCCCGCGAAACTGCGGTAGGCAGCATCGGCATCGGATTGCTTCTCGGCCAGTTCTTCGAGCGCCCGGGGCAGCCAATCGGGCATGGCCTCCTGGGGTACTTCCAGCACGTATGTCCGGGTGACATGGTCGTAATGGGCCCGGTTCGTGGTGAGGTCGCTCAGATTGATGGCGTCCCACTGCACCACGTCGATAGGCTGGCCCAGGTCGCGCCCGTCGGCGAACAACTGCACCGTGGCCGTGCCCAGGCCCTTGACCTGATCGCCCCAAACATCGACAAAGAAGAAGTGGATGCGCAGCCTCCAGGCCCCCTCGCGCGTCTGAGAGGCCCGCGTCAGCGGGTGGATCAGCACGCGGTCGGGCAAGAAGGGGTAGTCCGGCGGTCGGCGTGTCCACAGGCCCTCGGACCATGGGGTCTGGGGCTTCATGCAACCGCCCCACAGGACGGCACACGCCCCCAAGGCGAACCATGTCGTCACGATTGGCCCGCGTCGGGTCATGCCGCAACGATACCCCGATATGCCCACCCGTGAAACCGCCACCCCCCCTCCGCCTTCCAGTTTCGCCCGGCATTGGATCCACCAGCCCGGGGTCACGTTCCTCAACCACGGCTCGTTCGGCGGTTGCCCGGCGGCGGTGCTGGAGACCCAGCAGGCCTGGCGGGCCCGCATGGAAGGCGAGCCCGTGCGGTTCTTCGCCCAAGACCTATGGGGCCTGTACGACTGGGCACGGGCCGACATCGCTCGTTTCATGGGGTGCGACGCCCCGGGCATGGTCTTCGTGCCCAACGCCACTACGGGCGTGGCCACGGCCTTGCACAGCCTCATCGCCAGCGGGCAGGCGACCGCTGGCGACGAGTTACTCCTGACCAACCACGAGTACCCAGCCTGTGCCAACAACCTCCGGCACATGGCCAGAGCCAGTGGACTAGGCGTGGTGACCGCCCGCATTCCCTATCCAAACCCAACACCTCAAAGCGTGATCGAGGCCGTCCTGGCGGCTGTCACACCACGGACACGCATCGCCCTGCTCAGCCACATCACCAGCGCCAGCGCGTTGGTGCTGCCCATCGCCGAATTGACACGCGATCTCGAAGCCCGGGGCGTCCGCGTGGTGATCGATGGCGCACACGCGCCGGGGCAGATCGACCTGCATATCGGCAGCCTCTCGCCCAGTTACTACACCGCCAACCTGCACAAGTGGGTGTGTTCGCCCAAGGGCTCGGCCATCTTGTGGGCCCACCCGGACCAGCGCGACCGTTGCCGACCACTGGTGCTCTCGAACATGGCCGATAAACCACCGCCGGGACGGCCCCGGATGCATACCGAATTCGATTACATCGGCACCAGCGACCCCACGGCGTATTTATGCGTGCCCGCTTCGCTGCGGATCATGGCATCCATAGCGCGGGACGAGCCGCCCAAGCGTGCTCCGGCCACGACCTTTGATATCACTTGCGATACCGACACTCTGGATGCGGCGTGGTCCGATCTTCGGGAGCGTAACCGCTCTCTGGCCTTACTTGGCCAACGCATCGTCGGAGAAGCACTCGGTACCAGCCCCCCCGCCCCGGCGGAGATGACCGCGTGCATCGCCACCGCGGCCTTACCAAAGGTGGAAGACTCGGTCTGGACAAGGATTTCCCAGAGGCCCACCCTGCACAATGACGCGCTCCAGGATGGATTGATCGACCGCTGGGGCATCCAGGTACCGATCGTGCTGCCGCCCACGACCGGGCACGCTGGGCCCCCCTTGAGGTGCGTCCGAGTCTCTGCCCAGTTGTACAACAGCCCCGGACAATACGAATACCTCGCACGCGCCCTCGATGCGGAATTGCGGGCGGAGAAGTTGCCCGCTGGCTCGTATACTCCCGTCGCAGCACCATGACCACGCCCCAAGCCAGCACGACCATGCCCGAGCGGCTCGCCGACCTGGTGGGGTATCTGTCCTCCTTACGCCATCGGGCCGATCTGGGCGAACTCGAACGCCGCCTGATTGCCCTGGACATCGATCGGCAGGACATCGCGCCATCGTGCGTCTTTGGCATGCGAGGCTACCGGCGCAACACCATCGCCCGGGGCGAGTGGTTCGAGTTGCTCGCCCTGTGCTGGCGAAGTGGAGACTGCACGCCCATCCACGACCACGAGGGCTCCAGTTGCGCTTTCAAGGTCATCGAGGGACGTGGCACCGAGATCCGATATGAGCGCACCGCAAGCGGGCTGGTGTGTCCGACGGGACGCCGCATACTCGAACCGGGCACGGTGTGCGCGGCCGAAGATGCCGACATCCACCAGGTGGCCAACATGCAGGCCAAGGGGCAGGACCTCATCACCCTGCACATTTATTCGCCGCCCATCCGGCAGATGGGCACGTACGACTTTGCCTCAGGCGAAGCCGGCGAGACTCGCTGACGCCTCAAAACCCGCGGCGATATGCAACTCCCGGAGCAAGGCTGGCGCTCGCTCGTGGGGCACGCTGTGCAGCACGAGGGCGTCGTCTTCCTCGTTCGCACAAGGCCCCAGCACGCCCAAGGCTCGCTCCCGTGTCTGCATGGTGAGCCCACGGCCGACGAGCGCCACGGCCGTGTCGCGCTCGCCCCGCACCATCGCGCAGGCCACGGGACCGTCCGGCCACTGATCGCCCCGGATAGACGTGCCCTCGCCAGCCAAGGCCGAGTGGCGCACTCGCACGGGCACGCGTTCCCGCTGGGCCATCTCCGCCGAGTCGATGGAGAGGACCTTGGCACCGCGGCGCGATAATGCGCTCATGGCCGGCCAGGACAGCACGTCCAGACGCCGGGCATGAGGCACGATCGCCGGATCGGCGG
This sequence comes from Phycisphaeraceae bacterium, assembly GCA_026126305.1. Lineage (GTDB taxonomy): Bacteria > Planctomycetota > Phycisphaerae > Phycisphaerales > UBA1924 > JAHCJI01. The sequence continues at coordinate 74,779 of JAHCJI010000010.1, forward strand.
TCATCACTCCCATCGCGTCGGTGTGGATCTCGCACAGGTCCGCACCTAACGCTGCGGCCAGTGCGACGGCGGTTGTGTCCGAGCCACCCCGGCCGATGGTGGCCCGGTCCCCACAGGTCAGCTCGCCTTGGAAACCCGCCACCACGGCGATGGCGCCCTGGTTCAGCACGGACAAGATACGATCGGCGTCGATGTGCCCGACACGGGCCCGACCATGGGGCCCTTCGGCCGAGATGCCCGCCTGCCGGGCGTCGAGACCGACCGCACGCCCACCCAGGGCATCGATGGCGATGCTTGTGAGCGCGACGGAGACCTGTTCACCAGCGGCCAAGAGCTGATCCAATTCGCGTGCGGGCGGATTGGGGTCGATCTCCATCGCCGTCCGCAACAAGGCATCGGTCGTACGGCCCATCGCCGAGACGACCACAACAACGCGATGCCCCAAGCGGGTGGTGTCTAAGGCACGCTGTGCGCACAGCCGAATCCTGGCGGCGTCGGCCACCGAGGTGCCGCCGAACTTCTGTACGATGAGCCCGCACTCAGGCATGATCCATCGTACCGGTTGCCCGTGTTGTGCCATGTCCAGAGAGGGTGTCCAGTTCGGTTCCAGGTCTACCGCGCCGCACTGGCCTCGGCCGCTGCCGACCATCCAAGTCCGATAAGTGCTGACTCCCATCGCCGCCGGTATGCCGCCGCTCGGTCGGCCAGTGCGGCATCCTTGGGCTTTCGGCCATTGGTCAGATCCCACCACCACGCACGCCAGATGGGCACGTCCAAGTCCAGTGCCATCTCGGCAACCTGGCGGTCACTGAGGTCCATCAGTGGCGTCTGGATCTCGAACACGCCCACGCCGTGCTCGCTGGCGTCCAGGGTCACCAGGCGGGAAACGAGCAATGCTCGGTCCAACTCGCGAGCCAAGGCATCGACACCAGGAGGGGCATCGGCATCGCGGTCGGTGTCTGGGTCCAACCCCTCGGCCTGCCAAGGGCACACCAGTGTCGTACAGCCGTTGGTCAGGGCTGCTTGGACAGCCTCAAACAGGTAGCGGGTTCGACGGTGCCCGGTCGAGACCGCGACCGGAGCGACGGCGGGAAAGTCGTGGCAGCGGGCGGCCTGGGACTCGGCCAGGGCATGGATCTTGGCAGTGATGATTTCGGGAGATACGACAGTTATCGGCCCAGACAAGACCGAGACTGAACCCAAGCCGCTCATCGCATCGGCTGTCAGACTCAAAGCGACCATGCTGGGCAGGTCGCCGTCGCAAAGAACCAGAGGATGCCTTGCTGTGGGGTTTGTGGCCATGCCGTGATTATCGGCACGGTCCAATGCCCATTCCTGGGGAGAACGGGTGTTGGTGCCCCAGTTCGAAAGGAAATCTGGTCCGGCTTGAGACTTTTTTTCTTTCTGGGTGGTCTTTTCCCGGTTCTGGGGCATGTTGGAGAGTGAGCCCTTAGAGGAAGAGCGGGAGATAGACCATGAAGACACCGAACATGATCCTTGCGTTGACGGCTGGCGTGGCGCTTTCGGCGAGCCAGGCGGCTTTGGCGCAGTACAACTCGGGCGATGCCTGGCATCGGGCCAGCGACTGGGCGCCAGGCGTGTTGCACGGCAGCACTTTTGGCAACCCAGGACCCGGCTTCGACGGCGTGGGTGTCTGGCGGTACGAGTATGCCACCGGCGGGGGCGGTCTTGGAGCCGACAATCCCTGGTATCAGCAGTCGACCACTCTCCTGAGTTGGGACAACAACTGGTGGGGCAACGGATTCGGTGCGTGGACGGCTGGCGACGATAGGAACCCGCCCATCCGCCAAGACCGCATGACGCACAACCTCGTGGGCACCCACTACGAGACGACTCCACTCGTGCGTTGGCTTCTGCCGACAGGGGCTGGCGACCTCGCGCTGTCCCTCACGGGCTCTTTCGACGTGCTCTGGACCGGGCATGAGTTCCGCGGCACGGACATCGACGTCGAACTGGTCGTCGCTCGCCAGACCGCCGGCGGGGAGTTTGACGTGCTCTTCACCGATCGGCTGAGCAAGCCGACTCCGGGCGTCAGCGTGGGCGACCGCCGCTCGTCGATGGTCGACATCTCCAGCGTCATCATGAGCGAGGGTGATTCGCTGGTCATCTCCGGCCGAGGCGTGAGCAGCGTCGGCTGGACCGAAGGCCGCTGGCTGAGTATCAGCGACGACCTGACCATGACCGTGGTGCCCATCCCCGCGCCTGCCTCGCTGGCATTGCTGGGCCTTGGTGGCTTGGCCGCGATGCGTCGCCGCCGCTGAGTGACTTGCCCCCACACGGGGAATCAGAATCTACGAATACCCCCCGGGCTGGATTCGACCAGACCGGGGTTTTCTTCTACTCTCACGCATGTCCGATCTTGCCGACCAGACCGAACTCCAACTCGTCGCCGAATTACTACAGACCGCTCCGCGCGTGGCGGTGCTGACGGGCGCTGGGATGTCGGCCGAGAGCGGTATCGAGACTTTCCGCCAGCCGCAGACCGGGCTATGGGCGCGATACGACCCGATGGAACTGGCGCACGCCGATGCGCTCGCGCGAGACCCGAAGATGGTGACCGAGTGGTACCACTGGCGATTCTCCAGATGTGCCCACGCGAAGCCCAACCCGGGGCATGTAGCGCTCGCGCAGCTCCAGCAACTCAAGCGTGATGCGGGCGGCAATGTGGACGTGCTGACGCAAAACATCGACGGGCTGCATCAGGCGGGTGGAGCGCTCGATGTCGTCGAGTTGCACGGCTCGATCCTGCGATGGCGTTGCCAGAAAACCGGGGAAAAGCGCCCGATCGGGGAGGTCGATTTTTCGAGCTTCCCCCCCACTTCAAAAGCGGGCGGCGTGCTGCGACCCGACATCGTGCTGTTCGGCGAGATGCTGCCGACCGACGCCATCGAAGCGGCAGAGCGGGCGGTGATGTCTTGCGACGTGTTCCTGACGATCGGCACGAGCGCGGTGGTGTATCCGGCGGCGGGATACATCGACATGGCTCTCTCGCGTGGCGTGCCGACGGTGGAGATCAACCCCGAGGCGACGCCCATGACCGGATCGGTGACGCACGCGCTGCGCGGGCCGAGCGGGGTGGTGCTGCCGGAGTTGCTGCGGCGGGTGCGGGATTAGTCCAGGGCGATGCGGTAGCAGCGGATGTCGCAGACGGGCTGGAAGCCCAGGGCCACGTGGGCGGCCTGGCTGGCGAGGTTGTCCATCTCGGCGTCGGAGGCGAACTCCTTGCAACCCTGCGAGCGCGACCAATCCTTGGCGGCCTCGACGAGCGCCTTGCCCACGCCCATGCCACGGCACTTGTCCTCGACGAACCAGCCCTCCAGGTAGCCCACGGGCGAAGTCTCGCAGCCCTCGGCAAATTGTCGAAGCGAGACCTCGGCCATGCCCACGCGGTCGTCGCCACGCCACGCGAGGAGCACGGTGTGCGGTAGATGGTCGATGGTGCCGGCGTCGAAGTACTCGGCGACCATGCGTTCGGCATGGTCGATGACCCAGTGGGGGCCGAGGGCCTGGCGCATGGCGAGCCAGTGTGGGGCGTCGTCTGGGGTGGCGGGTTTGATGGCGATGGTGTTGGTCACAATTACGCCAATGAAGTTGAGTCAATTGAGTCCAAGACCGGGCTCACGATTCCGGTGTCGTGCTCCCACAAATAGATCGTCTCGCCGAGCGCCTTTGCGTCAACTTCTGATGGAAGCAGGATCAAGGCATCACCCGTGCCGTTACTCGCGATTACCACGCCTTGCGGCGGAAATTCCGGCCACTCGCGGCATTGGATAGTCTCCCGAGCGACATGGTTTGCAGTCCTGGCGAGCATCTTGCGGTCAGCACCATTGCGAAAGGGATGTAACTCCCACGAGTCCCCTGCCGCTTGTACTGTCCCGCCATTATCCCGCATCATCCGATCAATAAAACGCGGCGGGAAGGTCAACCCGAGTTGTACCTCCGTCTTGCCGATCTCGTCCCTCGCGATGGGAAACGGCATGTCAACTCCCCTTAGTAATTCGGCGTGGGCGCCCGGAAGCTGTCGATGTCGATCGAGCGGAAGTACTCGATGGTCTTCTGGAGTCCTTCACGCAATGCGATGTTCGGCTGCCAGTCGAGCTTGGCCTTGGCCAGGGTGATGTCGGGCTGGCGCTGCTTGGGGTCGTCGACAACGGCCTCGCGCTGGACGATCTTTGACTTCGAGCCGCTGAGCTCGATGACCATCTCGGCGAGCTGGCGGATGGTGAATTCGCCGGGATTGCCGATGTTGACCGGGCCGGGGAAGTCGTCGGGCCCGTGCATCATGCGGTAGAGGCCCTCGACTAGGTCGTCGACGTATTGGAAGCTGCGGGTCTGGCTGCCGTCGCCGTAGATGGTGAGGTCTTCGCCGGCGAGCGCCTGGCGGATGAAGTTGGAAACCACGCGGCCGTCGTGCGGGTGCATGTTCGGGCCGTAGGTGTTGAAGATGCGGACGACCTTGATCTTGACGCGGTTGTGTCGGTGGTAGTCGAAGAAGAGCGTCTCGGCGGCGCGTTTGCCCTCGTCGTAGCAGGCGCGTGGGCCGATGGGGTTGACCGCGCCGCGATAGCTCTCGGGTTGGGGGTGGACCTCGGGGTCGCCGTAGACCTCACTGGTGGATGCCTGGAGGACGGTGGCGTTGCAACGCTTGGCCATGCCCAGAACGTGGATGGCCCCCAGCACGCTGGTCTTCATGGTCTTGATGGGATTGTACTGGTAGTGACCCGGGGCGGCCGGGCACGCGAGGTTGTAGATCTCATCAACTTCGAGCCACATCGGATGGGTGACATCGTGTCGGATGAGTTCGAAGTTGGGACTGTTCAGCAGGTGGGCGATGTTGCTCTTCTGGCTCGTGAAGAAGTTGTCGATGCAGATGACGTCCTGGCCTTCATTGACCAGGCGCTCACAGAGATGCGAGCCAACAAAGCCGGCGCCGCCGGTGACGAGGATGCGACGGATGCTCAACGATACTCTCCCGTTCGCTGCTTGAGGTACGAGGCGTACAAGTTGATGGCGGCGACCGGGTCATGCATCGGCACGAAGCCCAGGCCACGCTCGGTCTCGGCCATGTCCGCCAGCGTGAAGTCCTGATAAAAACGTCGGATACTTTCTGGCATCTCAAAGTATTCGGTGGGTAGATCGCCCGGCGAGAGCCCAAGCCCCGCACGGACGGCGTCGGCGATCTGGTTGAAGGTGGTCGTCCTTCCGCTGCCCAGGTTGTAAATGCCCGGCGTTGGTGCCGATACCTCTCTGAGCCCCAGCCCGGCCAGCACGCACACAACCACGTCGTCGATGAAGACCTGGTCTCGGGCCTGATCGCCGGGCGTGAAGAGTCTGGGCCGTGTGCCCGCGAGCATCTGTTGTGCGAGCTTGTATGCCATCGAGGCCATCGCACCCTTGCTCGACTCGCCCGGCCCGAAGACGTTAAAAAACCGAAGGCCCACGATCCACGCGCCGGGAGTTTGTCGTTGCACACGCCGGTGGGCGTTCTCCATGACCCATTTGCTGAAGCCGTAGATGTTGTCGGGCTTGCCGGCGGCATCGAGCGGGTAGGCCTGGCGTCGCGCGGCCTGTGGCGGCGTGCCATAGGTGGCCGCGCTACTGGCATACACGAGGCGATGCCCGGCCTGGGCGGTGTCCTCGAGTAAGCCATCCCATGCCGGGCCGGCATTCTCGTCGAGCATCCGGGCCTGGTCTTCGACGGTGGTATCGGTGATGGCGGCCATGTGGACGATGCCCACGGGCTCATCATCGAGCAGCGTCAGCAGGTACGTCCAGTCCTGAGCGATGACCTCGCAAGTGACCGGTCCCAGGCCTTGTCGTTCGTAAGCCTCGATGAGGTTGCCAAACGAGCCTACTCGGAAGTCGTCGATGCAAAGAACACGAGCATCGGGCCTTGCCTTGGACAGGGCCGCGCAGCAGTTCGATCCGACGAATCCTGCACCGCCGGTGACAATGTACGTGGTCGGCTCGTTCATGGAGCCAAGGGTAGGTCCGCTTAAGGCTCTTTGGGGATCAGCAAGACCTGACCCGGCCGGATGGCACGCGGCGATCGAAGGCCGAGCCGTTCGCGGTTGTGGGCAAAGATCGCGTCGGCGTGCTGGGTAGTGCCATAGTGCATCCGCGAGATGGCCCCGAGGGTGTCGCCGGTGCGCACGACATATTCGGTGAAAGTCACCCCTGCGGGCCTGGGTGGATCGACTTCGATCGGATTGCCACGGGCGTCGACCGGGATGCCCTGGATATTGTCCGGATCGATGGGGATACGCCAGACCTGGCCGGCCTTGAGCCGTGCCGGGTCGCGGTGTGGGTTGGCCTGGGCGATGGCACGCCAGCGGTCCTTGTCGCCGTAAAAGCGGCTGGCAATGTCTCCCAGCGTACGGTCGCGTTCGGTGACCGTGTAGTGCTCGAACTGGGGAAGCAGGATCCCTCCATGTTCGACATCTTCTACGAGCATCGGGTCGGCTATCTCGGCGACAAGCTGAACCTGGGGCTCTGGTTCAGGCTCTCGAACGGGCGTCACTGGTGCCGGCACATCCACGGGCGTGGAGGCGGGAAAGACCGTATCGGCGGCCAGCGTGATGGGTGCCTGGCGATGGACGGGCCAGAGCCAATAGATGGCGTTCCAAAGGGCGGCCAAGGCCAGGAGGCCGATGGCCGTCCGCCGGAGCGAGCCCGCGTTGGCCGGTGCGTTGGTCATTACCTTACATCATCGGCTTGTCCGGGCCGGTGGCTGTGTTGAACCCGCCCGGGGTGCCCGAGAACCCGGTCTCTGGCCCCGCACCACCCTGATCATCGATGCGACCGCCCGATGGGTCCTGCTTCCTGGACCATACCAGCGGAGCGGCGACGGCGATCGAGGAATAGGTGCCCACGGCCACGCCCACCAGCAGCACGTATGCGAAGGGGCGCAGGCCCTCGCCCCCGAGGATGTAGAGCACCACGACGGCAAAGAGGGTCGTGCCCGAGGTGATGACCGTCCGGCTGAGGGTCTGGTTGATGGAGAGGTTGACCACCCGCTTGTTGGCGTATGGGAGTTTGCCGCGGTTCTCGCGGATGCGGTCCATGATGATGATGGTGTCGTTGAGGGAGTAGCCGATGATGGTCAGCAGCGCTGCGATGGTGTTCAGGTCGATGCGGAAGGGCAGGACATTGAAGAAGCCCGCGACGCGAGCGCCGGTGGGGAACTCATAGATGATCTCGGCCAAAGCGATGAGGCCAAGGGCAATAGCCACGTCGTGCGCGAGCGTGATCAGCGCCACCAACGAGTAGCGTACCGAGCCGAAACGCACCCAGATGTATATGGTGATCAGCACGAAACTGATGACCACGGCAAAGATCGCACGGCCCCGGAACTCCTGCGCGACGGCGGGGCTGAAGTTGCTGACGCTGGCCAGCGTGGTCGAGGTTGTCAGGGCCTCTCGCACCAGGCGCCATTCGAGTTGGCCCACGTCCTGCCACCAACGGTCGCGGTCGCCGAAGTAGGTCGCCCCCGGGTCGATGGTCAGCAGCACGACGGAACGGATGGTACCGTCGTCATGGCGTGCCAGCGCCCGGACCTCGCGCTGCCGGGCCAGGGTCATGGAGAAGTCCTGCTGGCTTCGCAGCAGGTCGAGGCGGTCCTCGATGGCCTCGACGGTCAGGCCGGGCTCCAGGCCCGCGATCACGATCGCCACGCCACCGACGTAGCCGCTGACGTCGTCGCGATATTGCGGGTCGCCGATGTGCGTCCCCAGTGGCGCGGGGCTGGTGATGGGATACACCGGAGCCCGGCGAGCGTCTTCGATGTCCGAACGCTCGAAGCGGACCGAGGCCCTCACGTCGAGCACGTCGGCAAAGGCGCGAGCCAGCGCGTCTTGCACCTCGTCGGCATTCGTAGCCAGCGTCTTGATCTGGAACGTGTTGCTGGTCACGCCATCGGCGGCCGGGTTCAGCGGCACGATCGTGGCCTGTTCGAGCAGGGCCAACTGCGTGCCGGGTGCGGCGGCCCGAGCGACGCCCATGATACGGTCGAGCACGTCCTGACGCGTGAGCGTCTTGGCACGCCCGACGGCCTCATCCTCTCCAAAACGCAGCACGACCTGGGTGCCCCCGACAAACTCGGTGTCGAGCATGCGGTCTCGTTGGTGGATGACCAAGGCCACGCTGCCAAGCACGGCGGCGACCGAGATCGTCGCAAAAACGCGCCGCATGCCGATCCAGTTGATCTTGGGTTCGAGGACACGGTCGATGATCGGGGCGGCCGTGGCGAGCATGCTCGTGGCCGGTTTACCCATGAACTTCAGGTTCAGGTCTTCGATCAGCACCGAGAGCAAGAGTCTGCTGATGATCAGGGCGGCGATCATGGTGCAGACCACGCCCACGCCCAACGTGATGGCAAAGCCCTTGACTTCCTGGGTGGCCACGCCCACGAGCACGACGCACACGATGAGGTTGGTCACGTTGCCGTCGACGATCGCCGACAGGGCCCGCTGGTAGCCCAACTTGGCCGACTGGGCCAAGTCGAGCCCGTTGCGCAGCTCTTCGCGGACGCGCTCGAAGATGAGTACGTTGGCGTCCACGGCCATGCCGAAGGTCAGGATGACTCCCGCGATGCCGGGCATGGTAAAGGCGCTCTGGTTGTGGGCCATAGCACCCAGGATGAGAGCGGCGTTGCAGCCCAGCGCGATGACGGCCACCGCACCATAGACGAAGTAGTAAAGCACCATGAAGATGCTGACGGCAATCAGCGCATAGATGCCAGCCCGAAGGCCGGCGTCGAGGTTGTCCTTGCCCAGGCTGGGGCCGATGGTTGTCTCGCTGATGGGCTCGGGCGACAGGCGGGCCTGCAAGGCACCGGCGTTGAGCACACGGATGATGTACCGCAGTTCCTCGATCGAGAAGTCGCCGGTGATCTGCCCGTTGGTGGAGATGCGGCCCTGGAGGGTCGGCGCGGTGACGACGCGGTCGTCCAGCACGATGGCCATCTTCTCGCCCACATGCTCGCGGGTGAGTTCGCCCAGGCGTTGCCCGCCCAGCGTGTCCATCACGAAGATAATGCTGTTGCGTCCGATGTCGTCGCGGCCCATGTACGAGCGGGCGACCTTCCAATTGCCCTCGGCGCTGGTCAGGCGGTTGCCCACCTGGTTCCACAGCAGCATCCAGTACTGACCATCGTAAGACTCGACCACCAGGCCACGACCGGCAAAGAACCCGGACGGATCGGCATCGAGCAGCTGAGACTCTTCGAGCGTGTCGAACCACGACTCCACCTTGGCCAGCGGCAGCCAGATCGCCCCCTCGGGATTGGCGTTGCGCGGGCCGACCTCTTGCATGCGTTCACGCAGCGACATCTCGTCGGCGCGGGTATTGGTGGCCACCACAATACGGAAGTCCAACTCGCCCGATCCACGCAGGAGCCGCTTGAGGTCTTGCGGGTCGTCCAGAGATCGTCTTTGCCTGGTGTATGTCTCGTACGCGTCGCGGATGCGCTGCAATTCCTGTTGCAGCGAGCTGGGGCCCGCCGAGGCATCCGCCGGCGCGGCCCGGGCCATCAGGGCCTCCCATGCCCGATCGAAGGGGCTGGGCAACTCCACAACGCGCTGGTTCGTGCGGTCGATCTTGCGGGTCACCTCACGCGAGAATTCCAGCACACGCCGGACTTCGGCGGCGCGGATCGACAGCTTCAACGCATGATCGCGTGCCTGGTCATAATCCAGGGACGCATCGGCCGCCTCGGCCTCGGCGGCGTCGAGCAAAGTCGGATCGGGCTCGGCCTGATCGAGCATGGACCGATAGGCGGCCTCGGCGGCCAGCAGGCGGTCGTAGGCCCGCGCGGCCGCTTCCAGGCGGCTGGCCAATTCGGGGCTATTCTCGCGGAAACGTGCGATGGATGCCTCGCGCTGTGCCGGGCCCTCGCCCATCAGCCGCTCGAAGCGCACCGGGTCAATCGTGAAGTTGTTCAGGCGGGCCAGTTCGTTTTCGAAGGCCTGACGCAGCGCCTTGACGTTCTCGGTGGGCAGGGGCATCGTGAACTCGAGGCGGTCTCGCCCCACGGGCACGATGCTGATGTCCATCTGGTTGCCGGGGTCGATGCGCTCGCCCAGCACCGTTGCCATCTGGTTCAGCAACTCCTGGGCGTTCTGGCCCGGGTCGATCTGGACGGCGTATGTCAGCGTGACGCCACCGGCCAGATCCTTGCCCAGGCGGAGCTTCTCCTTCGGCGGCATGAAACCAAAGATGGCAAAAGCCATCATCGCCATTGCCAGAAGGGACCATCCCAAACGGTTACGCATCATGGATCACGATCCCTCGCATGGTCTGCCCGCTACGGCACTGCCGGCGGGCTCGGTCGTTGCTCGATTCGGTACTTCAGGAGTGGGCCGCCTGCGGCTCGTCGGCGTGGTTCTCGGCCGTGCTCGTGGCATCGGCAGGCCCGCCGCGAGATGAGATGACCTGCTGGATCGCACTGCGGGCAAAGCGGATCTTGTTGTGGCCCGCATCGTCGACCTTGAGCACGACCTCGTCGGTGCGCACCTCGGCGACGGTGCCGATGATGCCGCCGATGGTCTGCACCTTGTCGTTGCGCTTGAGGGCGTCAAGCATGGCCTGTCGAGTCTTCTGCTCGCGCTTTTGGCGCCGCCCGCCGGTGAAGATCATCATCACCAGGAAGATGCTCATGCCCAAGACGACCAGGATGAACAGGTCTGGCCCGCCCTGGCTCGGTGGTGGGGTCCCCGGCGCTCCCGTCGTGCCCGGCTGCGAGGTCGCACCCGCGGGCAGTTCACCACTGCCTAAGGGTGAGGCGTCCTGCCAGGCCAGTGTCGCGGGGATGGTCATGGAAAGATGTACGGGCGAGAGATGGCCTTCCACGGGAGGGTCCTGTTCATTTCTAGGCCCGATCGAACACCGGGCGGATCAACACTCACCAGCGCCAGACGGGCCGGCGCGGGGGGCATGGTAAGCGGCCTGCGGGATGCCCGACGCCGCCGAGGGCCACCGGGCCGCAAACCCCGACCAGTCGTCGACCCGGATCGTCGCCCGAAGGTCCTCCATCAGACGCTGGTAGAACCGCAGATTGTGCAGCGAGACCAGGATGGGCCCGAGCATCTCCTGGGACATGAACAAATGCCTGATATACGCCCGGCTCGCAGGCAGGCCCACTCCCGGGCAGCACGCCGGGCAATCGCAGCCCGGCTCCAGGGGCTCGGGGTCCTCGGCGTACTGGGCGTTGCGCAGGCGAATCTGGCCTTGCGGCACGAAGGCACTGGCGTTCCGCCCATTGCGGCTTGGAAGGACACAATCGAACATGTCCACCCCCGCGCAGACGGCCGCCACGATGTCCCTCGGGTAGCCCACGCCCATGAGGTAGCGGGGCTTGGCCGCGGGGAGCATGGGCGTAGTGAAGCGGACGACCCGGGCGATGTCCTCGCTGGTCTCTCCCACGCTGACCCCCCCAATGGCATAGCCGGGCAGTTCCACGTTGGTGACATGCTGGGCCGACCAACGGCGGGCATCTTCGTCGGTGCCGCCCTGGACGATGCCGAAGAGGGCTTGGGCCTCGGGCCTGGCGTGGGCCTTGGCGCATCGTTCGAGCCAGCGGATGGTGCGCTCGTTGGCCAGTTTCAGGCGGTGGGCGTGGTCGTAGCCGTGCTTGAGGCGGTCGCGCTCTTGGGCGGCCCGCAGCTTGTGCCTGGTCTGCGAGAGGTCGTCGGTCTCCTGGTCGATCGAGGGAGGGCAGTCGTCGAAGGCCATGATGATGTCGGCTCCGACCTTGTTCTGGATGTCCATGGAGACTTCGGGGGTCATGCGCAATGTCCGCCCGTCAACGATCGAGCGGAATGTCACGCCGTCTTCGTCGATGGCGTTGTTGTTGGCCATCGAGTAGGCCTGGTAGCCACCCGAGTCTGTCAGGATGGGCCCGGGCCAGCCCATGAACCGGTGCGCGCCGCCGAGGCGCTCCACACGCTCGGGCCCGGGCCTCAGCCACAGGTGATAGGCATTGTTCAGCACGACCTGCGCGCCGATGCGCTGGAGTTGTTCATTCGTCACCCCGCGGACGGTGGCACGTGTGCCCACGGTCATGAAAGCGGGCGTGTCGAACAAGCCGTGGGGCGTGGCGACCTTGCCCACCCTGCCGTCCGTCACGCGGCTCCGTGCCGAGATCTCGAAGTTGATGGCCATGCGTGCGGTCAGCCCCGGCGTTGCTGCTTGGTGGCATGGCGCAGGATCTCACGCTCCTGCGATGTCAGGCTGCCAAGACCCGAGGCGGAAACCTTTTCCAGCACACGGTCGACCTCCTGCTGGCTGGCACCGCCGCCCCGCTTGTGCCTGGGCGGCTTTGGGCTCTTGGGCTTGCGTGAATCTCCCAGCACGTCGAAGAAATCGATCAGGTGGTGTGTATTGCGGATGAAGTAGAAGCCCGCGATGGCCCCGCCCAGGTGGGCGGCCTCGCCGCCGGCGTTAGTAGAGCCAATCAACAGCATGACCAGCGCCAACGCCACGAAACCGTAGGCGAAGGTCTTCATTTTCATGGGGATGGGCGGGAAGATCAGTTGCACGACTGCGTTGGGGGCGATGTAGGCGCAGGCCATGACCACGCCAAAAACGCCCGCGGACGCGCCGATGAGCGGCGTGGCTGGGTCGTTCATGAGCAGGCCGGGCAGCGAGATGCCGATGACCCCGCCCAGGAAGTTCAGCAGCAGATACATGAGCCCGCCGAAGATGCCGCAGACAAGGTAGAAGGCCAGGTACTTCTTGGGCCCGAGTTGGTCCTCGACGAGCCTTCCCAGGAACCAGATGCCCAACATGTTGAAGGCCAGGTGGACGAGGTTGGCGTGCAGGAACTGGAACGTCAGGAAGCGCCAGAATTCAACACCGAAGATGGCCTTGGTGGTCGAGAAGTGGCCCCAGTCGAACATCGCTTGCCAGACACTGAACGCGACGTATCGGAAGAGCTCGATAATGACGTTGATGGCGATCAGCAGCGTGGACATCGAGAACGGCAGCCCACCCCCGCGCGCTGGCCTGAGCCCCGGCGGCGCGTTGTCGCCTTGCATGTAGCCCCGATCCTGCAATCCCATCGCGTCGAATCTCCCTTCAGCCCGTCTTGCCCTGACGCTTCTTCTGCGATACCCGGTCGAGGAACTTGCGTTCGCCCGCCGTGAGGCTGGCCATGCCTTGCTGGGCGATCTTGTCCAGCAGTTTCTCGACGCGGGCCTCTTCTTCTTGCCGCTTCTTGATGGCCGCCAGATGCGATCGGCTGGGTCCCTTGCGCTTCTGGCTCTGCTCGGCGGCCTGATATGCCGCGGCGTACTTGGGCTCGAAGCCCATCATCTTCAGGCCCTGTTTCTGTTGCCAGCAGGAGAGCCCGCCGAAGAGCGCGATGCCCAGCAGCAGCATCTGTTCACCCGCGAAGGCGACGACGGCCACCGCCAGCGCGGCCACCAGCCCGATGTTGCACGAGACCCACAGGCTCTTCTCGTAGCCCAACTTGCGCCACAGGATGGCCTGCACCACGCGGCCGGCGTCCATGGGGTACATGGGCACGAGCATGTTGAAGGCCAGCAGCACCATGTTGACATAGTGCAGCAGGAAGATGGTGTTCTCGAAGACGCCCCCGGGCGGCCAGTTGGGCGCGAAGGGGTTGAACACGGCGTACTCCCACCCGCCGTTGACAAGCATCGAAGCCACGCCCAAGGGAACCAGCAGCACCGCGTTCACGCCCGGCCCGCCCAGCGTCGTGATGAGGTCGGCCTTCCACTCGTGCGGCGGTCGGCAGAACGCCAGCCCGCCCAGGGGCCAGAGCATGATCTCGTCGGCCTCGCCCCCCACCCATCGGCAGGCAAAACAGTGCCCGTACTCGTGCAGCAGCACAAGCCCGAAAACGATGGCCAGCATGATCACGGTATACGTGAAGCCCAGGATGCCAGGGCCCGCCGAAGAGATCAGGCGGATGATGATGAACAGAATGAAGATGAGGTGGAGCTTGACGGTGATGCCCCACAGACGATACAACGGCAGCGACCATCGCAGCGGGTTGTCGCCCTGGCCCATGACGCGCTCGAGCCAGCCCGGCCTGCCCGCCCCACCGCCGCCCATGCCGCCCCAACGTTCGCTCACCGCGCTATCCCCAGCCATCCCGCCGCGTGGGCGCGCACGATGGGGATCACGCTCTTGGCGTCCATCAGCCTGCCGTCCTCGATCATCGCCAGCGCCTCGTCGGCACGCACCGTGTGTACCTCGATGTGTTCCCCGTCGTCCAGGTCCTGGCCCACGTGGGTCAGCCCACGCCCCACAAACACGTGCATGACCTCGTCGGTCAGGCCGGGTGTGGTATAGAACCGGCCAAAGGGCTCCAATGTTGCGGCCTTGTACCCGGTTTCTTCGATCAATTCGCGTGCCGCACAGGAGTGGGGCGCCTCGCCCGGGTCGATCGTGCCCGCGGGGATCTCCCAGAGCGTCTTGCCCACCGCGGACCTCTGGTTGCGGATGAGCACCAGCGTGGCGGGCCGGCCCGGGGCGGCCTCTTCCAGGATCGGCAGGATCGCGCACGCCCCGCCGTGCCGAACCACCGCCATCTCGCGCGTGCCCGCGCCGTCCCGGGCTGGCAGCGTGAGCAACTCGAAATCGAAGCGCTGCCCGTGGTAGAGCGTGCGCCGCTCCAGGGGCTGAGGCACCGCCTTCTCGCCCGACAAGGCCATCTACGCCCCCCCGCCATAAAGCGCACTAGGGCCCAGTTCCTGGGCGATCACCAGCAGGCGGTTGTACTTGGCGTTGCGGTCGCTTCGACAGGGCGCGCCGGTCTTGATCTGCCCGCAATTCGTCGCCACGGCCAGGTCGGCGATAGTGCTGTCCTCGGTCTCGCCGCTGCGATGGCTCATGACGGCCCCATAGCCGTTGCGGCGTGCGAGGTCGACGGCTTCGAGGGTCTCGCTGAGCGTGCCGATCTGATTGGGCTTGACGAGGATCGCGTTGGCGCAGCCATCGTCGAGCCCGCGCCGCAGGAATTTGATGTTCGTCACGAACAGGTCGTCGCCCACCAGTTGCACGCGCTCTCCCAGGCGATCGGTCAGCTTCTTCCAGCCCGCCCAGTCGTTTTCGTCGAGCCCGTCCTCGATGCTCCGCACGGGGTAGTTGTCGCACCACTGGGCCCAGGTGTCGATGAGCTCGTCGCTGGTGATGATGGCCTGGTCGCTCTTGAAGCGCTTATACCCCGGCTTGCCGGCTTTCTTGGCCTCGTTGGCCAGTTCGCTGGCGGCCGGGTCGAGCGCGATGAACACCTGCGTGCCCCATCCGTACCCGGCCTTCTTCGTGGCCCGCTCCAGAAACTGCAACGCCTCCTCGGCGGTCTTGAAGTCGGGCGCGAAGCCGCCCTCATCGCCCACGGCGGTGTTCAGGCCGGCCTCGTGCAGCAGCCCGCGCAGGGCGTGGTAGATCTCTACCCCCGCGCGCAGGGCCGTCTCGAAGTCGTCGAACCCCCACGGCTGGACCATGAACTCCTGGAAGTCCAGGTTGTTGTCGGCGTGCTTGCCCCCGTTGATGACGTTGAGCATCGGCGCGGGCAGCGTGCGGGCACCCGCCCCACCCACGCTGCGATACAACGGCAGGCCCGCCTCGGCTGCCACGGCGTGGGCCGCCGCCAGCGACACGCCCAGGATGGCGTTGGCCCCCAGCACCCCCTTGTTGGCCGAGCCATCGGCGGCGAGCATGGCGTGGTCGAGGGCCGCCTGGTCGCGGGCGTCGAGCCCCGCCACCGCGGGCGCCAGGCGATCGAGCACGTTGGCCACCGCCTTCGACACGCCCTTGCCGCCGAAGACGGCCTTGTCGCCATCGCGCAGTTCGACGGCCTCGTGCTCGCCCGTGCTGGCCCCGCTGGGCACGATGGCCACGCCCCGGGCCCCGCCGGCCAAGCCGACTTCCACCCGCACAGTCGGGTTGCCCCGCGAATCTAACACCCACCGGGCGCTCAGTTGCTCCACGCAGAACTCGTTCATGCTCCGGTCCACTCCTTCAACGGCCCGAGGCCGGTCGGCGGCGCTACGCTAGGCCAAGCCGACGCGAAAGGCCGGTCTTTGTATCGGCCCGAGACGCCCCGGATCGGAGCCCGACCCCATGCCCACCACGCCCCAGGGCTTTCAAGAACGCCTGGCCACCCTTGGCCAGCACCTGAGCGACCAGGGCGCTCTGGTCTTGGAAATGGTCGAGGCGGGCTTTGACCACCTGTTTGCCCCCAGCCACTCGGGCCTGCTGGCACTGGAGGCCGCCGAGGAGCGTGTCGACCGCGCCGACGTAGCCATCGAGCGAGCCGCCGTCGATCTGCTGGGCGACGCCACCGACGCGGGCAACGGCCTGCACGACGTGGCCGCGGGTGGCCAGCACCGCCTGCCCGAGGCCGACCTGCGCCGCCTGCTGACGATCGTCAAGATCAACAACGAGCTCGAACGCATCGCCGACGCGGCCCTGGCCTGTGCCACGCTGGGCCAGCGCCTGGCCGACGCGGGCACCGGCTCGAACCAGCCGGCACCCACGCCCCCCACCACCTTCCGCGTGCTGACCAACAGCGTGGTGGGCATCCTGCGAGACGCCATGAAGGCCCTGGCCACCGGCGACGTTCGGCTGGCCCGCGTCGTGCTCCAGAGCGACGAGGCCGTCGAGGCCTTCAAGGCCGCCCTGCTGCAAGACGCCCAGGACCGTCTGCGACAGGGCACCCTCGACCCCGCGGCGGCCTTCCTGCTGCTGGAGATCTCCACCGCCGCCCACGCCATCGCCGAGCACGCCACCAACATCGCCGAGCAATTGCTCTACCTGCACACGGGCACCATCGTCCGCCACGTCGAGGGCAAGTGGCTGGACGTGCCCGTCACCGCCGACCCCGCCCGGCCAGAACACGGGTAAGGCCGGGTTGCAGTTCGGGTGGGTTGTTGAGCTTTAAAATTCGTGCTGTATGGTTCATGGCTTACGTCATTAACCAAACCGCATTCGCAAATCTCTTCGCCGCCGAAGATCCTGCTGCCGACTTTGATGGTGATGGATTGTTCACAGTCTTTGATTTCATGGCCTTCGGAAACGTGTTCGCACTCGGTTGCCCATAGGTCACAGATCAATGACAACCAGTAAGATTGGCGGGTGCCACAACCCTTAGGTAGATCATGTTAAGAAGTACGTTTGACTAGCTTTGTGCATAAGTATCTTCTGACAAGATCTTGAACAATACCCCACGAGCTTTGGGCATTGAGTTCTTCGTTGCTCGATTGAAACAAGAACCCCAAGCTGACGCTCGGGGCTCTGTGTGTGAGTCGTAATGGGCATGCAAAAATCAGCCATCAGCACTCGGCGCTATCCTGGGGCCGCCCGAAGGCGCGGGTGGCGGTGCGTCAGCATCACCCGAGCCCGTAGATTGTGTAGGCGTGGTGATGCGAGGGTTCGAGGCGATCGGCTGATTCTTGGGAATCAGAGTCCAAAGGAGCACGCCGAATCCCACGACGATCAGCACGATGTAGAGCAGCAACCGGCCAATGGGCTTGTCTCCCATGCCGAGTTTTTCTTTGATCGGTTCCAAGCGATACTTCAGGTTTTCCAACACGTCGGACATGATGTGGTCGCTCCGAAATAGAACTTGTATTGTTGCGTAGCAAGACCGAGGGACCACGCGAGAAGCGGTCCCTCGGTCACGATCGAACAAGTGTCTCGTTGAGGATCAACGCACGGTAAAGATAAAGGTGTACTTCTCGGTAGTCAGGTTGGCGTCTGGGTTACGGGGATCCTTGGGTTCGATATAGAGGTACTCGGCATGGCCGTCATAGAACGCCATGACGCTCTTGTTCTTCTCGTTGAACTCGCCCATCCAGTCACGTCCTTGGGAGTCGTTGGCCACGACGTCAGCCGTCTGGTCGTGGATCCAGACCATCTTGGCAGGATCGAAGAACTCGGCCTGACGGAATCGCTTCATGCCCTCTTCCCAGCGGGCGGATCCCTTCGGGTAACGAAGCGGGGGAGGACCCCATTCGGAAAAGCGGGACATGTCGCCAGCGCTCCACCAACGCATGTTCACGTGGTAGCTGGTTCCCACGTCGTCGTAGCTGCTGAACTCTGTGTTGGCCGTCGGCCAGTTCCGCTGGTGGGTCTTCTTGTCGCCGGGCGAGCGGAACGCTGGCATTTCAACCGCAACGCGATCGTTTTCGGATGGGTTGCCTTCCTCGAACCCAGTCGGGACAGGGTTGTATCCAGTCGGTGTGGCCAGTGTGAGTTCCGGGTAGACGTAGGGGTTCAAGGGCTTCGTGAAGGCCGGTTCATCAAAGACGCCACCAAAGGCCGAGCGCCAATAGGTCGACGCGTTCTTGCCGCCATAACTCCAAGTACACCAGCCACCAACACTGCCTCGATTCCAAGACATCTTCATGGGAATGTTGTCCTTGAAATCGGTCTTGTAGTTGAAGAAGGCAATCTGCAACTGTCGCACGTTACTCAAGGACACCGACTGGTACCCCAGCAGACGCGCACTCCCCAGCGCCGGCAGCAGGATGCCGATCAGCAGGGCGATGATGGCGATGACCACCAGCAACTCGATGAGCGTGAAGCCACGCTCTGACAGATGCCGGCCACGACCGTGACGATGTACTCGCATGGAAATGTCCCCGTCGCTCTGTGGGCCAGGCGGCCTTGGCAGTCGCCGGCGGGGCCCCTGAACGGGCACCGAAACCGGCGGGATGTGGCCGATCAACCCAATCCTTGTCGCTTTCGCGACGATGCGAACCATGAGGGCGGCACGTGCCGCAACCTCCCCTTGTGCCCAGTATACCAGAGGCATACGGACACACAACCCAATTTCGTAACCAGATTTTCGCGGAATGTTGTGGGAGGTTCCCGAGATCGGACAAATACCATACATACTGCGATCATGATCTGAACAAAACTCGACCCTCGCCCTTGCGGATCATCCCGATCCGGGTCACCCGCTCGCCCAGGCGGGCCAATTTATCCGCCACGGCGTCTGCGAACGCCGGCCGAACCACCACGCAATACCCGATGCCCATGTTGAAGACCTTGTCCATCTCGGGCCCGCGGATGTTGCCGTGCTTCTTGAGGAAGGTAAAGACCGGCGGCACGGGCCAGGCCTTGCGGTCGAGGACGGCGTCGACGCCCGGGTGCAGGACCCGCTCGAGGTTGCCCGCCAGCCCGCCGCCGGTGATGTGGGCCATGCCGCTGACCACGCGTTTGACCTTGTAGCCGCGCAGCAGCTTGGTGATGCTCGGGGCGTAGATGCGCGTGGGCGTGAGCAAGACCCGGCCCAGGGTCTGGTCGGGGTCGAGCTCGGGGTAAACCGCGTGCAGGTCGAGGCGGGCGTGCTCGACGACCCGGCGGACGAGGCTGTAGCCGTTGGAGTGGATGCCGCTGGAAGCCAGGCCCAGGACGACATCGCCCGGCTCGACCTTCATGCCGCTGGTGGCCTTGCGAAGTTCGACGACGCCCACGGCGAAGCCGGCCATGTCGAACTCGCCCGGCGGATAGATGCCGGGCAGTTCGGCGGTCTCGCCGCCCAGGA
Source organism: Phycisphaeraceae bacterium (assembly GCA_026126305.1). Taxonomy (GTDB): domain Bacteria; phylum Planctomycetota; class Phycisphaerae; order Phycisphaerales; family UBA1924; genus JAHCJI01. The sequence goes on from JAHCJI010000010.1 coordinate 94,319, forward strand.
GGGAGCATCCGGCGATGCGGCATCCCTCGGCCACGCCCTTGACCAGGTCGACGAGCATCTGGTGCTCGACCTTGGGGATGGCCAGATAATCGAGGAAGAACAGGGGCTCAGCGGCCTCCACGATGAGGTCGTTGACGCACATGGCTACGAGGTCTTGGCCCACGGTGTCGAAGGTGTCCATGTCGCGGGCGAGCTTGAGCTTGGTGCCCACGCCGTCGGTGGAGGCAACCAAGACCGGCTCCTTGTAGTTGCGCTTAAAGAGCTTCTCGTTAAAGTCAAGCCGGAAGAGGCCGGCAAAGCCGCCGTCGTTGGCCAGCACACGCGGGCCGTGGGTGCGTCGCATGAGGCCCATGATGGCGTCGACGAACCGATCGCCCGCGTCGATGTCCACGCCCGAGTCGGCGTAGGTGAGGCTCGGCGGTGCCTTTGGGGTGTTTGGAGAAGTTTTGGTGGTGCGGCGCTTGGCCGTCCGCTTGGGATTGCCGGTGGATGTGGGCATGCGCAAGCGTAGGGGGTGTTGGTTGGTCCCAAGGGGAGGACACGCGGGTTTTGCCCGCTAGACTGATCTCCACGAATGCCAGGCCGGGTCTGTCTTGGCTTGGATGTTGGTCTTGTTGGTATCGCCTTTGCAGGCCGAACAGGCTTCCACGCCGGGAGATCGAGGATCCATGCCCGACAACCGCACGTCGTTGTTTACGTCCGAATCTGTCTCGATGGGCCACCCCGACAAGATCGCCGACCAGATCTCCGATGCGATCCTGGACGTGATGCTGGCCGACGATCCGCACTCGCGAGTGGCGGTGGAGACGATGGTGGCCACGGGGCTGGTGGTGGTCGCCGGCGAGGTGACCACGACGACCTACGTGGATATCCAGGACATCGTGCGCGAGACGATCCGCGAGATCGGGTACGACGACGCGGAGATGCGGTTTGACTGCGACTCGTGCGCGGTGCTGGTGGCGCTCAACAAGCAGAGCCCGGACATCGCCCAGGGTGTCGACCGCGAGGGCGCGGGCGACCAGGGGCTGATGTTCGGCTTCGCGTGCAACGAGACCGAGGCGCTCATGCCCCTGCCCATCCAGCTGGCCCACCGGCTGGTCGAGCAGCAGGCCCACGTCCGGCGTGAGGGGATCATCCCCGGGCTGCGGCCCGACGCCAAGAGCCAGGTGACCATCGAGTACGAAGGGCTCAAGCCCGTGCGCGTCGACACCTTGCTCATGAGCACCCAGCACGATAAAAGCTGGAACGACAAGCAAGGCGAACTGCGCAAGCAGGTCATCGAGAACATCTTCAAGCCCGTGCTGGGAGACTGGTGGAACCCGGGCATCAAGATCCACGTCAACCCCACCGGACGCTTTGAGATCGGCGGGCCCCACGGCGACGCGGGCCTCACCGGACGAAAGATCATCGTGGACACCTACGGCGGACGCGGGCGACACGGCGGCGGGGCCTTCAGCGGCAAGGATCCCACCAAGGTCGACCGCTCGGCGGCATACATGGCGCGGTATATCGCCAAGAACGTCGTCGCCGCGGGCTTGGCCGACGTGTGCGAGGTGCAGCTGAGTTATGCCATCGGCGTGCCCGAGCCCACGAGCGTCCATGTCGATTGCTTCGGCACAGAGAAGGCCGACCTGGGCAAGATCGAGAAGGCCATCCGCAGTGTCTTCCCGCTCACGCCGCGGGGCATCATCGACACACTGCAATTGCGCAAGCCGATCTATCGGCTGACCGCCCGGCACGGGCATTTCGGCCGCAAGCCCTTCGACCGCGACGGCAGGAGTTACTTTACATGGGAGAAGACCGACAAGGCCGAGAAGCTGAAGTCGGCGGTGGGCAGTGCCGTGGCCGCGGGCGTGTGAAGATATCGATCCCCAACGAGGCCCGGGCGCGAGCCCGGGTTTTTTGTTGTTCGAGGTAGCCCATGCTAGCGTGCGGGCCTTGTTGAGGAATGTTACAAGCCATACAGATGGTGTTCTCGCGCGTATCGCAGCACGCGGTGGTCCAGCGGTGTCTCAAAGGGCGTACCCCGGGCGTCTCGCACCTCGGTCGAGGCGGCGGGCAGCGGGCCGATCTCAAGAAATGCCGCCGTCCAGCGGTCGAGTTCTTCCTCGGTCCAGTATCGCACCCGGGCCATGCGGCCTCGGAGTTGTTCGGCCCGCACGATGGGCTCGCGGGGCAGCACCAGCGGCCTTGCCATGGCCAGCAACTCACGAGGCTTTTTCCATCGGTGGAAGTTTACCGCTTGATCGGCTCCGATGATGAACGACATGGCACGCCCACCAAGCAAGGATCGCGCGTGTTCGAGCGTCTTGGCCCAGTAGCTGGGCTCGCCCCGTGTTGCGCGGTCGATCTCGTCGGTCCAGATCGTGCAGGAAGGCAAACCCTCGATGGCCAGTCGCAGCATCGCAAGCCTTTGCGCATCGGTCGCCTCGGGGGCTCGCTCCTTGAGCGGCGATCGAGCAGCGGGCACGAATACGAGCAGCGCGGGCGACCCGAGCTGGCCTTCGAGCGCCCGGCGCGCCAGGTCGGCGAGTGTGATATGCGCGATGTGCGGGGGATCAAACGTACCGCCAAAGAAGACCACGTGCGATACGCCATCGGGAATGTCCAGCGGGGTTGGCGCTCGATCGCTCACGAGCGACGATAGCACCCGCGCCGTTCATCGAACACCGTCATCAGGAACGACCATCAGTGGGCCATGCACCGGGTCCGGACCATCGGCGTGAAGCCCGCTGGGCGAAAGGTGGGCAAACCGCTCGGACAATTCACTCGGACTCAAACGCTCGGCAAGCACCACGCCATGTCGGTCGACCACGGTGTACCGCAGGCCGTCCAGGGTGACCTCGATGCGCAGGCTTTCGTCCCGGCCTTCGAGCGTGCCCAGCAGGGTGGCTGGCTCGGTCGGATCGGCGTCGTATGTTGCACGGCCCTGACGCGGTTCGATACTCACGAACAGCACCGTCGCACCCGCGACGGCCATCAACACCGGTAAGACGATCTTGCGTCCCATACCAGGCGCATCGGCACGTGGCCGCACGAACTTGAGCGAAAGTTACAGTTCGGCCAGTCGTTGGGCCGTGCGTTGCTCGGTCAGGGCCCGCATGATGGGCCTCAGATCGCCGTCGAAGAGCACCTGCCGCAACTGGAACTTGGTGTCGAGCCTCTGATCGGCGACGATGCCGTCCTGATAGCGGTAGACGCGGACCTTCTCGGACCTTTCGCCCGTGCCGATCTGCCCCTTGCGGGCGGCCGACCGTTCGGCATGGGCTTGCCGCAGTTGCAGGTCGTAGAGGCGGGCCAGGAGCAGGCGCCGCGCCTTCTCGCGGTTCTGGTGCTGGCTCTTGCTCTCCTGCATGCGCACTTCCAGGCCCGTGGGCTCGTGGACGAGGTGGACGGCGGTGGCGACCTTGTTGACGTTCTGCCCGCCGGGGCCTTGCGAGGTGGTCACGTGCTCGGTCACGTCGTTGGCCCAATCGATGCTGACCTCCACCGCCTTGGGCTCGGGCAATACAGCGACGGTCGCCGTGGATGTGTGGATGCGTCCCTGGGTTTCAGTCGCGGGCACGCGCTTCACCGAATGCACGCCGGCCTCGAAACTCAGCTCGGCCCACACGCCCGGGCCTTTGATGTTGGCCGTCGCCGAGCGGATGCCACCGTGGCTGTCGTCGGCGTTGATGTCCAAGGCCTCGAAGGTCCAGCCGGCGATGCCCGCATACTTCTCGTACATGGCTAGTAGATCTCGGGCCCAGAGTTGGGCCTCGTCGCCCCCGGTGCCAGCGCGGACCTCGAGCATCACAGACCCCACCAGGTTGTCATCGCTGGAGACCAGGGCCGCCTTGACGGCCTCGATCCGTTCCAGGGCAGCGGCACGGACCTTGGGCAACTCATCGCACGCCAGTTCGGCCAATTCCGCGTCATCGCCTTCGGCGGCGGCGTGCAGATCGCTGGCCTCGGACAACAACGCGAGATACTGCTGATAGCCCTCGACGACCGGTGCCAGCGCAGCCCGCCGGATCGACAGATCGCGGACCTTCTCGTGGTCGCTCAGGACCTCAGGATCTTCGAGCTGCCGACCCGTGTCCCGATACTGCTCGGCAAGTTCGTCGAGTTTGCTTCGGACGGCCTCGGGCAGCATGTCGGTGGTGGTCACGGGGGTAACAGTTGACCGTTCCGGTCAGCCCTTGGGACCGCTGGCGCGGATGGCGTCGGACATCTGGAACTTGGCGGCGTTCTCGCGGAATCGACGGGCGAGGTCGCGTGCCTTCTCGTCGTAAGCCGCCCCATCTTTCCAGGTGTTTCGGGGGTGCAACACCTCGGCGGGCACGCCCGGCACGGCGGTGGGCATATGCAGGCCCAGGATCTCGTGCTCGACAGTATTGGCCTTGGCCAGTTCACCGCTCAAGATGGCCGACACCATCGCCCGCGTGTAGGCGAGCTTGAAGCGGTGGCCCACGCCATACGGTCCGCCCGTCCAGCCCGTGTTGAGCAGCCAGACGTTGGCGTTGTGGGTCTTGATGCGCTCGGCGAGCATGGCGGCATACTCGGCGGGGGGGCGGGGCATGAATGGCGCTCCAAAGCACGCGCTGAAGTTGGGCATGGGCTCGGTCACGCCCGCCTCGGTGCCCGCTAATTTGCTCGTGTACCCGTTGATGAAGTAGTACATCGCCTGCTCGGGCGTCAGCTTGCTCACCGGGGGCATCACGCCAAAGGCGTCGGCTGTCAGGAAGATGACGTTGCGCGGGTGGCGGCCCACCGAGGGGATCACCGCGTCGGGGATGAACTCCACCGGGTAGGTCACGCGTGTGTTCTCGGTGATGGACCCGTCGTCGTAATCGGGAACGCGGGTGTCCTCGTCGATCACCACGTTCTCCAGCACGCTGCCGAAGCGGATGGCGTCCCAGATCTGCGGCTCGCCTTCCTTCGAAAGCTTGATGCACTTGGCGTAGCACCCGCCCTCGAAATTGAACACGCCACGCTCGCTCCAACCGTGCTCGTCGTCGCCGATCAGGGCGCGGTCTGGGTCGGCGCTCAGGGTCGTCTTGCCCGTGCCGCTCAGGCCAAAGAACAACGCCACGTTGCTCGGGTCGTCCTTGGCGACGTTGGCCGAGCAGTGCATCGGGAACACGCCCACCTGGGGCATATCGAAGTTCATGGCATAGAAGATGCTCTTCTTGATCTCGCCGGCGTACTCCGTGCCCAAGATCACCACCGTCTTGCGCTCGAGCGATTGCGCGATGATCACCGGCCCCTTCACGCCCAGTTGCTGGGCTTCTTCGGCCGTCAGCTTGTGCCGACCCGCGTTGAGGATCGTCCAGTCGTGCTTCCAGGCGGTCGAACCCCCGGCCGCGGGCGTGCCCTGGCGGATGAATAGCGTGCTGGCGAACAGGCTGTGCCAGGCTTGCTCGGTCACGACGCGAACGCCCAGCCGGTACGCCGGATCGGCCCCGGCGAAGCCCTCGAAGCAGTAGACCTTGTCCAGGCTGTTGAGGTGTTCGATAGCGATCCGCTCGGCCAGATCGAAACGCTCGGGCGTCAGCGGCTGGTTCACCTTGCCCCAATCGATCTTCCCGTGGATAGCCGACGTATCTTCCAGGTACTTGTCCGTCGGGCTGCGACCCGTGCGGTCGCCCGTGCGGCACACCAAGGCCCCGTCGGCCGCCAGTCGGCCCTCGCCAGCGGCCAACGCCAACTCCACCAGACGCGCCGGCGGCAGGTTGGTCAGGGTGCGGGCGGCGGAAAGGTCGAGGTGGGCGAGGGTCTGGCTTGGCATCGGCAATGCATCTCCGGCCCGCTGGCGAGCGCACTGGGGCCAAAAACTTTGGTAATGGCAAGGGTAGGAGCCCAGCAACCCCATCGCCACGCGGGGTCCAACGCTTGCCAACGACGATTTCGGTGCTAGCGTTACCGCTCGGCCGGGTCCCGGTGGGCCCGTCGTCGATGCCCGATGGTGGCTGTAGCTCAGTTGGTTAGAGCACCAGGTTGTGGTCCTGGGGGTCGCGGGTTCGAGTCCCGTCAGTCACCCTTCCCCGCTCTCAATACCACCGCACGAATACCAAGCGTGCCCCTCACACCGGAATCGATTCTGTGTTCCAGCCCTTGCGAACACCCGAGCGCGAGCAACTGGTTGATGGAAGGTGGCGGGAATCCCTCACTCTTGCATAAGGCTCGCAAGGACGTCCGAGACCAGCCAGCAGCATCAATTCAGGTCACGCGGCGTTCTTGGCGTGCCGGCACAAGTACACCAGGGACTTCACGCTATTAGCCGCCGAGGCCAGCGAACCCTCCTGGTCGAGCAGCAGCAAAACCTTGTTGGCGGCATCGGCCACCACGGCGTGGCCCAGCAGCGGGCCCGTGCCTCGGATACGGGCGCAGATATACCGCACGCCCTTCTCGTCGTCCTTCTCAACACCCTGCTCGAGTTCGGCGGCGAACTTCTGGAGGTCCTCGGCGAACAGGTCGGCCAGCGCCTTGAGCGAAGGGTCGGACTGGGTTTGCGGTTGGGTGGTGTTGTCGATCTGGCGGTTCAGGACGATGAACTCGGCCAGGGCGCGAAGCAGCGTCAGCTTGTCGACGGGCTTGACGATCAGGGCGCTGACCTTCGAGTCGCGGATGATCTGCCGGGTGGATTCGGACTTGTCGCCCGAGATCGCCACGACGGGCATCGGCAAGCCACGGGTACGCATGTCGTGCAGCGCCCTGGCGGCCTCGACCGGATCGCGATCGAAGTCGATCAGCACAAGGTTGAAGGGCTGCTGGAGCTCCTTGTCAGCCTGGCCATACTCGGCCACGTGGACCATACGCAAGCTCGTCTCGGACAGGTACACCTCGATCAACTTCCGGTCGATGTCACTGGCGGTGATGAGCAGTACGCGGCCCTCGAGCTTGTCGGGGTCGATCCGCTCGAGCGAGTAGCGCGCGTCCAGCGGATCGATCTTCACAAAGTGTGCGATGTCGATCTCTTGGATAAAGCGCAGCCCCACGTCGTGGGCCCGCCCCGTTACGTGCCGGCACTGCACCACCTGCGCGTCGATCCATTGCGGGCCGTCGCGCAAGTGCTCGAGCCTCACGCGGCACTTTGTGCCCACGTGCATGTAGGCGCTGTGCAGCACACTCATGCCACCGCGAGAGATGTTCCGGCACGCCACGCAGAACCCAACGCTGCCACCGCTGGGCTGGATTACCTCAACGTCAATGGCCTGCTGGCGGAAGCCAAGCCGCGAGTGCACCCGCCGGGCGTTGGGGCGGTCGCTCATGGCGTCCAACTCGTCCATCAACGCGTTCAGACGGTCCGACGAGAGGTTCAGCGAGTTGTTGCGGCCGTTCGCCGCCGAGGTGTCCTTACGCATCGAATTCCCCCGCCCATGGCTTGCTTTTGGATCGGCACATGCGCGGAGTGTCTTTGGTAGTCCATGATCAAATAGGAGCTGAACCGCGGATATCGGACGTGAGTTACACGTCCAGATTCTTCGCCTCGAGCGCGTGCTCCTCGATGAACTTGCGCCGCGGCTCGACCTGCTCGCCCATCAGCGTGGTGAACAGGGTTTCGGCCTTGGCGGCCTGGTCCATCGTGACACGCATCAGCGTGCGGACGCTGGGGTCCATCGTCGTGTCCCATAACTGATCGGCGTCCATCTCGCCCAGTCCCTTGAAGCGTTTGACTTCGATGCCCTTGCGTCCGATGTCGTGCAGCGCGGGCACGATAGATGCGAGATTCGGCGCTTCGGCCACGCGGGCCTTGCCGCCGTCATCGCCCTCGTCCCCCTTGCCGACCGGGCGAACTTCCCAGGCGAAGCGTGCTGGCAGTTTCTCCCCGGTCACGGCCTCTTCCTGGCGCAGGTCCCAGTCGGCGATGTCCAGCCCCATGTCTGCCAACTGCCGGAAGATCGCGTCGAGTTCCCGGTTCTCGTGCAGCTCGCGGATGGTGGCCACCGGACGTGATGCCGCCGAGCTCGTAGGCACTCCCGCTGTTGTTCCATCATCGCCTAGTTCGTCGTCGAGAACGCCATCGACAGTCGGCTCGGGTTCGTCGATTTCCTCAAGGCGCAATCCGCGCTCTTCGACGATGCGCAGGGCCTCCTCCTCGCTCCACGCCCAAGCCGCTCCACCACGCCAGGCAACACGGTGGGTTGGCAGCCCCCCCACGCTCGAACCCGAGCGGTGCCGCGTGGCGATCAGGTCGACGAACTTCACGCCCCGGCGCTCGGCCACCACGCTCAACTCGGCCAGACGCTCCAGCAATCGCACGGCTTTGGCCACGTTCTCGCCCTCGATACGGCACTCGATGGGCGGCTGTCCGCTCGGGGGCAGGTCCTCTTCGCTGTAAGGTTTCCGCACCACCAGCGAGGCGTGCTCGATGGCCTGGCTGGTAAGCATCGCGCTCAATTCGCGGTCGTTGAGCACGTATCGGTGCTGCTTGCCGCGAGAGACCTGGTAGAGCGGCGGCTGGGCGACATACACGCGCCCGCGGCGGATGAGTTCGGGCATCTGCCGGAAGAAGAATGTGAGCAACAGCGTGCGGATGTGGCTGCCGTCAACGTCGGCGTCGGTCATGATGACCACCTTGCCGTAGCGGAGCTTGCTGTGGTCGAACTCGGGCCCGATGCCGCACTTGAGGGCGGCGACCATCGTGCGGATCTCCTCGAAGCCCAGGACCTTGTCGATGCGGGCCTTCTCGACGTTGAGGATCTTGCCCCGCAGCGGCAGGATGGCCTGGGTCTCCACGTCGCGGCATTGCTTCGCGCTGCCACCGGCGGAGTCGCCCTCGACCAGGTACAACTCGCTGCGCTCCACGTCCTTGGTCTTGCAGTCGCTGAGCTTGTGGGGCATCGAGCCCGAATCCAGGGCGCTCTTTCGGCGGGTCAGTTCGCGAGCCTTGCGGGCCGCCTCGCGGGCCTGGGCCGCCAGTACGCCCTTGAGGCACACACGCTTGGCTTCGGCGGGGTGTTCCTCGAGCCAGTCGCCCAGCGCGTCGCTGACGGCCTGGGCAACGAAGGGCTCGATCTCGGGGTTCAGCAGTTTTTCCTTGGGCTGGTTGTTGAAGGCCGGGTCGGGCAGCTTCACCGAAATGATGGCGATCAGACCCTCGCGCAAGTCGTCGCCGCTGGGTACGGGGTCCTTCTCGCGGATGATCCCCGCCTTGCGCGCGTAGTTGTTCAGCGTGCGCGTCAGCGCCACCTTGAACCCCTGCCCGTGCGTGCCACCGTCCACGTTGTTGATGTTGTTGGCAAAGGTCAGCAGCGTCTCGTTGTACCCGTCGTGGTATTGCAACGCCACCTCGCACACCATCGAACGCTCGGCGTCTTCCTTGCGGATGTGGACGGGCACGCACACAGCCGTCTTCCCGCTCATCAGGTGGCGCACGTAGGCCAGCAGGCCTTCTTCGGCCTTGAAGGTCTCGTCCCGGATATTGCCGTCGGCTCCGACGCGCTCGTCACGGAGGCGGATGACCACGCCGGGATTGAGGAATGATAACTCGCGCAACCGGTTGGCCAGCGTGTCGTAACTGAACTCCGTTTCCGGGAAGATCGTCGAATCGGGCATGAACGTCACGCTCGTGCCCGTAGACCTCGTGCTGCTCTCGGGCACCCTGCCCACCACGCGCAGCGGCACCGTCACGTGCCCGCGGCAGAACGACATCGCGTGGACCTGCCCGTCGCGGTAGACTTCGACCTCCAGCAGGCTCGACAGCGCGTTCACGCAACTGACGCCCACCCCGTGCAGCCCGCCCGAGACCTTGTAGGCGCTGCCCTCCTGCCCGAACTTGCCCCCCGCGTGGAGTTTGGTCATGACGACCTCGACGGCGCTCTTGCCGTTGAGCGTCGGGTCATCGTTCTTCACCGGATCGACCGGGATGCCGCGACCGTCATCGACCACACGCACCGAACCATCGGCCTGGATGGTCACCTGGACCAGCGTCGCGTAGCCAGCCATGGCCTCGTCGATGGAGTTGTCGACCACTTCGTACACCAGGTGGTGGAGTGCCCCGATGCCCGTCCCGCCGATGTACATCCCAGGACGCTTGCGGACGGCCTCGAGCCCCTCGAGCACGCTGATCTGCTCCGCCCCGTATCCGTTGTTGTTCTTTGGGGGCAAGGCGGACTCGGACTTGCTGGGCGTGGTCGTGTCGTGCTGGGCCATAGGTCCTCGTGGTCGTGTCGGGGTATGGGGGGCGAGCCCTGAAGAACCCCAAAAATGCGAGTGTGTATTATAGGATGCGTCACTCGACAAAACCCGGGTGCGTGCCCGTTTTTTCTGGCATTCGGGCCACAAAAAAACCGGGCTTGCGCCCGGGCATCGTTCGGGTCGGCATGCATCCTCATTCGACGATGTGGACTCGGCTGATCTCCTCGGCCAGCAACTCGTAGACCAGCGCCACGTCGTCGGGCAGCATGCGCACGCAGCCCATCGACTGCTGCCTGCCAATGCTGTCGGGCTCGATCGTGCCATGGATGCCATAGCCGTTGAAGGTCTCGGCCTGTCCGAGCCCTCGCAGGCCGATCCAGTGTTCACCAATGGGGTTCTTGGGATCGTCGGCGGCGAACTCCTCTCCCGTACGGGGGTTTCGCCAGTAGGGGTTGATGAGCTTGCTGTGCCGGCGCACCGTGAAAGCACCCAGCGGTGTCCCGTCGTGCTCTCCAAGGCCGACCCGGAACGAACGAACGTACATCCACTGGTCCGGCTCGTCGGGCGGTCCGATGTACACGTCCATGCGGAAGGCCGACTTGCTGACCACGGCATGGAAGGGCCCGCGCACGAGCTTGAGCCTCTGGCCGACAGCGATGTTCCGGGGGTTGCTCAGCCGGTTGACGCGCTGGATCAGCAACCACTCGGTGGCCACGCCCTCACGCTGGGCGATGCGGGCCAGCGAGTCGCCGCTCTGGACCTCGTAAACCGCGGAGAATGGGTCTTTCGGATAGACCCTGGGCGAGAAGATCAGGTCGTTATTCAACTCGGTCATCCGCTGCCGGATGCGGGCCCGATCGTCGGCACTCGCACGCTCATGCATCAAAGCCCGGTTGTAGTGCTCACGGGCGGCCAGCGGATCGTTGGCCTTCAAGGCAGCCTCGGCCCGCTCCAGAAGCGTGGCGACGGCGGTCGCGGGCGTCCGTGAGATCGTCTGCTCGGGCGTGGCCAGCACGCTTGGGGCTGGCACTTCGCGGGAGGGGGACGGCTGCTCGGGCGAACGAGACATCTCGGCCGGGCTTGGTTGGGGCTGTTGCGTCGGCGTTTGGGCTGGTGCCGGAGCTGCTGTCGGAGAAGACCCGGTCGATTCCGAAGCTCCTGGTCGCGCACCACCCGGCGAGGCCTGGGCCGTGCGCGTGTCGCCCGTGGCCGCCATGCCCGGTGGGCTGCCGCGCTGCTCGGCATCGGCTCGGACCAGGGACGTGGGCTGGGTGCCCTCGGGCTTGGGCTTTTCACCAGCCGGGTAATAGGCCCATACGAGCCCACCGACGAGCAGCAGCACGACCACGACCGCCAGAGGCTTGCGGCCGCCGCGGCCCTTGCCTCGACGGCGACGCCCGCGGGTTGCCCCTCCGAATCCGATCCCGCCTTGCGATGGCAGTGGCATGTGTCCTCCCTGCGATTGCTGCGGGGCCGCTTCCTGGCCCCTTCCGATCCGTCGATGGTCCAATCCGTTCGATGCAAGCCTATCCGCGTGGGTGCTTGCCCAAGGCTTCGAGCAACGCCGCGATGCGCGGGCCGTTGTACTCCAGCAGGCGGCGTTCGGTGGCCAAAGCGTCGAGCCTGGCGTCGTGGGGCTCGGTAGGCACCCGATGCGCCAATTGGGCCTCGAACCCATACCCCAAAGCCAGCCCGCGACGCCGTTTGTCGGCCAACAACCGATCGTAGAACCCAGCCCCCCGACCAAGCCGGAACCCGCGTAGATCGAACGCCAGCGCCGGCACCAGCAACACGTCGATGGTCTCAATCGGCACGCCCGGCGCGTGCGGGGCAGGCTCGGGCACGCCAAGGCGGCCCTCGACCACGTCCGTCATGGCGTCGGCAATGAGCGCGGGCGTGATCGTGCGGGCCTCCCAATCGACCCGAGGGCCCGCGACCTCTACGCCCGCTTCCAGCAGCCGCTCGATCATCGCCCCGGTTCCCGCCTCGCCGCCCATGGACAGATACACCATCACCCGCCGGGCGTGGGCCAGAGGGGCCCAGGAAAGGGCCCGCTCGGCCAGTGCCTGGGCCTTGGATGCCGCCTGGTCCTTGGGCATCGACTCCATCAGACGGCGCATGGACGACCGCATCGCCGATTTCTCGCGCGCCAGTTCGGCCTTCTTGGAATCGTCGGACTCGCGCATGGCATGGTCGCCCACGAAGGGCACGGCGGGTGGCACACGGTTGCTGATCAATGTGGGAGCGCTCACCACAAGCCTATCGGAACAGGCAGGGGGGCAGCTGTAACCCGATCGACCCAAAATGTATCACGGCAAAGAAAACCCCCGGCAGGCTCCTCCGCCCGTCGGGGGTCGTTCCTCTCCTCCGCCATTCGCGGGACGCAACGGTAGCCACACCGATGGCCGGGATTCTCGGTAAATCCACGGATTTCTTGAAGTCTTGACAAGTTGTCAAGATAGGGAAACTTCAGCCGAGCCCGGGCCGCCCTGGGGCTACCAGATGAAGCGCAAGCGGCCAAAGCCGGGCACCGGCAGGCGACCCACACGCTCGACTGCGGGGAAATACACAAAAAAAGCCCGGCCCAGCATCAGCTCGGCGGGCACGATGCCCGGTGGCGCGTCCATATCCCGAACCCAGCCGCTGGGATCCCCCAGCAGGCGGCTGTCCTGGCTGCTGGCGGAATTGTCGCCACAGACAAAGTACTGCTCGGGCCCGAGATAGGCCAGTTCGAGCGTCGGGTGGCCACCGCGGACGGGCAGCTGGCTGTCACCCCGTGTGGTCTGGTAGTACAGGTCGCGGTCGAGCCCCAGGCGGTGCAGCCGGACCTTGCCTGTCAACGACAGGCTGGGCTGGGCGGGTGCGTAGGCGTTGGGCGGGGGCGTGATGGGTGCCTGGGCATCCAACGGTTGGCCGCTGGCAAACTCGAACCGCTCCACGGGCCCCCAGTCGTACTCGGCGTACGCCACCCGCTTGCCCCCGACGAACAGCCACAGGGCCTGGTCGGCGTGCCAAAACTCCACGTCGGTGACGCCGTTGGCCCGGGGCATCCGGATCGTGGACTCGTCCAGCACGAGCCAGCCTGCATGGTCGCCACCGTCCAATGGTCGCATCTCGATACGGACTTTCCCACCTTCGAGAACGGCCCGGAAGGCATGGGCCCGGGTCTCGACCTGCAACGCCAGAGCTTTGAGATCGCCGTCGATTGGCTCTACACCCACACGCAGCCGCACGTCGCCCACGCCAAAGGTGGGCGGCATGATGGGTGCCAGGCTGTCGCCCGATCGGCGATACCGCTCGTTGTAGGGGTAGTAGTCGACGATGGGCCAGGCTTGGGTGTCCCAGACCAGGCGGGTGGTGCCTGCGCTCGTGTGCGTGGGGGTTTGGCCATCGAGGCCCTCCCAGCCCGCCAGGGGGTCTCCCGTATCGCTGCGGGCCTTCCAAGGCGGGTTGTACCAGTTGAACCCATCGCGGACAGGCCGCAGGGGGGCGCGGGCGGTGTCGTGGACGGGCATCCACACGGCCCGTTGGGCCTCCTCGGGCTTGCGGGCGATCTTCCAGCCGGCCATGGACCAGGTGCCGCCGGGCCGGTCCAGGTCGGCGTCGGTGGGCGGGGCGTCTGCGGGGCGGGTAAAAACGTCGCCGTCCACGATGGCCAGTTGCTCGTTGGGCAGCCCGGTCAGCCGCTTGATGTAGTTTTCCTTGGGGTTCGTGGGGTTCTTGAAGACCACCACGTCGAAGCGCTTGGGCTCGAACACCACCGGCAGGTACTTGAGCACCAGGATGCGGTCTCCAGACCGCAGCCGCTGGACGTCCCGATCGATCTGGTACGCGGGCTTGCGGGCGCTGCTGGGGGCCGCGCGGACCAGGGCGGCCGCGTCGCTCATGGTCATCGGGTCGTGGACGGTGACCCGCACGGCCGTGCCGTCTTCGGCCCAGGGCCCCACCTGCCAGCGTGCGCCGGTCTGGTCGCTGACAAACTCCATGTGCTGGCCCAGCAGCGTGGGGGCCATCGACCCGGTGGGGATGACGAAGGCCTCGATGACAAAGGCCCGAAAGACAAAGGCCATCGCAAAGGCGATGATGATGCTGCTGAAGGTCTCGCGGATCGAGAATCGGCTGTCTTCCTGGGCCATGACGCAGGATAGGGGGCCAGCGCACCCTCCGCACACGAGCCCCGGTGCCATGCCCGGCTCGGCCTGACGCATGGTTTTGGTGACAATTCCTTGCAACCCGGCCCGTCTTCGGTCATACTAGTGGTATGAAGACCACAGCCCTTGCCCTGCTCGCCACAGCGTCCGTCGCTCTCGCCCAGGCTTCGGACGTGTGCGAGGCCCAGCGGGTGTTGGCGCCTCCGGACGTACCAACAGTTTCATTTAATGCGACAGCCATCACGAACGGCCGCCACTGGTTCTTGTCTGCCTCGCAAGCCAGCACCTTGTGCCCCGGCGCACCTATCTCATGCGCAACAGGCGCGGTCTTTGTCTACGAGTTGGATGGCAACGAACAACTGGTCCACGTGCAGACCATCGTGCCACACGACGTGCGGTTGTATGATGGATTTGGTATCAGCATGGACGTGGACGGCGATCGCCTCATCGTCGGTGCGCTCAACACCCAATGGCCCGGTTCGGAACTGCGCCAGGGCGCGGTCTTCGTCTATGAGCACGACGGCGAGGAGTGGGTCGAGGTGGCACGGATCCGGCCGCCCGACGAGGTGAGGCAGGAATTCGGAGTGTCGTTGTTGCTTGACGGGGACATGGCTCTAGCGAAGCAACTATCGGTCGATCGAGTGCATCGCTACGCACGCTCACCCGAGGGTTGGACATGGGTCGAGTCCGTGCAATCGCCCGATGGCTTGCCCGGGAACTCCTGCTTTGGATGCACTTCGGCCACTGGGAATGGGTGGTTGTTCTTCGGCGCACATCGTGACGGTTCACTCGTGCGCGACGGTGGTTCGGTCTATGTGTATCGCCGCCATGCCGACGGCACGCTTGAGTTTGCCCAAAAAATCGCATCAGCAGACGTGTCTCTTTTCGGCAATGGCTTGGACTTTGACGGCACAACCTTGGCCGTCGGCGCGATCGCGACGAATCGGACACACACCGGCCAGGGCGTCGTGCGGACGTACACACTCGTAGACGGCGCATGGACGCTCGAACAGGAGATCACCCATCGACGCGCGAGACAGATGAGCCGGCTCGGTTCGCACGTCCACATTTCCGGCGCCACGCTCTACGCCACCGCCATGGGCGATACCGTCTACAGGCCGCAACGTATCAGGGGCATGACCTACGTCTTCCAGCGCGACGCGACGGGCCAGTGGGTCGAGACCCGAAGGCTCCTGCCCAACCCGCCAGGCCGCACCGACCAGTACGGCACCGCCATCGCCTCGGCGGGCTCGAAGGTGCTCGTCGAATCCCGGCTCGACTGGGTCCCCGACCGCGGCACGACCGGCGCGGCCTACCTCTTTGACCTCGACGTGGACCCAGGCTGCATCCCCTGCCGGGCCGACCTCGACGGCGACGGCGTCGTGACCATCTTCGACTTCCTCGAGTTCCAGAACCTCTTCGCCGCGGGCGACCTGCGCGCCGACTTCGACGGCGATGGCCGGCTGACCGCCCTGGACTACCTCTTTTATGAGGCGGCCTTCCTGGACGGGTGCGATTGAGGAGATAGCAGATAGCAAATGGTAGATGAAGAGGGGATCTTCCGCCTCTTGATCTGCGATCTGCCATCTGCGATCTGCCATTTGCGATCTGGAACCGGCCCCTACCCCACCTTGGGCGGCCCCTTGCCACCCAGCGCCCGGCCCGCGCCGCTGAGCAGGCCGCCAGCGGCTTCGAACAGCGCGCCGATGCCCAGGCGGGCCGCGTCCACGCCCGTGCCCGCGGCGTCGGCGGCGAAGGAGACCGGGTGGCGCATGGCCTCACGCAAGGCGCCCTCCACCGAGGGGCGGATGGCCTCGAACACGCGGCCGGCGTGCTCGGTCAGGTCCTCGGCCGCGCCCGCGGCGTTCTTGCCGGTGGCCTTGGCAAGGCGTGCGCCCGAATCTCGCAGCAGGTCCTCGATAGCGCGAAGGTCGTCGATGGCCGCCTTCACGTCGTCCTTGGCGTAGGTCTCGCCGCGAGAGCGGGCCTCTTCGAGCGCCAGTTGCGTCGCGTGGGCGGCCTTGCCCAGTCCCTCGCCCAGGCCCTCGAGGGTCTCGGCCATCACGCTGCCGCGGCGTTCTTCGCTGAGCGCGTGCGCGCCCTTGCTGGCACCTTCGAGCACCTCTCGCGTCACGCGCTGGAGCGCATTGGCCCCGCCCTCGAGCAAGCGGCCGGGCGTGGCGGCGGCGCTCGACACCAGGTCGCTGATGCGCCGGCGCACGTCTCCATCGGCCGCCGTCGCGTCGCCCGCGATGGTCTCGGCTTGGGACTGCGTGCTGGCGTGGTCCGTCTCGTTGTGGTTGCTCATGGGCACCCTCCCTTGGCGTGTTCCGCTTGACCGGGAAATGGTACGGGTGGCGCTGCGGCGGGTTCGAGGGATCTTGCCTCAGTTGGGCCTTGTTTGCGGCTTGGGCAGGGCCGGCAGCTGGGCGATCGTCGGGCTGCCGTACCAGCCGTGCAGCGTCCAGTCGCCCTCGGGCAGCATGGCCCGTGCGCCGGCCACACTGGTCGCGTCGAGCCACAGCAGCAGCCGGTCTTGGCCCTTGGCGTTGCTCAGCCGGCCCGCAATCAACACGCCCCGGGCCCCGCGAATGCGCTCGTGCAGCGCGGGGTCGTAGGGCGTGCTGGCCAACGCGTACGAACGGCCCACCCACTCGTCGGGCACGTCCGGGTCGTTCAGGCGTCGCCGCTCGTCTTCCTTCTCGAGCCTTGGCAGTTCGATGAGCGGCGCGTCGGTGGCCAGCACCCACGGGTCCATCGTGAACACGCCCATCTCGCGCGCGGGGTCGGTGTTGGCCAGCGCCAGGCCCTCGGCGGCGGTGCGCACGTCGAACACGAACAGGCCGCGGTGGTCCGGGTCGCTGCGGGGCTCGCCCAGCGGGCCGGCGATGAGCAGTTCGCCGCGATCGGCCATCTTGCGCATGTTGGCAAAGTGGCCTTGCATCGCCGCTTGGGCCTGCTCTTGCGAGGGCTGGCGCAGCGTGCCGGTGCGGATGAAGACGAAGGCGTAATCTTGCGTCTGCGTTTCCATCGCCCCGTGCCGCCCCGCTCGCTCGGGTTCCATGCATGGCCCGCCAGCGCATCCCGCGAGCATGGCACCGAGCCCAAGGATTGCGGCGGCGTTCGACCATCCTCGCATGTTCGTTCACTCCAATTCGCTGCGCTCGCACAGGCACGCGCATAGGGACACTGGCATGGCTCAGGCCTTCCCTTCGCCCTGGCCCGTATCGGGGCGGGATGCCGACGCTTGGCCGTCGCTGGTCGCGGCGGATGCTCCCCGGTACGACTCACTCACGCGTCCCAGCGCCCCGGGCAGTTCCACGCCCGCCTGGCGGGCCAGTTCGTGGACGGGCGGCAGTGCGCCGATGAGGCCGGCCAGGAAGTCGCTGGTGCTGCCGCCCACGCCGCCCTTGCCCTCGATGCTGCCCGAGCCCCGGCCGTTGTCCCACACGGTGATCTTGTCGATCTTGAGGTTGCTGATGGCCTTGACCTGCTGGGCCACCAGTTCGGGCAGTTGCTCGATGAGCAGCAGCGTGGGGGCCACCTGCGGGTTGTTGGCCGCCGCCTCCATCAGCTTGCGATAGCCCTGGGCCTTGGCCTCGAGCACCTTCTGCACGCCCTCGGCCTCGGCCTTGTACTTGGCCAGGATGGCGTCGGCCTCGCCCCGGGCTTCGCGGCGGCGCTTCTCGGCCTCGGCCTCGGCGGCGATCTCGATGCGCTGCTTCTCGATCTCCTGCGGCGCCAGTTGCTCCTTGCCCAGACGCGCCAGTTCCTCCTCGCGTTCGGCTCGCAAGATCGCCTCGTGCGCCAGCGCGGCGGCCACCTCGGCCCGGCGCTGGCTCTCGGCACGCACCTCGGCCAGCTTCGCGTTGTACTCGGCGATCTGGGCCTGGCTGGCGTTCTCGCCTTCCACCGCGCGGGCCTCGGCCTCGGCCACCTGCACGCGCTGCTGCTGCTCGGCACGCTTCTTGGCCGCCGCCGTCTCGGCCGCACGCTCGGCGACGGCGATGTCCTGGTTGCGCCTGCTCTCGGCCTCGCCGGTGATGGCCTGGGCTTCGAGCTCGGCGATCGCCACGCGCTGCTTGCGTTCGGCCTCCTTCTCACCCTCGGTCGCGGTCGCGGTTTCCTTGGCCACGCTCACCGTGCGTTCGCGGTTGGCCATCGCCTCGCCGGTGGCGCCGTCGCGGTCGGCCTGGGCCACCTCGACCTTGGCCTTGTTGATGGCCTCGGCCGCGGCGCGCTGGCCGATGGCGCGGATGTACCCGCTCTCGTCGGTGATGTCGCGGATGTTGACGTTGATCAGTTCCAGGCCCACCTTGTTGATCTCGTGGGTCACGTTCTCGCGGATGTGGCTCTCGAACTTCTCGCGGTCCTTGTTGATCTCCTCGATCGACAGCGTGGCGATGACCAGGCGCAACTGCCCCAGGATGATGTCCTGGGCCAGTTCACGGATGCCCTGGGGCGGCTTGCCCAGCAGGTTTTCGGCGGCGGCGGCCATGAGCACCGGGTCGGGCGCGATGCGCACCGTGAACGTCGACGGCACGTTCACGCGGATGTTGTTCAGCGACAGAGCGCCCTCGAGGGGGATGTCGATCACCAGCGGCTCTACGCTCATGTACGCGTGCTGCTGGATGACCGGGAAGACGACCTTGATGCCCCCGTTGAAGCAGCGCCGGCCCGTCTTGCCCGCGCTTCCCCAGATCACCAGCACGCGGTTGGGCGGGCATCGCTGCACCCGGCTGGCCAGGAACCAGATGACCAGCAACGTGATGAACAGCGCCACGCCCAGGCCCACCAGCGCGAAGATGCCCACGTTGTCGCTCGAGTCGCTCTGGGCCAGCAGCAGGTAGGTCCAATCGAGCCGGTTGCATTCGATCATGCGCCAAACCCCCCATCGGGACGAACTCGCGGGTCGTCCGAGTTCAATCAGGATAGGCCCGGGCCGGCATCAGGCCCGTTCGACCAGGAGCGTGTTCTGCTGGGTGTCCACCGAGACGATCCGCACGCGCGTCCGCGAGGCGATGGGCTCTTCGCTGGCCTGGACCGCGTCGTACTCGCGGCGACTCCCGTCGATGACCACCGAAACCGCGCCGCGGCCGGCGTTGGCCGGGGGCACGGCCACTTCGACGACGCCGCCCAGGCCCATGGCCTTCTCGATGGAGATATTGCCCGAGCGCTGGATCTTGAAGACCTGCCGGGTCAGCCAGGCCATGAGCCAGGCCACGCCCACGCCGCTGACCACCGCGATGGCGACCGATCCCACCATGCCCAGGTCCAGCAGGCGGAAGGCGGCCAGGCCCATCCACCCGCTGCCCAGGCAGAAGGCGGCGATGGTCTGGAGGCTCAAGGCCCGCAGGTCGCCCACGCCGGCAGTGTCCACGTCGATGTCCAGGTCCAGGTCGCCGCCAAACTCGCCCAGGAGCAGTTGCAGCACGAACAGGCCCGTGCCGAAGAGCGCCGGCACGCTGAACCAGACAGCCCCGTTTGCAAACAACCAGTCGAGCACGCGCGGGCCCTCCCCTCCGGTGGAGGTTGTTGGGAAATTTACTCGACGTCTTTCCCTTCGATGACTTCGGCGAGGGGGGCGGGGGTGTGGGCGCCAGATTCCAGTTCACCACTCTTCAGTCGGCGGACGTACGAGTGATACGCCTTCATCGCGATCGCTCCAAAGATGAGCATGATGGGGATGTTGGCCCAGAGCATGACGCCGGTGCCGAGCCCGGTGAGCGCGTCGAGCTCGGCATCGGTCTTGATGAAGCCGGCCGCGGCAATGACGATGGCAACACAATAAAGGGCCTTGTATGTCAGTGTGGCGGCTTCGCTCGAGCCGAAGAGGAAGACGATCCCCTTCTCACCGTAGTACGACCAGGAGATCATCGTTGAGATGGCAAAGAGCCACGCCGCCAGCGTGACGAGGTACTTCCCAAGCCCGGGGATGGCGGTATCGAAGGCGTGCCCAGTAAGAGAAGCACCGGGGTATTCGACGAGCAGTTCGCGTCCGGTCCCCCTGAAGCGTGGGCGCTCCGTGGCGTTGATCGAACCCCACTCGATGTGGAGTTCGCGACGATCCTGGACGTCGGTCAGTTTCAGTTCGCCACCCAGCCGATGGAGATTCAGCCCGGTGTTGCGGTTGAAATCCCCTTCCACGACGACGAACAATTTATCCCTTTCGCGCCAGTCGCCGGAAATCCGGCTTGCCGCAGCGCTCTTGGGAGGAACTTGGCTTGGCGATGCTACCGACCACTGGGCGGTGCTCCCATGGTACAACGTCTCGGCGACGACGGGGTTGGTCAGCCATTGCGGGAACGTGTCCGGCGAGAACTCCAGCGGTGCGAACTCCACACCAAGTTGTCCCTGCGATTCCACAACGCGTCCGCCGATGCTGATCCGATCTTCATCGTTGCCTTCACTCATGACCATCACGAACACCCGGTCGCCGCGACGCCACTGAGGGAGATCCTTCCGACGCCCTTCGGCGACCGCTTTGTCATCGGCCTTTGTCGCGATGCGGGCTGGCATCGCTGCGATCGGACCCACAGTGATCTTCGAGTTGGCTACCTGGAGGGTCGGTGCGGCGGCCAACTCTGCGGCTGGCTCGGATGCAAACACGATCCTGACTTCTTGGGTATCTGCAAAGGTCGCCTCCGGCCCCCGGCTCCAGACGCCCGTCGTCAGGATGACCAGTGCCGTCAGCGTGCACACCACGATGGTGTCGATGAACGGTTCAAGGCCCGCGACGATGCCTTCGCGGACCGGCTCGTCGGTCTTCGCCGCCGAGTGGGCGATGGGCGAGGACCCCTGCCCGGCCTCGGACGAGAACAGCGCCCGCTTCATGCCCCACAGCAGCGCGTAGCCCGCGGTGCCGCCGAGGAACGCGCCCTCCGCCGACGAGGGCGAGAACGCCTCGGTCACGATGAGGATCAGCATCGCGGGAACCGCCTGGATGTTCATGACGATCACGACCAGCGCTGCGAGGATGTAGAGGCCGCACATCATCGGGACGATCCGGCCCGCGACCGCACCGATCCGCTTGATGCCGCCGATGATCACAAGGCCAACGATAACCGCCAGGATGATGCCGCACGCGATGGATGGGATTCCGAAGTAGTTCTCGGTGATCTGGCCAACGGCCCACGACTGGAACATGTTTCCGCCGGTGATCGTCGAGATCAGCAGTGTCACGACGAAGATACTGCCGATGGCCATGCCCAGGGGGCCGAGCCCGATGTTCTTGAAGGCTTTGGCGGCGACGAACATGGGTCCACCGTGCGGATTGTCGGGCTCATCCGTGTTGCGATAGAGCATCGAGAGGGTCACCTCGGTGGTCTTGATGGCCATCCCAAGGATGCCCACGACCCACATCCAGAAGACCGCGCCGGGACCGCCCAAGGCGACCGCAACGGCAACGCCCGCGATGTTGCCAAGGCCCACCGTTGCCGACAGGGCCGCAGAAAGGGCCTGGAAGTGATTGATCGCGCCCGGATCGTTCTTGTCGTCGTATCGACCGCGGATGACGGCCGTGCCGTGGGTGAGTGCCCGAAACTGGCTGAACCCCGACCAGATCGTAAACAGGACGCCAACGGCCAAGACAACGTAGAGCACATAGTCGTGCCAAATCACGCTGTTGATGAGATCCAGTACGTCCATGATCTGCTTCACGGCAACTCCTTCTGTTGGCGGTCGGCCATGGTGCCCACGATGATCCACACAGGCTGTGCTGTGTGCAGGGACGCATCATCCCCCAAACACGCTCCCGATTCAAGCCCATTTCCCAGATTCTGGTTCGCTGGGACACCAGATCGAGCCCGGCTACGTTCATTCGATGCGAACGGTTACGGTCCGCGCCCGCTGCCGGGCCTGTCGGTTGCGCTCGGGAATCGGCCCTAGGCCGGGCTGATCCCCCGATACAACTGCTGCACGCGCTCGCTCTGCTGCTTGCGGACGCCCTCGAGCACCAGCCGGGGCACGCGCCAGGCCTGCTGGCCCGCCGTCACGTTCGAGCAGTGCTCGCTCAGGCACTGGTACAGGAACTTGAACGCGTCGCGGGGCTGGTGCATCTGGTCCAGGGCGTCGACGATGTCGCGCTCGGTGACGTCCTCGGCGAAGAGGTCGACCAGGTCGATGTGCGAGGCGCCGGGCGCCAGGCACGCCTTGAGCCTCGCGTCGCACAGGTCGTAGAGCATGGCCCCGGTCCAACTGAGCCGGTCGACCAGGTTCTGCTTGTCGAGCCTGGCTTCCTGGAAGAAGGCGCTGCTCTCGCGGTAGAGGGCGTGGCGCAACTCGATGGGCAGCAACATCTTGACGCCCACGCCCTCCATCTGGAGGAACTTGTTGGAGAGCAAGGGCCAGATGAGCGCCCGCATGGCCTCGGGGTTGCCGCTGATCAGGCTCGGCTCGTCGACGCGGTCGATGACGATGAGCACGCCGCGATAGCCCAAAGGGGCCAGCACGCGGCGAAGGCGCTCGAGCAGGGCGTAGCGTGAATCGTCGGCGTCGGTGGTGGGCAGGCTGGCCGGGCTGGCCAGGGCGGGTTCGAGCTGGCCCAGGCTCTGTGCGTAGGAGGCCTCGGTGCGGCCGGTGACACGCACCTGCTTGCGCACCTTGCGGGCCAGCCGCTGCATCGCCAGGCGGTCGAGCGCGAGCCTCTTGAAGGCCCCCGCGGCCCAGGCCAGCGCCGCCGCTGCCAGCAGCACCCACCACACCGAATCGGGCAGCGTGCCCACCTGCCACCAACCAAGGAGCACCGCAACGGGAAGCAGCCAGCCGGCAAACAGCAACGCGTCCCACGCCCGCCGCCCGCCGCCGATGGGCAGCCGCAGGGCCGAACGCAGCCGCACGGTGCGGGCGTGGGCCATCTCGGGGCGGTCGTAGACGGCCTGGAGCAGCAACAGGTCCCGCCGGGCCGCGCCGTCGAGCCGGCGCAGGGCCTTGCGCCCGCTCTCGCCGATGTCGATGGCCCCGGCGGCCCCGGCGGGCGACTCTTCGAGCAGGGCGTCGACCAGGCGGGGCACGGCCCACAGCAGCATGGCGTCGATGTGGTCGACCAGGCGGAAGTGCCGCAGGCTCTCGATGGGCGAGCCGGGCGCGGCGCGGTCGCCGCCCAGGCCGCTGCGTTCGTGGAAGCGGTCGAGCGCGGCGTTGAGGTCGTCGTGGGCGATCAGCAGCACACGCTCCTGGGGCCGCTGGCGGTTGTGGGTGCGCACGCGGGCCTCGATCTGGAGCCGCAGGGCCGTCTTGCCGCTGCCCTTTTCGCCGAAGACGATGGACGTGCTGGGCCGGGCCAGGTCGCCCAGGATCTTCTCGAAGTCGCTGTGACGGGCCTGCGTGGGCGTGGGGGTGGGGCCCGTGGTGGTGGTAGGCGTTGGGGTGGAGGTGGGCGTGGTGGTGGAGGTGGGCGCGGGGGTCGCGGCGTTGCTCGTGTCCGGCTCTGCCGAGAGGCGGGCAAAGACGGTGTCGTGGCGGGCCTCTTCGCCCCGGAAGGGGTTCTCGACGATGCCCCAGTGCTCGAAGAACTGTCCGAGGTTCATGGGGGCTTGGAACTCCTCGCAAGAGGCGGGCGAGCGGCGGGCTGGGCGGGCTGGGCGGGCGAGATGGCCGAGATGCGTTGGCGATTCGCCGGACTATGCCTGGCCCCCCACCCGTGGCTCGACGGCGGGCGCGTTGGGATAACAGGATTGCGGCCTCGGACAGGCTAGTGGGCCAAGGGGCGGGGGTCCACCGCCATGGGGCTGGCTACCGGCCGTGCCGTTGTCCCGGGCCGCCGTCGCCGCTTGCGTCGGTCCAGTTGCACGGAACCACGGCCCGAATCGAACCGGTTGCTGTACACCTCCGGCTCGGGCAGGGCCGTGCCGATCCAGATCCATCGACCGCCACAAGAACCCGCAGCGAGACCTGCTTGCACAGTGCCGAGAGGGCCCGCCCGGCTGGCTACGGCCTCAATCATATAGGATATAGCATTCCAATACTACTTCTGTCACGGGGTCTGCATATATGATGAGCCACGCCCCGCCAAACAAGCCGTGGCTTCCCAAGTAATATGAGCACTCCACTCGGCCTTCAACCAACAGATCGACTTCGGGCGAAGCAGGCATAGCGCTTCGTATTTCAGGCAGCGTCACTGTTGATCCAGATTGGAACTGGCCAACAATTGTCCGCGCCATGTTCAGGCTTGCGTTGTTGTGCGTTGCCCCCAGGTAGAAGCACGTCGTGAGAGCAGATGCAACGATAGCCATGAATGCCAGAATCACAATGAAACGGTACTTTATTGCCTTGTGTGCCATGACTCTCTGGTCTGCCTCTGAAAGCGAAGTCGGTCTCTGCGTGAGTCCAGATGATCTTTGTCAGAAGGCAGCCGACTCCTGATGAATTGCAGGCGACACACGGTCAAACAGGCCGTGGCAAACCACGCGTTGCTGTAGCGCGTCGCCAGGTCGGGGTCGAGGTTGTCCTCGGCGAAGTCGATGCCCGAGCCGTCCAGGTCGATGTCGCGCGAGGCCCAGTTGCCCATCGCCGTCAGCGCCCAGTTGCGCTCCTCGCGCGTGGTGCCGATGGCCGAGCCGGTCCAATTGCCCCGCGTCTCGCCCAGCACGCGGCCAAGCGCGTACGCCGAGGATATTGAACTTAAACGTAACCATCAATGCCTAGGGAATCTCCTGATTCAGGGTGAGCCCGAGTCCGAATCAGCCTTGCAGGTCGAATCGAGAGAACTGCTCGGCGGGATACTCCGCTCGCAACACCGAGCGGCCTGAATACACACCTCTGTCACTAAAAGCAAACACCGGACTTCCCAGGCTGTTCGCTGCGCTGACCGGTTCGGAACTCGCCACATCCCCAAATTGCGCCTTTCACAAGCACGCGAGAATTAGCGATTCATGGTTTGGCTGAATAATGGAACATTACGGGCTCGGGCAAGTAATGGGGCACAACGAATTTACATATCGTCTGGATCCATAATACGATAGAATCTAATGTATTTTTGGTCTCGGTGAAGCCAAAGCTCGCGTCGGTCGTTCCACCAAGTAGACACGATGTCGTACATCCCCCCATTGTCCAACTCAAGCATCCATCTCGCGGCTTCAGTCTTTAGACGCCATGTGCCCTTTAGATCGTGTTTAGCATGAGATGCTGCATCGTGATAAGCAAATGCAGCAGTACCATCATCATTCAGTATCAGCGTGTGCTCATCTTCACTCGCATAGCTGATCCAAGACCCCAACAATCGATCGACGGGGGGAGGGTATCGAGGCTCATAACGGTGATGCGCACAACCCACGCTGATTGAGTAGCAAATACCCGCTACTACGATAGTAACACTTCGGATCAGTTGATCGCACCACATGTCCCTGATGCGCTTCCGATACCAAACGAAGAGCCCAACGGGTAAGGATCGGGCGGGATGGCTCTGAATTCGCATGCTTCCCTCTTACTTATTATGCACTGTTGAAAAACATCTTCGTTCAAACAGCATCCGAATAGGCTGCCTTGAACGCGTTCTCTGAGACAATTATCCCATTCAGAATCTGGTCGACTGCAACAATCGCCGCCCATCGCATAAGCGCGGGTTTCGGTGCATACTCGGTCACGACAACTCGGATCACCGCATGTGAATGGCAAGCCACCGCAACTCGCACCTGAACAGTGATCGGCTGCATGCATCAACTCATGCGCAAATGTATCACAGGAAACTGGATCTATACCATTGGTGCATAAAATAATTTTACGCTTTTTGCAACAGTACTTGCCACTGTAGCCATCGCAGTTGTCTTTACATGCCACTTCAATAGTTCGCCCATGGCATTGCTGATTCCACAGAGCCATAGCCCTGCGAAAATTGGCTTGCGAGTTACACCGAGTTATCATGCTGTCTAATGTTTCTCCAAAGCCACATGGTCCTTCGCCGGGACCCGGCATAGGTTGCCACTCGACTGGCGGATCGACAGGATCAGGTCCACATTGACGGGGCAAGGAGTCCCAGCTTACCTCACAACATGGTCCATAGCATGGAAAAAAACCGGTTCCTCGTGATGTCGAATTTGCGTTGGCACCACTCCGGCTGACCATCCTCCCTAGTTCAGTGTGATACACACCACCGCTGAGAAATCCCATCACCGCGATATGCCTGCTAAACGTCGCGCCGGTCATGCCGACGGTGCTCCCGTCCCTCGACAACACATCCCACCCCATCGTCGCGGTGGTATTGGCCGTCGCGTCGTCGCCGTCGATGACGCCGTCGAGGTTCACGTCGGCATACGCGCGGTAGGCGGCGCTCCAGCCCGAGATCGTCGTGGCTTCGGTGGATGTAAACTCGCCGTCGAAGTTCAGGTCGCCCGCGGGCATCCCAAACACACGACCATACGGGCTGTAGAACGCCCGCTCACGCTGCACGCCCGCGTCGCTGATGATCACCGCCGCGTCCTGCCGCCAGTTTTGCAGCACGTACCACCGCTTGTCTTCCGTCTGCGGCGTGCCCGTGGCCAGGAATGTTCGGCGGAGGATCACACCATCAATATCGCTCGCCCCGCCCATCCCGTCAAGCCCGGCGTGATGATAAAGTGTCTCTTCGGTGTACTTTCCGGCTTCTGATCGGGAGATCAGCCGCCATCTTTCATCATAGATCAGGGAAGTGTTCGTCGTCCCGTCGCTCTCGACGATCCGCTGGCCCAGCCCGTTGTAGCGATACCGCGTGATCGGGCTGTCGGTCGAGAGGCTGTCGACGCCGACCAGCCGGTTCCACGCGTCGTAGATGTAAGCATACTGTTCGCCGTCGTCGATCAGGTTGCCGTTGTCGTCGTAGTCCAGCATAACCGGGCTGCCACCCGTCGTCACGTTCCGGTGCATCCACTGGTTCGCGTTGTTAAAGTGCGTCGCCAGGTCGGGGTCGAGGTTATCCTCGGCGAAGTCGATGCCCGAGCCGTCCAGGTCGATGTCGCGCGAGGCCCAGTTGCCCATCGCCGTCAGCGCCCAATTCCGTTCCTCGCGCGTCGTGCTGATCGCCGAGGCGACCCAGTTCCCCCGCGTCTCGCCCAGCACGCGGCCGAGGCCGTCGAGCGTGTAGGCGCTGTCGAAGAAGCGCGTGGCTTCGGTCTTAAGCAACTTGGAGATGATCTGTTCTGGTTTGTGTCGCTTGCGATTCATCGAGAGCTTCTTGGGTAGGTTGTACCCCAAAGACACTCACTCGGACTGGATCAGGATTTAAAGGGCAGGGCAGATCCACTCGTTGGCCCATTAGCAGGCCGCTAAGCAACTCATTCCACTGCCTGCACATCTTCCATTTTAAGGCACATCTGATCGAAAAACCACGCTTTTGATACCAAAGACGACCTTTCATGAAGCTGGAAAGAGGCACGAATGGGTTGCTTAGCGGCCTGCTAGCCTACTACTACAGGATTTTCGGAAGGTTTCGGCCGCACTCGGGACATACGGTTCCAGCAAGGCCACTAGTTGAGTAGCCGCAATGCTGGCATCTTGACAAGTCTAAGCGCTGGCGTATCGGGGGCTTTTGTGGAGCTGCAATTAATGCAATAACTGCCGAAAACACCAGCGCCACTACATTTGCCAGGAAGATATTGTACGAAGTTATTCCTGCAAATACTCCGCTAATAAGGCTGGCAACTACACAAATCATAATAACTTCTAGTTCCCGCTTCGACCGCAGTAGATATCCCCAAAGCAATGCGCCGAGCAAAGATGGCAGCGCGGCGACAATTGATGCTACCATCTGCAATGCGGGAGGAACTGATGCAATTGCGGATATCCAAGCTATCATAAAAACGACAAATACTAATGCCCAGTTCATACGTCGCTCGGTCTACTGAATTCTCAACTTTAGTCAACGGCCCCGCTATCGGAAAACGGCCAGATCCACCATCGTATCACTGAGGGTATTGTTGTGCGAGGACAATATCTCGCTTGATATGTCCAGCAAGTTGCAGCACACTTTGCCAGCTTTATCAAAGGGCGCTGTCCAGGGTATCTCCTGTCAGCCTCATCGTAACAGTCTTGATGAGATGCATCAGGATCTTCCCCTTTGTCATAATGGCATCGCAGGCACGCCCGTACAAAATCGGACCATGGATCTGAACCCATGCACAAGCAAAAACACCTGGCGTTCGCACCGCTGTATGTTTCACAAGGTTCGTAATCCAGGCATAGCGATCCAGGAGGCTGTGGACTAACTCGCCAACACTCGGGCACAAACGGTGGTTCAGGCGTGTATATGGGATCAGGATTGGCGTGTCTATCGCATCCAGCGCGGCATCCTTCAAGTCTCGGGTCATGAGGTCCAGAGGCACCGTGACCACAGCACATCATACAGTCGGTCCACGTTGTGGCCCCCCTCTGGACACACCGTACCGCTTTATCAAAACCGTCCTGCCAGGGATCGCTGGGAAAGGTCCCTCCTCCACACGCATCGAACCCAATACTGCCACCACAACCAGTCCTAAAGCCCGGCAAACTCGCCAACCCTATCGGGTCCCTCATCCCAACCGGCGAGCTCCGTACATACTCATACAAACTCGCCCCATCCACATACCCAGCCGGATCCCTCTGCACCCACCGCCCAAGATCGCTCTTGTACACCCGATTCCGCACGTGGCTCAGGGTCGGGAAGTAAGAATCCTGCACGTACCCCGCGTAGCCGATGGTCGAACCATCACGCGACAGCGCGTCCCAGCCCAACACTCCAGGCGTGTTCGCCGTCGCGTCGTCGCCATCGATGACGCCGTCGAGGTTGATGTCTGCATACGCGCGGTAGGCGGCGCTCCAGCCCGAGATCGTCGTGGCCTCGGCGGATGTAAACTCACCATCAAAGTCCAGATCGCCCGCGGGCATGCCGAAGACGCGGCCATAAGGGCTGTAGAACGCCCGCTCCCGCTGCACGCCGGCGTCGCTGATGATCACCGCGACA
>JAHCJI010000011.1 GCA_026126305.1 Phycisphaeraceae bacterium
TCCCCCGCATTTTTATTGGAGTCGGTCCGGGTTCGGTGCGATAGCCATGGCAGCGGCGGACCACTGGGGCCCGCCAAAGGGCAACATCCGGAGAACCGGCCATGTTTGCGCAGCAGAGTTTCGAAGCGTTCTCTTCGCCGTTCGCACCACGAACCGGGCCAGAGTCGGCCCAAGGGGGCAACCCATGAGCACCGTGCCAAGGAAATTACCCGAGGCCATTGTCTGGACCACCAACCGCGTGCCCGTGTGGGCCCAGGCGGGGGCGGCCATCGGCCTGGACCCGGTCAAGGTCGGCCAGCTGGGGGCCAAGGCCAGCGCGGCCCAGGCCGCCCTGACCGAGTACCAGGAGGCCGAGGCCATCTGGCTGGCCAAGGGCCAGGTGTACCGTGAACTGGCCACGTCCATGCGCGACGATGCCGCGGCCATGGTCTTCCAGATCCGCGGCACGGCCAAGGCCAGCGCCAACCCGGGGGCCGTGTACGCGGCCGCCCAGATCCCCGCGCCGGCCCAGCCCGGGCCCACGCCCCCGCCGGGCACGCCCACGGAGTTTGCCATCGTGCTGCTCCAGAACGGGGACCTGACCATCGGCTTCAAGTGCAACAACCCCGGCAACGTCAAGGGCGTGCTGTACCACGTCGAGCGCAGCGTGGCCGGCACGCAGGGGCCGTACACCTTTATCCAATCGGTGGGCGAGAAGCGCTTCACCGACACCACCATCCCGCAGGGCTCCTCCGCGGTCCACTACCGCGTCACGGCCCGGCGCTCGACCCAGCCGGGCAACCCGGCGGTCTTCAGCGTGCAGTTCGGCTCGGGCAACAACGCGGTCCAGACGGCCAAGATCGTCGTGGACGAGTCGAGCCCGTCCCAGGCCGCCTGAGGCCCTTGGGGCACGTTCCATGTCTCGACGCCGCCCGGGGGGGGGGATCCTTCCCCTCGGGCGGCTCTCGCGTGGTGGGGCCGGGACGGGGATGACCCGCGCCCGCGGGTGCCATATGTTTGGGGCTGGGCTGCCCGGCTCGTGGGAGGCCCGCGTCCCGCCGACGCCCGCGCCGACGCCCGCGCCGATTCCTGCGCCGATCCCCGCGCCGATCCCCGGAGGCCGCCATGACCGAGCCCCAACCACCCCGCGACACCCCCAACACCCCCATCGCCCCCAACACCGCCCCGGCCCACGCCTCGGGCCTGTTCGACAAGCGCTACCGCGAGGTGACCATCTCGTCGATCATCTTCGGGCTGGTCGTGGGCGCCATCATGAACGCGGCCATCACCTACGCGGGCCTGAAGATCGGCTTCACGATCGTGGGCAGCGCCATCGCTGCGGTGCTGGGCTTTGGCGTGTTGCGCGGGCTCCTGCGCAAGGGCACGATCCTGGAGACCAACATCGGCCAGACCATCGCCAGCGCGGTCAACACGCCCAACTCGGGGGTGATCTTCACCGTGCCGGTGCTGTACATGCTCGGCTACACGCTCTCGCCGGGGGGGATGGACTTCTGGCTCATCACCCTGGCGTGCGTGGCCGGGGCGATCCTGGGCTGCGCCTTCATCATCCCCCTGCGCAAGCAGATGATCGACATCGACCGCCTGCGCTTCCCCAGCCCCACGGGCGTGGCGGTGATCTTGAAGAGCCCCGGTGCCGGATCGGCCAAGAGCCTGGTGCTGGTGGCCGGGATGCTGGTGTCGATGCTGATCTACCTGCCCGCGGGCCTGCCCTCGATCAAGACCACCGCGCGGCTGGAGCAGCTGGACGCCCTGGTGGAGCGGGAAAAGATCTCCCGGCAGGACGCCGACCGCACGCGGATGATCGCCCGGTGGATCGAGGCCAGCGCCGCCCCGGACGAGGTGCTCGAGCGCGGTCGGGCCCTGGACGCCCTGGCCCAGGCCCGCAAGGACGAGGCCGACCGGCAGACCATCAAGCAGCTGGTGGCCGACCTCGAGGCCGTGCCCGTGCCCCCGGGCGTCGAGGACAAGCTGTCGCGCGCGGCCTTTGAGGCCGCCCGCGGCGAGCGTCCGTGGGACTCGCTGCGGTCTCGCAAGGTGGGCTGGGCCGCCGCGCCCTTGCCGGGCTACAGCGACCTCAACTGGCGGCTGCCCGCCGAGCCCTCGCCCGATGGCGATGGCCTGAGCCTGCGCGTCGACCGCGACCGCAACGGCACGCCCGACCCGATCATGACCGACAACATGGTCCACGTGGGGCGTTTTCTGGGGCTGCCCGACGAGTACCAGGTGATCTTCGCCATCGCGCCCTTTGCCATCGGGGCGGGGTTCATCACCGGCAAGGCGGGGCTGATGGTGCTGGCCGGCGGGCTGCTGGCCAGCCTGGTGATCAGCCCCCTGGTCTTCCGCATGGGCTGGGCCCCCGAGACCCTCCGCGCCGACCAGGTGCCCGGGTACGCCTACGCGGCCTTCAACCGCCCGCTGGGCATCGGCCTGTTGCTGGGCGGGGCGCTCATGGGCGTGCTGTTCGCCCTGCCGGCCATCAAGGAGGCGCTCAAGAGCATCGCCTCGGCCGGTATGGCCAAGGCCCGGGGCTCTCGCGACGAGCTGGGCATGAAGGTGCTGGTGGTGGCCGTGCTGGGGGCCTTGCTGCTGCTGTTCCTGGCGGCCGACTTCGTGGGCAACAAGCCCGTGAACCGCAGCGACCCGGTGAGCCGCGACGCGCTGGTGGGCCCGGACGCCCCGGCCGAGCAACCCACCACGCGGTACAGGGGCTACACCATCGCCTTTGCCAGCGAGCAGACGCTGGAGACATGGACCAGCGAGTGGAGCACCGAGCAGCGCGACCGGTACATGGACGACAACCGCCTGCGTCCCGGGCTGCTGGCGGGGCTGGACCCGCACCTGCGGGCGCTGGTCATCGCGCTGGTGGGCGCGGCATGGATCTGGTTCGCCGGGGTGATCATCGCCCAGTGCGCGGGCATGACCGACTGGTCGCCCATCAGCGGGATGTCGCTGCTGACGGTGGTGCTGGTGCTGCTGCTGGCCGGCTCGGGGGCGGTGATGGGGGCGGTATTGATCGGTGCGGCGCTGTGCGTGGCCATCACGTGCGCCTCGGACATGATGGGCGACCTGAAGACCGGGTACCTGGTGGGCAGCCAGCCCAAGCGGCAGCAGATCGTCGAGCTGATCGCCACGGGCCTGGGCCCGATCATCTGCATGTTCGTGCTGACGGTCATCGTCACGATCAACCTGCGCACCACGGGCATCCCCATCGGCCCGGGCACGGACACCGTCGCCGCCCAGGCCGACGCGCTCCAGGCCATCATCCGGGCCATCCAGGGCGGGCAGATGCCCTACGCCCTGTACGGGTTCGGGGCCCTGCTGGGGGCGCTGCTGGGCCTGGGGGCCTTCCCCGGGCTGGGCGTGCTGGTGGGCCTGAGCATGTTCCTGCCGTTCTTTTACATCGCCACCTACGGCATCGGCTGCGTGCTGAACATCATCGTGGTCAGGATCAAGGGCAAGCGCTGGGCCGAGGATTGGGGCGTGCCCTTTGCCGCCGGCCTGCTGGTGGGCGAGGCCATCCTCTCGCTGATCATCAACCTCATCGTGCTGGGCACGGGCTAAGGGGCAAGACCGATGCAAGGCGCCATGAAACTCGCGGGCTTCCTGATCATCGCCATGGGCCTGGTGCTGGGCGTGGCCAGCGTGCCCACGGCCTATGTCCCCTCGCTCTCGCTGCCCGACGAGGCGCTGGTCGGCCTGACGCTCAATGCGCCCGCGGGCGAGGTGCGCAGCGAGGAACTCAAGATCTGGCAGAAGGGCCAGCCCATCGCCACGACCGACACCGTGCTGACCGCCGAGCTGCTGGCCACCCTGCGCGACGCGGGGGTCGGGCGCGTCAAGGTCAAGGAGTTCTCCCTGGCACGATGGAGCGGGGTGTGGCTCTTTCTGCTGGCGTGCGCGATGCTGCTGGGCGGGGCCACGCTCGTGCGGCTGGACATGCGGCGGCAACTGGCCAAGGCGCGAGACCGCGCCGACGGTGGGGGCCAGGGCTCGCCGCAGGCGGCGCTGGCGGCCATCGCCGACGCCGTGGAATCGCTGCGGCGAGACCTGCCCCACATGACCACCGACCACGACCGTAACCACGCCATCATCGAGCGACTGGGCGAGGCGCAGTCCACCCACGTGCCGGCCTTTGCCGACGCCCGGGCGCTGCTGGTGGGCCGGCTTGGCCTCTCGGGCTACGCCGAACTGATGGACCACTTCGCCGGCATGGAGCGACAGATCAACCGCGCGTGGTCGGCGGCGGCCGACGGCGTCTATGAAGAGGCCGCCGACTGTCTGGAACGTGCCTGGGCCATGCTCGGGCCGACCAAGGCGGCGCTGGAACGCTGAACAATCCGCCGAATCCAATCCGCCGAATCAGGGCTTGGCTTCCCAGCCGTAGGTGACATATTCCACGGCGCTCGTGCCGTCGTCGAAGAGGTCCACCATCGCGTAGCCGGGCTGGAACTCCTGGTAGGCACCGCCCCACCAGGAGCCGCTGACCGCCCCGCAGCAGGCGTACTTCACGCCCAGGTACTCGACGGTGTCGGCCAGGTGGATGTGCCCGCTCAGGCACAGGCGGACCTTGGGCGTGCCCGAGGCGGTGCGGTGCGCGTGGAAGAGGTCCTTGAGCTTGCGGGCGTCGATGTGCATCCACGCGCCGGGCACCTGCCAGTTGCCGCTCTTCTCGTTGTCGCCGTCGAAGAAGGTGCAGGCGGCGAAGATGGGGATGTGGCTGACCACGCACACCGGACGCGTGTCGGGCGTGTCGCGCAGGGTGCGGGCCAGCCAGTCGAACTGCTCCTCGTCGAGCAGGCCCTTGTAGCCCCCGCCCTGCCCGCGCAGGCTGTTGGGGCTGGTGCTGTCGAGCACGACGAACCGCCAGCCGGACTGGTCGAAGGTGTAAAAACGCGAGTCGAGCCCGAAGGCGTCGGCGGCCCACTTCTTGCCATCCACCGGATCCATCGCGAGGATGTCGTGGTTGCCAATCGCGTAC
Organism: Phycisphaeraceae bacterium; assembly: GCA_026126305.1. Taxonomy (GTDB): domain Bacteria; phylum Planctomycetota; class Phycisphaerae; order Phycisphaerales; family UBA1924; genus JAHCJI01. The sequence continues at coordinate 4,979 of JAHCJI010000011.1, forward strand.
CGCGCGGGCGTGCCCAGCTCGTTCTTGACCACGGTGTTCCAGGTGTTCAGTTGCTCGGGCGCGCGTTCGCGGCCGCCGTCGCCGTCCACGTTCATCAGGTTGTCGCCGCCGAAGATGATCAGTTGCGGCGGGTTGCTCTGCCCTTGCACGTGCTGGAGGCAGGTGGCAAAGCCCTTGTCGCCCTGGCGCTGGGGCTGCACGTGGGTGTCGGTGAGGAATGCAAGCCGCAGGCCCGCGCCGCGCTCCGGGCGGGGTGCCCTGCCCGATGCCAGGGCCAGGGGAGCGATGGACAAGGCCGCGCCGGCGGCCAGGATCTCGCGACGGTTCGGGTGCTTCGGGGGCGTTGTCATGGCGCACGATACCGCCCGGCCAATGGGCCCGCAAGGGGGCGATCGACCGGGCGGAGAATCTTGTTCGTTCCGTAACCTTATACTTACTGGGGCAGCAGGTTGCGCATGGCCCGCTCCGCGTTCTCGCGGATGATCGGAAGGGCCTCTTCCTTCTTCATGTTCATCTGGTTGGCCCAGACGGCCAGACGCACGCCGTGGGGGTAGTAGTTGCTGGTGGACTTGGCCGTGGCCGTGCGCCCGCCCGAGGTCGTGGTGCCGCCGGTATCGGCCGTCCGCGGGCCGATGGCTCCGCCGCCGCTGTCTGCCCGGCTGGAATCGCTGGTGAGCATGTCGAAGGTGACCGGCTCGTTCTGGCGTTCCTCAAGCACCATGTCGGTGATCATGGCCCATTCGCGGGGCGTCGAGGCGTTGGCCATGCCCACGCCCACCAGCCCGCCCGCGGCGGCCCCGGCTCCCACGCCCACTGCCCAGTTGTCGGTGGCGCTCGACACGAGTCCGTAGGTCGTCGCGCCGACGGCAGCGCCCGAGATCCAGCCCATGGCCGCGGCCTGGTTCCTGCCCCCGCTCTCGGGGTCTACTTCATCGAAGAAGCGGGTGCGGGCGCGGAGGCGGTACGTTGCCTCGTCGGGGTTGGCCACGATCCGCCAGCCTTGGGCCGTGGCGGCATTCTCCATGATCTGGCGCATATCAAAGTCGCCGCCGGACATGTCCACGTAGGAGATGTACACCGTCTTGTTCTCGGGACGTGGGGGCTCGAGTTGGGGCGGCAGCACCGGCCAATGGAGCCCGCCGCGCGGGCTGGCATACTTGTTGGCGGTGATCTTGCCCAAGCCGCGGGCAGCGGCCGTACACGCCGTCAGAGTGCCTGCCGTGGCCAGCAGTCCTGCCATCGTCAGTGCCATCATGGTCTTCCGAGTCGTTCCATGCATCACAAGCTCCTTATGTCCGATGTCGATCCGGCCACGAATGGCGGCCTGCCACGAGCCAGAGGTGAGGGTATTCCGCTTCAACCGGTGAGGGGTCGGGCGGGCGACTTGGGGGTCTGACAGAGAGAGCGTGAAATGCCTCGGCACTGTGCAAGTCGCGGGCCAACAATCACGACTAATCGGAATGTTCGCCACGATGCTCGGCCCGGGCACCCATGTGAGCCAGCACATCGAGCCACCCATCAAGCAACCCGTGGACAAGAACGCCTCGACGAATCGGGCTCGGCACGTCGGCATGTTGGGAACAACCACGAACCTGGTCTACCTGGCCTTGGCCGCCGCCACGGCCCCCTGGTGGGCCCGCAAGGCCCGGGGCGGATGGTCCGAGCGGTTTGGCAAGGTGGCCCCGCTGCCGTCCCTTGATGCCGATAATGCCGATGATGCCGACGCGAGGCCCCGGATCATGCTCCACACCGTCTCGGTGGGCGAGACCAACGCCGTCCGGGCGCTGGTGCCCTTGCTGACGCCCCACGCCCGGGTCATCGTGACGGCCACCACCGACACGGGGCTGAAGCGAGCCACCGAGTTGTACGGGCAGACCTGCGACGTGCGGAGATACCCACTGGACGCCACCTTCGCCGTCCGGCGGTTCCTGGACACTGTCCGGCCCGACGTGGTGGGGCTGACCGAACTCGAGCTGTGGCCCAATTTTGTCGCCGCCTGCCGGGCCCGTGGCGTGCCCGTTGCGGTCATCAACGGCCGGATCAGCGAGCGATCGTTTGCTGGTTACAAAAAGATACGAACAGTTTTGCGGGGTGCGTTTGGTTCGCTTTCAGCCGTCGGTGCGCAGGACGGGGCGTACGCGCAACGGTTCGTCGCCTTGGGAACACATTCGGATCGTGTCCGGGTCGTCGGCTCGATGAAGTGGGATTCGGCTCGTGATCCGCACCCCGACGGGCCCTCTCCCAAGGCCCTGGCGCTGGCTGAGTCGATGGGAATCGATCTTGGACGACCAGTCCTTGTTGCGGGAAGCACGGGGCCGGGTGAAGAGGCCTTGCTGCATCGGTCATGCCCGAACGGGGTCCAGTTGTTGTGCGCGCCACGTAAGCCGGAGAGATTTGACGATGCGGCGATGGACCTGCCGGGATGTGCCCGGCGAAGCAAGGGCGAGAGGGGCGTTCGTGATCGTTTTTTGTTAGATACGCTGGGTGAGCTTGGCTCTGCCTATGAGTTGGCCGACGTGGTTGTCGTGGGCCGCAGTTTTGGCCTGGTCGATGGCCCCGTGCAGGGGAGCGACCCGATGGAGCCGGCGGCACTGGGGAAACCCATCATCACGGGACCAGCCCACGCCAACTTTGCCACGGTGGTTGGGCAGTTGAAAGAGGCTGGGGCGTTGCGGGTGGTGGATGCCCACGGCCTGGGGGCCCTGCTAGCAGAGCTGTTCGACTCGGCGGACCTGCGATCGGCGATGGGAGCGGCGGGTCTCGGGTGTGTGGCGGCCCAGCGGGGGGCCAGCGCCCGATGTGCCCAGATCCTGTTGGGATTGTGCCCGGTCCGTGGACACACCGGGAGTCAATAGTGGGCTACACTCTCGCGGAATTGAGCAACAGCGCGACCCGGATGGTCGTATGCCTATGGGGGAGCCCGAAGCTGGCGACGCGTGCCAGCCATGGGACCCACCGGGCGCGACAGCCCGGTGAGCGAGCCCAGCAGTGACGGCAGCGCCAGCGGCCGTCCGCGTGGACCAGCGCCGCTGGCCACGTCCCCAGACCCACCCACCCGCGCCGCGCGACCATCGCGTGGCCTGACCGCACCGAAGCGTCGTTGTCCATCCGTCGCCACGCTTCCCGAGCGCCGCAGTTGGAGATTTCCGATGCCGATCAGTACCCGTCGCAATCGCCTCACGAATCTGTTCCGCATGGCCGGGGCGGCTCGCTCCACACAGGGCCCAACCGAGGGTCCCGTGACGATGGAGGTTCTGGAGTCTCGCGTGCTGCTTTCGGCCATGGTCGAGTTGCCCGACGGGGTCGAGGCCCGGCCTTGGCGTGGCGGTTTGGTGCCGGCGATCGAGAACTCCTGGATTGCCACGTTCGATCGCAGCGTGACCAAGCAGACGCTGACGGCCGAGTTCAGTAAGGTGATCTTCGACCTGGGCATCGCCTTGGACGGGTTCATGCATCGTGGGAATCGGTTCGTGGAGTTCATCACGCCCGACCCCTTGCACGAGGGCGCCATCGACATCGTGCGGGCCCAACTCGGCAACCTGGTGAACATCGAGCCCAATATCGCCCGTGCCCCGATGCGTGTGCCAAACGATCCCGGCCTGGGCCAGCAGTGGTGGGTAGAGAACACCGGGCAGCCGATCCCCGGCCAGTTGCAGGGCACTCCGGGCGCTGACATCCGCCTGCCCGCCGCATGGGACATCACCACCGGATCCAGTGGCGTGGTCGTCGCGGTTGTTGATACCGGCGTCGAGTGGTATCACCCCGACCTGGCCGGCAACATCTGGTCCAATCCCAGCGAGATTCCCGGCAACGGGATCGACGATGACGGCAACGGGTTCATCGACGATATCCGCGGATGGGACTTTGGAACGGCCACGTTCGGGCCCGGCGGCACGGGTGCCTTCGGCGGCGACAACGACCCAGACGACAACTCGCTGGGTGGCGGGCACGGCACGGCCGTGGCGGGCACCATCGGCGCGATTGGCAACAACGCGTTTGGTATCGCCGGCGTGAACTGGGACGTGTCGATCCTGCCGATCAAGATCGCAAACCAGCAGGGCGCTTTGGTGGGCGGGGCGATCATCGCGGCCCACCAGTACCTGACGGACCTGAAGCTGTCGGGCGTGAACATCGTCGCGTCTAACAACAGCTATGGAGCGTTCAGTCCGGCGTTCTTTGCCGAGTTCGAGGAGTTCGACTTCGAGCGTCAGGCCATCGAGGACCTGATTGCCGCGGGCGTAACCTTCGTGGCGGCCGCCGGCAACGACTCGAACGACAACGACGACGTGTTTACGGCCTTCCCTGCGGCGTACGACCTGCCGGGCATCATCTCGGTGGCGGCCACGAACAACCGCGACGAACTGGCGAGTTTCTCGAACTTTGGAGCGACCACGGTCGACGTGGCGGCACCGGGCGAGGCGATCCTCACCACCACCACCGGCGGAGCGTTCACGTACATTGACGGGACCAGCTTTGCCAGCCCGATCGTGGCGGGCATCGTCGCGCTGATGAAGTCGGTGCGGCCCGACCTGACGCCCGAGCAGGTAGCCGAGGCGTTGATCGCTTCTTCCGATCCAATCCCGGCCTTGCAGGGGCGTGTGGTGGCCAACGGTCGCGTGAACGCGGCCCGGGCGTTGCAGTACATCACCACCGACGGCCCCATCGTGCTCCAGGTCAGCCCCGGCGCGGTGACGGGCGCTCCGATCTCGCAGCTCCAGGTTTCCTTCAGCAAGCCCGTGCAGTCGTTGCCGGTGGACGTGCTCAGCCGTTTCACGCTCATCCGCGCGGGTGGAGACGGGACGTTCTTCGACGGCAACGAAGTGGCGGTCAACCTTGCCAGCGCTTCGCTCGATTCGACGCGCACGGTGCTGACGCTCACTCCCTTGGGCTCCATCAGCGCCATCGATCGCTACCGCCTGGTGCTCGACCACACCGCCATCCGCGACGATGACGGCAACTTCCTCAACGGCGACATGTCCAGCGGCCAGGACCTGACCTACGAGTTCAACCTGATCGTCGCCCCGGGTATCGGCGAGCCCAACGACACGCTCACCACCGCGACACCAGCCATCATCCCCGGCGGTGGCAACGGCACCGTGACCTTCACCGGGCGGACCATCGGCGACGGCGTCCACGCCGGTCGCGACGTCGATATCTACCGCCTGGACCTGCCCCGAGGTGGTCTGATCTCGGCCCGGATTTTTGCTCAAACCCTGCCCACCCCCAGCAGGCTCGACGCCGTCCTGCGCCTCTTTGACGGCACGGGGCAGGAACTGGCCATCAACGACCAGTTCTTCGGCAATGATCCTTTCATCGATTACTTCGTGCCCAGCGCTGGCGTGTACTACGTTGGTGTCAGCGGCTTTGGTAACGAGTCGTACCTGCCCCTGATTGCCGGCAGCGGCCAGACCCAGTCCACGGGCAATTACGACCTGCGTCTGGACGTGGCCCTGGTGGACGATGCATCCCTGCGGGTGAGCAGCGCGTTCCCGATTCCCGGGCAGATCATCCCCGACCAGAGCGTGCTGATCGATTCGATCGTCGTCAGCGACGCCCGCGACGTCAAGGACGTGAACGTCACGATCAATATCGTGCATCCCTTCGTCAGCGACCTGTACATCTCGCTGGTGGGGCCCGGCGGCCAGCAGGTGGACCTCGTCCGCAACATCGGCGGTTCGGCCGACAACTTCACCTTTACCGTCTTTAACGATCAGGCGCCACGCAGCATCACGTCGGCCACTTCGGCGGACGCGCCGTTTACCGGCGGCTGGCGCCCCTTGCAGCCTCTTTCGGTCTTTAACGATCAGTCCGCCGCCGGCCAATGGCAGTTGATCATCCGCGATACCAAGGGCAACGACGTGGGCAGCCTGCTCGAATGGTCGCTCGACTTTGTGCTCGAGAACGACATCTTCGGCCCGTTCGAGTTGAACGACACGCTGACCACGGCCCGGGTGATCGAGCCGGCCCTGGGCACGGTGACGCTCAACGCGTTCATCGGCGACGGGGCGTTTGGCGCTTCGGACGTGGACCTGTTCCAGTTCCAGGCCGCCGCGGGCTCGACGCTCGTGGCCCAGGCCAACTCCGGTGGCATCGCCAATGTGGCCTTGCGGCTCTTCGACAGCGCGGGCAACGAGTTGCAATCTTCCAGCCCAGCGGGCGAGCTCAACGCCGCCATCGAGGGTTTTGTCTTCGTTGATGGCGGGACGTACTACATCGGCGTGTCCGACGCGGTGCGAGCCGAAGGCGCTGGCGCGTACAACCCCACCATCGCGGGCTCGGGCGTGCCGGGCGAGAGCGTGGGCAACTACACCCTGCGGGTCTCGCTGGCTTCGGGTGTCAGCGATCCGGGCGTGTCGCTGGCCGGCGATCGGTTGGATGTCGCTATCTCGCCCAGTGGTGCGTTCGGGCTCGATGATGCGGCCATCTCCTTCGCCGGCGTCGAGTTCTTCCCGCTCAACAGCCAGGGCAACCGCAGGTTGTTCTTCGGCATCGGCTCGGAGGGCGGCGGTTTCGTCAATGACGGCGTGGGCTCCAGCCAGGACGTGCCCTTCAACGTCGTCAGCCAATCGACGCCCACGGTCAACCGCGTCTCGATCTCGGGTGTTTCCAACGGATTCCGCATGGATCGCACGGTCAGCTACGCGCAAGGCGATGGCTTCATCGCCGTCGACGTGGTGCTGACCAACACGACCAGCCGAGTGGCCCGCAACGTCCTCTGGGCCGAGGGATTCAATCCCGATCAGGATTTCGGCGTGACCGGCAGCCGGTTCACGATCAACGACGTGGTCGACGGCTTGCCTCTGGCGGTCGCCTCGGGCACCACCGGGCGTTCGATCGCGCTGGGTGCCGACCCGGATGACAGCCGTGCATCGGCGTTCTTCTCGTCGATCTCGGGCGATGTCCGTAGCCCGCAGAGCGTCGTGGATCGCATGGTCGAGGACCCCAACGGCGTCTCGAGCGACCTCCTGATGGCGCTGGGGTACGACCTGGGCGACCTCAACCCGGGCCAGAGCACCACGATGCGATACTTCATCTTCCTCAGCGACTTGGGGCAGGCGGGCATCGATGGGCCCAATGGTTTGTATGCCACGGCCACCGCAACCCGGGCCGATGGCCAGCGACTGGACCGCGGCCTGCTGACCTTCGACCCCACGCAGGCGGCCGACGACGATGCCGGCCTGGCCGACCTGGCCTTCCGCACGTACTACCCCGAGGGCTTTGCCAACAGCCGCGCCAGCACCTTCGTGCCCATCACCAACCCCACCAACACCGACGCCCGGGTGGTGGTCATCGTGCGCTACGAAGACCCGAGCATTCCCATTCGCGATCAGGTGATCTTTGACGGCGTGGTGGCCGCCAACACGCGCAGCCCCGATGCCCTGACCATCACCACGCCCGATCTCTACGCCCAGGGCAGCACCACCAACGTGTTCAACCCCGTTTCCGGGCAGTCGGACGGTGTCTTCAAGGACACTCCTTACGCCTTGGAGATCCGCTCGTCCGTCCCCGTGGCCGCAACCATGAGCCACTTCGACTTCGGCTTCTCCACGGGCGAGGCATTCAGCGCCCAGGCCAGCGAGATCTGGAGCTTCTCGGGCGTCTCGATCGGGCAGGGGATCAACGAGTTCATCACCTTCCAGAACACCACGGACGAGGTGACCAAGGTCAGCATGTTCCTCTTCCCGCAGACCGGTTCGGGCGGGCCGGTGGAATTGGTCTTCACGCTGGACGGCTACCGCCGCGGCGGATGGAACCTCAACGCCGAACTGGCCAGCGGGCTCCTGGCCGGCAAGATCCAGCCGGGCGTCTTCGGTGTCACGCTCATTGCTACCGAGCCCATCGTCGCTGCCCGCAGCAGTTTCGGCAACGGCGGCGCGTCGTCGCAGATCGGGACGCCGAACCTGGGCTCGACCCAGGGGGCCATTGCCGAGGGCCAGGTTGGCCTCTCCAGCCAGAGCGAGACGATCTCTGTCTTCAACCCGTCGTCCGGTGCTGCCACGGTGACCTTGCAGTTCATCTTCGCCACCGGTGGATCCATCCGCCAGACGGTGCATGTCGCTTCGGGCCGTGTGTCGCAGGTCAACGTGTCGGACATCCCGCTCTTCCCCAGCGGCTCGCCCTACGGCGTCTTCTTCGAGAGCAACCAGTCGGTCATCGTCTCGAGCAACACCCGGGGCCTTGGCGAGAGCCTCTCGTCGGCTTCGGCCTCCAACGCCCACAGTTTCTGGGCCTTCAGCGAGGGCTTCGCCCCCATCCAAGGCGGCCAGGTTTCCGAATACCTGCGCGTCTTTAACCCGGGCCTGAACGATACGCTCCTGGAAATCACCTTCCGCTTCACCGATGGACAGACCGAGACCTTCCGTCGTACCGCCGGTGCCGCAAGCGTCAGCGAGTTCAACCTGCGGCAGTTCATCAGCACCAACCGCTTCCAGCAGGCCCAGGCTGGCGGTGCACCCGGCGTCTTCTATGGGTTTACTGTCAAGAGTTCCAGCGGCATCGTGGCCTATCAGGGACGTACCGACCAGTTCCTCGGTGGTTCCTTTGGCACCTTGGGCACGCCGCTGGGCATCGTGAGCCAGTTGGCGTAACACCGTCCACCATCGCTTGTTTCAAACGGGCCCGTGCCATCGGTGTGGATGGCACGGGCTTTTCATTCCGGGCCGTCTCGCTTGCCAGCAGGTGTGGAAAGGCTTCAATTCTCCATGAAGGCACTGGTCTACAGCACGCGGGCGTTCGACAGGCGGGCATTGGAATCGGCCAACGCCGACCACCATCAACTCGAGTTCACCGAAGCGCCACTGCGAGAGCGGACGGCGGGCCTGGCCCAGGGCTTTGATGCGGCGGTCATATTCAGCCAAGATGAAGCTTCTGCTGCGGTGCTCGAAACACTCCATGCGTGCGGCGTGCGGCTCGTCGCGCTGCGGGCCGCCGGCTTCAACCAGATTGATCTGATAGCCGCCGAGCGGTTGGGCATAGCCATCGCACGCGTGCCGGCGTATTCGCCCGAGGCCGTGGCCGAGCACGCCGTGGGCTTGATGCTCTGCCTGAATCGCAAGATCCACCGGGCCTACAACCGCATTCGAGAGCGGAACTTCGCGCTGGATGGCCTTATGGGCTTCGACATGAAGGGCAAGACGGTGGGCGTGGTGGGTGCCGGTCGCATCGGCCTGGCCGCCTGTCGCATCCTGCGAGGGTTCGGCTGCCGGGTGCTGGCGTGCGACGTTCGGCCCAGCGAGGAAGCGATGTCCCTGGGCGTGACATTCGTGGACATGGATCGCCTGCTGCACGAGAGCGACATCGTCACGCTGCACTGCCCATTGACGCCCTCGACGCGGCACCTGATCGACGCCCGTGCCCTGGCGAGCATGAAAGATGGTGCGATGCTGATCAACACCAGCCGTGGCGCGGTGGTCGACACCAGGGCCGTCATCGACGCGCTCAAGGCCCGCCGACTTGGTGCCTTGGGCATCGACGTGTACGAGGAAGAGGGCGACCTGTTCTTCAAGGATCTGTCGGAGGAAATCCTCGACGACGAGGTCTTCGCCCGCCTGCTGACCTTTCCCAATGTCCTGATCACGGGCCATCAAGGCTTCTTCACCCGTGAAGCGCTGACGAACATCGCCGAAACGACCATCGGCAACCTGACGGACTTCGAGGCCGGTGGCGTGAAGCCCGAGAACGTCGTCACGACGGCGATGATGGCTTAGGTTCGTTAGGCTCGCTTGCACCGGCGAACGTACCGCACTCGGGGCAGGTGGTCAGCCCGCTTGTATCGTAGTTGCAACGTGGGCAGTGCCCGGGCTTGCGGCGGCAGAGCCAGGCACGGAGCCAGAGATCGCTTCGTCCGCGAAGCGGGAGGATGAAAAGCAGAGCCAAGAGGGTCAGGGCAAGGACATTGCGAAGATAGCCCAGCGGCAACACTGTGACCTCTGTACGCAAGCCATGGGAGAGCAGGCGGTGTGCTTCTTGGAGTCCTACCCAACCGCGGAGATCATGGTCTGGCGGGAGCGATTCGTATGCGGCCAGGAAGGCGTTGGACATCCTGCCTTGCTCGGCTGTTGTCGCATAGGGTGGGAATGACACCCAGGTTGTTCTCGACGTGATGTGGTACAGCCCGTGCTCTTGGTCTTGCCGAAAATGCATCCGACCTGATAATGTCCAGCCGTTGGCGTGGAGTTGGCCCAGGTCGGCTGCGGTGAACTGGCCCGGAACCGAAGTGGTATAGAACCAAAGGACTTGGACCTGGTCTCCATTCTGGACAAAATAAGCCGGAAATCGAAAATGATGGCCGGTCGGGCGGGCCTGCTGCATGATGTTGTTGTATGCCCGTACGACGACTTGCTTAATGACCGACGGACTGAACCAGTCGCCCGTGGGTAACGAGTGGAAGTCCGCGATGAGGACGAAGAAGACACCCCCCACGACCGCTGGATGCCCGAACCACCGTCGCCGGCGTCCAACCAGGAAATGTCTGAATTGGAATCGCATCATTCCCAGCATACCACACGTTCGTGCCGCTGCCAAGCGCAAAGCCAGTGTTCAATCTGCGCGAAGTTTGGGGTTTGTCCATCGTCGGATGGTGGTTTTGGCTCTATCTTTCACCATGACCGCGATACCAGTTTCCGAAGCCACTGTCCCCACGCTCGACGCCACCCGGCGGCAGTTCATGAAGTCTGCCGCGGCGGTGACGCTGGGTTTTGGCGGGCTGCACAGCCTGTTCGTTCGCAATGCCCTGGCCACACCGCATGCCGATGCGATCGGGCTGGGCTTTGGGCCGCTTCGACCCGACCCGAACCGCATCTTCGATCTGCCCGAAGGCTTTTCGTATAAGGTTATCAGTCGCATCGGCCAGACCATGAGCGATGGGCTGCTGGTGCCCGGTCTACCCGACGCGATGGGTGCCTTCGAGGGCCCCGACGGGAAGACCATCATCGTGCGAAACCACGAGCTGGACCCAAGCAAGCCCGATGGCACGCCCTTCGGCCCCGGCCAGCGATTGGCAAGCCGACTTCCAAGGGCACGTTTTTACGACGCTGGCTTTGGCGGCTACCACAGCTTCGGCGGCACGACGACGATTGTCTACGACACGCGCACCGGCATGGTGGACAAGGAGTACCTGTCGCTGGCCGGCACCCTGCGGAACTGCGCTGGCGGCGTGACGCCCTGGGGCACGTGGATCACCTGCGAGGAGACCGTTGAGCGTGCCTCGCCCGCCGATGCCCCCCAGCGTTTGTACGAGGTGGACCATGGTTACAACTTCGAAGTGCCCGTAAGTGCCACGCCCATGCTGGCCGAACCTCGCCCGCTGGTTGCGATGGGCCGGTTTATGCACGAGGCCATTTGCGTCGATCCGTCGACGGGCATCGTGTATCAGACCGAAGACCGCCACGACGGGTTGCTGTACCGCTTCATCCCACACGTGCCGGGCCGTTTGCACGAGGGCGGGCGTTTGCAGGCGCTGACCATCCGTGGTCAGTTGAGCCTGGATACGCGCAATTGGGAGAAGCAGAAGGTCCGCGTGGGTGATGTGCTCGAATGCGAATGGATCGACATGGACAATGTTCGCGCGCCCCAGGACGACCTACGCAAGCGAGGCTTCGCACGGGGTGCCGCCAGGTTTGCACGCGGCGAGGGCATGTGGTGGGGCGAACTGGCCGATGACTCCCCCGCCTCGGCGTACTTCGCCTGCACCAGTGGCGGACGCATCTACAAGGGGCAGATCTGGCGATACACCCCATCGCCCGCCGAGGGAACGCCGAGAGAATCCGAGCAGCCCGGTCGGCTCGAGCTGTTCATTGAGCCCAACAACGCGGGCTTGGTCGACAACGCCGACAATATTTGCGTGGCCCCTTTTGGCGACCTGATCATCTGCGAGGACGGCGACGACGAGCAGTACCTCGTGGGCGTCACGCCCGAGGGGCGCATTTACAAGTTGGGCCGCAACGCCTGGAATCACAGCGAACTGGCCGGCGCCTGCTTCAGCCCCGACGGCAGCACGCTGTTCGTCAATATCCAGCACGTGGGCCTGACACTGGCCATCACCGGACCCTGGGAGAGCCGTCGGGCGACTTGAGCCAGGCCAGCGCTACTTGTCGCGGCGGTAATCTTTCTTGCCCTTGTCGCGGGCTTTGCTCTTTCGGCTTCGCCTGGTGTCGCCGGGCATTTTCTTGAACCCCGCCCCGTGCGAGGCTTCGAGCCCGCCCCCACCGGCACCCAGCGTCAGGCCCTCGACGGCCTTCATCTGGCTCTTGCCCGCCGCCCGGCTCTCGGCGTCGGCGATGAGCAACTCCAGCCGGCGCTTGGGCAGGTCGACCGATCCGATCTGCACGCGCACGCGGTCGCCGAAGTTGAAACTCCGCCCCGAGTTCTTATCGACCAGCGCGCCCGTGTCGCGCACGGTGACCCAGCGCGGGGTCTGGTTTGCCCGTGTCACGTCGCCGGGCAGATCCTCGACCTTGATGAACCCATCGGCAAGATACTTGTCGATCTGGATGAACAGCCCACGCGGGTTCAGGCCCGTCACCACGCCGTCGAAGACCTCGCCCACCTTGTTCGAGAGCAACTGGAGCACCAGGAAGCTGCGCAGTTCGCGTTCGGCGTCGGCGGCGTTGACCTCGGTGTCGCTGATGTGCCGCCCGATGACCACAAGATCTTCCTGGGCGATGTACGAGGGCGCGTCGGCCAGCCGACGGCCCAAGAGCTTCATTTCCTTCTCACCCTTGGGCGGCTTCTGCCCGTTGTCGGTGGCATGCAGGTAGTCCTGGAGCAGCCGGTGGGTCAGCAGGTCGGCGTAGCGGCGGATGGGGCTGGTAAAGTGCGAGTACGCGTCGCTGGCCAGCGCGAAGTGCCCGATGGGCGCGGGCGAATACTCGGCCTTGCTCAGCGTCCGCAGCACAGCCATGTGTACCGCCCGCGCCGCGGGCTTGCCCCGCGTGGCGTCGAGGATGGCCTGCAACTGCTCGCGCGTTGGGTTCTTGGGGATGCTGTAGCCGGCTACCTTGGCCACTTTCTGCGCCTCTTCCATGCCCGCGGGCGTGGGGGCGGGGTGGACGCGCCGCATCACCGGCACCCCCAACCGCTCGAACAGCCGCGCCACCGCCTCGTTGGCCTCGACCATGAACATCTCGATGATCGTGTGCGTGAAGGCGTCGTCCTCGGGCTGGGCGTCTACCACGTGCCCGTTGTCGTCGTAGATCAGTTCCGCGTCGGGCAGGTCCAGGTGGATCATCCCCGCCGCCCGGCGACGCTCGCGGATGACCCGGGCCAACTCGTCCATCAGCTTCACGGTGTTCTTGAGTTTGGGCGTGTAGTTGGGCTCGGTGCGGGCGTGCTTGCGGGCCTCATCTTCGTTGCCCTCGATCAGCGCCTGGGCCTCGAGATACGTCATGCGCTTGGCGCTGTTGATGATCGTCTGCGCCGCCCCCGTGCGCACCACGCGGCCCGAAAGGTCGTAGTGGATGAAGATGCTCTTGGCAAACCGCGGCACCCGTTCCTGCAACGAGCAGATCCCGTTGCTGAGGATCTCGGGCAGCATCGGGATCACGTGCCGGGGCAGGTACACGCTGTTCCCACGCTCGCGGGCCTCCACGTCCAAAGGCGAGCCGGGCGCGATGAAGTGCGCCACGTCGGCGATGTGGATGCCAAGCTCCCACCCGTCGTCGGTGCGCTTCACCGAGATGGCGTCGTCATAGTCCTTGGCGTCGGGCGGGTCGATCGTCGTGATGTAGTCTTCGGTCAGGTCCAGCCGGTCGGGCAGCGCCCCGGGCCCATCGCCCAGGAAGCGGCCGATGGCATCGTCAAAGTGCCGTGTCGATTCCCGTGCCTGATCCAGGCATTCGTCGGGAAACTCGTCGGCGGGCAACGCGTACGCCGCGATGATCGCCTGCGTCTCCACGTCCGGGCGCCCGGCCTCGCCCAGCACGCGCGTGATGACGCCCTCGGCCAGCGCGTGGCCCTCGGGGTACTCGGTCAGGTCGATCACGACCTTGTCGCCCTCGCTGACATACTTGCTGTCGGCGTCGGCGATCACCACCGGGCCGATGCTCGTGTCGCCGTCGGGCATCGCCAGCCACGTTGACCCCCGGCGTTGCATCGTCGCGGCATAACTCGAACGCTTGCGCTCAAGCACCTCGACCACCGCCGCGACAAACTGCGGGCCAAAGCCGCCCCGGCCCGAGGCTTCCCGCTTACGGTCGCGGCGTATCTGCGCACGCACGCGGTCGCCGCTCAGGGCGCCCTGGGTGTCCTCGGCGGGCACGAAAACCTGTCCCTCTCGCACTCGCGTGTCGGGGCGAACAAACCCAAACCCCTTGGGCGTGCGCTGGAAGACCCCGGTAATCTCTTCGCCCACGTCGCTCAATGTGGGCAGCAACACCTGGCCGGCCTTGCTCAGCGAAAGTTCACCACGGGAGACCAGAGCATGGATGGCCGACTCGAACTGTGCCGGGTCGTCGGCGCGAAGGTCCTCGGCCAGCGTCTGGATATTGGAAGGCTCGTACTGCTCATGGCCCACGTGACGGAGCAAAGCGTCACGGTACTTGAGGACGGCCTCGGTGCTGGTCGACATGCGGGGCCCTCCTGGCGTGCGGCCGGTCGGGGCCCATGCCCGCCGGTTGCCAACCATATCGACCCAGCGACCAACTTGCCAAGAAACCGGGCGATCCCACCCCGATCACGCCGCCTTGCGATCAGGGCCGCCCGTGGCCTCCAATGCACGCACCACCGACCACAATTCGTGGGCCAGCCCCTCTCGTTCAGCCTTCTTCAGGGCCGGGCCGAGCGCCTTGCCGATCGAGCCGAAGTACCACACCGCGAACTCCCGTCCGCCCTTGAACAGGTTCCAGGCCGCATCGCCCGAACTCTGGAACCGCGCGAGCACCGCCCGGGCCGAGGCGATGGCCCCGCACGCGGCCACGAGCATTGCCGAGTCATCGGCCACCTCCACCAGCTTCGCGTGGACATTCGAGGGCTTGCCGCTGGGGCTCATCGGCACGGTCAACAGCAGTTCGGCCCGCTCGAGCAAGTCCACGGCAGGCTCGCCGAAACGGACCGCGGCATCGTTGCGGTCCACGCACGGGGCCTTGGGGTCGATGGTGTCGAGCAGGCCTGCGGCGACAGCCTCGTCCTCGCCCCCGCCGTGCTGGATGATGAGTGCCGCCGCCGCGAGCCGTTGGGCCGCCGCCGACGAGGCCTCCATCGACGCGAACGCGCCACCATCGAGGCTCAAGACCGCCTGCATCGCCGTGGCAAGCCCCACCTGACCGCTGGTGGCCTTCGGAGCGTTGGGCTTCGATCGTGGAGCCGATGATGGCGCAGCAGCGGGAGCCTTCTGGGGCCGTTCATCGGGAGCGGGCTGGCTCATGGCATCCTCCTGGGCGGTTTGCGCGCTCGGTTGCGTCGGCTTGGAGTTGGCGGCCTGCTTGGCCTCTTGGATCAGCACCTCGGCATCATCGAAACTGTCCAACTGGTACGCGACCTCGTCGAACGACGCCGCGAGCAGGTCGCCAACGGTGCTGATGCCCTTCTTGTTCAGGCTCATCACCACCGCCGGCGTGGCGGAACGCAGTTGCGAGATCGGCGTGTCACACATCACGTGGGCTCCCGTCGACATCGGAACGCTCCTTCACACCCAGTCCCCGTTCCATGCATCATCGATTCGCCACGCGCGTCGGCACAGCCTTCCAGCCACGCAACCGTGCCCCGAGGCACGCGCAGCCATCGCGCACGGACCAACCGTCGCAGGTTGCCCCACCCAACGTCCCATAGGTAAAGGTTTAGAGTTTGCCAGCGTATGCCGGGAACGAATCGGTGAACGAGGCCGGCACGCGGTCAAAATACGCGTTGGTCCGATCCAGCGACGAGGCCGAGTCTTCCGCCCCCATCGTCGCCATGCCCGCGTCAAAGGGCAACAGGTCCCCCAGACCGATAAAACCAGCCGCCTGGGCTTGCAACGCCGCGATGTCCGCCGGTGCCCACAGGGGCTTGAGGCCCTCTTTCGCGTGCGGCACGCGCTCGTGTACAAACTCGAGCATCGCGGGCCAGGAAAGCTCCTCGCCGCCCACCAGGTTGAACACCTCGCCGATCGTGTGCGGACGCTCCAAAGCATCGGCAAAGTAGTGTGCCACGTCCGTCACCACGATGGGTTGCACTGTGGGGTCCACATAATCGACCCCGCCAAAGGGAACCCGCTGCTCGGTCACCGGACGCCGGAAGTATGGGATGCCCACCCACGGCGCGATCTCGCCTCGGCACCATTGTGCGAGCATCTGCGTGAATTCTCCACCCGGCCCATGGATCAGCGAAGGACGGAAGATCGTCCAGTCCAGCTCGCTCCCTCGCACGAGCATTTCGGCCTTGAACTTCGAACGCTGGTACTCGGTCTTGCCTTCGGCGTCGACGCCCAAGGCCGACATGTGCAAGTAGCGTCGCACGCCGTTGCGGCTGCACGCCGCCAGGACATTTCTCGTGGCATCGACATGCAGCGACTCGAAGCGTTTGCCCTTGGATTCGCGGATGATGCCCACCAGGTGGATCACTGCGTCGCAGCCGCGAGTGGCCTCGGCCAGCAGCGCCCCATCGTTGATGTCGCCGATGAAGACGCTGACCCCCTCGCGCTGCCGCAGACCGGCGGCCTTCTCGCGGGAGTTCCCCAGGGCGTGGACCTTCCACCCCCTTTCGAGCAGCGCCCGAACTACATGGCCTCCTACAAAACCCGTGGCCCCCGTGACGGCGACGGTGCCTTTCGACGTACTCGATTTGCCATGAGGGGTCTGGTCCATCGTTGCCGGTCTCCACCTGAACAGATGCCGATTCATGCGCCGCTCTCACGCGAGGGCCCGTAGCGTAGGGGCATGGCAACGGTGCTGTCCCAGCATGATCCAAGAGCCGTGCTCCGAGCGACAGGCGTGGTGCATCGCCACGAACGACGCAGCGCTCCCCTGGGGCCCATCAACCTGGACCTGATCCCCGGTCGCATCACGGCCCTGGTGGGGCCCAACGGGGCCGGAAAAACCACGCTCCTAAGGCTGCTAGCCGGACTTCTTGTTCCAGAGAGTGGCAGCATCACCCTGGCTGGCAAGTCCCTCGAAGCTCTGGGTGAGTGCGATCGAGCCCTCCGGTTGGCCTTGGCCCCCCAGCGGGCCAGCCTGGCCTTTGCCTATACCGTGGGCGAGTACGTCGGATTTGGTGCCTATGCCGCCGGTCGCAACGCGCGACACGAGGCCGTGGCGTGGGCAATCGAAGAGTTGGACCTCTCCGCACACGTGGAAACCCCAATACCCCGCCTGAGTGTGGGCCAACAACAGCGCGCCACCATTGCCCGGGCGCTGGCTCAACTCGGTACGGGCGATCTCTCGGGGCGGGTGCTACTGGCCGATGAGCCCGCCAGCGCCCTGGACCTCCGGCACGCACTTCGGCTTGTGGAAACGTTTCAGACTCTGGCCCGGCGCGGGGCCGCCTTGCTCGTGGCCGCCCACGACCTGCCCTGGGCCTCACTTCTGGCCGATGATGTCCTGGCGCTCCCCGGCGGAGGCGATCCCGTCTTGCTGCCCGGTTCGGCCCTGTGCGATCCCCAGCGGCTCGCTGGGGTGTATGGGGCGGGCTTCGAAATCTTTATTGGAGCTCAGAGCGGCCGCCAGATTGCCCTGCCCTCGGCTTCGTCGACAAGGCCCGTAGTGGACTAAGGTTCCAACGCATGCAATGGATCCAGAACAATCTCGGCCTCATCATTGTTGCGTTGTCGTTCGGGCTTTCGGGATTGGGATGGTTGTTCCAGAAGCTCAAACAAGCCCAGGAAGCAAAGCAGCGCGACCGGTTGCGGCAGCAAGTGCGGCTCGAGGAACTCCGCACGGGGCGTGTCGAGAACCCCAAGACCACGACGGCCGCTTCGAAGCCCATGTCGGCCCGCGACCGGATCGAGGAGGCCGCCCGCCGTCGCCAGCTCGAACAAAAGACCCGCGTCGAGGCCCAGAAGCGTGACCTCGAAGAGCAGCTGCGCCGCCGGCGCGAGGCCATCGAAGCCCAACGCCAGCAGACGGCACCCAGGCCAGCCCAGCCCAGGCCGCCAGCACCGCCCCCCATGCAGCGACCGGGCCAACAGCAACAACCGCAAAGGCCCGCACAGCGGCAGCCCCAAAGGCCCGTACAAAGGCCCCCAGCACAGGCCCAACAACGCCCCGCCGGAGAACGCCGACGGCCCGCATCGATACCCTCTACGACAAGCACGCAGCAGACCCAGGCAGCACAGGCGGCCATCTTGCAAAGTTTGCTCGATTCCGAACGCGAGCGAGCAGTCGCCCCCCGAACGAGAGCACCCGAGCCAGTGGCTTCTGGTTTGACGCCGGCCACGATCCTGGGTGCCGATCTTCGCCAGGCCATCATTTTACGGGAAATCCTCGACCGACCTATCGCCCTGCGTCAGGCACAGGATCCCGGCTGGTAGTCAACGGTCGTCCAGAAACTCCACAACCCGAGAGTGCTCTTCGCTCGAGCGGACGACGGCCCCGAAGATCGACAGACGCTCGCGCGTGGACTCTTCGACGATGCCCATGCCCGCGACGGCTGTACTCTCGAACGTTTGCAGGACCAAGGCCGGGGAGAGGCTCAGCGCCAACTCGTGGCGCAGCACCTGTGCGGGCAACGAAAGGCCCTGCCACGACCAGGTCGTCGACTCCAGCCCCAAGAATCGGCGGGTAGCGGTCCCGGTGTTCTTGGGCTGGAGGTCCAAGGGCGGGCCATCAACATGCACCCCCCGAAAGATCGTCAATCCGCTGTTTTCCAGGGTTTCTGCGCCGGGCACCATCGCCAAAGGTGGCTCGAACACCGCCGTCTCACGACGATCCGGGTTGGCGATCCACGCCGTGGCCGGACGACCATCGCCCAGACGCACGACCCGGATCACCTGGGCCGGCTCGCCAACAGAGACGGTCCAACTGCCATCTACTTCGGCACTCACCCGGGCAATCAGTACGCCACTCTTGGTCTCTCGCCTGGTCTGGTAGGGGCCGGGCACAAAGAACCAATCGGGCTGGAGTGCGTCAAAGTTTCCTGTCGTGTGTGGCCTGGAGCCGCCACAGCCGAGCAAGGCCAGGACAAGACCCATCGCCGCTACGCACGCCAGGCCACTAGCATGGCCCATGAGGCCGCCGCTGGCACATCTCGCGCTGCTCTGCCTGGGGCTCGTGCTGCCCATGCTCGGCTGCCAGGGCTCGGGCATCCGCTTTGGCGAGGACAGCATCATCACCGATCTGTTCATGCGTGGACAGGATAACCCCGCCGAAATGGCCCGAGACCTCTACGACCCCGATCGTCGATATCGGGGCACGGTTCGACTGGCCAACGAACTGGCCGACCCAGACCCGGCCGTGGTTGCGATCTTCCGCACCAACCTGAATGATCGAGAGCCGTCCATTCGGGCCGCCGCGGCTAGGGGATTGGCTATACACGGCGTGGCTGCCGACGGCACGCTCCTTGCAAGGGCACTCGACGATGATGTCGCCATTGTCCGTCGAGCGGCCGCCGTAGCGCTCCAACGCATCCACCACCCCCCGGCAGTGGGGAGGATGCTCCAGCTCATCGACCCGCTCCAGGAACCCGAACAGACCATCCGCGTCGAAGCCGCTCTGGCCTTGGGGCAATACCCGCAGACGCCCGTCGTGCTCGGGCTCGTGGCATCTCTCAGGTCCGATAACGAGCAGAGCCTCGCCGTTCACCGTGCCGTTGTCCGTTCCCTCGAATTGCTCACCGGTCAGAACTTTGGCCTCGATTTCATTGCCTGGCAGCGATGGATCGATGACAGCCGTCAGTGGTTTGCGGACGGTCAGACTTATACCTATCCGGTCTACAGCCGCAGCCGTCGATGGTTCGAGTACTTTCCCTGGATGCCCATGCCGCCCAATGAGACGACTTCCTCCCCCATCGGGCTGACGCGGCCGCCCCGCTAGTCCGATGACCCAGGAGAACCCGGGAGCCCCTCTTTTGGACGCTATCGCCGCCCAGCAGCACCAGATCATCCAGTGCCAGTTTCCCAACCCGGTTTGCGGTCCGGGGCAGGCCTTGGTCCGCGTCCGGCTCGCCGGAGACGTGCCGGCATGGGTTTCGGCGCAGGCGGCACGAAACACCGATGGCACTATCCTGGGCCGAGATATCGTGGGCGTGATTGCCGAAGTCTCCAGCGATGCCCCGGCGGGCGTCCGAGAGCGCCTGCGCCGGGCCCGGGTCGTGTGCTCACCCCATATCGCCTGTGGATTATGCGACATGTGCCGGGCGGGTGTCAGCCAACACTGCCGAGAAGGCGGCACCATGGGCACGATGGGCGTGCCGGGCAGCATGGCCGAGACCGTGGCCGTGCCTTGGCGCAATCTCACGATCGTGCCCGACGGCATGCCCGACGAGGTGGCGCTCCTGGCCGGCCCGCTCGCGCGTGCCCTGCACGCCGCACGCA
Organism: Phycisphaeraceae bacterium; assembly: GCA_026126305.1. Taxonomy (GTDB): domain Bacteria; phylum Planctomycetota; class Phycisphaerae; order Phycisphaerales; family UBA1924; genus JAHCJI01. The sequence goes on from JAHCJI010000011.1 coordinate 25,419, forward strand.
TGATCCGCATGGAGGGCAAGGTATACGTCACGGTCCTGGGCGACAACCTGGCCGCCCTGCTGGCCGTCCAGACCATCGCCCGGCTCAACGCCACCGTCAGGCTGTTGGGATGGAGGCCCGAAGCCTTTGGCCGGGCCGAACGCTGGGGCGTCCAGCACCGCCACGCCGACGAGGTGGGCCGGCGGCGTGACCAGACCGTCGTTGTCGATTGCGTGGGTTCCAGCCGGTCGCTGGACCTGGCGTTGGGGATGCTCCGCCCACGGGGCACGCTGATCCTGGCCGCCGAACCCGCCCCGGGGGCCACGCCCGACCTGACACCCGTCGTGCGGGGCGAGTTGGAAGTGCTCGGTGCCAGCCATGGCTCAGTGGCCGACGCGCTCCCGCTCCTGGTCTCTGGGCAGATCGACACGACCGGGCTGATCGAGGTAAGGACCCGACCCAGCGAGGCACCCAGGCTGCTCTCTCGCGGCGAATTGCTCTACGTCGCGGTCGAGTTCTAGCGAGCCAACGCCCGCTACAATTCGTACATGGCTCAAGCCGCCAACCATCGCAAGCCGTTGCAGGAGTTGCCGACAATACCCGCCACGCCCGGACGGTCGGCGTTCTTCTTTGCCTGCATCGGTCTGTTGACCTTCGGCCTGCTGAGCCCCATCGCGCTGCTGGTCTCGCTGCTGGCCGTCCTCAACAGGCCCGATGGGTTTGGAGCTGCGGCGTTGTTCTTGAGCCTTGTTTCAACGCTGATTCTGGTGGACGTGATATTCCTCGGCGGCGTGATCATCCTCATGCTCACCGGGCTGTTCATGGGCTGAAGCGTTCGATGCACGGGCCGTTCAGCCACCGCCAGCGGGGAAGACGACGACGCCGCCAAAGACCGCTGCTCCCAATGCGGCCGCGAGGATCAGGCGATACCAGCCGAAGGGCGCAAGCCCGTGGGTGTTCAAGAAACCGATCAGCCACTTGACGGCCAGCACCGCGGCAAGCGTCGAGACCGCGATGCCCACCACGAGACTGGTCCAGCCGATCTCCTGCACCATTGTCGATCCGCCATCGGCCCGCGTGAAGTCCTTGTAGAGCTTCCACACGCAGGCCCCACCCAGCGTCGGCAGGCCGAGCAGGAAGCTGAACTCGGCCGAGTCCTTGGGCTTGAGCCCCACGATGACACCGCCGGTGATGGTCATCATCGATCGGCTGGTACCGGGGATCATGGCAACGCACTGGAGCAGGCCGATGATCAGCGCCTGGGCAGGGCGCAACTCATCAATGGCCAAGCCCCGACCTTCTTTGCGACGGGGTGCGATGAGCACGCGGTCGAGCAGGATCATGTACACACCACCCAGGGCCAGCGCGGTCAACACTGCCGGCGCGTTGAACAGATAACGTTCGAGAGTGGATTCCAGTAAGAGGCCCAGGGCGACCGCGGGCAGGAATGCCACGATGATGTTGATGGCCAGCCGTAACCCGGCCCGGTCCTTACCAATGAGACCGCGGATCATCTGCCAGACGCGGGCGCGATACAGCCCAAGCACGGCCAGGATGGCCCCGCCCTGGATCACAATGTTGAAGTTGTTGATGGCCGACTGGCTCTCGGGAGTGTCTCCCAAGCCCATCAGCCCCGACGCGAGGATCAGGTGTCCCGTCGAACTGATCGGGAGATACTCGGTGATCCCTTCGACGATGCCCAGCACGATGGCCTGCCACAATTCCATCGGTGGTCACCTCCTCCTCGAACCGTGGACCCTACGCCGGAACCGAAATTTCGTTCACAGTCTGCCCAAACCAGCCATCGGGCAGACGGGTGGCGAAAATCAACCATGAAGGCAGTGTCCGGACCAAAATTCATCGAAGTTGAGGATCTGGCGGTACCAGGCCTGGAGCCCTACCGCAACCAGAAGGACGCCTGGTTGCGAGTCCAGCAGTTCGGCGGCACCGGCCTCGGTGGCCTGTTCATGGCCGAAGGCGAGATCGTCGTTCGGGAACTCATCGCGTCGGCATACGAAGTTTGTTCGGTTCTCATCACCACGACCAGGCTGGAATCGATGCGAGACGCAATCGGGACTCTCCCTGTGGGTACGCCGGTCTACGTCGCCACACGAGACGTGGCCGAGGACATCGTCGGGTTCGACATGCACCGAGGCATCTTGGCTCTTGGCCGTTGCGTGTCCGCCCTGAGCATGACGGAGTTGGCTCATCGGGCCCGTTGCCTGCTGGTGCTGGAGGGCTTGAGCAACCACGACAACATCGGATCGCTGTACCGGTGCTTGTCGGCCCTTGGGCCTGCCGAGAGCGGCGTGGTGCTCGGGCCGGGCTGTGCCGATCCGTTTTATCGGAAGTCGCTGCGCGTCTCGATGGGGCACGTCCTGCGAATCCCTACGGCTCGGGCCAACGATTGGCCGGGCTCATTGCAGGTTTTGGGCGATCTTGGATTCGAGGTGCTGGCCTTGACCCCCGAAGCCGACGCCAAGCCGCTGCATGAGGCCGCCTTGCGATGCCCGCCCTCGCGCGTGGCCTTGGTGCTCGGGGCCGAGGGGCCTGGGCTGACCCCGGCCGCTCTGCGGGCCTGTGGCAGGCGGGCCCGCGTGCCCATGAATCCCGGGGTCGATTCGTTAAATGTCGCTGTGTCGGCCGCGATCGCCTTGTCGTGGATCTGCAAGACCGGCCCGGGAGGGGAACAAGTCCCGGCCGGGAGCGTCTAAAATGGGCGAACCCCGGAACTTCGGGCGGCGTGATATGCCCGGGGCGTAACGCCTCGCCACGTACGGGCGTGAACTATGCTCGGGGGTCGTCCCGGTTTCGCACGTATCCAAGGGTTTCATGAAAGCACCGCGAACGGAGAGAGGGCCACGGACCATGCGTCAGATCACACGAGGCATCCTTGTTGCAACCCTGGCCACGTTTGTGGGCTCGCCGATCGCCGCCACCGCGTTGGCACAAGGCGCTGGTCAGGGCAACCAGATCCTGCGTGAGGGCTCGGGCGAGCGCCGTCAAGCGCTCGACGCCATGGAGTTCCAGCCCTTCGATCGCACGATCTTGGCTGGCCTGACCGACTGGGTAGGCAACCCCGTCTCCGCTGCCGACATCGATGGCAAGCCCCTGCTCATCCTGACATGGGCCAGTTGGCACAGCGGGTCGACGGCCTCGGCCCGCGCCGCCAAACTCATCCACGACACCTACGCGGGCAATGGTCTGATCGTCATCGGCGTGCATTCCGATGACGGATACGACACCGCGGCGACGACCGCCGAACGCTTCCGCCTGGGCTTCCCGATCGCGCGCGACGCGGGCTCGAAATTCCGCCAGGCGATCAAGGCGGACATGGATCCGAATTTTTACGTGGTCGATCGTGCCGGCAACCTTCGGTTTGCCGACGTCGAGCGAGCCAGCGTGCGCGACGCGGCCCGGATCGTGACCGAAGAAACCCGTGAGCAGGCCGAGCGGGCCAAGTCTGCAACCCTTGACAAGGCCAACCAGCCCGTAACGCGGACCATCGAAGTGGTGGCCGAGGGCGACGTGGCCAAGATTCCCGAATGGTCGATCCCCGTCCAGCCGCCCATCGCCTACGAAGACGCGGGCTGGCCCGCGCGCTGGCGCGAGTACGAGGAACTGGCCGGTGCCGAGTTCACCCGCCGCGGCAGTCGCCAGTTGCCGGTCGTGGACTTCAACAGCCAGTTGATCACGTGGACCGGTGAGAAGCCCCCGATGGACGGCCGCATCCGCGTGGTCTACTTCTGGGCCCACAACCGTCCCGTCAGCTACGAACGCGTGCAGACGTACATGGATGAACTCCAGCGTCGGTATGGGCGGGACATCGTGGTCATTGGTGCGTCGGTGCCGGCCATCCGGCTCACTTCCAATGATCGAAACAACCCCGACGCCGAGGCCCAGGCCATGGAGCGATTCGCGACCACGCTCCTGACAACGCTCAGCCGCGCCAACCTCAAGCACGCCATCCTGTTCGACCGAGAGTGGGAACTGCTGACCACGACCCTCGGCAAGGCGTCCGCGTGGGGCACGCAGATGGGCGAGGAAGTCGCTACGGCCGAGTACTTCCCACTGGTGGTCATTTACAGCACCGATAACATGGTTCGTTGGATGGGCAACCCGCTCAACGACCGCTTCGCCGTGGCACTGAACCGAGCGATCGATGCCGATCCGGCCGTGCGTGTCCGCCGCGAGCGGGACGAACAGTACCTTGCACGGATTCGCAATCGCTGAGCGATCCGACGTTGCAGATCCACAAGACACCGTTTGATCCACACTTCCACGTCGTCCTGCACGAGCCCGAGATCCCGCAGAACACTGGGAACATCGGGCGGACGTGCCTGGCGATGGGGGCGTGCCTTCACCTCATCGAGCCACTGGGGTTCGACTTGGACGAGAAGGCGCTGCGCCGGGCTGGGCTGGATTATTGGCCGCGGCTCAGTCCGCGCATCTACCCCAATTGGGGGGCTTACATCGAGGCCCATCCCGATGCACGGCGCTGGTACTTCACCGCTCGCAAGGGGCGTGCATATTTTGAGGTTGCGTTCTCGTCCGGCGACCACCTCGTGTTCGGCAAGGAGACCGCTGGACTGCCACGCTCGCTGCTCGAGGGTCACGAGGATGCATGGCTGAGCATCCCGATGCGGCGGGGAGAGCGCAGCCTGAACCTCTCCACCGTTGTTTGTGCCGCATTGTGCGAGGGCGTACGTCAAGGCATTGACGCGGGTTGGGTTGGGCTTGGAGACGGCGCATACTTGCTTTAGTTAGGGTTATAGTTGGATTCATGATGCAATTTTGAAACAATTTGTAACTGGATTGAGAACTGATTAAGCAACGAATGCGTATGGAGTTACGTGGTCCGCCCGGTCTCCGAACGCAAGGCCGGGGCCGCCCGAAGGGGCCGGAGCCACGGCATCTCTCTCTCCTCCTCCGGTGTACCACTCGCTTGTCGGCGGGTGGTACACTGTTTTATGAGCGAACGGATTCGGATCTCGGGTTCCCGTCGCGGCTTGCAAGGTGCTCTGGTGCTCTCGCTGGTCGTCATTGCTGGAAGCGGATGCCGCGACCCATTGATCACCGATCGTCAGCAACGGAGCCCCTTCCAGCAGTACGATCGTGTCCGGAGCCAAGACCCTGATCCGTTTGTTCTGGATGAGTTTGGCCGCCGTCGCCCGAACTTGACCGACCGGCTTTCGCCTCGATAAGCCCATAACCGTGTCAAACCTTGCGACCGGCGCGTGTCCGACATCTTCGGACCTAAATATGCAAAGCGCCGAGGCGGTCTATTCCGATGCTCACGTGCGCGCACGGCGCTATTGTCGAAACGCCTCGACGGATTGGGCACCAATGACCATGGACGGACGCCAGCAGGTTTTCTCAGGGGCTGTATCAGGGCACGTCGTGCTCGGGGCTCTCCTGCGTTCTCGGCGTGGGATGGTCTTGACGAGTTTTGCGGCCTCGATGGTGTTGCTGGCCTCGGCCCTTGTGCTGATGGAAGGGGAACCGCGGCCATCGGTGGGCGGTCGCAGCATCGCTCCATTGGCGGCCGCCTCGTCCAGCATGGCCTTGGAAACGATCCTCAAGCCGCCGGCCGAACTGGACCGTCATCGGTGGAAACGCATCGTCGTCCACCACAGCCAGAGCCGGCATGGGGACGCGGCCCAGTTGGCTCGTGCACATCAGGCCCAGGGCCTGGCCGGGCTGGGTTTCCATTTTGTCATCGGGAACGGGCGTGGCATGGCCGACGGTGAGTTGCATGTGGCCGAGCGTTGGCTGCGGCAGCAGCCCGGTGCCCACGTGGCGGGCCCTGACAGCCTGACCTACAACCGCGATTCCATCGGTGTGTGCCTTGTGGGTGACGGCCGTCTCGAGTCGTTCGGTCGAGGCCAGTTGGAGCGTCTTGTGGCCGCCGTCGCGACCCTCGCCCGGGAATTGGACATCCCCGCCGATCGCATCCATTTGCATGAGGACGTTTCGGGTCTCATGGATCCGGGCCCGTACTTCCCCCGAGAGAGTTTTTATCAGCGTCTTGCCGAAGCCGGTGTTCGGGCCCGGTAGGCCCGTTTAGCCTGATTCGCGATGGTCCTTGCAACCGCATCGGTCGCGATCCGAACAAGATGGCGAGCCGCGTCGTTCCCCACCGCGGCCCGAGTGGTCCGTGAGTCCGTGTCACATTGACCGCTCTCCCAATGCTGGAACAATCCCGCAGGGTTGGGTCCGATAGGGCCGAACCGGATGCCTGGTGGTATTGCCATAAGCGTCCGGAGGTACGAAGCGGTTGGGCTTTGGCCCGGGTTCATGTTGGAGCGAATCCGGGGCTGCGGCGGGCCGATAGACCGGCTACCGTAGTCGCCCATTGCCGGGGCTTGGATCTTCCCGGTTGATAGGGTATTGGATGGGAGTGGCCACTCGCGGGCCCGAGCGTCAGGATCGATGGAGTGGCCAGTCGGATGGCCTTTGGAGCGTTCGCAGGTGGAGCCTCTTCGCAAAGGTGACGTCATCGAGGGTCACCGGATCCTTGGGGAATTGGGGCGCGGGGCCGCGTCGATTATTTATCTTGCGCAGGACGAGAAGTCCAAGCAGATCTCGGCCCTCAAGCACGTCAAGCGAGAGAACCCCAAGGACCAGCGTTTCCTCGAGCAGGCCGAGTACGAGTACAAGGTCTCGAGCAAACTCGACCATCCCAACATCCGCAAGATCAAGCGACTGATCAAGCGTAAGCACCTGCTCCAGGTCAAGGAACTGTTCCTGGTGATGGAACTGGTTGATGGGCTGGCGATGGACCAGAGCCCGCCGAAGACCTTCGACAAGGCGTTGTCGGTGTTCCAGCAGGTAGCCGACGCGTTATCGCACATGCACGAGCGTGGCTTTGTGCATGCGGACATGAAGCCCAACAACGTGGTGGTCTCGCCCGAAGGGGTGGTCAAGATCATCGATCTGGGCCAGTCGTGCGCGACGGGCACGATCAAACCCCGCATCCAGGGCACTCCCGATTACATCGCCCCCGAGCAGGTGCATCGCCGCGCCATCACGCCCAAGACCGATATCTACAACCTTGGTGCGACGATGTACGCGATCCTCACCGGTAAGCGAGTCCCGACGGCCTTGGCCGACGAGAACTCACTCCTGGGCTCGCTGGACGACAGCATGATCGAGAAGCCACGGCCCGCGATCGAACTCAACGAACGCATCCACCCGAAGCTGAACGAACTGGTGATGCAGTGTGTCGAGATCGACCCCGGCCGGCGGCCCGAGTCGATGGCCTATGTGGCCGACCGGCTGAACCTGATCCAAGGCATCGTGCGTGCCGAGGCCGAGCGTTCGGCCGTTTGATCTTGTGCGAGAACCCTTTGGCAGAGGATGGCCTTGATGCGGGTGCATGCCTTTGAAGGGCTCGACCTTGCCTCGGCCGATGAGGTGTGCCGGGTCTTACGGACGGCCGGAGAGGCCTCTCGAGACGCATCTTGCAGGCGTGGTTCGATTGACTGGACCGAGGCACCGGGCGTGTTGATTGCCACGGGCGATATCCATGACAACCCCCTGCACCTTTCTCGTGTCATCGAGGCCGCCGGATTGCACGGCGACGTGGAAGCGACGCCCGAGTCGGAGCGGAGCCACCTGACGCTGCACGAATTGATCCACGGCGAGCACCTGATGGGTGGCATGGACTTCAGTTATCGAGCGTTGGTCCGTGTCGCGGCACTCAAGGCGGCATATCCCGAGCACGTGCATGTTCTGCTGGCCAACCATGAGTTGGCCCAGATCATCGGATCCGGGATTATCAAGGACGGCGTACGCGTGGTCGAGGCCTTCAATGATGGCGTGGAGCGTGTCTTTGGTGACGAGGCTCGACGGGTTTACGATGCCATTGCGGGGTTCGTGCGTTCGATGCCTTTGGCGTTGCGCTGCGATACACCCAGGGGTGTCATCCAGTGCAGTCATAGCGTGCCCAGCCCGGCGATGATGGGGCGTTTTGACGTGGGCATCCTGGATCGCGACCTGACCGAAGCCGACTACCAGCCGCTGACGGGCTCGGCTCACATGATGGTGTGGGGGCGGCACTATGACGCCGAGAGTCTGGAAGACCTGGTCGAGCGTTGGGGCGTGACGATGTTCATTCTTGGGCACGAGAAGGTGCCCGAAGGGGCGCGATTTGTTCCGCCTTGCGCGGTGGTGCTGAACAGCGACCATGCCAATGGGGTATACCTGCCCATCGACCTGACCGAGCCGCCCGACCCCCAGGGGGCACCGAGATTTGCCAGGCGGCTGGCCCAGCCCGTGCTCGACTGACCCGCAGAGGCGACCCAAGGCAGGATTTGCGCGTCTATTGAAGTTTTTGCGTCCAGCCGTCCGATGGCAGGCCGTGGGCGTGGAGTGCGCCCGGTCTGGAGGTCAGGATGACCCAAGGCGGTGGACGTGGGGGCGAGAGCGCCCTGGCCCTCTTGCGTGAGCGGGTGTTGCCCGCGCTGGAGCGGCAGGCGGCGTTGTACGACCAACTGGCGGCCTTTGGGCCAAGGCAGGACGCACTGATCGAATCGGATCAGGGCGATGGACTCCTGCGCCTGATGGGCGAGCGGCAAACGGTCGTGGATGAACTGGTCGAGGTCCATCGGAGCATCGAGGACATTCGTGACCGCTGGCAGGGGTTCGTCGAGTCGCTGCCAGCCGGGGAGCGGATGGCCTTGGGCGAGCGATTGAATGCACTCAAGGCCCTGGCGGCCCGCGTTCACGAGCAGGACGCTCGCACCCGCGAGCAACTGGACAGCGCAAGAGAACGCGTGCGGGAGGGCTTGGGAGACCTCGGCCGGGCGCGTGGCGCGATGCGTGCCTACGGGCCCACGGGTGGGGCTTTGCCGCGTCACCAGGACCGGGAGGCCTAAGGGCGTGGTCGGCTTGGATGCGATCCCCCGGGGCGCGGTATCGGCCGAGGATTTGGCCGAGTTGATGCGTGCCTTCAACGCGGCTTCGGCGGAGTTGGGCCGTACGCATGAGGCGTTGCGGGGCGAGGTTTCTCGGCTGAAGGGAGAGTTGCACGAGGCGAACCGCCGGCTCGAGCGATCTCGTCGACTGGCGGCGCTGGGCGAGATGGCCGCGGGCATCGCCCATGAGGTGCGCAACCCACTGGCGGCCATCGCGCTGCACGCGGAGATGTTGCGTGCAGATCTGGGCGAGAGCGAGCAGGGGCAGGCCGCGGGCAAGATCCTCCGTGCGGCGCGAGATCTGGATGCCGTGGTGGGAGATGTGCTGCGATTCGCACGGGAGTTGGCCCCTTGTGTGGGTTGGGTCGAGGCCGTCGAGCCGGCGCGTCGGGCCATTGGCACGTGCGATGCGATGGTGAGTGGCGCGGGGGTCGAAGTACGGCTTGTCTCGCAGCGGTGCAACGAGCGGGTGGAAATCGACGCTGGCCTGGTGGCCCAGGCACTGGCGAACCTGATCCGCAACGCCGTCGAGGCGATCGTAGAAGAGGGTTCGGCTGGTTCGGGCCTTGTCGAAGTCTGTGTGTCGATGGAGGGTCCATGGGTCTTGTACGAGGTGAGCGATAACGGGCCGGGCCTGCCAATGGGCGCGGTCGAACGGATGTTTAACCCGTTTTATACGACGCGGCAGACGGGCTGCGGGCTCGGGTTGGCGATGGTGCAACGGATCGTGGACGCGCACGGCGGGCATGTGGACGCGGGCAGGAGCGAGGCCGGCGGGGCTCGTTTTGTGCTGGCATTGCCAGCCCGGTCTGCCATGACGACGGAGGATGTGGCTTGAGCACGATACTGGTTGTCGACGACAAGGAAATGATGCGCGACAGCGTGTGCTCGGTGCTCCGGCGTGCCGGGATGACCGCGCTGGCGGCTTCCAGCGGGCCCGAAGCGCTCGACCGCGTGGCGGTGCAGCGGCCCGACGTGCTGGTGAGCGACCTGAAGATGCCCGGCATGAACGGCGTGGAGTTGCTGGCGCAGGTGCGGCGCATCGACGACGAGTTGCCGGTGATCCTGATGACGGCATTCGGGTCGGTGCAGACGGCCGTCGAAGCGATGAAACTCGGCGCGTTCGACTACCTGACCAAGCCCTTCGAGGGTGACGAGTTGCTCATCGGCGTCAAGCGGGCGCTCCAGCACGCCCGGTTGCGTCGCGAGAACGCGGTGCTTCGCGCCCATGGCAGCCAGGCGGAGGTCGAGCCCGGTGGGCGGATCGTGACGGGCGGGAGTGCGTTCGGGCTCGATCGGCTCGTGGGTGTGTCGCCGGCGATGCGCAGCGTCAAGGCGCAGGCACAGGCGGTGGCCGACAGCCACGGTACGGTGTTGATCGTGGGCGAGAGCGGGACGGGCAAGGAGGTCGTGGCCCGGGCCATCCACGAGCTCAGCCCGCGACGCACGGGCCCGTTCCTGGCTGTGAATTGCGCCGCTCTGAGCGAGACGCTGCTTGAGAGTGAATTGTTCGGGCACGAGAAGGGGGCCTTCACCGGTGCCGACAAATTGCGCAAGGGACGATTCGAGTTGGCCCACGGCGGGACGCTGCTGCTCGACGAGGTGAGCGAAGTGGGGCCGGCGGTACAGGCCAAGCTGCTGCGCGTGTTGCAAGAGCGGGCCTTCGAGCGCGTGGGCAGCAGCCAGACCATCGCCGTGGACGTACGCGTGCTGGCCACCAGCAACCGTGACTTGCCTAAGTCGGTGGCCGCCGGAGAATTCCGGCAAGACCTGTTCTTCCGGCTCAACGTGCTGCCGATCCATCTCCCGACGCTGGCCGATCGCATTGAGGATGTGCCTATGCTGGCCGAAACGTTCCTGACGCAGATCGCCCGACGTGAGGGGCGTGGGTGCGTTCGACTGGAGCCCGGCGCTGTGGAACTGTTGTGCGGGTACGAATGGCCCGGCAACGTGCGTGAATTGCAGAATGTCTGCGAGCGTGCGGTGGTGCTGAGCGCGACGGGAACCCGTCGCGAAGACGTGGTGATCCGCCGGGAGATGATCGAGCCATGGCTGTCGTGGCAGACCACGCCCATCCAAGGCGGGCGCATGGCGTCCGCCGTGATCGAACCCCAGCCGGCCCTGCTGGTGGGCGTCGGTGCGACTGCCCAAGGCGAGACACAGCGCGACGGGGCTATTACCTACGCGCCAGGCTCGATGACCCTCGAAGACATGGAACGCCAGGCCATCGTCCGCACGCTCGAGCGCTTCAATGGACACCGGCAGAAGACCGCCGAAGCACTGGGCATCGGCGTCCGCACGCTGGGCATTAAGCTCAAGAAGTGGAAGGACGAGGGCCTCGTGCCCGAGGACCTGTAAAGCGCATTCGGGCATGCTGGCCCGAGATTTGCGAAGGCGATACCCGGCTATGTTGCAGCAGACCATCCATGCTGGCTCACTCCCCGCGCTCGAGGCGATGATGCGCTTCACCGGCCAGCGGCAACGGATCCTGGCGCACAATGTGGCCAACCTGACAACACCCAATCACCAAAGCAAGGACGTCTCGCCACAGGGATTTCAGGAGTTGTTGGGCGAGGCCATTGCCAGGCGTCGGAAATCAAGCAGTATCGTGGGCGGCACCATGCCGATGCGTGGCTCGCGCGAGGTGCGGGTGGGCAAGAGCGGTTCGATGTCGCTCGTGCCACAAAGGGGCACCGGGCTGGGCGGTGTCTTGCTGCACGATCGGAATGACCGGGACGTCGAGCGGTTGATGCAGTCGATGACCGAGAACTACGGCATGTACCGGGTTGCCAGCGATCTGATGCGAGCCAGGGTGGGCGAACTGCGGACGGCCATCAGCCAGCGCATCGCGTAGTTTGGGAAGGGGTAGGCCTTGTTCGGCAGCCTTGACATCTCCACGAGTGGCATGGTGGTGCAGCGTGTTCGGCTGACGGCGGCGTCGGCGAATATCGCGGGGGCCAACGTGCTCGAAGACCAGTGGGGCAACTACGCGCCATTCCTGCGCCGGGAGGTGGTCATCGCGGCGGGTGACCCGACAGCCCGAACGCGCGACGGGCGGACGCTGGGCGTCCATGTGCGCGAGGTCTTCCACAACGACAAGGCGCTGCGAGCCCGGTACATGCCCGACAACCCGCACGCGGACGCGAATGGATATGTTATGGGCCCGGATATCAGTTCTGTGGCCGAGCAGGTCGACGCGATGGAGGCCTCGCGTGCGTACGAGGCCAACGTGGCGGCGGCCGAGGTGACCAAGGCGATGCTGGCGCAGGCTTTGCGGTTGATCGCATAAGATGATCCGCTGGCCCATGCGTGGCTGGCGGTTGCGGGAGGTTCTTGGCATGAGCGACCCAGTCGGCCTGATCGGAGGCGCATCGGGCCCCCTGCATGAGGGGCGTCCAGGACCGGTCCGGCCGCAGCCTACCGACGGCGACGCGTTCCGCAAGGCCTTGTTCGGGCAACTTCGCGAGGTCTCGGCGATGCGGCAGGACGCCGACAAGGCCGTCGAGGACCTGTTGACCGGTCAGCGTACCGATCTGGAAGGTGTGCTGCTTGCAACGCAAAAGGCCGACACGGCGTTCCAGTTGTTGCAGCAGATGCGCAACAAGGTGATGGAAGCGTATCAAGAGATCCAGCAGATGCGTGTGTGATGATCGCGCAGGACTTGCGCGTCTTGGCGCAGCATCGGCGTGATCTGGTCTCGAGATTCAAGCCCGAGCACTAAACAAGCCGACCACGGGTACACGCGGCGGGCCGTTGGCCCGGGGCGTGATGTGCGCGTGGAACGCGCCGGGAGCTTGGGCGTGGAGACGGCCGCCAAACAACCCAAGGAACGGATGGTCCAACTCCTGGGCCAATTGCGTCGGCTCGGCCCGGTCGAGAAGATGCTGGTTGTGTGCCTGGTGGTCATCTTGGGCATGGCCTTCTATCTGGTGTCGCAGTACACGGGCCGCACCAGCCAGGTGCCCGCGATGCTGATCCAGGACGCGGCCGACCGGGCCCGGGCGATGGGCTTCCTTCGCGCGAGCGGGATCGCCGCAACGACCAACCATGCCGGCGAGGTGCTTGTGCCAGCCGAACAGGCGACGATGGCGCGGGCGTTACTGATGGAAGAGCAGGTCGTGCCGATGCAGTCGGCGACGTTCTTCGAGCGCCTTGTGGAAGGGCGCAGCTGGATGAATTCGCGCCAGGATAACCACCAGCAATACTGGGCGATCTATTCGCAGGTGCTGTCCGAGTCGCTGTCGAGCTGGCGTTCTCTGCGGCAGGCTCGGGTGCTCATCGACATGCCCGAGCAGAGCGGACTTGGCCGGGCCCATCGAGCACCGACGGCTTCGGTGATGGTCTGGCCCGCATCGGGGGAGTTGCCGCAGGCGACGGTGGACGCCATCGCGCGGAGTGTGGCCGGGGCGGTGTCCGGGCTGGAGCCTTCCGGGGTTCAGATCGCCGATGGCAGCAACGGCATGGTCTACGTCGTGCAGGATCAGAAGCGACTGGACGTGCGCGGGGCGTTGGAGCAACGTGCCCAGGTCGAGGCGATGATCGAGGGCAAGTTGCGTGAGTTCCTGCGGGATATACCCGGGATGTCGCTGGCGGTGCTGGCGCGGGTGGATAGTACCAGGCGCACGCAGCAAAGCCAGCGTTACGAGCGGCCCGTGACAGCACTGGTCAGCGAGAGCCGCACGGAATCTTCGCAGCAGAACACCGTGCAGGGGGGCGTGGGCGGGACACGATCGAACGAATCGATGACCATCAATCCTGGTTCGGCTGGGGGCACAAGCCTGACGGAGACGACCGAGGAATCTGCCTTCGAGCCACGATTCTCGAACACTTCCGAGCACACCGAAGACCCCGGAGGCCATTTGCAAGGCGTCTCGGTGATGCTCGGCGTGCCGCGTTCGTACGTGCGTCGTCTGCTGGAATTGGAGGCCTCGCCCGCAGCCGATGGCCAGGATCCCGCGTCTCCCACGCCGCAGGACATCGCCGCCCGATTCGAGCGAGTCCGCGATGAAATCGAGAAGCGGATCCAGGTGGTGCTGGGCAACATTGTGAAGGGCGACCCGGCGGACGTTGCGGTGACGGTGTCGATGCTCAGTGACGTGGCGACGGCCGGCGCTGCCGGTGGCGGTTTTGGCATCGGTGGTGGCAGTGGTGGCGGTGGGGGTCCGGGCGTCTTAGGGCTGCCCACTGGAGGGCTGATCGACAAGGCCTTGCTGGCCGTGCTCGCGCTCGTGAGCGTGGCGATGATGGCACTGCTGGTGCGCAAGGCTACGAGGCGTGACGAGTTGCCCACCGCCGAGGAACTCGTGGGCATCCCGCCCGCGCTCTTGGCCGACGGTGATCTTTTTGGCGAGGCCGACGAGGGCGACGTGCCGATGTCGGGCATCGAACTCGATGAGGAGCAGGTCCGCGCCAGCAAGATGCTCGAACAGGTGGGCGAGTTGGTGAGCTCGGCACCCGAAACAGCGGCGAACCTGCTCCAGAGTTGGATCGCCGCCAGCGAGGAATGATGCGTCTTGGAACGAGTCGCACCCGGAGACCGCCGTGCCCCGCAAGCCGCATGAAAAGCTTCCGACGAACGCGCACGACTTGGACGGTGTCACCAAGGCGGCGATCGTGCTGCTGGCTGTGGGGCCCGAGAAGGCGGCGATCGTACTCAAGTCGATGAGCACGGAGGTGGTGGAAGAGGTGACGCGTGAGTTGGCCAGCCTGGGCCGCGTGCCCAGCAAGCTGCAAGAGGCCGTGGTCCGGGAGTTTTACGACCTGACAGTGGCCAACGAGTACGCGGGGGAGGGCAACCTGGAGTTCGCCCGCGAGTTGCTGAAGAACTCGCTGGACCCCGACCAGGCAGCACGCGTACTGGCGCAGATCCAGACACAAGTGCAGAAGACCCCATTCAGTTTCCTCCAGCGTGCCGAGAGCGAGAACCTGCTGACCTTCATCCAGGACGAGCACCCGCAGACGATCGCGCTGATCCTGTGCCACCTGAGCCACCACAAAGCGGCCGAGATCCTCGTGGGCCTGCCCATGCAGAAGCAGATCGAGGTGATCAAGCGCATCGCGAACATGGAACAGACCAACCCCGAGGTGATCCGCGAGGTGGAGAAGGGTCTCGAAAGCCGGCTGAGCAACATGCTCATGCAGAACATGGAAAAGAGTGGGGGCGTTCCAACAGTCGCCGAGATGCTCAACCTGGCCGATCGCTCGACGGAAAAAGCGATCATGGAGGGCCTCGAAGCCGAAGACCCGGACTTGGTCGAACAGATCCGACGGTTGATGTTCGTGTTCGAGGACATCCTGCTGGTGAACGACAAGGGCATCCAGGCGGTGCTCAAGGAAGTGGACAACGACGAACTGGCGCTGGCGCTCAAGACGGCCAGTGAGGAACTCCAGCAGAAGATCTACGCGAACATGTCGGCTCGTGCGGCCGAGCTCATCAAGGAAGACATGGAGTACATGGGCCCGGTGCGCATCAGCGACGTGGAAGCGGCCCAGCAGCGCATCGTCGACATTGTTCGGCGCCTCGAGGAATCGGGCGATGTGATGATCCAAGGCCGGGGCGATACGGAACTGGTAGTCTGATGCGCATGGGGGCCGGGCTATGCCGATGATCCCACGGGCCGACGCCCAGGCGATGGCCCGGGACGCCTACGTGCTCGATCTGGGCGATTTGGCTCGGCAGGGCCAGACGATGGTCGAGCGGGCGCAACAGGAGGCCGATCGTATCGTGGCCGAGGCTCGCGCCGAGCGACAGCGCCTGATTGCCGACGCCGAAGAGCGCGGCTACGAGCAAGGCCTGGCGCGTGGGCATGCCGAGGGCCTCGAGAGGGGCTCGCGTGAAGGCTTCGAGAAGGCATTGCTTGCCGAGCAGGCAACTATCCAAGCTTTGACTGCCGCATGGGATGACGCGCTGCAAAGACTTGAGGCGATGCGTAAGGATCTGGATGCCATCGCGCAGCGCGGCGTGCTCGAACTGGCCGTTCGTCTGGGAGAGCGTGTGGCCAAGCGTGCGGTGGAGTTGGACGCCGACGCGGTGGCAGGGCAGTTGGCCGAGGCCATCGAACTGACCATGCGTCCCTCCCGGCTGCGTGTGCGCGTGTGTCCAGAAGGCGTCGAGCGTGCGCGGGAGGCGATGCCGCGATTCATGGACCGTCTAGGCGAGAGCGCGAGCGTGTCGGTCGAGGCCGATGCCACGCTCTCGCACGGGTCGGTGGTGGTGGAGACCGAGACGACGCGCATCGATGCGACCATCGAGACACAGATCTCGCGCCTTGTCGAAGTGCTGCTGCCCGGTGGTCCTCGATGAGCGTGCTGGAACGCGCGAAGGAAGCACTCGAAGCCGCTCAGCCCATGGGCGTGCGGGGGCGTGTCATGACGCTTCGTGGCACGACGTTGCTGGTGTCGGGCCTGGCTTTGCCGGTGGGTTCGGTCGTGCGTGTGCGGGGCTCGGTCGCATCGCGCGACGAGGTGTTGGGCGAAGTGGTGGGCCTGAGCGACGGTCGGGCGATCGTCATGCTCATGGGCCGTGCCGAAGGCATCCGCGCGGGCGATCCCGTCGAGGCCTTGCACGCGTTGTCGAGCATCGCGGTGGGCCCGGGCTTTCTCGGGCGCGTGATCGACGCGATGGGCCGGCCATTGGATGGTCGCGAAGCGCCACGGGCATACGCGTATGCGCCGCTGGATGCGCGTCGACTCAGTCCCATGCGTCGCGAGCCCATCGCAACGCCCCTGCGCACGGGCGTGCGCTCGATCGACCTCTTTACGCCGGTCGGTCGCGGGCAACGCATGGGCATCTTCGCCGGGCCGGGCGTGGGCAAGAGCACGCTGCTGGGGCAGATCACCCGGCAGACCGATGCCGACGTGGTGGTCGTGGCGCTGCTTGGAGAGCGTGGGCGTGAAGTGCGAGAATTTATCGAAGATGCGCTGGGCCCCCAAGGGCTGGCACGAAGCGTGATCGTCTGCGCGACGGCCGATGAATCCCCGCTCTTGCGCGCGCGGGCGGCACGGTCGGCGTGCGCCGTAGCCGAGCACTTTCGCGACGAGGGCCACAGCGTGCTGCTGGTCATGGACTCACTGACACGGTATGCGCACGCGCTTCGGCAGATCGGGCTGGCCGCGGGGGAGCCGCCAACCAGCCGAGGCTACACCCCGGGCGTGTTCGCGAGCATGGCCGAACTGCTCGAGCGGGCCGGAGCCGTGGACATCGGCGGCGGACGCGTGGGCTCGATCACCGGCCTGTATACCGTGCTGGTCGAAGGCGACGACTTCAACGAGCCCGTGTCCGACGCGGTGCGTGGTGTGCTCGACGGGCACGTGCAACTCTCGCGATCCCTGGCAACTCGCGGTCACTTCCCGGCCGTTGACGTGCTGGGATCGATCAGCCGACTGGCGACAAGGCTGATGGATCCCCGGCACGCGCAGGCACGCGGGCTGGTGCTGCGTTTGCTGGCCGAATATGCCCAATCCGAGGACTTGGTTCGCATCGGTGCCTATGCGAAGGGTTCGAGCCGCGAGGTCGACGCGGCCATTGCACTCATGCCTGAGATCGACGGGCTGTTGCGCCAGGAGACGGGCGATGATGGCCAGTTTGGGGCTTCGCGAGAAATGCTCCTGGCTTTGGGTGACCACATCGCCGAAGTGCTTGGTCGTGGGGGGTAAGGCGTGTCGCGTCGGTTCGAGTTCGAGTTGCAGGCGGTGCTCGAGCAGCGTTGTCGCGAGGAGCGGCGTGCCCAGGCGCTGCTGGCGCATGTCGAGGCCGAGAGGCTGCGGGTGGAAGCAAGCATCCAGGAAATCGCGCGCTCGGTCGATGCCGAGCGTGAGGCGGCGCGGGCGTGGATGACCGGTCGCGTTCCTGCGGCTTCATTGCGAGACCGCGTGGCAGGTGAGTTGGGAGCCGATCGCCGTGCTCGGGCCCTGGCCGTCCAACTCGCGGGCGTGCGTCGCAGGCTGGAGTCGGCCCGCGGATTGCTGCGTGAGGCTTCGGTGCGTCGCGAGGCGCTCGATCGCCTGCGTCACAAGCGATGGCGAGAGTGGCTCGATACTCTGGAAAAGGCCGAGCAGCGGGAGTTTGACGACCTTATGGTGATGCGTCGTGGTCGAGTGGATGGCGCGGAGGGCTGATCGATGCGGAACCTGTGGACCATCGTATCGGTCGTCGCCTTGGCCAATCTACTGGCCATCGGCGCGGTCGTAGGTTGGCTGGCCGCGTCGGGCAGGCTCGACCGCGAACGCCTCCAGGAACTCCGGCAGATCCTCGCTGATACGCCGCAGGACCGGCAGCAGCGATTCGAGGCACAGGCTGAAGAGGCCCGACAGCGTGAGGCCGAAGCGCAGGCATTGCGCGATCGTGTGCAGAGCCTGACAACTTCGCCCATGACAGCCGAGGAATTGATCGCTCTCCAGCAGGAAGCATCGATGGCCGCCGACCAGCGCATGACGCGCGCGATGCGCGAGTTGGATGATCTGCGCGGGCTGCTGGCACGGGAACGGGCCGAGACCGATCGCCTCGGGGCGGCCATCGAGATGCAGCGGGCCGCGTTCGAGGCACGCATCGCCGAGCGGGACCGTCTGGTCGGCCAGGAGCAGTTCCGCATGGCGGTCGAATCGTTGCAAGGCTTGCGCGCCCCGGCGGCTCGGAACGTGCTGCGGGCGATGTGGGACGGACAGACACCCCCGCCCAGGGGCGATCTCGACGGTAAATCCGTCGTTGTGGAGTATCTGCGGGCCATGGACGATCGGCAGCGGAACAAGGTGCTGGCCGAGTTCGAGAAGGATGAGCCGGCATTGGCCGCGGTTTTGCTGGAACGTCTGCGGACGGATGGTGTGAGCCCGGAGGTTGCCGATGCCGCGGCAGGTGCTGGACAGCCCCAAACCCCTTGAAAGCGTCGAACCGCCCCGCGCGCTGCGAGAGCGTCAGAACCGCGTGGAAGGCGATGCCGGGGCCTTTGGATTGCTCCTGGGAGCGATGCACGCGATCCAGGACGGCGGTGCTGGCATTGTTCGGGGCGAGATCCGGGACGATTCGGCAGCGGAGTGGAACGCACGCGAGGCGTACCACGCCCGGCAGGAACCGCGCTCGCAACAGGCAGGAAACGCGCCCGAGGCGCGGGAATCGCCCAACATGAGCCAGGAAAGAATCCAGACCCGGGCATTGCTGAGTGCATCGCCCAACGCAACGGTGTTGGCCAAGGGCGAGTCCTTTGAGACGTCCACGAAGAATCTGGCAACGGCGATCGATTCGCGGCCGGATGATCCGACGTTGCCGGGCAAGCCTGCCGATGCGACACACCATCATCCCGTTGCGACGCCGGCGACGGCCACTCTTCGTCAGGCTCTGACACATGCCGCTGGAATCCCAGCGAGTATGGTTCCGACCGCAAGCGCATCGGGAGGCGGCCAATCTTCAACGTCGATCGATGCTTCCCGCGGGCCACAGGGTGGTGTGGCCCGTGGGAAGTCCCTTGCGCCGGGCCCCAACAACGCCGAGCGAATGCAACGGTTCGAGCGCGTATTCCAGGCGCAGCTCGGGCGCGGGCTGGCGCAGGCACTGCGCTCGGGTGATGGCACGGTGACGCTTCGGCTGAGGCCGGAGTCGCTCGGGCAATTGACCGTGCGCGTCGAGGTGGCCGGCCAGCGCGTACACGCATCGTTTGAGACCCGATCCGTCGAGGCGCAGCAGATGCTCGAACGATCACGCGACGTGCTTCGGCATCAATTGGAGTCTCGCGGCTTGCACGCCGATCGCATCGAAGTGAGGCTGATGGAAGAGCCTGCGCAAGTTGGTACGCGGCTTGCGAACGCGTTCGACGGCGGAGCCAGTGTTGGCCAGGATGGCCGAGCGTATGCCGATTCCCAGGGCGGGCGGGGCTGGCCCGATGGGCAAGGTGCATCGCATCGTGCGTGGCGGGGAGCGCCGCGCGAAGAGGACGAACTTGCCGCCGGGGCGGAGCCCTGGCGAGCGCTGGGCACGCTGGGGCTCGATGCCATCGCGTAGCGATGACCGGGCCTTCGCGTCGCCGGGGTGCGTCGCATGAGCGCGATTGCTTCGAGTGCCGGCCTGAGTGCCGGCGCGGCTCAGACCAACCGCATCGCCGAGTTGGATTCCCAGGAGTTCCTGGGCATCATCTTGGCCGAGTTGCGAACCCAGGACCCCCTGGCACCCAACGATACCAGCGCGCTCGTACAACAACTCTCGAGCGTGCGCTCCATCGAGAGCGACCTGAAACTCACCGAACGTCTCGAAGCGCTCGTGTCCGACAATCGCCTGGCCAGTGCCGCGTCGATGGTCGGAAGGCGCGTCGAGGCGCTCGACAGGATGGGCCAGAGCATCGTGGGAACCGTCGCGGCGGTCCGCACCAACGCAGGATCGCCCGTCCTGCTCTTCGAGGATGGTTCGTCGGTTGACCTCTCGCGCGTGACGGCCGTGGGGCAATACGTGGGACCAAACCCGTGACCGGGACGCCGCTGGACCTGCTGAGCCTTGTTGGCATCGGCTCGCGCCTGCTTGGGCTCGGGCGATCCGAAGCACCCGCTGCTGGAGAAGAGTTTGCCGGCGTGCTCGAGTCGGCACGCAAGGGCGAACTGGACACGGGCCGCGTGGTGGTGTCCGGTCCTGGCCTTGGTGTAGATCTCACCAGCGACCAGTTGCAGCGCCTCGCGCACGCCGCCGACGTGGCCGAAGCCCAGGGCGCGCGGACCGCCGCGGTGTTGATCGACGGCATGGTCATCCGAGTGGATCTGGCCAGCCGAACCGCGACGGCCTCCGCGCCGGCCGATGCCGCGGTCATGCCCGACGTGGACGTGGTGGTCTCGGCGGGGCAGGCAACTCCAGCGGACGCGACGAGCGAAGTCTTGTTGCGACGACTCGCACCCGCGGGACCGGACCAAACACAGTATTGAACGCCGCTGATGAGCGGCGTTGGGATGGGAGCGATCGATGGCCTCAACTTCGGCCTTGTTCACGAGCCTGAGCGGACTGGCGGTCGAAACGCGCCGCCTCGACGTGATCGGCAACAACATCGCCAACGTGAACACGACGGCCTTCAAGGGCTCGCGTCTGCACCAGGCCAATCAGAACCCGCGTACGTTCAGCCTGGGCAGCGAACCTACGGCGCTGCTGGGCGGTACCAACCCCATGCAGGTGGGCACGGGCACGATGGTGGCGGCGATCCAGCGTGACACGGCTGGTGGCACCATCTCGCCCACCGGCTCGCCCACCGACGTGGCCATCGATGGCGCCGGCTTCTTCGTCCTGCGAGGTGGAGAGGATCGCTTCTACACACGGGCCGGTGCTTTTACGCTCAACGAGAACAACGAGCTGGTGACCGTCCAAGGCGAGCGCGTCCAGGGATGGGGCGTCAACGACAACTTCCAGGTGCAACGTGGACAGTTGGGAGACGTCGCCATCGAACTGGGAGCGCTTACGATCGCCCAGGCCACCACTCGGGTGCGCTTCAATGGCGTGCTCGACGCCGGAGGACCCGTTGCCCAACAGGGGTCGCGCACGCTCCTGAGCGGTGGAGACGGGCTCGGGCTGGCGGCCATCAGCGGACAACCGCTCAACGTCAATACCCCACTGATCGGGATCGAAGACCCGCTCCAGCGTGGCACCGGTACGCCATTGTTTGCCGATGGGCAGACCCTGCAACTGGGCGAACGCAATACCGTCGGCGATGGCCAGCAGATTCGTGGGGCCGAAAAGGGTGGCCGAACGCTGCCCATCGCTCGGCTGGCCATAGGTGCCGCCACGACCATCGCGGACCTGCTGGGCTTCCTGACCTCGGCGCTGGGCATCCAGCCAGGGGTCGGGCCAGCCGCAGGCGTCGCGTTCGACGCTGACAACGGGCAGATCATCGTCACAGGCAACCCGGGCCAGGCCAACACCCTCGATATCGAGACCAGCGACATCGTCCTGCTCGACAG
Organism: Phycisphaeraceae bacterium; assembly: GCA_026126305.1. Taxonomy (GTDB): domain Bacteria; phylum Planctomycetota; class Phycisphaerae; order Phycisphaerales; family UBA1924; genus JAHCJI01. The sequence continues at coordinate 47,234 of JAHCJI010000011.1, forward strand.
CCAAGGCCAGACCCTCGGGCGCAATCCGTTTGCCGCCCAGACCACGAGAGTGGCCGATGGCGAGTCGCAGCGTACGCCCTTCTTTCTGTACGATTCCCTCGGTTCGTTGGTCTTGGCAGACTTGACGATGGTTATGGAGAGCAAGACCGACTCTGGCACGACATGGCGTTACTACGTCGAGAGCGACGAGGCCGCCGGCGGGCCGGCGCTCACCACCGGGCGGATCGAGTTTGATACCAATGGCAACCTGCGTCAGGCCGCCCCCGTGGGCGTGGTGCTGAATCGTGGTCCGACGGGCGCGGCCCAGCCGTTGGCCTTCGACCTGCTCTTCCAAGGAGACGGATCCCGGCTCCAGGCGCTGGACGTCGGCGATGGGGAGGCACGCATCGCGGTCGATGATCAGAACGGACTGCCCGCGGGCACGCTCAACGCCTTTGGCATCGGGCCCGACGGCGTGATCTCGGGCGCTTTCACCAATGGCTTGAGCCGGCCTATCGGGCAGATCGCACTGGCCAACTTCGCCAACGCTCAGGGCCTCGGCGATGCGGGAAGCAACCGTTTCCGGGCCGGACCAAATAGCGGCGAGGCTGTCATCACCGAGCCTGGAGGCTTTGGAACGGGACGAACGCTGGGAGGCCAGTTGGAGCAGTCCAACATCGACCTGAGCCGCGAGTTCATCGGCCTCATCCTGGCCCAGACGGGGTACACGGCCAACGCCCGCGTCATCCGGACCACCGACGAGCTGCTCCAGCAGTTGGCGGTGATCGGCCGCTAAGGGGGCATACCGGCCATGATCATCCTGACCCGACTCAACGGCAAACCCTTCGTGCTGAATGCCGAGCTTATCCGGACCATTGAGGAAAATCCCGATACGACCATCACGCTGGTGAGCGGCGACCACATTGTGGTGAAGGAGCGGATGGCCGAGGTCGTGACGCGTTCGGTGGAATATGGCAGATTGCTCCGGCGATTGATCCCCCCCGGTTGAGTTCCGCAATCGGCTTCAAGTGGGCGATAAGTCGCGCCGATGTACTCTCGGGCCCGGGTTCCGGTCCGCCCATCGGAGCGTGCAGGCATGGATATCGGAACAGTCATTGGTCTGGTGCTGGCCCTCCTGGCGATCTTGATCGCGATCATGATCGGCGGCGGCGGCAATGTCATGGCTCTGGTGGACCCGACGTCGGTCTTCGTGGTCATCGTTGGGGCGATGGGAGCCGTGATCATCTCGTTTCCGATGGCGCGTCTGACCGGTTTGGTCAAGGTCATCAAGAAGTCATTCTTTAACGACACGGGGGACCCAGCCGCAACCATTTCGGAGTTGGTCCGCTACGCCGAAGTTGCCCGCCGCGAGGGCATCCTGAGCCTGGAAAACTTGATGGGTGAGATGAAGGACCCCTTCATCGTGCGAGGCGTCAAGATGGCCGTCGACGGTACCGATCCCGAACTGATCCGCGTGATCCTCGACACGGAGTTGGACGCGCTGAGTGATCGCCATGCCCAGAACAAGGCCGTGCTCGACGGGCTGGCAAAGTACGCGCCGGCGTTCGGCATGATCGGCACGCTTTTAGGGCTGATCTTCATGCTCAAGAACATGGACGACCCGAGCAAAATCGGGCCGGGTATGGCCGTGGCGCTCATCACGACGCTGTACGGGGCGCTCATCGCCAACATCTTCGCCTCGCCGGTGGCCGACAAACTCGCCGCCAAGGACGCCGAGGAGTTACTGGTCAAGACCATCATCGTGACGGGCGTGATGTCGATCCAGAGCGGAGATAATCCGCGCGTGGTAGAGAGCAAATTGCTGACGTTCCTGCCTCCGGCGCGGCGTGATGCGTTCCTGGCCTCTCGTGGAGCGGCCTGAGCCATGGCCAAGCGCAAGAAGCCACAGCCGGCCCCGGTGCCCGAATGGGTGGTGACCTATGGCGACCTGATGTCGCTGCTGCTGTGCTTCTTCATCCTGCTGGCGGCCTTCAGCGAACTCAAGCAGGAACGCGATTATCAGGACGTCGTGAGAAGCATCCAAAAGGCATTTGGGTATCAGGGCGGCATTGGTAAGGTGCGCGTCGAGGACGTGCCATACTCCACCACCGAAAGCCTGGATACCGACAACTCCGACTCGTCCGAGAAGCCCTTCATTTCCGCCGAGACAACGTCACAGTCCATTGCCGGCAGAAACCAGAGCACCAACGTCATCAATGAGGGCCTGCGGTTCATCGTGGGGGCGAGCCTGACCTTCGACGCGGGCTCGGCGGAGTTGAGCCCCCGTGTGCAGCGGCAACTGCGTGAGGAAGTGGGGCCAGCCCTGCGTGGGCATCGTGTCAAGATCGAGATCCGCGGGCACGCCTGGGGGGCCGAGGACCAGATCTCGGGGCTCGACTTTTACGATCTTTCCTATCGCAGGGCCAAGGCGGTCATGGAGTACCTGATTTCGGAGGTGGGAATCGACCCGAGGCTCATGGAACTGGAGGCAAAGGCCGATGGCGAGCCCATGGTTGCCGCCCGAGGTCCCGGGGCGGCCGCGGCGTCGAACCGGCGGGTCCAGGTCATTCGCACCGAGATCAACCCGGATGAGACCCATCCGGATCCAAACTGGACCGGCCGCCCCTGACCGATAATCGAGCAGGGTTGGAACAGGAGCGAGCACGATGGCCGACAAGCAAGCCAAGGAACCCAAGGGCGCGAAGGAGGCCAAGGACGCCCCCGAGCCATCGGCCGAGAAGTCACCAGGAAAACTCTCGCCCAAGATCCTGGCCATCATCGCCGCCATCATGGCCGTCGAAGGCGTGGGCATCTTCCTGTTCGTCTCCATGATGTCCAGCACGCCCAAGGACGCCGCGGCCGATCTGATCACCGACGAAAACAATCCCGATGCCTTGGTAGAGATCCTGCTGACCCAGGAGCAATACCAGAACATGACCAGCAACCAGGTCTGGATCTGGGAGACCGAGATCTACCTGAAGGTGCGGCGCAAGAACCAGGACTTCGTGCAAAAGACCCTCGAGAACCGCTCGGCAGAAGTCCAGGAGGGCATCACCCAGATCTTCCGCCGGGCCAAACTCACCGAGTTGCGTGAGCCCGACTTCCGGACCGGGTCGCGCCAATTGACGGCCCTCATCAACGACCTCTTCGGCAACGACGCCGACGGCCTGCCCCGGGTCGATCGGCTGGTGATCGCCAAGTTGCGCGGCTTCCCGCGGAACTGACCGCACCGATTTGCCCATCGATTCTTGAGCGTGGGCGTGTGGGCACTGGTGTCCACATCACAAGCCATTCGCTGACATCCGTTGCTCGGATGGGGAGTGGGCATTCGCGCAAAACCTGCGCCATGCGTGTCCTGAAGGGCAATAACTGCTGGGCAATGGCCCGGGCTTCCGATGTTGTCCCCAAGCCGGCGGAGTCCGGCCCGGCCGATCGGTTGCGCGCCCGTCCATCGTGGTTCGCGCCAGCGAGAGCGAGCAGGATGCCCGAAGAACTCCCAGACATTCCCGAAGAGCCCCAAGCCGATGCGTCGGATCAGCCCGAGGATGCCGCGTCGGCTGCCTTGCGCGCGGCGCAAGAGGCCTTGGCGAGCATCCAGGCCGAGGCCAATGCGGCCGCGTCGGGGGCGAAGGCCGAGCCGGAGGACGACCTGGCGTCCAAGTCGCAGGTTGAGGCCGACGCCGAGGCGCAGATGCTGGCCGAATTGATGGCCAGCGGGGTGATGCAGTCGTCGGCCCAAGTGGCCAGCGCTCCAGCTGTGGCGACTCCTTCTGGTGGGGGTCCGGTTGATCTTGGACCACCGCCCCGTGGCTCCAAGCCGCTGCCTTTGCCGGATTTCGATCTCTCGGGCGTCGCCGGTGCCCAGCACGGACTCGACCTGCTGGCCGATGTCCGGCTGGACGTCCGCATCGAACTGGGCCGCACGCGGATGCTCGTGGAAGATGTCCTGAAATTGAACGCCGGCGCGGTGGTCGAGTTGGACAAACTGGCGGGAGATCCGCTGGACGTTTTCGTCAATGATCGGCTGGTGGCAAGGGGCGAAGTGCTGGTCCTGAACGACAACTTCTGTATCCGTGTCAACGAGATCATCGATTCGGTTGGCGAAGGGGAGGAGTCGCAGGACTCGTAGCGATACGGTGGATGGAACATGGTGCGCGGCGGAGCCCGCGCGTGCCGAGCCAGGAAGGCGATATGGCGGCCCGAGGTCGAATCTGGATCGTGTCCATGACGCTCCTGCTTGGAGTGGCGGTTGTGCATGGTCAGGCCGGGCCGCCGCTCGAACCGAACGTCGCAGTCAGCGCCCCGCAAGCCGCCCCGGCACGTTTGCGGACATCGGAAGCCGAGATGCCATTGATGGCACCCAGGCGGACGGCTGATGCCCCGGACGAGCGATCAACGGGCCCGAGTTGGGCTCGATCCCTGGCATCCGTGGCGATGGTGGTGGGGTTGATCCTGTTGCTGGCGGTGGTGGCGCGATTCGTGTCGCGCCGTTCGGGCAGCCTTGCGGCGATGCTCGGGCCCGGTGGCCGAGCCCCCAGCGGCGTGCTGGAAGTCTTGGCTCGATATCCCGTGGGTCGTGGGCAGACGCTGGTCCTCTTGCGGCTGGATCGTCGGATCTTGCTGCTGAGCCAGAGCGGCGGCAAGGGCGGTGGATTTACAACCCTGGCGCAGTTCGATGATCCGGCGGAAGTGGCCTCGCTCCTTCGGCAGACACGCGACGAGGCCAGCGAATCGGTGTCGGCCCGCTTCCGCCAAGCGATGGAGCGCTTCCAGGGTGCCGATGTTCTGGAGACGGGGATCGATCGTGGTGAGATCGTGGAAGTCGGGCCTCGCGGCGAGATCTTGCCCGCCAAACGCGGGGTGTGGGCATGATCCGGCTCGTTGTCATGGCATTGGTGTGTCTGGGCACGCTGGCCTCGGCCGCAATGGCGCAGGACTATTTGGGTCCACCGTTGGTGTATCCCGTGCCCGAGGCGCCCGGGCCTGCGGTGGCGCGTGAGATGATCCGGGCGCTCGAGGGGCGTGACGGTGGGCTGAATCCGTTGCGTGTGCTGGGGGCGGCCGGCGAGGTCCTGCCGACCGATTCGCAGGGCGGTCGAGGTGGGTTGAGCGCGGCGGTGAGCATCATGCTGGTGCTCACGGTGATCACGCTGGTGCCCTCGATCATGCTCATGACCACCTCATTCGTGCGGATCATCATCGTGATGGGCCTGCTTCGGCAGGCGTTGGGCACGCAGACGGTGCCGCCCGGGCAGGTGATCCTGGCGTTGTCGCTGTTCCTGACGCTGTTCATCATGACGCCCACGATCGGACGCATCTACGACGAGGCCATCGTGCCCTACGAGCGCGGCGAGATCGCCGACTACGAGGCGCTGTGGGAGGCGGGGGCGAGGCCTTTGCGAGACTTCATGTTCGATCAGATCGAGGCCACGGGCAACTGGTCGAGCCTGCTGACCATCATGGAGTATCGCGGGCACGACGTGAGCGACCCGGGCCAACTGACACGCGCCGACGTGGGCATGGCCGAATTGGTGCCCGCGTACATGCTCAGCGAACTCAAGGTCGCCTTTCTGATGGGGTTTCGGATCTATTTACCGTTCCTGGTGATCGACATGGTGATCGCCAGTGTGCTGATCTCGATGAGCATGATGATGCTGCCCCCGGTGCTCATCAGCCTGCCTTTCAAGTTGCTGCTGTTCGTGCTGGCCGACGGCTGGCAGTTGCTGGCTGGCTCGCTGCTGGAGAGTTTCGTGCTCGAGGGGCAGGTCGAACGGCTCAGTGAACGGGTTTCTTCGGCGGCGACGCATGGGGCGATGATGGCGGCGCCATTGCTGGGGGCGCTGGGCTGGCCGCCGGGCATGTAAGGGAGCGATGTGATGTCGGGCGGCGACTGGATGGTGGAACTGGTGCGAGACGTGCTGCTGCTGGTGCTGCGCGTGGGCGGGCCCGTGCTGGTGGTGGGCGTCATCATCGGATTGGTCATCAGCCTGTTCCAGTCGTTGACCTCGATCCAGGACCAGACGCTCTCGTTCGTGCCAAAGATCCTGGGCATGATCGTGCTGGCGCTGCTGCTGCTGCCTTGGATGGTGGGCCAGCTCGTGCGATTCACAGTCGAGATGTTCCAACTCTTCTAAGGAGCAACTCTCCCGTGGATCCGTCGGCGGCGAGCATCCTGGAACACCTGCTGCCGTTCTGGCTGGTGGCGGCTCGCGTGAGCGGGCTGTTCCTGTTCGCGCCGGTGCTGGCAAGCCAGTTGGTGTTCCGCCGAGTGCGCGTGCTGCTGCTGGTGATGCTGACCTTGGCGGTGTACCCCGCTGTGGTTGCGGGCGGTGTGCAGACGCCGCCACTGGAAATCGGCTCACTGGCGCTGGTGCTGCTGGGCGAGGTGTTGATCGGCATGGCCATTGGGCTGCTGGCCACCATGCCGCTGGTGGCGGTGCAGGTGGCCGGCAGCATCATCAGTTACAAACTTGGTCTGGCCTTGGCGCAGGTGTACAACCCGGATTTTGACGCCCAGTCGGAGGTTGTCGGGCAGATGCTTTTCCTGTTGGCGCTGGCCATCTTCGTGCAGGTGGGCGGGCTCGAGCACATGGTGGTGGCGGTCATGGATACCTTCGCAACTTTGCCGCCGGGGTCGGCGTGGATCGATGCGGCACCAGCGCCGTTGCTGGCGGCTCTGACCGACGCGGCGTTCGTTGTGGGCCTGCGCATCGCGATGCCCGTGCTGCTGATGGCCACGCTGGCGAGCCTGGCCATGGGCGTGCTGATGCGCACGATCCCACAGATCAACATCATGACCATCGGGTTTGCAATCCAGATCATCCTGGGCCTTGGCGTGCTGGCGGTGTCGGTGGTTGCCATCGGCGATGTGACCATCGAGGCCATCGCCGACGCCTTTGGCCACATCCACGAATGGGCTCGAGCGTTGGGCCGGAGCGGGGCGGTGGGCCATGGCTGACGACCCCGGCGAAAAGACAGAACTGCCCACCGATCACAAGCTCCGCAAGGTGCGTGAGCGCGGGCAGGTGGGCAAGAGCCAGGACTTCGGGGCGGTCATCATGATGGCCGGCGCGGCGATTCTGGTGGCGGCCATCGGGGCCTTGGGCATGGGCCTGCTCCACAGCGTGATGGTGGGCGTGCTCGATGGCAGCGCGCCGGGCAGGCCCGTCGTCGCCGGCGACGTGAACAGCACGCTGCAATGGGTCGGTGGCCGTGCCGCGATGATCCTTCTTCCGACGATGGCGGTCATGTTCCTGGTCGCGGCCGTCTCGCAACTGGTACAAGTGGGCTGGCACATCTCGCCCGGAGCGGTCTCGCCAAAGTTCGAGAAGCTCAACCCCGTCAGCGGCTTCAAGCGCATCTTCGGGCCCAAGGGCGTCGTGAAGCTGCTCATGGACCTGACCAAACTGGTGCTGGTCGTGGTCGTGGTGGTGGTGGTCATTGTGCGATGGGTGCCCGCGCTGAGCGGGCTGCCCCTGCTGGATCTTCGGGCCGCGACGATCCTGAGCCTGCGCGCCACGGTGGAACTGGCCGTGTGGATGCTGGCCGTGCTGCTGGTGATCGGCTTTGCAGACCTGAAGTACCAGAAATGGCAGCATAAGAGCGACAACAAGATGTCCAAGCAGGAGGTGAAGGAAGAACAGAAATCGATGGACGGCGATCCGGACATCCGCCAGCGTCGGGCCCGCGTGGCGCGAGAGATCGCCATGCAGCGCGTGCAGCATGACGTACCGGGTGCCGACGTGGTGGTGACCAATCCCACGCACTTCTCGGTAGCACTCAAGTACGATGTCCAGACCATGGCGGCACCAAAGGTCGTCGCCAAGGGAGCCGACTATGTCGCGCTCAAGATCCGCGAGGTGGCCCGGGTGCATGGCGTGCCGGTGGTGGAGCGCGCCCCGCTGGCTCGGGCGCTGTACCGAGGCGTCGAGGTCGGACAGGCCATCAGCCCCGAGCACTACGAGGCGGTCGCCGAGGTGTTGGCCTATGTCTACCGGCTCGACGGGCGCGCCGCCCAGGCGGTGGGGGCTGACCGCTGATGGCGCTGGGCGACGGCATCCTGAACAGGCTCGAAGCACTGGCCAAGTGGCGCGGGCTGATCGTGCCCATCGGCTTTGTCTCGCTGCTGGCGGTGCTCATCGTGCCACTGCCCAGCGTGATGCTCGACCTGCTCATCTCGGCCAACATCTCCCTGAGCGTGGTCATCCTGCTGACGGTGCTGTACATGGACCGCCCGCTGAAGTTCAGCGTGTTCCCATCGCTGCTGCTGGGCGTCACGATGTTCCGCCTGGTGCTCAACATCGCCTCCACGCGGCTCATCCTCACCGCCGACGCCGCCAGCCCCGAGCAGGCGCTGAGCGTCGCCGGCGAGGTCATCCAGGCCTTTGGCGCGTTCGTCGCGGGAGACTCGCTCTTCGTGGGCGTGGTCATCTTCCTCATCCTCGTTGCCGTGCAGTTCCTGGTCATCACCAAGGGCGCCACGCGCATCAGCGAAGTGGCCGCACGCTTCACCCTCGACGCCATGCCCGGCAAGCAGATGGCCATCGACGCCGACCTGAACGCGGGGATCATCAGCGAGCAGGATGCACGCGAGCGTCGAGAAGAGATCCGCCGCGAGGCCGACTTCTTCGGTGCGATGGACGGTGCCAGCAAGTTTGTTCGAGGCGATGCCATCGCGGGCATCGTCATCACGGCCGTCAACATCGCGGGCGGTTTCGCCGTGGGTGCCATCGAGCGTGGCTGGCCCGCGGCACAGACCGCCGACACGTTCAGCCGCCTGACCATCGGCGATGGGTTGACGAGCCAGATCCCATCGTTCATCATCGCCATCGCGGCGGCGTTGATCGTGACGCGCTCGGGTGATAAGGGCGAACTGGGAACGGAGTTGACCGGGCAGGTCTTCAGTCAGCCCAAGGGCCTGATCATCACGTCGGGCTTCCTGTTCGTGCTGGCCTTCACGGGGCTTCCCGCCATCCCGCTGCTGGCGACGTCGCTTGGGCTCGGCGGCATCGCCTATGCGATGAAGCGTGCCTCGCGTCCGCCGCCGCCCCCGCCACCCGCACCCCCGCCCGCGCCGCCAGCGGTCGAGAGCCTACTGAAGGTCGACCTGCTCGAATTGGAAGTAGGCCAGGCCCTCGTGCCCTTGGTGGGCACCGGCGATGGGCGCGACCTGCTCGAACGCATCTCGGCGGTGCGCCGGCAACTGGCGTTGGACACCGGTTTCGTCATGCCCCCCGTGCGCATCCGCGATAACCTGCAACTGCCGCCCACGCACTACCGCGTGCGCATCCGTGGTGCCGACGTGGCTCGGGGCGAGGCAAGGCCCGACCAGTTGCTGGCGATGGACCCGGGCTTTGCCACCGGCAAGCTCCAGGGCGAAGCCACCAAAGAGCCAGCCTTCGGGCTCGACGCGTGGTGGATCACCACCGACATGCGCCTGCGGGCCGAGTCGATGAACTACACCGTCGTCGACGCCACCAGCGTGCTCACCACGCACCTGACCGAGGTCGTCAAGGCCCACGCGGGCGAATTGCTGACGCGCGAAGAGGTGGGCAATCTGGTCGAGGGCGTCAAGGAGCGCGCGCCCAAACTCGTCGAGGAGGCCCTGGCCGGCCCGGTCAAACTCGCCGGCCTCCAGCACGTGCTGCAAAACCTGCTGCGCGAACGCGTGCCCATCCGCGACATGGAGACCATCCTCGAAGTGCTCGCCGACTGGGGAGGCAAGACCAAGGACATCGACGTGCTGACCGAGTACGTCCGCAATGGCCTGCGCCGGACCATCTGCCACCAGTACGCCGTCGACGAGGGCCAAGGCCGCCTCGTGCTCACCTGCGCCACCGTCGACCCGGCCATGGAAGACCTCATCAGCAGCTACATCGACCGCGGATCGGAAAGCACCACGCTGACCATGCCCGCGGGGGTCACCAATGCCGTTGCCGAACAGGTAGCCAAGGCCCTTCAGCCCGTGGTCGACGCCGGGCGGGCCGCGGTGCTGCTGGCCTCACCCACGGTGCGTGCGGTGTTGTTCCAGATCATGGAGCCCCGGATGCCTGGGGTGGCCGTGCTTGGGTACAACGAGGTCGACGCGAAGGTGGAGTTGAACGCGCTGGGGCTGGTGCGCCCGCCGGGCGAGCCCGCCATGGCCCACGCGGGTTAGATTTACGATCGCGGGTCAAAAAAGTCGTAGATCCGGGCATCGACAACCGATAGAGCGGTCGAATGCCAGACGGGCCGGAGGCCCGCCAAACTCGGAAGGAGCCACGGAGGGCCATGGGCATCCGGACGTACCGCGCACGCTCGATGGCCGACGCCATCGACGCCGTCCAACGCGAGTTGGGGCGTGATGCGATCATCCTCCACACACGCAATTACAAGGTTGGCGGCCTGTTCGGCCTGGGCGGAAGGCCCGTGGTCGAAGTCACCGCCTCTCCTGCCTCGGTTGTCCGAGAAAAGCAACGGGCCCAGGCCGGGCAAAACGCCCGGAGCCAGCCGAGATCGCAACAACCGATCGTTCCGAGACCAAGCCCCAACGCCTCTCCAGCACCAAATCCCCCTGCTCAGTCACCGGCGATCGAAAGCCCGACCTCTCCCGAACGCCGCCGGGAGTTGCTCGAGCGCTACACCGTCTTGGCCAGCGCGCAACTGGCCGCCAGCAAACCCACGGCGGGTAAGCCCGAGCCCCAGCCCGAAACACCAAACGAGCCACAAGCCGAACCCACCCCGCCCCGGTCCGAACGCTTGCGGGTTCACGCCACGGCCCAGTCCCAGGTATCACCGGGTGTCGAGACCGAACTACGCAGCCTGCGACAACTGCTCGGCCGAATGATGCATACCCAGCAGGTTGGGCCGGTCTCGACTTCAGCCCTCGGCAAACCCCTTGCCGATGCGTATGTGCGATTGCTCGAGTCCGAGGTCGATCGCGAACTGGCCGACGAGGTGGTTTCCCGAGTCCGTAGCTCGCTCGGGCGTGACGAACTGGCCGAGGACGCGATCGTGCTTGGTGCGTTGCAGACTGCCCTGGCCGAACTGATCCCTGTCGCGTCACCGGGGCGTGGCCGTCGAGATGATGGCCCATTGACAATCGCGTTGGTGGGCCCCACGGGCGTAGGCAAGACCACGACCATCGCAAAACTGGCCGCGGCTTACAAACTCCGCCGCGGAATGCGTGTGGGTCTGATTACCACCGATACCTTCCGCATCGCCGCCGTCGAGCAACTGCGGACCTACGCCAGCATCATCAGCGTGCCGTTGCGTGTCGTCATGAGCCCCGCGGAAATGGCCTCGGCCTGCCGGGCGATGGCCGATTGCGACGTGGTGCTGATCGACACGGCCGGTCGTTCGCCGCGCGATGGGCAGCGGGTCGAGGAACTGTCCGCCTATCTTGCCGCCGCCAAGCCACATGAGACCCACCTGGTCCTGTCCGCAACGGCGGGGGTATCGGCCTTGCGCGCCGCAGCCGCAGGATTTGCGATGGCCAACCCCGATCGGATCCTCTTCACGAAACTCGACGAAGCCGAAGGCGTGGGCACGGTCATCTCGATGGTTCATGCACTGGGTCTGCCCCTGAGTTTCGTCACCACCGGGCAGGAAGTACCCGACCACATCGAGCCCGGGCGGGCCGACCGCCTGGCCCGTCTGGCGTTGGGCGTGCCGGCGACGAACCGGGATCAACAGAGCGCACGGGGTGTGGCCCCCCTGGCCGGGGCAAGCGCACCATGAGCACCACCGCGACCGACCAGGCCAGCGCGCTGCGTCGCATGACACAGCGCCATAAAGGGACCGACGTGCCAGCGCGCCGGTGTCCGATCGTGGCCATCGCCTCGGGGAAAGGGGGCGTGGGAAAGACCACCATCGCCGTGTCCATGGCCATCGGGCTGTCCAAACGAGGATTCAAAACTGCCTTGCTCGACGCCGACCTGGGACTGGCCAATGCGGACCTGATCTGTGGATTGCGACCCACCGCCCGCCTCACCGATGCCGTGGTTTGCGTATCGCGTGGAGGCCGCGTCACCGCCGATCTGGTCCGTCGAATCGCCATGCCCGGCCCCGCTGGCGTGCTCGTGGTACCGGGCATGGTCGGGCCGCTGGCAGGTGTGTCGCCCATCGATGCGCGGACCGCCGTGGCACAGGCTGCCGATGTGCTCTCTTGCGTCATGGACGTTGTGGTCGTCGATCACGGCGCGGGCTTGGGTGAGGCGGTTATCGAAGGTGTCCGATCTGCGAGCATGCCAATCGTGGTGGCCACGCCCGATCCTGCATCGCTGGCCGATGCCTACGCGCTGGTGAAGTCGGTCCATATCCAGGGCTGCGAACGTGTCCCGTACGTGCTGATCAACCGCGCGAGAGACTTGCACGAGGCGCACGGCGCACACGCCCGCGTGGCGGAAGTCGCCGCCCGTTTTCTGGGCGTCCCCTTGCCGATGATCGGGCTCGTTCCTGAAGATGACGCGGTTCGACGCTGCACCCGTGTTCGTCGTCCGTTGGCGCTGGCGGCACGCAGATCGCAAGCGTGGCGACACCTCAATCGTATCGTGACGCGATTGTCCGACGACATCGCCGCGTTGGGCTCTACTTCGGATCGGCCGATGCGTTCGCGTCCTGGTCGGTTGGCACGGCTCATGCGAGGCCGATAGCCGGCAGCCCATGGCGCATAAGTTGCGCCGAAGTACCTTGTTGCGCGCAAAAGGCTTGCAGTCGCTGCCCCGTCGAGCCGATGGAGTGGGCACGTGCCGGCATATACCTCAAATCTGTTACTCCCTTCGCGTGTGTGTGGCCCGATCTGCGGGTTATGCGGCTTTGCCGTGGGCATGATCTCGGGCCTGTTGTCTTCGGGCGAGGCCTCGGGTGTTTTGGTACGTTCGCTGGTGGGGATGCTGGCCTGTTATGGGCTCGGCATGGCCATCGGTTTCATGTTCGAGATGCTGGCGTTGCGCGTGGTGGAACGAGAGCGGAGCGGCTCGGGCCAATCCACGCCGTTGAATCCGGAGCCCAATAAGAAAATTTCTGTTGCGAATCGCTGAAACGCTGGTGCTCGCAAGTCGTATTCTGTATACTCATCGGTGCGTGACCATGGATGGCACGCGCTGCCAGGGGCTGGGGCCAAGCTAAAGAGCTTCCCATGCCGGATGGAACAGGGGTCAGGGAGCCGACCATGCCAACCGCTGTGAAATCGTCGAAGCGTTCGAACCGCACGAAACAAGCCTTGCCTAAGAAGGCCGATGCGATTCCATTGGTCTATGAAGACATGGACATCCAGGACGTCTGGCGTCTGTTTGCGTCGCAGCCGAACGAGGATCTGCGGAACTATTTGTGGCTACGGTACTTGCACATCGTTCGCTACAACGCCGAACGCATCCATGCCCGGCTTCCGGACGAGGTCGACGTGGAAGACCTGGTGCAAGCGGGCATGTTCGGGTTGATGGGTGCCATCTCGGCCTTCCAGCTCGATCGCAACGTGAAATTCGAGACCTTTTGCGCCCGCCGCGTGCAAGGCGCCATGCTCGACGAACTGCGGTCGATGGACTGGGTGCCGCGCCTTGTGCGCGTGCGCGTTGCCAAGGTTGAATTGGCCCGGCGTGCCATCGAGACCGAAACCGGCAAGCCCGCCAGCGAGGAGCAGATCGCCCAACGGCTGGGCGTCAGCAAGGACGAGTTCGAGAAGATCCGCCGCGACAGCCGCGCCGTGACGACCATGTCCATCACCCGCAAGGCCAGCGATTCCACCGGCGGCGAGAGCCGGGACATGGACGTCATCCGCGACGGGGCCGACAATCCCGTGCGATCCATGCAGCGCAAGGACCTGCGCGACATGCTCACCAAGGGCCTCAGCCGGGCCGAACGCCTCATCGTCATTCTCTACTATTATGAGAACATGACCATGAAGGAGATCGGTGCCACCCTGGCCCTGTCCGAGTCTCGCGTCAGCCAGATGCACAGCCACATCCTCGAACGTCTCAAGGCCCAGATGCAGCACCGCACGCGCGAGCTCGAACCCATCGAGTAATACGAGGCTTTGAACGGAATGTGATCCAAGGCCGCTTGCCCCGGGGGCGTGCGGCCGCTTTCATTGAACGTGGAAAACCCCAAAGAAGACGCGTGGTATCTCGAACCGGGGCCCATCATCCCCATGACCCAGAAGGCCTACGTCGCCTTGGGTAGCAACATGGGCGATCGCACCGGCAACGTCCTGCTGGGTGCCCGTGCCCTGAACGGCATCGAGGGCGTCCGCGTCATCGCCACCAGCCGCCTTTATGAAACCGATCCGGTGGGTAACCCCGACCAGCCCCGATTCATCAACGCCGCCGCCGAACTGGAAGTCTCGTGCAACGCCCGGCAACTGCTCGATGGGCTGTTGGAGATCGAGCGCCGGTTTGGACGCGATCGCTCAAAAGAGCAGCGCTGGGGCCCGCGCACGCTCGACCTCGACCTGCTGCTCTTCCGAGACCAGCGCATCGACGAGCCCGGCCTGACCGTGCCCCACCCCCGCATGGCCCAACGGCGATTTGTCCTCGAACCGTTGTGCGACCTTGCGCCGGCCGTTGTGCCGCCGGGCTGGAACAGGAACATCCGCCAGGCCCTCGAGGCCCTGACCCAGGGCGCGGGCGCATGAGGCTGGAGGCTTTGGTCGTGGTCTTGGCCATGTATGCCGCGGCCCATGGGCAAGACGCATTGTCCCCCATCCGCGACGCGTACCGGCTTGCCCCAACCGCCGAACACGTCACCATCGAGGTGCCAAGGCCCGGGGCTTCGCCCGCGCGGAGCGAGCTCGTCGTTGCCATCCGCCCGGGAGAGGCCCCAGCTGTCGCTTTGCAACTTGGGGCCCAGCGACCAATGCACGTCTTGGCAGAGCCCGGACGATTGCTGGCCTGGCGCGCGGACGATCCCACTCGGATCTTCGCGGCGGTCTTGCCCGAGCCATTTGGACCGGGGGCGATCGAGTCCGCCTTGCCCATGGTGCCCGCGCCACAACTGGCGTTGGCCTTTGCCAAAGCAGAGCCACTGCTGACCTCCGTTGGTGAACTGGAGTGGTCGAGCGTCGAGGGCGAACATCGCGTCGTCGGCGTGCGCGGCAGCGGTGCCCAAAGCGTGGCGCTGACGCTCTGGTACACCGAAACCGGCCGACTGCTCGAATACGAATACAAGCAAGGTGGCCGAAGGATCTTCCACGCGAAGGTTCGGGCTTTGGATTTCGATGACGCCCGCTTCGAGGCCCCGAGCCTCGAAGGCCCCAGCCCGCCCACATTGCTTGACCATCTGGCAGACTTGGCGCTGCCGCCAAAGCACATCGAGACCGGTGAGCCCTTTGGCCAGGCCATCGGCATCGACGCCAACGGCCGGCCTACCACCTTACGAGCCACGGCGGGGCCATGGCAAGGGCCGGTAGTCGTTCTGGGTATCGACGCCCGGCAGGCCGATGACCGCACGCGATGGGCCGGGGCGCTGGCCGAGGCCGACCTGCCCGCGCTGGCAGAGATGCTGGGCGTTCGCCTCGTGGTGCTGGTGGTGGGGGCAAGCGATACCGCATCGCTCGTGGAGCGCGTCACATGGCCCGTGCGCGGGCGGGGAGAGCCCCTGCGCGTGCTGGCAATCGATGCGCCGCCCGCGTGGCTGGGGCCTTGGAACTCGGCCGCCGCGTGGCGTGTGGATGGCCCGTCGTGGACGCTGCGCGCCTCGCACGCGCTGCCCGATGCTCGGCTGGAGAGCGACCCGTCGGACCCTTTCGAGGCCTCGCACGCGCCGCTCACGCTCGCGGAGCGTGTCCGGCTGCTGGTTGGACGCGCAGCGCGAGGGGGATAGTGATTCATACAAGTTTTGGAGTCAACTGAGCCAAGGAGACGTGGGCTGCTTTTCGGCAGAGTCCATGTGTGCAGTCCTCCGACTCCAAACCGGCGATCTGCCACCATGTCGTGCAGGACGCCCGATTCCGCCGCAGTACCTCCATACGCTGAGGCGTGACTTCCCCGGCCCCCTTCGCCCAGTTTGCCCAGCGATCGACACCCGGCGTCGCATCGGCCGTTGCGGTCTTTGAACTTGTGGGCGATGTGGACCGTGCTTGCCTGGCTCTTGGCTTGACAGCGCCGGCCGTGGGTCGAGCCGCCCTGTGCATCATGCCGGGGGTCGACACGCTGCTGGTGATCCGCCCGGCCGATGACCTGCTGCTGGTGACACCCCACGGCGGTGTTGGGGTGTGCCGGGCGTTGGGCCGGGCCCTGCGGGACGCGGGCCTGCCGCGGCGCGAGGGGGCACCCTATTGGCCCGAGGCCGCCGGCGAGGTCGAGGCCCGGATGCTCTCAACGCTGGCATCGGTGCGTGGCCATCGGGCTGTCCGCCTCCTGCTGGATCAGCCTGCTCGCTGGGCGTCCGGGTTGCCACCGGTGCCTCAGGCCGTGGCGGCCGAACTGGCCCGCCTGCTGCGACCGCCCTTGGTGGTCGCCACCGGGCCGGCCAACGTGGGCAAGTCGAGCCTGGCCAACGCCCTGGCCAGTCGCCCGGTCGCCCGCGTGGCCGACCGCCCGGGCGTGACGCGCGATGCCGTGGCGGTGGACCTGGAGCTGGACGGCCTTGTGGTCCGCTGGCTGGACGCCCCGGGGGTAGACCGGGCAGAGGACGCGGTGCTCGCTCAAGCTCAGGCGCTGGCTGCAATCGCCATCGAGGCCGCCGACTTGGTGCTGTGGTGCCAGGATGCTTGGGACGTTTCCCAGCGACCCCCAGACCCCTCAAGCCGCTGGCTGCGCCTTGCCATGCGGGCCGACCGCGGCTTTGGTCCCTCGCCTGGGGTGATGCCCGCGTGGGCCGATGCCATGGTCTCGGCCCACACGGGACTGGGCTTGGCCGAGCTTGCGAGCCAGATCCGCCGGCGGCTGGTGGGCGACGCGGCCCTGAGCCACCCAGGGGCCTGGGCCTTCTGGGAGCCGACGCCCCCCAGCGACCCCCCGTAGACTTGGCCATGGACGAACGCCAGGGACAGATCAAGGACCGCGCCGGGCTCGAGGATTCGAGGATCAACGAGGAGTTTCGCGACTTCCTGCTCAAGTGGGGGCCGCGGGTGCTCATCGTCGTGGCGCTGGTGGCCTTGGCCTTCAGCGGGCGGCGATTCATAAACCAGAAAGCCACCGAGCGTAAGGACGAGGCATTCGTGCAGCTGGCGTTGGCTACCAGCACGCCCACGACCAGCCCCGATACGCTGCTGAGCCTGGCCGATCGCTACGGCGATGTCGCGGCCGTGGCCCACGTCGCCCGCCTGGCCGCCGCCGAGGCCTACCTCGAGGCCGTCCGTACGGGCGTGGTCATCGGGGCCCAGCCCGGCCCGATGGGCGACTACCCGGCGGAAGAACTGATCAGCGAGGACCTGCGCGATTCGTACCTGGCCCAGGCCCATCGCATCTACACGCAGGTATCCACCTCGAACGCCGCTCCGATCCACCGCATCCAGGCCCTCTTGGGCCTGGCCGCCGTGGCCGAGAGCAAGGGCGACCTGGCCAGCGCCCGAGACGCCTACACCCGGGCCGCCGAGCTCGACCGCACCCGCGGCTTTGGCCTCTTGGCCCGGGTGGCCCAGGAACGCATCGACACGCTGGACATGCTGGCCGAGCCGGTGGTGCTGCACCTGGCGCAGGACCTGCCCCGGCCGCCCCAGCCCGGCGGGCAGCCCGAGGTCGAGGTCGATCCCTTCGACTTTGGCGGCTTTGGCTTCGACTTCACGATGCCCACCGAGCCCGAAGCCCCGTTGGACCCCGACACCCCCGTCCAAGACCCCGGCCGGTGAGCCCAGACCCCGAGCACGCCGGGAGCGGCCCGCATCCACTGCTGGACCCCGGCGGCAAGATCGACCCCCAGGCCCTGCGCCGCGCGGTGGAACTGGCCGGCCCGGACGACCCCGAGGCCCGCCGCGTGGTCTTCACCTTGCAGCGCGACATCAACGACCGGCTGGACAGGTACCTCACCAGCCGCATCCCCTTCATGAGCCGCAGCCAGATCCAGCGCCTGATCGACGACGGGTACGCCCGCGTGAACGACCGCGTGGCGCGTGCTTCGAGTAAGTTACGCCTGGGCGACCGCGTCGACCTGGTGCTGCCTCCGCCGCCCAGCGGCGAGATCGAACCCGAGGACATCCCCATCGACGTGCTGTACGAGGATGAGCACCTGATCGCGTTGAACAAGCGGGCGGACATCATCGTCCACCCCGCCCGCAGCCACAACACCGGCACGATGCTCAGCGCCCTGGCCTGGCATTTTCGGCAGGGCCCGGGCGGCGCGTTGTCGCCCGTGGGGGCCGAGCTGGCGCGTCCGGGCGTGGTCCATCGCCTGGACCGCGACACCACGGGGGTCATCGTCTTTGCCAAGACCGAAGAGGCCCACTGGAAGCTGGCCCGCCAGTTCGAGGAGCGCACCACCGACAAGCGGTACCTGGCCATCGTCTCGTGCGACCGGCCCGACCAGCCCCGCGGCTCGCTGCACCCGGACATGGAGGCCATCGACGAGCCCATCGGCCCGCACCCCAGCAAGGAGAAGGGCTACCGCGAGAAGCAGGTCGTCCGCCACGACCAGCTGGGCAAGCCCAGCCTGACCATCGCCCGCGTCCGCGAGCGGTACCGCCTGCACGAGCGCCCCGTGGGCTCGCAGCACTTCGCGCTGCTCGAGCTGGAACTCAAGACCGGACGCACGCACCAGATCCGCGTCCATTGCGCCCACCGCGGCTGGCCCATCGTGGGCGACGACATGTACGGCGGGCGAGCCTTCGAGCTGCCCGCGGGCGAGCGCATCGACCGGCAGATGCTGCACGCGGCCCTGCTGGCCTTCGAGCACCCCATCACGGGCCGGCCCATGGTGCTGACCGCCCCGCCCCGCCCGGACATGCTGGCGCTGATCGCCCACCTGCGCGCCCACAAGTCCGCCAGCACCCACCCCGAAGGCTGCGTGCCGCTCTCGCGCCTGGGCCTGCCGGAATCGGGCGTCTAATGTCGAGAAAGGGGCCAGATCGCAGGTAGCAGATATCAGATCAAGAGGCGGAAGCTCCCCTCTTCATCTGCCATCTGCCATCTGCCATTTGCGATTTGCGATCTCCCCTACTCGCACCCCTCGGCGAACGCCGTCTGGAAGGCAAGGAAGTCGAAGATGGTCAGCTCGCCATCGCCGTCGAAGTCGGCGGCCATATCGCCGGTGCCGAAGGCGGTCTGGAAGGCGAGGTAGTCGAAGATGGTCAGCTGGCCGTCGCCGTCCAGGTCGACCGGGCAGGGGTACGTGCCCAGGATGCAGTCCAGGTCGAAGATGTACGCCGCGCCGCCGGGGTTCTCATCGGGGGCACCGAAGATGGCCCAGCGGCCGTGCATGGCGGCGGCGGACCCAAAGCCCCTGGCCGTGGACATCGCCGCACTCCCGGGGCGAAGGATGTCCGTTTCGTGCCACAAACCATCGGGCCCGCGACGGAACAGGTGCGATCGGATCGGCGCGCTATCCCAAGTGTTATGCCCGATGATGAGCGTGTCGCCCTGGAGCTGGATGTTGCCGCCGAAGAAGTGGCGGCGGCCGGGGATGCTGCTGCGAAGTTCCTGCCTCAGCGTCCACTGCTCGCCTTCGAGTTCGTAGATATAGGCCACGCCTTGTGCCTCGAACGCTCCATTCGTCGCCGGCGCTCCGACGATGAGCGTGCGTCCATCGAAAACCACGCCATACCCGAACCAACCCCCGGGCGGCAGTTCGCCGGGGTCGAAGGGTGGCAGCATCCGTTGGGCGTACTCGAGCGAGCCATCGGGGTGGTGGCGGTAGACCAGCAGCGAGCCGTGGAGGATGGGGTTGGCCGGGTCGGTGGACAGCGAGCGATCGCGATGGGCTCCGATGAAGGCCCATGTATCGTCGATCAGAAAACCGGTGACCCCGAACGACGAGCCCTCACCGACTTCCGCCGGTGGTTCGAGTGTCCGTTGATGGACCCACGAGCCGCCCACGCGCTTGTAGTGGTACACGAACGGCACTTGCGTGACGAGCATCGTGTTGCCGTGGATGGCCATGCTGGCTGCGAAGGTGGTCGTCATCGTCCGCCCGACATCGGGCGGATCGAACCGTTCGACCTCCTGCCATGCGTGGCCATCGTATTCGTACACAAGCCCATAGCCGCGCTTCTCTCCAACCACGCGGGCACCGCTGGCGATCACGACGCGATCTGGATCGAGCGGGTCGAGCACGACCTGGCTCCCAAACCCGTCGAGGATCCGGATATCCGGCGGCACGATCATCTGGATCATGCGCCAGCCGTCGAGATCACGCTGGAAGGCGTACACCGCGCCCGCCGTGCAACCGAAGGGGTCCCCGCCGCCCGGGCACAGCGAGTGCGCTCCGCTATCGCCGATAAGCACGTGTCTGTCGTTGATGACCAGCGTCCGACCGGCGGAACGGGAGGTGCCATCGGGACCGGCAAGGCGCTGGGGCGTGCAGTCGTCCTGGGCCAGCGCGCCCGGGACGGGCAAAGCCATCGAAATCGCGGCCATGCAGGCGAGCGGGCGTGACGCACGTAAGATTTTCTGTTCGTGGCTCATGCTCTAATTGTCCCAGAAAGGGCCCGCTTTTGCAACCCCATCTTTGACAAGAATGGAAAATTTTTGTGAATCTGGAGATTCGGGGTTGACAGCGCCCCCCTCCGTCTTGTACATTGTCCCCGGATCATAAACCCTTTCAGCAAGGAGCAGAACCATGCGTGTTCGCTAAGGTATCGTTGTGCCATTGCTGGTTTCGGCCTGCGGCCTATCCACGGGAATCGCCCAGGCCCAGACCCCATCCAATGCGTACCAGACCCACGAGCAGGACAACAGCGACGGCCCCAACTTCGACGGCGGCCGACCCACCGCCCCGGCCTTGGGCGTGAGCAACATCGGTGTCATAGCCGCGGGCACGCGGTACCTATCGCTGTTTTCCAAGGCCCACACCATCACGCCTCTGGACGAACGCGGCGTGGACGACACCAGCTTCCCATTCACGCTGGCCGCGGCCAGCGAGACTCGACTGCTGGACTCCAGAGCCGCGCACGATCCGATCCACAATCGTCTGTGGGCGTTGTATGGCGAGGCCAAGTTCGATCAGAGCCCGTCCTACGGCATCAATCACTGCGAGGAGACGGCCTTCCTGCACCTGTCGGTGAACAAGACCGGCGCCAACTTCGGTGCGACCGACCCGCTGGACGGCACCCAGTGGTGGTACTACACCGGCAGCGGCGGCTCGGCAGGAAACGGCGGCGAGGCCTTCGATTTGACAGATGAAACCAACATAAAGCGATACAAGACGGACGCGGCTCATCTTCCGATCATTCTCACCGCCCGGATGCCTTCCATCGGTTTCCACACCATCACGGGCGAATCCGATGACCGCTCGGGCGCGGTGATCGTGGCGACCAATGCACGCGACCAATGCACGCACTTCACCGATGGCACCAACGGCCCCCCTGTCCAGAGGAACATGAACCAGTTCATCTACATCATCCCCTACGAGCACGATGGCGGCACCAAGTCGATCCTCGACGGCGACCGGCCCGACGAGAGCGACATCACGGTGGTGCGGCCCTTCCTCAACACGCCATTCCCGCTGGCCGTGGATACCGACACCTCCATCCACGGCTGGGTGGTACAAGCCCCCTTCGAGCAGGTCGAGAACGCCACCTTCATCATCAGCACGCCCAATCCGGCGACCGAGCCCTAGCCGCTCTTCGAGCACGTCCGCTTGAAGGGCCTGTTCTACGACGATACAGCTCTTGCTGGCAGAGAATGGACACTCCAGCAGCGCGTGACCCCGGGCGCGACGCCCATCCTCGACGACATCCCCTTGGATCCTTCGCTGTCGTACCTTGCGACCAATCTGGATGGCTCGCTGCCATTCCCGATTCAAGTGCCGGTAACGCCCGACACCGCGGCCGCTTGGGGCCCCAAGGCCCAGGGCACCTACTTCCATTCGGCCGTGCTGGCCAAGGACGTGGAGAACGACTTCCGCATCTTCGCCGTCCACGCCGTCCGTTCGCCCTCGGACGATCGCTGGGTGGTGCAGTGGTACGTGATCGACCCGGACCTGGCCAACTTCCATTCCGCCACCCACGGCGTCTGGTCTCCGGACATCGCCACGTACACGAAAGACAAGGAGACGGTCGAGGCCAGTGGCCGATTGGAGGACGAGGGCCACAGCTACCACCCGGTGATCGTGGTGAACCGCCAGGGCCAGGCTTACATCGAGTACACGTACTCAGACGGCACGACCTGGCCGCAGATCCGCCGCGTGCGCCTCAACAGCAGTTACGACGACATCGTCGGCACCCCCAGCGTGGTTCGCGCCGGGCCGCCTCTGCCCTTTGAAGACCATCCCGGAGCCATCCCGGGCAACTGGGCCAACACCGCCGACGCCCAGGCCGACCCGGCCAACGGCTGCGCCTACTGGTCGACGCACACGCTGGTGACCGACGATACCTCGAACCCGACGACCAAGCGCGACGCGTGGCTCTTCCACCAGGCCTACACCAACTCGGTCGGGCCGCTGTGCCTTGGGACCCTGTCCATGCTCGACCTCAACGACGATGGCGTGGTCGACGCGTTCGACCTGGCCGCCCTGACCGACCTGTATGCCAAGGGTGCCCGCCGCATCGACCTCAACGCCGACGGCGTGACCGACCGGCACGACCTGGACCTGTACATGGCCGCCTACGAGGAATACACGCGGCGGTGAGCGGGCGGCCGCCGGAGATGGCCAGCGTGAGCCCGTGATGGCCGCCGACCGTTGGGTGGACGCCGCGAAGGCCGCCCGGGGCGCGAGCAAAAGTCTTTGGGGCGCGAGCAAAGGTCTTTGGGGCGCGAGCAAAGTTCTTTGGGGCGCGAGCAAATGTCTTCGGGGCGCGAGCAAAGTTCTTTGGGGCGCGAGCAAAAGTCCTTGGGGCGCGAGCAAACGTCTTTGGGGCGCGAGCAAAAGTCTTTGGGGCGCGCCCCGGAGGACTTTTTTCGCGTCCCAAAGACCTTTCAAAACCCTTGCGAACCCCGCTGGCACGCTCTGGGATGGGGTTGCCTGAACATCTTGCAAACGCGCGGCCGGGGCGGGTATATGGGCCCTCGGTTCTGGGGGTTTCCCCTCAGCACATCGTCAGGCCGCCGTCGACGCAGATGACCTGGCCGGTGAGGAAGCCCGCTTCGTCGCTGGTGGCGTAGGCCACGGCGGCGGCGATGTCTTGGGGTGTCCCCAGGCGGGGCACGCTCATGGCCTTGAGGACCGTTTGGCCGACCTCCTCGGGCAGGCCGCTGGTCATGTCGGTCTCGACGAAGCCCGGGGCGACGACGTTGGCGGTGACGCCCTTGGAGCCAAGCTCTCTGGCCAGCGTGCGGGTGAGGCCGATGAGGCCGGCCTTGGCGGCGGCGTAGTTGGCCTGGCCGGCGTTGCCCACCACGCCGCTGGTGCTGGCGATGTTGACGATGCGGCCGAAGCGGTGCTTCATCATGGGGCGGGCCGCGGCGCGGCAGGCGGCAAAGGCGCTGGTGAGGTTGACGGCGATGACCTCGTCCCACTGCTGGTCGGTCATGCGCAGGATGAGCCCGTCGCGGGTGATGCCCGCGTTGTTGACCAATATGTCCAGGCGGCCCAGGTCTTTGGCGACGGCGTCGATGGCCGCGGCCAGGGCGGCCCGGTCGCCCACGTCGACCGCCAGGGCCGTGGCGGCGCCGCCCGATTGCTCGATCTCGGCCTTGAGCTCGTCGAGCGGGCCCCGGCTGCGGGCGACCAGGACGACGTGGCGGCCGTCGGCGGCCAGCCGCTGGGCGATGGCGCGGCCGATGCCTCGGCTGGCGCCGGTGACGAGCGCGACGCGAGTGGGGGTGGTGGGGGTGGTGGGGGGCGTGGGGGTGGTGGGGGTGTCGGTCATGTGTGGAGGCTCCGGCGAGGGAAAGAAAGCGGGGCGCTTGCCGCGCCCCGTGGGTGTTGTCAGTTTAGGAGGGTCTTGGCTCAGCCGCCTCCGGGCCCGGCTTCTCAGCCGCCGGGCCCGGCTTCTCAGCCGTCGGGCCCGGCTTCTTAGCCGCCACCGGGAATCGTAATGGGCCCGCGCGGGGTGCGGCGTGTGGGGCCCGAAGGCTGTGGCCCGGCGTCTGCGCCTTCATCGTCCTCGACGGGTGCGATGAGCTCGGCGATGTCGAGCATGGCGCCGGCGGTGCCCTGGCTGAGGGCGGCAAAGTTGATGGCAAAGGTGTCCGGGCCGATCAGGCCGTCGAGCTGGCTGGCCCGTGCGACGATGGGCGCGTTGGTGGGCGCGCCCGCGAAGATCCACGACTCACCCACGGGCGTGGCGCTCCAGCAGACGACGAAGGCCTCGCCGGGGAACTGGAAGGCCAGGGCCAGGGCGCCCATCGTGCCATCACCATCGGGGTCCGAGCCCAGGGCGCTCGTGTCGATGCCGGCGTCGGCCATGAGCTTCTCGGTCATGCTTTCCATCTCGGCCAGGACGCCCTCGGCCCGGAGCTTCTCGATGATGGGCTGCAACTCGGCGGGGATGTCGCCGCTGGCGATGCGCTCGGGCGTGAGGCTTTGCATGGCCCTTGCGTCCAGCGGCACGCCCAGCTCGTTGGCGGCCTCGAGGAACTTCTGGCCGATGGCCATGAGCTTGTCCATCTGCCCGGCCATGGCGGACATCATCTGCTCCATGCTGCCGCTCATGGCGGCCATGCCCAGCGAGCTGGAGGCGGCCAGCTCGATGCCCTCGCTGCGGGCGTCGCCGGAAATGAAGAGCACGCGGACCTGCTCGATCTGCTCGGTGCTGTCGAACCACTGCCCGCTGAAACGCAGGTCGTCGAGCGTGGCCCGGGCGTCTGCGCCGAGCATGGATTCCAGGGCCGCGTCGTCTCCACGCGCGAACGCGTCGGCGAAGCGGATGGCGGCGCGCACCAGGCCCTCGTGGTCGGCCAGCACGCTGAGGCCATCGGCGGACTGCACCCGCGCGTCGATGCCGTCCATGCGGGCGAGCACCTCCTGCACGTCGACGCGCGCCGGGGGCGGCGGGGGCGGCGGGGGTGGTGGGGGCGGCGGCGGGGCGGGCGGCTCCTTGCAGGCGGTCAGCACGATGGGGATCACGAGCAGGCCCGTCTTGAGCGCGGTTCGGGTCAGGGATCGGCGAGGCATGCGTGGCTCCGTCATGGGGGTGGGCGTGGCTGGGGCTCGGTGATGGCTGTCTGGAGTCTTCTGGCCCACCCGATGATTCGTGTGCGGGGCGTGGGGGGTTCGGATTCGCACGAACGAGACTAGGACGGCCGTGACGCGATCGTTACAGACCGGGCCCTGGCCGTCCGAAGCCTGTCAGGGTGTGTCGTGGGTGGTCAAGGCGATGGCGCGATCGATGCGTTTCATCATGCCCGCCAGGCTCTTGCCCGGTGCCAGCTCGTGCCAGCTCGCGCCCTGGCCCAGGCCCGAGGCGGCTAAGTTCTGGCACCCCTGTGCCCAGCGCACGGGATGGGTCAGCTGCTCGGCCAGGCGTCGCCGGATGCTGTCCGCGTCGGCCTCGTGGGGCTGGGCCGTCACGTTGGAGGAGACCGGGCACCTCGCAAGGGCCTTGGCATCGATGGGTGTTTGTGCCAGGGCCTGGGCCAGGCGGTCGGCGGCGGGCTCCATCAGCGGGGAATGGAACGCCCCGGCCACGGGCAGCGGCGTCGCCCGCAGGCCAGCCTCGGAGGCGACCGATTGGGCCCGGGCGATGGCGTCGGCGTCGCCGCTGATGACCACCTGGCCCGGGGCGTTGAAGTTTGCACACACCAGCACGCCGCCCTGCCGGGCGCGCTCGCAGACGCCCTGCGCCTGGGCCTCGTCGCAGCCGATGAGGGCCAGCATGCCCCCGGGGGTGGCCTCGGCGGCGTCCTGCATCGCCCGGCCTCGCAGCGTGACCAGCCGGAGCCCGTCCTCGAAGGAGATGACCCCGGCCAGGTGCAAGGCGGTGTACTCGCCCAGGCTCAGGCCGGCCGTGGCGGCCGTGACGAGTGGCTGCGTGTGGGAGAGTTCGTTCAGGCCATGCCACGAGGCGATGGAACAGGCGTAGATCGCCGGCTGGCTGACGTCGGTGCGGTGCAGGGTCTGCTCGGGCCCGTCGAAGCACAGGGCGCTCAGGGGCGCGCCGAGTTGGTTGCCCAGGAGGCGGTCGGCCTGTTCGAAGATGCTGCGGGCGGCGCGGCTGGCATTGGCCCAGGCGCTGCCCATGCCCACGGCTTGGGCACCCTGACCGGGACACAGGACAATGGCTCGCTCACTCATGCCGGCAAGGCTCCGTGCTCGCAATTGGCCGCGGGTCTACAGACGCCAGAGGCTGCTGCCCCAGGTGAGCCCGGCACCAAAGCCCAGGAACATCACCAGCTGCCCGGGGCGGACGCGGCCGGCGTTCTTCAGTTCGGTAAAGCACAACCCCACCGATGCGGCCACGGTGTTCCCGTAGCGGTCGATGTTGATGTGCAGCTTTTCCTCGGGCAGGCCGAAGCGCTCGCGGGCGGCGTCGAGGATGCGCTTGTTGGACTGGTGGCAGACGTAATGGTCCACGTCCTCGGGACGCAGGCCGACCTTGTCGAGTGTTTCCTGGATGAGGTCGCTGAAGGTGCTGACGGCGAACTTGAACACGGCCCGCCCGTTCATGTGCAGGCAGTTGATGTCCACGCCATGGCCCTCGTGGTCGAAGTCGGGCGGGTAGTCTTCCTCGACCCGGGGGATGAACAGGTCGGGCCAACGGCTGCCGTCGGTGTGCATGGCGCGGGCCAGCACGCCCCGGTCGGGGTCGTCGCTGCCGGCGATGACGAAAGCGCCCGCGCCATCGCCGAAGAGGATGCTGGTGCCGCGGCCACGGTTGGTGTAATCGACGTACCGCGTGATGAGGTCCGAGCCCACGACGCCGACATTCCTGGCCACGCCCGAGCGGATGAGCGCGTCGACGGTGTTGAGGGCGAAGACGAAGCCCGAGCAGGCGGCGTTGAGGTCGAAGCCGGCGATGGTGCCCGCGCCCAGCATGGCGGCGATCTGGCACGCCGTTGCGGGCGTGGGCATGTCGGGCGTGGTCGTGGCCACGACGATCTGGTCCAAATCGGTGGGCCGCATGCCCGCGTCGTCCAGGGCGGCCTGGAGGGCGCGAGCGCCCAGCGACGCCGTCGTCTCGCCATACTCGCGCCGGGCCACGCGACGCTCGCGGATGCCCGTGCGCTGCTGGATCCAGTCGTCGGTGGTGTCGATCAGTTTTTCGAGATCGGCGTTGGTGAAGACCGTCCGGGGCAGGGCCATGCCCGCGCCCAAAATCGTCGCTCCCACGCGCATGCCGCCGGCGGTATGGACGCTGGACTTTTCGATAGGTCCCAGGGGCGCGCCGTGCTCGCTCATGCCCGCACCTGCTCGTGATGGAGGTGCGAGGCCATGGCCGTTTCGGCCTCTTCCAGCCGGGACGCAAGCACGTCGTTCAGGCCCAGACGCAGGTACTCGAAGCCGTTTCGGATACTCGCGGCGATGGTCTTGGCCTTGCTCGAGCCGTGCGCGATGATGTAGGTGCCATTCACGCCCAGGAGCGGGGCCCCGCCCAGTTCCTCGTAGTCGCTGCGGCGATAGAGCGCCTTGATGGCCGGCTCCAGTCGCAGGCCCAACTCGGGATCTTCCGCGAAGATGGCCTGCGCGATGGCACCGAACAGGCTGCGGGCAAGGCCCTCGGCCATCTTCAGCACCGCGTTGCCCACGAAGCCGTCGGTCACCACCACGTCCGCAGCCCCGTCGAAGAACTCGCGGCCCTCGATGAAGCCCGTGAAGTGGATGCCCGGCGTGGCGGCGATCAGGTCGCGACTACGCTGGATGAGGTCCGTGCCCTTGCCTTCTTCGGCCCCGATGTTCAGGACCGCCACTCGGGGCTTTTGGATGTTCAGCACCGTGCGGGCGTAAGCCTCGGCCATGAGGGCATATTGCCAGAGGTGCGTGGGCTGGGGTTCGGGGTTGGCCCCCGCGTCGCACATCACCACCGGGCCCGCGAAGCCGGGGATGGTGACGGCGATGCCCGGCCGGTGCACGCGGGGCAGCCGCTTGAGGTGCATGATGGCCGCCGACACGCACGCGCCGGTGTTGCCCGCGCTCAGGATGGCGTCGACGTACTCGGGCGAGCCCAGGCACTTGGACGATCCCATCGCCGCGCTTTTGACGATCGAGGAATCGGGCTTGGAACGGACGGCTTTGGCCGGGCTCTCGCCCATGGCGATGACCTGCGTCGTGGGCACCAGGTCGAACGATGCGGGATCGACGCCTTGCTCGCGCGCCACGTCCAAGATGGTGTCGCGCTCACCGACAAGAACGAGCCGGCCACCAGCGGGTATGGCACCACTCTCCGGGGCGAGCGCGTGAAAGCAGCCCGCCAGGATCGCGTCGGGGGCATGGTCACCTCCCATCACGTCCACGGCCAGGCGCATTACAGGTTCCCTCGGGCGCTCATGGTCGGCCGAGCTTCGAAGGTGCGGTCCGCAACGGGCGAGCGGTCAGTCACGCTCGACGCCGATCCCGAGCTTGGGAACGACGATGGTGAGCCCGGGCCGGTAATAGCCCGACTGCCGGCAGGCCCGATGGTGGTTCTTGGGCATGCTCGTGACCGGGCACAGCGTGACCTTGAAGGCCTTGAGCGAATCGTGGGCCCGGCGGCGACGCGTACGGCCGTGGGATTGGCGATGGGTCGGTTGCATGGCGAAACACCCTTCTCGTGGGCCCGCAAGCCCGCGAGCAAAATCCAAACATGGAGCGAACAGCCCGCCCCGTCCAAACAGACCCAGACGATAAGCGGGCAGCGTGCGCCGGTCAATGCGTGGCAATCCAGGGGCGGCCTTCTCGACCTAACCTCCGGCGTGCCGCAAGACATGATGACAAACAGCGAACCCGGGCGCGGCATGGGTCCCATCCTCGAAGCCTTGCGACGGGTCTGGGGCTATGACCACCTCAGGCCACTCCAGACCGAGGCCGTCGATGCCGCACTCTCTGGCCGCGATGCGCTGGTTGTGCTCCCCACGGGCGGGGGCAAGAGCCTGTGCTATCAATTGCCTCCCCTTGTCAGCGGCAAGGCCACCGTGGTCGTCAGCCCGCTCATCGCATTAATGCGAGACCAGGTGCGGGCCCTCGAGGTCAACGGGTATCCCGCCGCCGCCCTGCACTCGGGCGTGGACTTCGAAGATGTCCGGGCGATCGAAAGTCGCCTGCACTCGGGCGAGGTCAACCTGGTCTTGGCCGCCCCGGAGCGCATGGTGACCACGGGGTTTCGAGGGCTGTTGGCGAGGCTGGCCGACGCGGGCCGCTTGGGTGCCATTGCCGTCGACGAGGCCCACTGCATCAGCCAGTGGGGCCATGACTTCCGCCCCGAGTATCGCCGACTGGCCGAGCTGCGAGAGGTCGTGCCCCACACGCCCATGCAGGCCTTCACCGCGACGGCCACGCCCCGGGTGCGTCAAGACATCATCGTCCAACTGGGCCTGCGAGAGCCCGAGGTGCTGGTGGGTGTCTTCGATCGGCCCAACCTGACCTACCGCGTGCGGGCCAGGCAATCCGGCGCGCTGGCGTTCAAGCAGGCCGCCGAGGCCATCGCCCGGCACCAGAGAGCCGGCGAGGGCGGGGCGATCGTCTATTGCATCAGCCGCAAGGAGGCCGAGGAGTTCGCCGAGGCCCTGCGCGGGCTTGGCTTCGACGCCCAGCCCTACCACGCGGGCATGAAGGACCACCAGCGCGAGCACGTCGAGCGTGCCTTCATCAACGAGCAGCTCGGCGTCGTGTGCGCGACGGTGGCCTTCGGCATGGGCATCGATCGCAGCAATGTCAGATTGGTCGTCCACGCGGCGTGCCCAAAGAGCGTGGAGGCCTATCAGCAAGAGGCCGGCCGGGCGGGCCGCGATGGCGAACCGGCCGAGTGCCTGCTGCTGTATGGTTCGAGCGACGCGGCCCGGTGGTCTCGGCTGATCCTGCGCGACGTGCCGCCGGGCTCGCCCGTGCCCGTTTCGGCCCGGGCCCAACTGGACCTGATCCGCGAGGCCCAGCGTTTCGTCGCCACGATGCGGTGCCGGCACCGGGCGCTCAGCGAGCACTTCGGGCAGGCGTATGAACCGCCCGGGCCCAACGGCTGCGGCGCGTGCGACGTGTGCCTGGGCGAGACCGAGGTCGAACCCGATTCGGCGCGCATCGCGCAGATCCTCATGAGCGCCGTGGCGAGGCTGGACCAGCGATGGGGGGCCGCCCACGTCACCGACGTCGTGCGCGGCGCCGAAAACAAGATCATTAAGGCCAACGCCCACGACGCACTCTCGGTCCACGGCATGCTCAAGAATCACGCCCGCGGCGAGGTGCAGATGTACCTCGAACAACTCGTCGCAATGGGCGCGCTCCAACGGCACCTGACCGAATCGGGCTTCGAGGTGCTGCGCTTCGGCGACCTGGGCAACGCCGTGATGAAGGCGCAAACGCCCGTCACGCTGGCCAGGCCCATGGGATCAGGCTCTATGCGCCGGGAAAAGACACGCAAGACGCGATCGGCCACGGCCGAGCCAATGGTGTTGAACGCCGACGAGCAGGCGTTGTTCGAGACGCTGCGCCACCTGCGGCTGACCATTGCCAAGGAAGAAAGCATCCCGCCTTACATGGTCTTCAGCGACGCCACGCTGCGCGAGATGGCCCAGCGCCGGCCCAACAGCCGCCGGGCGATGATGGAGATCAAGGGCGTGGGCCAGGCCAAGTGGGACGCCTTCGGGCAGTCGTTCCTCGAGGCGCTCTCGGCCTCCTCACACTAATCTCGCGCTCGCAAGACGCGGGTATGCTTGCCACGTCATCGCCATTCATACGAGGGACCCATGCCATCCAGCGTCACCAGCAAAGTCGTCCCCACCGCCACCCAGGCACTGCACGACCTCAAGGACAAGGGCATCCTCTACGATGGGTGCACCATCCACGTGGGGGGGTTCGGCCTGTGCGGCATCCCCGAGCAACTCATCATCGCCCTGCGCGACACGGGCGTGAAGGACCTGACCTGCGTCAGCAACAACGCGGGCGTGGACGACTGGGGGCTGGGCCTGCTGCTCCAGACCCGCCAGATCAGGAAGATGGTCTCCAGCTACGTGGGCGAGAACGACACCTTCGCCAAGCAATTCCTCAGCGGCGAGCTCGAGGTCGAGTTCAACCCCCAGGGCACCTTGGCAGAGAGGATCCGGGCCGGCGGCGCGGGCATCCCGGCGTTCTTCACCGCCACGGGCGCGGGCACGCAGATCGCAAAGGGCAAAGAGACGCGCACCTTCATGCCCACACCCGCCCAGGCCCGCGTGAACAGGGACGTGTTCCAGGAACGCGAGTTCGTCATGGAGACGGGCATCTACGCCGACCTGGCCCTCGTCAAGGCCGAAACCGCCGACCCCTTCGGCAACCTCGTCTACAACAAGACCGCCCGCAACTTCAACCCCATGATGGCCACCGCCGCGGCGTACACCATCGCCGAGGTCGACCGCGTGGTCGGCTTGGGCGAGCTCGACCCCGACGGCATCCACACGCCGGGCAACTTCGTCGACCGAGTCGTCGTCACCAAGAGCGAGAAGCGCATCGAGCAGCGGACCGTGCGCGAGGGGTGAAGAGATCTATTGAACGCAGAGATCGCATAGGCCGCAGAGAGGGTCCGGATCGAACCCCCTCTGCGGCCTTTGCGACCTCTGCGTTGAGAATCTTCTTGCTTACGCCTGCGGCTGGGTTGCCTCTGTGGCGGGCGTCTGCTGCTCGCCCTTGGCCCTGCGGCCCCCCTTCTTGCCGCCCGGCTCGATGAGGTTGCCCTCGTTGTCGAACTCCATCTCCTCGCGATCATCGGCCTCGATCGTGCGATCGGGTTCGACGAAGACACGGATGTGGCTTTCCAGGTCGCTGGCGAACTTCAAGAGCACGTCGTAGCTGTCGATGCGCTTTATCGCAAACGGCAGCCGCACCTCGCGGGGCTTCACGTCAAAGCCCAGCGTCTGGAGGGCCTTAGACACGTCCTGCTGAGTCACCGCGCCATACAGCACGCCTTGATCGTTGCAGGCCCGCACCATCGTGATCTCCTGCCCGTCGAGCTTCTTGGCCATCTCCTCGCGCTTGGAACGCGTGGCGGCCACTTCCTTCTCGGCCACGGCCCGCCGGGCGGCCAGCTGCGCGATGAGTTCCTTGTCGGGTGCCGTCGCCAGCTCGCGCGGCAGCAGGAAGTTGCGGGCATACCCCGCCCGAACCTTCACCACGTCGCCCACGATGCCCAGGTTGTCCACGTTCTCAAGCAGCAGCAGGGTAATGTCACGAGCCATGGTCGCTGTCCTTCGCTCCGGCCGGGCCGGCAAGAAGTTCAGGAGCGGACAGCCCGGACGCGAAACGCCCAAGCGGACACCGCCCCAACGAAAGCCCCGGAGAACGGCCCCCGGGCGAACGCAAAGCCTAGGCCGGCAGATCCAAACGATACAAGCGTGTTCAGAGATCAATCATGCGACCGAACGGTGCCTCCAACATACCACACAGAACCCTGCTATGACGGCCGTGGCAACCCCCGGTGCTGGCACGACGCTGGCGATACGGAAACCATGTGGCTCCCACAGGCCAAGTGTAATGTCGTCGAGTCGATCAGAACTCAAAAACCCGAAGGGGTCGATCGTCTGCGAACCGACCAGGATGCGAGTACGGTCGTCGAAGCCCTGGTCGAGCACGGACTCGGTCCATTCCATCGCGCCGCCCGATGTATCCAGCAGCCCCCAAGGCCCGTCCGTACCCGGAAACGAGCCCGCGTGAAAAGCGAACCAGAACTCCGGCGGCGTCTGCCCCACGCCCGTCTCGGCCCCGGGCTCTCCGGGCATGCCGCTGACCAGCGGGTCGTCGCTCGCGCCGGGAAAATACCAGTAGCCTTCCTGATCTTCGCCGTACCGATTCGGATCGTAATGGGCCGCCTTGGTCCACTCGTCGAATGTCGGCAGGAAGAACCTCGATCCGGGCGAGCGCTCGAGTTGGTCGGTGCGCTTGCCCGTCACCGGGTCGATGCCGAAGGTGCTCGTGTCGTACACGCCACGCTCGAAATCTTCCAGCCGAGTGCCCTTGTCGTTGTGCAGCCAGTTGACGTACCGTGCGGCGAACTCCCAGGACGGGTTCGCCGGGGCCTGCTCGGCACCTGAAAAAATTCGGAGGATAGCATGTCCATGCGGATCGAAGCCATCATTAAAAATACCTGAACCCGCCATGAAGAAAGTGCTGCGATGCCCAGGTAGTTTGGTATAAACATTCAAGAACTCCAGGTATTGTGTGTTGGTCACCTCCGTCCGCGTGATGCGAAACTCATAATCCACGCCGCCGAAGGTGCCGAAGCGGTCGAAGCGCCACAACGGTGCCTCGGCGGGCGTCACGCCCCGGTTGCCCGGCGCCCCGATGGTCACGAAGTCGTGCCCATAGTCGGGCGGCACGGTCTGGGCGAGGCACGCCGACGCGAGGGTCAACCCGAACCAAACAGCCGTTCGCATCATGGAATCCTCCTCAAAAGAAAAGCACCAACCCGCATCGGTTGGTGCCCGCGCCACATGCCAGTTTTCTGGAAACCCTACCGCTTGTCGCGCTCGCGGATCAGCCGCAGTTGCAGCTTGGCCCGCTCCATCTGCCGGCTGATGCGCTCCTGCTCGGCGATGGGGTCGGGGTGGTCCTTGGGCACGCGGCGGGCCTGGGCCTCGGCCAGTTCGGCCTTGGCGTCCTGCTCGTCGAGTTCCTCGGGCGCTTTGGCGCTGCTGGCCAGCACGCGGATGGTGTTGTTCGACACCTGCACGAACCCGTCCTCAACCAGGAACACCTTCTGCTGGCGGTCGCTGATCTTGAGCGTCAGCAGTCCAAAGCCCAGCTTGGCCACGATGGGCGCACGGCCCGGCAGCACGCCCAGTTGCCCGTCATGAGCGGGGATCGACGCGTACACCACCGGCTCGTTGGCGATCACGCCGTCGGGGGTGATGACCTTGCAGGTCAGGCTCTTGCTCGAGGCTTGGCTGGCGGTGGCGGCGGTGGCGGCGGTGCTCATGGGCGCACGGGGCTCCGATTCGGGGGGCTCGGGAGGGCCTGCCAGAGGGGACAGGCCGGGGCCGCGATGGTAGCGCCATACGCTGGGCCATGCCCGCCCCACGCAAGGCCGCACTCGTTCTGGCGCTGCTGCTGGCCCTCACGGCCCTGGCGCTGGCCCTGCGGCTGCTGATCGAGCCCGGCGGGCAGCTGGCGTGGCCCGCCTCGCGGCACACCCTGGGCATCCGCCTCGACCGGGCCCTGGCGGGCATCATCGTGGGCACGGCCCTGGGGGCGGCGGGCGTGGCGCTCCAGGCCATGCTGCGAAACCCCCTGGCCTCGCCCGACCTGCTGGGCATGTCCGCCGGCGCGGTCCTGGCCGTCACGCTGGCAAGGGCCACGGGCCTGACGCGTTCTGTCGGCCTGCCCGACGAGCTGGCCGCCCTGCTGGGGGCCATGGCCGCCCTGGGCCTGGTCATGCTCCTGGGCCGTCGCCGCGGGCAGATGGAGCCGGTGACCCTCGTGCTGGTGGGCGTGGCGCTGGCCATCGGCATGGGCTCATTGGCCAGCGCCGTGCGGGCCATCATGCCCCCCAGCGCCCGGCCCGAGGGCGTGTGGTTCTATGGCACGCTGGTCGACGGCACGCCCCACGCGCGCCTGGCCCTGGCCGGGGTGCTGGCCCTGGCGGGCGTGGCCTGGGTGGCACGGCGGGGGCGAGCCCTCGACGCCGCGGCCATGGGCGAGGACGAGGCCCGCAGCGCGGGCGTGCCCCTGGGCCGGCTGAGGCTGGAGATGGTGCTGGTGGCCGGCGTGCTCACCGCCGTGGCCGTCGTGCTGGCCGGGCCCATCGCCTTCCTGGGGCTGGTCTGCCCACACCTCGTGCGGATGCTCATGGGCCCAAGGCACGGGCCCTTGGTGGTGGGGGCGGCCCTGGCCGGCGCGGCGCTCATGCTCACCAGCGACAGCCTGGCAAGGGCCCTGCCCCTGGAGACCGGCCGCCTGCCCACGGGCGTGGTGGTGGCGCTGCTGGCGGCGCCGGCCCTGATCCTGGTCCTGCGTTCGCAGGCCAGCCGGCCCGGCTGAAGGGGCAAAACGGGCATCGGCCATCGCGAGCGCCCCCAACCCCCCCAACCCCCACAACCCCCACACCCCCCTACCCCCACACCCCCCAACCCCATAACCCACACACACCCGAACACGCCCACCGCAGGTGTTCGCGGACCCGCGGCGGCATGTTGCTGGCCCGCAACGCGCCGATGTGGACCCGCAGCGGCGCGTTGTGGATCCGCAGCGGCGCGATGTGGATCCACAGCGGCGCGTTGTGGATCCACAGCGGCTCGTTGTGGATCCGCAGCGGCGCGTTGTGGATCCACAGCGGCGCGTTGTGGATCCACAGCGGCGCGTTGTGGATCCGCAGTGCCGCGATGTGGATCCGCAGCGGCGCGTTGTGGATCCACAACGGCCGATGTTTTCGCCGCGGCGGCCCATGTTTTGTCCGCGGCGGGCCATGTTTCGTCCGCGGCGGGCCATGTTTTGTCCGCGGCGGGCCATGTTTCGTCCGCGGCGGCCGCTCCGGCCTCCCAGGGCCGTTTCCATATCCGGACGCGGCCGCGCGGCGGTGATCGGACCATCTTTGCCACGTGCGAAACCGCCGGTGATGGGTGCGGACGGGCCGGGGTGAGTCAGCAGCGGAACGCGGTCGGATCGATGGATAGTTTTCGGATCTTGGACCGCGGCGTGTTCGGGTTGACTCCCAGCACCCGTGCGGCCCCGCCCTTGCCACCCACGCGCCCACGCGGCCGCCGCAACGCCGACTCGATGGCGTGCCGCACGGCCTTTTCGAGCGGGCCCCGTGCGGCGACCATGGCCACGCGGGGCATGATGGGCTCCAGCCCGCCTTGGACACCGATGATCGGCTCGGCCAGCGACGAGCGGCCCGCCGCTGGCCGAACCGAAAGCCGGGCCCACCCGCGCGTCGGCCTTGGCAAACTGGGCCTTTACCGCCCGGTGGCATCCAGGTAGGCGTTCTGGAAGAGTGTCGCGTCCGCCGCGTCGACCACGCCGTCGCCGTTGAAATCAACTCGGCGGGCCTCCTGGTCGAAGAGTTCGCGGAACAGCAGGAGGTCGTACGCATCGATTTTCTCATCATCGTCAAGATCGATGATGCCCAGTGACTGGGTGCAACTGACATTATCGTACATCGAGCGGAAGATCCAAACGTCGCGCGTGGGCGTGGGGTCGAGCGTCGGGTCGTCGTGGACCAGCGTGTGGGTGGACCAGTAGAAGCACGGGTCGAACGCGTCGGCCTGCGCGTCGGCGATGTTGGCCCACATGCCCAGATTGGGGAAAGCGGCCGTGTTCTCATCATACGAAAGGTTCGGCCCGGCCTGCATCGATACTGGAGCGCCGGCGAGGCCTGTATACGAATTGTTCAGGCGCGCGCGGCGGACCTGGGGCCAGGTCTGCGCGTCCGAGTAGGTGTACTCGATGAAGGCCACGCCCTGGCGGTTGACCACGATGGTCGGGTGGTAGCTGTCGCCGCCCGATTCGAGGCGGCCCGCGGCGACGATCTGGGGCCGCCAGAGGCTCGACGGCGCGGGCGTCGAATGGAAGTTGGGCAGGTCGGGGTTGATGACGTACCACTGCGCCACCCAGCGGTCCTCGGTCGCCGGCCGCACGGCGTGGACGGCGAAGATGCGCAGCTGCCCGCCCTGGGGGCCGTTGTCCCGGGCCAGCACGGCCGAGTGGAAGTACGTGCCCTGCGCGGCGGGGCCCCAGTCGGGATCGGGCGTCTTGGGAAGCGTCACGGGGACGGGATGATCGCCAAACTCGTTGGTGGACCGGTAGTGCAGGGATGGGCTGAGGGGGATGTCCAAGAGTTCCGACCCCGATGCATTGACCCGCTGCTGGAGCGTCCACTCTTGGCCGGAACCGGCGGCGGCGTCGTAGAAGAGGCCCTTGAGCCGGATGTCATGCATCACGGCGTCGGGCGAACCCGGCAGGGGCGTGCTGATGATGAACGTGGCGTTGCGGGTGAACGTGAAGTTCTGCGTCTGCTCGTAGGGCTCTTGCACCACCCAGCCGTGGATGGAGTCGTCGGGCCTGATAAACTCGCTCTCAGTCGTGAAGGGCCGGATGACGGTGATGTCGCCCGGCTGCGGCTGGTCGCCGTCGAGGATCGACTTGGTGCCGTTGTCGTGCTGGTAGGGGATGATGTAGACGTGCTGGGACGTGCTCGCGCTGACTTCCGGGGCGTCGCCGCCGGGGAAGACCGGCGGGCTCGAGCAACCGTCCGGTGTGCGACCGTTGACCGCCACGATCATCGCGCCGCTGCGGTCGTCAAGCTCGCCCGTGCGCGTGTGGAAGCCGATGGACGGCATCCGGGCCGTGTTCTCGATGGGAGCATGCGCAGTGGCCTCGTTCTTGTAAGGCTTGTATCCGAAGTCTCGAAGGTCAAAGGCCATGTTCCCGCTGGGGCCCGGTCCGGTGTAGTACCACCAGTTGTTGACGCCCAGCGAGCCGATGGCGGGCTGGTCGCGGCTCACCGACAGGTGCAGGAAGGCGGCGGCGCCGCAGGGATCGACGGCCAGCGTGTTGAAACCCATCTTGGCTTCGAGATAGGCCGCCACGAGCCGGTTGTGGACCGGGTCGTGGTGGGCCCGCGGGTCGATGAGCACCCGGTCCTCGGCCTCGGTGAGGCTGAACGGGAAGCCCATGGCGCCGACGGGCTGGAAGTCGAGTTGGGTTCCGTTCTTGTTGAAGAGCGCGAGGTATCGCGTGCCGGCGGCCACCACCGCCACCTCGCCCACGCCCACCGCGGGCGAGGTGGGGCGGGCCTCTTCGTCGAACTGCGTGCCGTCGTGGGTCTGCTCATAGAGCAGGACCTGGGCCCGGGCCAGCGAGACGCCCATCGCCACCCCACAGACGCCCAGAACGGTCACGATGCGGGTCTTCCCTCGACTCGCCATGGTGATGCTCCTTGTTTGCTTGAGGATGCTCGTGTTCGTACAGGATACAGATGGATCGGCGGAATGTTTCAAAAAAATTTCTGGGAAGGCACGATTCCGTGGCCATGGCCTTGTAACGGCACCCAGAATCAGGCATAATCCAGATATGAACACCTCCACCACCGCCGCCACCCTCTCGCTGGCCTGCCTCCTTGCCCCGGGCGTCCACGCCATTTCGCCGGACTGCCCCGTGGTGCGGCTGAGCGGGCCCGAGGGGCTGGCCCAGACCTTCGGCTTGGACATGCTCATGCTCAACGACCGGCACCTGATCGTCGGCGATAAGGCCGCGCTCTCGCTGTGCCCCGGGGGAACTCCGCTGGGCTGCGGGGCCGGGGCCATTTTTGCATTCGAGCCCTTGCATGGGGGCTGGATACACAGGCAAACCATCATCCCCCCGGACATCCAGTTCAACGACTCCTTCGGCCGCGGCAAAATCCTCTACCAGCGGAGCCCCGACCGCTTGGTGACGATGAGCAACCGCTTCGACGGCGAGCGCATGGGCATGGGCCACGTGTACGAGCACGACGGCGAAGAGTGGCGCGAGGTCTCGCGCTTCCTGGCGCCCGACGGCCAGCCGCTGAGCCCCTTCGGCACCCGCTCGGCCCTGCACGACGACACGCTGCTCATCAGCCAGTCCAGCCGCGTGCACCGCTACCGCGAGGTGGACGGCCAGTGGCAGTATCAGGACACCACCCGCCAGCCCGACTTCATCTCCACCTCGCATCCGTCGATCTTCGGCGGGGGCGGCCTGTCCCTCGATGGCGACTGGGCCTTCATCGGTGCGCTCCGGGACGGCACCCACGGCACGCAGCACGGCTCGGTCGTCGCCTATCGCCGCGGGGCGGACGGCTCGCTGGCCTTCGCCCAGTACCTGCTGCCCCCCGCCGACGCGACCGGGCGGGTGCCCGACATGGAATGGTTCGGCATGGACCTGGGCTTCGATGGTCGGACGCTGGTGGTGGGTGCCACGGCGGCCAGCCGTGACTTCGAGCACCAGGGCGTGGCCTACGTGTACGAGCTCGACGGCGACACGTGGACGTTCCGCCAGGAACTGCGCAGCTCGCAGCCGGGCACCTTGCCCGGGCATCGCGAGCAGTTCGGCTTTGGCATCTCCCTCGATGGCGACACGCTCATCGTCGGCTACGCCGTACCCGAGGCCCCGCTGCGCCGCACGCACCTGTTCCGCCGCGGCGCCGACGGCCTGTGGCGCGAGGCGGCCATCCTGGAGCCCGGGGCCGCGGCCCCGACGCCCGCGTGGGGCTTCGGCCGGAACTCCACCATGCACGGCCGCTGGGCGGTCATCAGCGCCAGCGGCGAGGGCACGACCGGCGCGGCCTACATCTTCGACCTCGAGTGCATATTGAACGCCTGCAAGCCCGACCTGGACCGCGACAGCATTCTTACAATCTTCGACTTCTTCGAGTTCCAGAACCTCTTCGCTGCGGGCGACCTCCGGGCCGACTTCGACGGCGATGGCGAACTTACATTGTT
This sequence comes from Phycisphaeraceae bacterium, assembly GCA_026126305.1. GTDB lineage: Bacteria > Planctomycetota > Phycisphaerae > Phycisphaerales > UBA1924 > JAHCJI01. Next base: position 86,707 of record JAHCJI010000011.1, read on the forward strand.
CGACTTCCTCGCCTTCCAGACCGCGTTCGCGGAGGGGTGCGAGTAGGCAGATCGCCAGAATCCAGATAGCCAGACGGCAGATGAAGAGGGGACTATCCGCCTCTTGATCTGCCATCTGCCATCTGCGATCTGCCCCCCCCAGCCCCGGGCAGGGCCCAGCGGGGCGGCCACGACCCGAGAACCGGCCGCAGAGCGGGCCCAGGGACGCCGCCGCTTTGCCCAGAACGCACAGACGGACCAACGTGGCGAAAACACGCTCGGCGTGCTGGCTGGGCGTGCCCCAGGGGCCCGATGCTCCCAGCGACCGCCGGCGTTGTGCCGGGGGGATGCAGCGGATCGAATGGCCCGCCGCCACGGGGCGGAGAGGCCACGGAGACGACTCATGAATCAAAGTTCGAACGATCGCGTGCCTCGCAACGAAGCAACATTCGTGGCGTGGCTGGCCCAGCGGGTGGTGGTGTGGTCCGGCGGGCAGGGCGGCGTGCCCGACATCGGCCTGACCAGCTCGCAGGTGGCCAGCCTGGCCGGACTCTCGGCTACCTTGACAACCAAGTATCAGGCCCTGCAAACGCTGCGAAACCAGACGGCCGCGGCAAAGATCGAGAAGGACGCCGCCCTGGCCGCCGCCCGGGAGATGCTCGGGGGCGACATCGGCATCATCGACGGATATGCCAAGACCACCGGCGACATGGGCGTGTACGCGCGGGCCCAGATCGCCCCGCCCAAGCCCGCCACCCCGCGCAACGACCCCGCGCAGCCCGGCGACCTGCGCCTGGCCGCCACCACCGACGGCGCCCTGGAGCTGAGCTTCAAGGCCACCACCGGGGGCGGGGCCGTGTTCCTCGTCCAGCGACAATTCCGAGCTATCGGGGCAGCGCCCGGCCCGTGGCTGGACGTGGCAACCATCGCCGACAAACGCTGGGAAGACAACGACATCCCCACGGGCCTGGCGGCCATCCGCTACCGCGTGCGCACCAAGCTGACCAACGGACAGTTGAGCCAGTGGAGCCAGGACGCGGTCTTCTACTACGGCGTCGACGGTGGATCTGGCTTGAGCTTTGACGCTCATGAGGCCACGGACAAGCCCGGCGATGAGGGCGAACTGCCCGGGCACTCGACCGCCGCCGCCTGAGGCCCTTCCAGTGCCCACACCGGGCGCAAACATCCTCCGAAGTCCTCTGGCCCCGCCCGTGCTCGCAGCACGGGCGGGGCCTTGCCCGTGACCCGGACACGCCCCCGGGGCCGCCCCAGACCGCCCGGAGCCTATACTGGGCCCCTATGGCCAAGACCCGCGAGATCAAGAAGCGCATCAAGGCGGTCAAGAACATCCAGCGGATCACCCGCACGATGCAGATGATCGCCACCAGCAAGTTTGCCCGCAGCCAGGCCCGTGCCGAGGCCACCAAGCCCTACACCGAGGGCATCTTCGAGCTGGTCCAGGAGCTGGCCGCCACCGCCGGCAACGTCAGCCACCCGCTCATCGAGGGGCCCCAGGGCGGCTTCCGCGATGATGCCCGGCACCTGACCCTGGTCATCACCAGCGACCGCGGCCTGTGCGGGCCCTACAACGGCTCGGTCCTCCGCACGGCCTACAAGCACCTGCGGGGGCTCGGCGGGGCCTCCCGCGTCGAGGTCGTGGGCAAGAAGGGCGTCGCCTTCATGCGCTTCAACGGCGTGGACGTGTACCGCCACCACACCCAGTTCGGCGATCGGCCCGAGTTCGAGCCCGTCAAGGAGCTGGCCCAGCACTACATCGAGCTGTTCGAGGCCGGCCGCATCACCGGCGTCAGCCTCGTCTACATGCGCTACCAGAGCGTGGCCCGCCAGAGCCCCACGATCGTGCCGCTGCTGCCCCTCAAGCCCCCGGCGGTCGAGGAGCAGGCCGGCGGCTTCTCGGCCCAGTACGAGTTCAGCCCCGATGCCCAGGGCCTGCTGGCCGAACTGCTGCCCGAGACGGTCAAGACCACGCTGTTCCAGGCGTTCAACGACGCCGTGGTGAGCGAGAACATCGCCCGCATGGTGGCGATGAAGGCGGCCACCGACAACGCCGGCAAGATGGGCAAGGCCCTGAAGCGCAAGTTCAACCGAGCCCGCCAGGCCCAGATCACCACCGAGCTCAACGAGATCGTCTCGGGCGCCGCGGCCCTGGGTTGAGGCGTACGCGATCGCCTGGTTTCTGGTCGCTTGGTTCCAGGTGGCTTGGTTTACGGAACGGGCTGGCGCAGCACCGCGATGTCGGGCAGGTTGCGGTACCACCCGTCATAGTCCAGCCCGTAGCCAACCACGAACTCATCGGGCACCTCGAATCCCACGTAATCGGGGCGCATCGCCACCGACCGGCTGACCCGCTTGCTGAGCAGCACGGCCGTCCGCACGCTGGCGGGTGCCCTTGCCAGCACCAGCTCGCGGACCGCCGCCAGGGTCCGGCCGCTGTCAAAGATGTCGTCGAGGATCAGCACGTGCGAGCCGGAGAGATCTGTCCGGGGCCCGGCCCCCAGGGTCACCCCCTGGCTGACCGTCGACTGCCCGGGATAGCTCGAAGCCTCGAGCAGCTCCAGCCGCAAACGCATCGGCAGCGTCCGCACGAGGTCTGCGGCAAAGACCAGCGCCCCGGTCATCACCGGCACGACCACGAGGCGATCGGCCCCGCAGGCCCGTTCCAGGTCGCTGGCGATGGCCGAGCCCATCTGGGCCACCCGCGTGGCGATGGCCGACCGGTCGATCAGGATGCGGTCGATCTCGGCGTGCATGGCCGCGAGTGTAGGTGTCGCACCAAAGGCCGACGGACGCATGCACGCTCCCTACAATGCACGCGCAACGCATTCGCAGCACGGCCCCAATCGTCGGTGGCCGCTGCACTCGCCCACCAACAGGCCCCGGTGGGCCCCGGTGGGCCCCGGTGGGCCCTTGGAGACGCAGATGACCCAGGCGACGGCCGCCACACTCGCCATCGACGGGGGCAGCCCCGTGTTTGCCACGCCCGTGGCCTTCATGAAGCCGGGGCTCTTGCCCCAGGATGTTGAGGCCGCCCACCAGGTGCTCAAGAGCGGCATGCTCCGCTCGGCCAAGAAGTGCGAGGAGCTCGAGCAGCGCTTCGCCAGGGCCAGTGGTGCCCGCCACGCCCTGACCTGCGCCAACGGCACGTGCGCCCTGCAACTGGCCTATGGCACGCTCCTTGAGCCGGGCGACGAGGTCCTCGTGCCCGCGTGGACGTACATCGCCACCGTCAGCATGGTCGTTGCCGCGGGCCTCAAGCCCGTGTGGGTCGACGCGCTCGAAGACACCATGCAGATCGACGTGAACGACGCCGCGGGCAAGGTCACTTCCAAGACCCGGGCCATCGCCGCCACGCACCTCTACGGCATGCCCGTGGACGTCCACGCCGTGCAGCAACTGGCCGGGACGCACAACCTCAAAGTGGTGTACGACTGCGCCCAGAGCCACCTGGCCACCGTCGACGGCCGCGGGCTGGGCGAGTTTGGCGACGTGTGTACCTATTCCTTCTATGCCACAAAGAACCTGGGCACCGGCGAGGGTGGCATGGTCACCGTCAACGACGACACCCTCGCGTACGACATCGCGCTCCTGCGCAGCCACGGCGAGACCGAGAAGTACCTGCACGAGCGCGTCGGCTTCAACTACCGCATGAACGATATCACCGGCGCGATCGGCTGCTCGAGGCTCGACCGGCTCTTGGACGAGACCAACGCGCGCCGCCGCGCCGCCGACCACTACGACCGCGTCCTGAACAGCATCCAAGGCCTCGTCCCACCGGGCCGCACCAAGGGGGCGGATTCGGCCTGGCACCTCTACACCGCCCGGCTCGACCTCGACCAGTTCACCTGCGACCGCGACACCTTCACCAGGGCGCTCAACGCCGAGGGCGTGCCCACGGCCGTCCACTACCCGCGCTCGCTGACCCACCAGCCCGCGTTCAAGGGCTTGGTGACCGAGCATCCGCCCGTGGCCGAGAGCCTGTCCAGCCGGGTCTTCTGCCTGCCCATGCACCACGAACTGGACGGGGCCACCATCGATCGCATCGGCCAGGCCATCGCCAAGGTCGCCAGCGCGTTTCGCCGCTAGTCCAATTCCAAGCCTCCGGTGTTCGAACCAAGGCCCATCTGCTCGAGCCACCGAAGCCTCCCGTATCCCTCGCAACCCGAACATGCGGTCCGCGATGCCGTCGCCCCTTGACCCCCCGCTCCAGCCCGCCAAGCATGAGCATGGCCACGCACACGATCCAGCCCTCCGCGCCGCAATCCGACCCGAGCCACGCCGCAACTCCCGACGCGCCCATCGGGCCCGCGTCCAAGGTGGTGCTCGACGCCATTACCTATGACGACGTGCTGCTGCTGCCCCGCGCCAGCGAGGTGCTGCCCGCCGACGCCGATACCTCCAGCAGCCTGACGCGGGGCATCCGCATCCGCATCCCCATCGTCAGCGCGCCGATGGACACCGTCACCGAGGCACCCCTGGCTATCGCGCTGGCCCTCGAGGGCGGCATCGGCATCATCCACAAGAACCTCAGCGTCGAGGAACAAGCCCGCCAGGTCACCCAGGTCAAACGCTCGGCCAACGGCATCATCACCGACCCCATCACCCTGGGCCCGGCCGACACCGTGGGCCGCGCCCGCGAACTGATGGCCCAGTACCATGTCTCGGGCTTCCCCGTCACCGAGGACGGCTCGCGCGACCTGCGTTCCAAGGGCAAGGTCGTGGGCATCCTCACCCGGCGAGACCTCAAGTTCGTCGAAGACCTGTCCACCCCCGTGGGCCAGGTCATGACCAGCAACCCCCTGGTCACCGCGCCCGCGGGCACCACCCTGCAAGAGGCCGAGGGCATCCTCAACCACAATAAGGTCGAGAAACTCCTGCTCATCGACGGGCAGGGCCACCTGGCCGGCCTGGTCACGATGCGCGACATCGAACGCCTGAGCCGCTACCCCGACGCCAGCACCGACGCGCTGGGCCGACTCCTGTGCGGCGCGGCCGTGGGCGTGCTCCAGTACGACCGCGTGGCCGCCCTCATCGAGGCGGGCGTCGACGTCGTTGTCGTCGATACCGCGCACGGTCACAGCAAGAACGTCATCGAAACCGTCAAGCGGGTCAAGGCGATGCACGACATCCAGGTCATCGCGGGCAACGTCGCTACCGCCGAGGGCGCCCGCGACCTCGTGCTCGCCGGCGCCGACGCCGTGAAGGTGGGCATCGGCCCGGGCAGCATCTGCACCACGCGCGTGGTCACGGGCGTGGGCGTGCCCCAGGTTTCGGCCATCTTCGAGGCCCTGCGCGGCGTCCACCAGGCCAACGCGAACAACCCCGTGCCCGTCATCGCCGACGGGGGCATCCGCATGTCGGGCGACATCGCCAAGGCCATCGCCGCCGGCGCCAGCACCGTCATGCTCGGCGGGCTCTTGGCCGGCCTGGATGAGAGCCCCGGCGAGATGGTCATCTCCGGCGGCCGACGCTACAAGAGCTATCGCGGCATGGGCAGCGAGGGCGCGATGAACAAGGGCTCCGCCGACCGGTATGGCCAGGCCGACAAGTACGACCAGAACAACTACGACAAATCCGGCCGGCCCAAGCAGAAGTTCGTGCCCGAGGGCGTCGAGGGCCTGGTGCCCTATCGCGGGCCCCTGGCCGAGTTCGTGTACCAACTCGTCGGCGGGCTGCGGGCCGCGATGGGCTACACCGGCTGCCCGACCATCGAGGCCTTCCGCCGCGAGGCCCGCTTCTGCCGCGTCACCGCCGCCAGCATGGTCGAGAGCCACCCCCACGACATCCGCATCACCAAAGAAAGCCCCAACTACACCATCGAGGGCCGCAGCGAGAACCACTGACCCATCCGGTCACACGCCGATCAGCCGCGCGTAGACCGACCGCGCTTCGGCGGGGTCATCCGTGCCCGAGATGATCGCCCGCCCATCGGGAAATATGGTCAGCCCGTAGCGCTTCGCGCCGCCGTCCACGTCGGCCTTCAAGAGTGGCCCAACGAGCGCGCATGGGCCGTGCGCCGATAAGCGCTCACGCAAGGCACCCAATTCAACCCGCGCGCCCGGCGGCGGCGTCACCTGCACGGCGTTGCGCCCGCAGAGCGCCTGGGCCGCGGCCGCCAAGCCGCCATCGAGAAAATCGAAACGCCCCTGCCCGCAGCACCGGCACGCCGAGCGATCGCCCACGAGGTCGGCCAGGCGCAGCCGCCGGCGCGTGTTGCCAAAGAGGTCAAACTCCAGCAGCGTGCCGCTCAAGAGGTCGTGCCTGCCCAACAGGACCTTGAGCGCATCGGTCGCCTGCTGGGCCGCCACGATCATCACCGCCGGCCCCAAGACGCCCGCCGTGTCGCACGTGGGCACGCTGCCGGCCGGCGGCGGCTCGGGCAGCACGCACCGCAGGCAAGGCGTCGCGTGCGGGCCACCGCCGGGCACGAACGTCGCGGCCATGCCCCGGCTGGCGATCACGCCGCCATAGACGTATGGCACGCCCAGCATGACAGACACGTCGTTGAGCAGGAATCGCGTCTCGAAGTTGTCCGTCCCGTCCACGATCACGCCCGCGTCGCGGGCCAGTTCCCGGGCGTTCTCGCTGGTCACGTCGGCGGCGATGGGCTCGATCGTGATGCCCGAGTTCACCGCGCGCAGCCGCTCGGCGGCGGCCAGCGCCTTGGCCTTGCCCAGATCGGCTTCGGCATAGAGCGTCTGCCGCTGGAGATTCGTCGGCTCTACCACGTCGCGATCGACGATGCGGATGTGCCCCACGCCCGCCCGCGCCAGCATGTCGGCCTGCGCACAGCCGAGCGCGCCGCAGCCGACGATGAGCACGCGGCCCCGGGCCAGTCGGTCCTGGCCCAACTCACCCACTTCGGGCAGCAGCATCTGCCGGTGGTATCGCCCCGTCGCGTGGTCCATGCTATAAGGGTACGCACGTGACGCGAGCGCCCCACGCGGGCGATGTCATGGTAATGCGGGTCGTTCGATTGTTCTCGCCGGCGTGATGATGCCCCGGCACTCGCCGAAGCCGATGCGCCGGAAGCCCTCGCGCTGGCAATAGCCCTTGAGGATGACCTCGTCGCCGTCGGCCAGGAACTTGCGTTCCTCGCCGGTGGGCAGGATGATGGGCGTGCGGTCCGTCCCGGGCACCAGCTTGGGCGGGCTGGCGAAGGCGTCGCCGTTCCAGGTGAGCTCGAGCAAGCAGCCGCGGCTGTCGCGGGTCTTGCCGCTGACCGTTCCCGACGCGAGCAGGTCGCCCGGCTGCATGTTGCAGCCGTTGCTGGCGTGGTGGGTCAGCATCTGGGCGAGGGTCCAGTACATGTCCTTGAAGTTGCCGCGGCTGATGCGCACCGGCTCCATCTTCTTCTGCCGCATCTGCTCGCTGGTGAGGAAGACTTCGAGCGTGATGTCGAAGCCGCCCGCGGCGCTGTTGGCTTCGCTCGTGAGGTAGGGCAGCGGCGACGGATCGCCCGCGTCCCTCTGAAACGCGGGCACCCGGAACGGCGCGAGCGCCTCCATCGTCACGATGTAGGGGCTCACCGTCGTCGCGAAGCTCTTGGCCAGGAAGGGGCCCAGCGGCTGGTACTCCCACTTCTGGAGGTCGCGGGCCGACCAGTCGTTGACCAGGCACAGCCCGAGCATGTGGGCTTCGGCTTCGCCGATGGGGATCGTGTCGCCCAGCGTGTTGCCGCGACCGACGACGACGCCGACTTCGAGTTCGTAGTCGAGCATCTTGCAGGGGCCGAAGGTGGGGTTGCCGCCGTCTTGGGCGGGTGCTTGCTGGCCGACGGGGCGGCGGACTTGTGTGCCGCTGGCGACGATGCTCGACGCCCGGCCGTGGTAGCCGATGGGGACGTGCTTGTAGTTGGGCAGCAGCGGGTTGTCGGGGCGGAACATGGAGCCGACGCTGGTGGCGTGGTAGAGGGAGGCGTAGAAGTCGGTGTAGTCGCGCGGCGTCAACGCGGGCACCGTGAAGCGAACGTCCTTGAGAGGCATTACCGCGACTTCCAAAAGCCGCTTGTTGGATTGGAGCTCAGAGTTGTCGCTACGCAAGAGTTCGCTGAGCCGGTGACGAAACCCCCGGTGAGCTTTCTTTGATGCCAGAAGAAGCCCTTCCGGCATCCACAGATCTTCGCCGAGTGGGATCCCATTTCCTCCATCGATGCCATCAAACAGCCTCGCCTCAGCAAGCGGTCCAATCTGGACCATCAAGTCGCCGATGGGTACGCCCAGCCCATTGTCAGTTGCGTGCTTCCTATGTTCCTTTCGAAGGAAGTGGCACAACGGCAGGTTCTGGATCGGAAAGTCCGTCCCCGGGTCGTTGGCGCTCTCGACCCAACTCTCCAGCGTGGGGTCGTGGGTCTCGTCGATGGGGTAGTGGGGGGAATGGGGGTAGTGGGGGTTGGTGGGGGGGCTGGCCATGGATCCTCCGATGGGGGGCTGCGGGGGCGGCGGGGCTGGGGCCTCAGGCTGGGGAATGGTTTGGGTCGCAGTCTAGAACCCCCGGGCCGGGCGTTGGTGGGCGGGCCCCGCTATATTGCCAGCCATGGCCCGGAGCCTTGCCCAGATCGCGCTCAACCTGACCCGCCGCCTGCGGCTGCGCAAGGACTGGTTCATGGTGGCCGCCGGGGCGGGCGTGGGCACGCTCACCGGGCTGGGCACGCTGGGGTTCGCCGAAGCGCTCCATTATGTCGAGGCCCAGGTCCGCCACGCCCAGCTCGCCCTGCCCATCTGGCTGCTGTTCCTCGGGCCAGTCGTCGGCCTGATGGTCACCGCCGTGCTGGTGCGGCTGTTCGCCAGCGACGCCCGGGGCCACGGCGTGCCGCAGGTCATGCGGGCGCTCATCGAAAAGGGTGGGCACATCCCCGCCCGCGTGGGCCTGACCAAGGTGGCCGCGAGCATCGCCACCGTCGCCAGCGGCGGCTCGGCGGGCACCGAGGGGCCAATCGTCCAGATCGGGGCGACGGCGGGGTCGGTGGTGGCCCAGCGGCTGGGGGTCACGCGCGACCAGATGATGACGCTGGTGGGCTGCGGGGCGGCGGCGGGCATCAGCGCCATCTTCAACGCACCCATCGCGGGCGTCTTCTTTGCGCTGGAGATCCTGCTGCGCGACTTCTCGCTGAAGACCTTCACGCCCATCGTGGTGTCGGCGGTGTTCGCCGCGGCGGTCACGCACGTGGCCACGGGCCAGAACGAGGCGATCTTCGCCGCCAGCGACGCGCTCCAGAAGGTGCAGTTCACCGGGTGGGAGCTGCCCAACTACGTCGTGCTGGGGCTGCTGTGCGGGCTGCTCGCGGTGGGCTTCAACCGCACGCTGCACGCGTGCGAGGGGGCGTACGCCCGGCTCAAGCTCCACTGGCTGGTAGCACCCATCACCGGCGGCCTGCTGCTGGGGGCCCTGGGCGTCGCGTGGATCCTGCTGGTGCGGGCCGCGGGCGGGGCGGGCACCAGCGAGGCCAGCCACATCCCCAGCTTCTTCGGCAACGGCTACGAGGCCATCCGCTGGCTGCTCGACCCGGCCAGCTACGACGCGGCCTTCGGGCCCCAGCGCCATGACAAGGCGGCGCTGCCCGTGGCGATCTGGCTCATCGCGTTGCTGGTGGTCTTCAAGGCCCTGGCCACCAGCGTCACGCTGGCCAGCGGCGGCAGCGGGGGCGTGTTCGCGCCCAGCCTGTTCATCGGGGCGGCGGGCGGCGCCGCGCTGGGGGTGGCGCTCCAGCGCCTGGGGCTGTTGCCGGCAAATGGCAGCCCGGCGGCCTACGCCCTGGTGGGCATGGCGGCGGTCATCGCCGGCAGCACGCACGGCACGCTGACGGCGATCCTCATGCTCTTCGAGCTGACGCGAGACCCCTACGTGCTGCTGCCCATCATGCTGGCGGCGGTCGTCTCGACGCTGGTGGCCCAGGCCATCGACCGCGACAACATCTACACCCACCCGCTGCGGCGCGCGGGGCTTCGCATCGGCCGCACGGGAGACCTGGCCATCCTGCGCAAGATCGCCGTCTCGAGCGTGCCGGCAGCGCCCCTGCCAAGCGAGGCGGTGTACGCCAGCGACCCCCTGAGCAAGCTCATCACGCTGCACGCGCACAGCCGGGTGCCCGACTTTGTCGTGGTCGACGCCTCGGGAGATTACATGGGCATGGTGACCGGGCGCGACATGCGCACGGCCCTGATCGACCGCGAGGCGATCCCGCTCTTGCTGGTGGCCGAGCTGATGCGCACCGACCTGCCGGCGGTCTTCACCAGCGACACGCTGGACGTGGTGCTCGAGCGCTTCGAGGACGAGGAGGTCTCGAGCCTGGCCCTCCTGGGCCCCCCCGACGTGACCGGCCACCGCCGCCCCCTGGGCCTGGTGACCCGGGCGGCTGTTTTGGAGCGGTATCGTCGGGCGCTGGAAGAGGAGTAGGGGCGGGGGCCAGATCGCAGATCGCAGATCGCAGATGCCAGATGGCAGATTCGGAGTCGGA
>JAHCJI010000012.1 GCA_026126305.1 Phycisphaeraceae bacterium
TGATCGAACAGAGACTTCACCGCGGCGGGAGTCTCTCGGCGAGCGGCAGAGACTTCGGGGCGATTCGGGCGAAGTCGCGCCCACCGAGCGGCCGAGCCGGTTATCCCGGCGTCCAGACCAGAGACCGCGTCACAGTTAGGGACCGTTGGCCCACCGGCCCCACGGACGCGGGAACGGGGCCCGAAGAGGCCGACACGCGCGGGTGTCTCTCACCGGCACGGCCCAAAAACCACAAAGCCGGCTGCTTTCGCAACCGGCTTGGGAATAGCGGGGACAGGATTTGAACCTGTGACCTTCGGGTTATGAGCCCGACGAGCTACCGGACTGCTCCACCCCGCAATCTTGGGAGGGATGGTACCCCCCAAACCCCCTTCGATCAACCAAGCCAATCCACCAAACACAACCACGTCATCGAACTACACTGCCACGTGCAGACCCAAGCCCACCAAAAACTCAACGTCCTCCTCGTCGGCGGCGGAGGCCGCGAACACGCACTGGCAAAGGCCATCGCAGCCTCACCACGCCTGGGAACCCTCTATACCACACACCCCGAAAACCCCGGCATCGCCGCCCAGGCCACCCCCGCCGGCGTCCCAATCGACGCCGCACAGGCATACCGGGCCCAGTTCTTCTGCCGAGACCACGACATCCACCTGGCCGTCATCGGCCCCGAGGCACCCCTGGCCGCCGGCTTGGCCGACGCGCTCCGCGAAAAGGGCGTCGCCGTCTTCGGCCCGGGCAAGGAAGGCGCCAAGATCGAGGCCGACAAACACTGGGCCAAGGACCTCATGCGTGCCGCCGCCGTCCCCACCGCAGACTCACGCACCTTCACCGACGCCGAGCAGGCCGTCCAATATGCCCTGGGCCGAAACGAACCGCCCGTCATCAAGGCCACCGGCCTGGCCGCCGGCAAGGGCGTGGTCGTTCCCAAGACCCACAAGCAGGCCGCCGACGCCATCCGCTGGATGCTCAACGACAAGGCCTTCGGTCAGGCCAGCAGCAAAGTGCTTGTCGAAGACCGCCTCAGCGGACCCGAAGTCTCCGTCTTCGCCCTCACCGATGGCAAGGGCGTCTACATCCTCGATACCTGCCAGGACCACAAACGCCTCCTCGACGATGACCAAGGCCCCAACACCGGCGGCATGGGCGCATTCTGCCCCAGCACGCTCGTCGACGACGCCCACATGCAACGCATCCAGCGCGAAATCCTCCTGCCCGTCATCGACAGCATGAAGCGACGCGACATCGACTACCGAGGCGTCCTCTACGCGGGCCTCATGCTCACACACGCAGGGCCCAAGGTCCTCGAGTTCAACGCCCGCTTCGGCGACCCCGAATGCCAGGTCCTCCTCCCACGCCTCGAAAGCGACGCCCTCGAAATGCTCTTTGCCACCGCCACCGGCAACGTCGAAGCCCTCGAACTCGCCTGGAAGCCCGGTGCAGCCGTCGGCGTCGTCCTCGCAAGCCAGGGCTATCCAGAAAACCCAATCCTCGGCCAACCCATCACCGGCATCGAAGACGCGGAAGAACTCGAACACGTCCACGTCTTCCACGCCGGCACGCGCATCGACAAGCACACCGGCCAACTTGTCACCGCGGGCGGCCGTGTCCTCACCGTCACGGCTCTGGGAGATTCCATGTCGCAAGCCCGACAGAGGGCCTACGAGGCCGCGAGCCTCATCTCCTTCAATGGCAAGCACTTACGCACCGATATCGCCGCCGCAAAGCCAACAGACGCGCCGCAGTCACACGCCACATGTCCATGATTCCCCAGGATCCATCAGGCATTCCCCTCGTATACTCCCAGCACAAGGCGGCCTCCCCAAACTCCGCCGCCCAAGCAACAAGGAGTCCATGATGACCAGTCCATGCGCACCGCGTCCGCGTTGTCCCATCTCCAGTGGCACAATCGCCGCCATCGCCATCGCATCCGCCGCTGCCTTCGGTTTGGGCATCTACGCCGGCCAGGCCAACCACAAAGGTGCCCCCAACCACCTCATCCCCGCTCAGGACCAGATGGACCCCGAGGCTATGATGCAGGCCTACGAACAACTCAGCAAGCCCGACGAGCACCACAAATCACTCGAAGTCTTCGTCGGCACATGGGACGTCGAGTTCAAGGCCATGATGCCCGGCATGGAAGACTTCAACAGCAAGGGCACCGCCACCTTCGCCATGCTCATGGGCGGACGCTTCCTCAAGCAGGACTTCCATGGAGACATGATGGGAAGCAAGTTCCACGGCATCGGCCTCACCGGATACCACAAGACACTCCAACGCTTCGAGGGAGTCTGGTTCGACGATTCCAACACCGCCATGTCCTACTTCACGGGCAAGAAGAACAACGACGGCTGGATCTACGAAGGCGAAGAAACCGACCCCATGGCAGGGACAACCCTCAAGGTCCAGGACGCCATCGCCATGCAAGGCAACGACAAGTTCACCTTCACACGCTCCTACCCCGCCGCCGCGGCCGCAGAAATGGGCATCCCGGTCGAAGACGGCAAGCAGTGGGTCCCCAGCTTCCAGATCACCTACAAGCGTCAAATGCCCGCCGGCAACGCCCCCGCAAACCGCTAACCAACATACCAACTTCCCCCAGTACGAACCAAACCGCGGGCGACAGCACGCGGTTCTTCGCCCTGCGCAAGCACGCCCACTACCATCCGCGAACATCCCACCACCAAGAGGACCACCCATGCCCTCCAAGACCACCATTGCCACCATCCTCACTCTGGCCGCTCTAACGACAGGCACCGCCTGCACCATCAACGGCCCCACACGCACCCAGTACCACGGCCCGCTCGCGGCCGCGAGCCAGGGCGGCATGGCCCTCGCACGCTGGGAAGACGCATACCGCCGAGGCTTCCAGCCATGGCAGGTCCTCAACTACCCAACAACACCCGCCGAGCCCATCCAGGACACCATCCACGGCGTCACCGTTGCCGATCCCTTTCGCTGGATGGAAAACCCGGACGACCCAAGGCTCCAGAACTGGTTCGACCAACAAGACGCCCTCTTCAAAGACATCATGCAACACGCCTCCAACCGCGAGTCCTACCACCAACGCATCACGAAAATCTTCGACCATCCACGCATCGGCACACCCACCGAACGCGGCGGCCGATACTTCTTCACCGCCAACGACGGCCTCCAGAACCAAAGCGTCCTCATGGTCGCCGACGCGCCAAAAGACACCGGCAAGGTCCTTATCGACCCCAACACCTGGAGCACCGAAGGCACCATCAGCCTCGCCGGCTGGAGCCCAAGCGAAGACGGCACCATGCTCGCCTACCTCCAGAGCCAGGGCGGCAGCGACTGGCGAACCATCAAGGTCATGGACGTTGCCACCGGCAACGACATGGGCGTCCATATCGACTCGGCAAAGTTCACCGGCATCTCGTGGGCCAAGGACGGCAGCGGCTTCTACTACAGCCGATACCCCGAGCGACCCACCGGCAGCGCCGAACTCACCGCCCTCAACGAGCACCAGAAGGTCTACTTCCACCGCATGACCGAAGACGGCTGGCAGGACGAACTCGTCTGGGAATCCCCCGAACACCCAAACCGCGGCTGGGGAGCGGGCCTCACCGACGACGGCCGATTCCTCATCCTCACCGCCAGCGAAACCACAGCGCCCGTCAACCTGCTCTACGTCAAGGACATGCACAGCGACAAGGACTTCGTCCCCATCGTCACCGAGTACAAGGCCCGATACAGCGTCATCGGCAGCGTGCCCATCATGGCGTCTTCGCAAGAAGGCCACGAGCCCGCCCAGCTCATCGTCTACACCACCGACAACGCCCCCATGGGCCGCGTCATCGCCATCAACCCGGCGTATCCAAACCCAGACGCATGGATCGAACTCATCCCCCAAGGCGACACGCCCATGCAAAGCGCCAGCATGGTCGGCAACCACATCATCACGCGATCCTCGCGAGACGTCCTCCCCGAGATCAACGTCTACACGCCACAGGGCGAATTCGTCCGCACCGTCGAACTGCCAGGCATCGGCAGCGCGGGCGGCTTCGGCGGACGCCAGAACGACGAGTACACCTACTACTCGTTCTCAAGCTTCGCAGTCCCCACCACGCAGTACCGCTACCACGTCGCCACCGGCACCAGCGAGGTATTCCGCGAGTCCCAGGTCGACTTCGACACCAAGCCCTACGAAACCATCCAGGTCTTCTACCCATCCAAGGACGGCACCAGCGTCCCCATGTTTATTACCAAGCGCAAGGACACGCCGCTCGACGGCAACAACAAACTCCTCCTCTACGGCTACGGCGGCTTCGGCATCCCCCAAACGCCGGGCTTCTCGTTCGCAAACTCTGCCTGGCTCGAAACCGGAGGCATCTACGCCGTCGCCAACATCCGAGGCGGCAACGAGTACGGGCTGCCATGGCGAGAGGCCGGCAGCAAGCTCCTAAAGCAGAACACCTTCGACGACTTCATCGCGGCCGCCGAATTCCTCCACGCCAACGGCTACTCCCGCCCAGGCCTGACGGCCATCCAAGGCGGCAGCAACGGCGGCCTGCTCGTGGGTGCCTGCATCATCCAACGCCCCGAGCTCTTCGGCGCCGCCATCCCCCAAGTGGGCGTGCTCGACATGCTCCGATTCCAACTCTTCAGCGCCGGGCGGTTCTGGGTCAGCGATTACGGCAGCGCCGAAGACCCCGAACAGTTCGAGGTCCTCTACGCCTACAGCCCCTACCACAACGTCCGAAAGGGCGTGCGTTACCCCGCCACCATGATCACCACCGCAGACCGCGACGACCGCGTCGTGCCCATGCACAGCTTCAAGTTCGCCGCCGCCCTCCAGCGAGACACCGGGTCGGCAAACCCGATCCTCATCCGCCTCCAGCGCGACGCCGGCCACGGCGCGGGCACCAGCACCGCCGTGCGGATCGAAACCGCCGCCGATATCTACGCCTTCCTCGACATGGTCCTGCAATAACCAAGCTTGGATTCGCGCGAATCGAACGAGCCCACGTCGTCAAGCGTGGGCTCTTCGTTTCACCAGTCCAAGGGCCCACGCCACGCCCGCGCCAGGTCCTCGACATCCAGCGTTCCGTCGCCAACCCTCAGCACGCCCGAATCGTCGAGCGTCGCAATCACAGAGCAGGGCACGCCAACCAGCGCTCGCACGCGATCGACCTCGGACACGCGTACCTCCAGCAGGTATCGCGTCGGCAACTCCTCGAACGGATCGACCGCAAGCCCCCCCACCACCGCGCCAATGGGCGCGCTCGGCGTGCTGCCGGCGATCAGCATCTCAGCCAGCGCTACCAGCACGCCGCCGTCGCTCACGTCGTGGGCCGATCGCACGAGCCCATCGCCAATAGCCCGCGCCACGCCCGCCGCCGTCTTTGGCCCGTTCTCAAGCCTCTCCCAGCCCGCCGACCCGTCGACCAGCACGATGGCGTTGCCCGGCGTCTTCGCGTCGCTGGTCACGCACTTCTCGATGTCGTGGACGATACCGATGCCGGTGATCAGTAGCGTGGGTGGGATGCGGATGGTCGTGCCGTCGTCGGTGCGGAACTGGTTGTTCAGCGAATCCTTGCCGCTGACGAAGGGGGTGCGGTAGGCCTTCGCGCCGTCGTAGCATCCGACGGCCGCCCTCACGAGATGGCCCAGGCTCGCCGCGTCCTTCACGCCGGGCCAGCAGAAATTGTCGAGGATGGCGATGCGCGACGGATCGGCCCCCACGCACACGAGGTTGCGCACGCACTCGTCGATAGCCGCCAGCGCCATCAGGTATGGGTCGCCGCCCCTGTCCGGGTCGCCCACGCGCGTCTGCAAGCCGCAGCCGATCGCCACGCCCCGCCCCGTGCCCGGCACGGGTTCGATGACCGACGCATCGCCCGGCCCGCGGCTGGCACCGTCTTCTGCGGGCGGGCCCACCAGCGGCTTGACAACCGTGTTGCCCTGCACCTCGTGGTCGTACTGGCGGATGATCCAGTGCTTGCTGGCGATGTCGGGCCGCGAGAGCAAAGAAAGCAATCGCGCGCTCACGTCTTGCTCCCTGTCCCCGCTTCGGGGAGAGCGCCGGGGTGAGGGGCTCTTCGGCGACCACACCGCCGGCAGCGTTTCGCGGGGGATGCCGCCGTGCACGAAGTCCATCGGCAACCGCCCGACCTCGTGCTCGCCGTAGCGCAGGATCAGTTCGGCGTTGGGCGTGCCGAAGTGGCCCAGGTCGGCCAGTTCGACGCCCTCTTCCTCACAGATCGCCTGCATGGCCGCGAGATTTTGCTCGGGCACGGCCAAGATCATGCGTTCCTGTGCTTCGCTGATCCAGATCTCGGTGTAGGTCAGGCCGGCGTACTTGAGCGGGGCCCTGTCGAGTTGCACCTGCGCGCCGAGCTTCTCGCCCATCTCGCCGATGGCGCTGCTGAACCCGCCCGCGCCACAATCGGTGATGGCGCTGTAGAGCGGACGCTCGCCCTCGTCGCGGGCGCGGAGGATGGCATCGAGAACCTTCTTCTCCTCGATGGCGTTGCCGATCTGGACAGCGTGGCCGAACTCGTCGGCGTGGGTATCGCTGAGTTCTGCGCTCGAGAAGGTCGCGCCGTGGATGCCGTCGCGTCCGGTGCGACCGCCCAACGCGATGATGCGGTCGCCGGGCTTGGCGGCGCCATCGATCTTGTCTCGCGGGATCAGGCCGATGCAGCCGGCGAAGACGAGCGGGTTGCCGATATATCGCGGGTCGAAGTCGACCGCGCCGCTGAGCGTGGGGATGCCCATGCGGTTTCCATAATCGCGCACGCCCGCGACGATCTCGCGCAGCACGCGCTTGGGGTGGATGCAGCCGGCCGGCACGTCTCGCGTGTCGGGCGGGGCAACGCAAAAGACGTCGGTGTTGGCAATGGGCTTGGCGGCCAGGCCCGTACCGATGATGTCGCGGATGCAGCCGCCGATGCCCGTGGCGGCACCGCCGTAGGGCTCGATGGCGCTGGGGTGGTTGTGGGTCTCCACCTTGATGCACACGCCATAGTCGTCGTCGAAGGCGATGACACCCGAGTTGTCGTGGAAGACCGAGAGGGTCCAATCGATACCCTCGGCGATCAGTTCGTGCGTGGCGGCGGCGACGGTGTGCTTGAGGAGGTTGGCAATCGTGACGCTGCCGTCGCCGTGGACCGTCACGCCCGGGCGGCCCTGCCAGCGAATCGTGTCGTCCTTGGGCCCGGTGTAGTGGTAGTCGCTCTTGAGGGTCTTGTGGACGCAGTGCTCGGACCATGTCTGGGCGAGGGTCTCGAGCTCGATATCGGTGGGTTCTCGGTGGAGGCTCTGGTAATGCCTTTGGATGGCCCGCATCTCGCCGAGGCTCAGGAACAGGTGCCCCTCGCGGCTGAGGCGTTCGAGGCCCGCGTCGTCGAGCGTGGTGATGTCGACAGAGATGGGCTTGAACTGGTAGGGCGTGCCGTAGGGCAACGCGTCGGGATGGAATGGCTCGGTGTGCAGGGCCTGGACCACGGGGTTATAGAGCAACCGGGCGGCCAAGGCCTTGGCGGCGACTTCGTCGAGGCCCTGGAGGTCGTAGCGGGTGCCGGTGGAGGCCTGGACATGCACGCCCAGTAACTCGTAAACGGCTTCTTGGACCGACTGCGCTGCGGGGTCCATGACGCCCGGCAGGGGGTGGACTTCGAGGGTGACGCCGGGCACTCCGTTGGTGGTCGCGAGGGTTTCGGTGACGGGGTTGACCAGCAGTGCGGATGTGATGGCGTCGCGCTGCTCGTTGGTGAGGTCGCCCTCGAGGAGGTAGACCTTGGCGGTGCTGGCCGAAACGAGGTTATAGCCCAGTTCGGCGGCTTCTCGCATAAGGCGGGTGGCCTTTGGATCTGAAGTGTGCTGATGTGGGCGGACTTCGAAGCGATGTGTTGGCATGGGGCGGATGGTATGTCTTGGCCTTTTGGGATAGGTCAGGGCCATGCCACGGGCGACGCTTCGGGCGTTTGTTCTGGTGCTCTTCATGTGTGCACGATACGAGCGTGGTGTGGGGCGTAAAGGGTTTTGTTGGGTATGTCCGGCAGATAGCGCGCGGGAGTGGACTTGTGATGAAGATACCTCAGCTGGGCACTCACGCTGGTAAGGCAAGAGGCAAGGGGCTTGGCTCTCTTGTGGCTTTGGATTGGTGTTAGCATGGGCGATGGATGATGGATCGCTGCCATTGGTTGAGTTGTACACGGACGGTGCCTGCTCGGGGAACCCCGGGCCTGGTGGCTGGGCGTACATCCTGAAGCATCCATCTTCTGGTTCTGAGAAGGAAGGCAGCGGCGGTGAGCGAGCAACGACCAATAACCGGATGGAGTTGCTGGCGGTGATTCGCGGGCTGGAGGCCTTGAGCAAGCCCACTCGTGTGGAGTTGTACTCGGACTCGCAGTACGTGCTGAACGGGCTGAAGGAGTGGATGGCCTCCTGGAAGCAGCGTGGCTGGAAGACGGCCTCGAAGCAACCCGTCAAGAACCAGGACCTGTGGATGCAACTGGACGAGTTGATGGGCGTGCATTCGCTGCGTTTCCATTGGGTTCGTGGTCATAACGACCACCCCGAGAACGAGCGGGCCGATCGGCTGGCCGTCGCGGCCCGAGACAGAGCGGGTCGATAACCGTTTCGTTTCTGTTGTAATGGGACGTGCGCGGCTGGTGTGTCGTCATAACCGGCGCATGTTGCCTGCGCTGGAGCGCTCGCGTCCTCACGGCGGGGGTTTCAAGGGACGATGGTGGGTGTCGAAGGCCCGCGTTGTCGCGGGTCCATGGAATGGCCCGCTGAGGGGGACCTGCGCGTGAACCTGCACGATATTTTGAAGGTG
Source organism: Phycisphaeraceae bacterium (assembly GCA_026126305.1). Classification (GTDB taxonomy): domain Bacteria; phylum Planctomycetota; class Phycisphaerae; order Phycisphaerales; family UBA1924; genus JAHCJI01. The sequence continues at coordinate 8,810 of JAHCJI010000012.1, forward strand.
GCCCACAAGGCCAACGCCTCGGACATCCACCTTGTGGCGGGGCAACCGCCGGTGATGCGTGTGAACCAGGTGATGACGCCGATGGATTTTCCGGTGATCTCGCCCGAGAGCGGGCGTGCGATCCTTGAGGAGATGGCTCCCCCCGAGGCGGTGCAGACGTTCGACCGGCAGAAGGACGCGGACTTTTCGTACGAGGTTGAGGGGCTGAGCCGGTATCGCGTGAACGCTCACTTGCAGCGTGGCGCGGTTGGGCTTTGCTTGCGTGCGATCAAGACGAAGGTACCCCCGCTGAGCGCTTTGACGCTGCCGGAAGTGATCGCCCGGTTGACGTACCTGCCTCGCGGCCTGGTGCTCGTGACGGGTGACACAGGCTCTGGCAAGAGCACGACGCTGGCGGCGATGATCCAGGCGATGAACGAGCGGTACCGCAAGCACATCATCACGCTCGAGGACCCGGTGGAGTACACCTTCGAGAGCGACCACTGCCTGATCGAGCAGCGTGAGCTTGGGCAGGACATGCCGACGTTTTCGAGCGGCCTGAAGCACGCGTTGCGTCAGGACCCGGACATCATCCTTGTGGGTGAGATGCGTGACCTGGAGACGACGGCGCTGGCGATCAGCGCGGCCGAGACGGGCCACCTTGTGCTGAGCACGCTGCACACGGTGAATGCGAGCCAGACGGTGGAGCGCATCATCGACATGTACCCGGCGGGTCAGCAGAACCAGATCCGGTCGATGCTTGCCAACACGTTGCAGGCGGTGGTGAGCCAGACGCTGTTCAGCCGGATCGATCAGCCCGGGATGGTGCCCGCGGTGGAAACGCTGTTGTGTACTCCGGCGGTTCGGAACCTGATCCGCGAGAACCGGACGTTCGAGATTCCCAACGTGATCGAGACGAACCGTGCGATTGGCATGAGCAGCCTGGACGCGTCGATCGCGGAATTGTACTTCAACGGGATGATCTCGAAGGAAGACGCGGTGGCGCAGGCGGCCTTCCCGGACAAGTTGGAGCGTCAGTTGGTTGCGTAAGGATCGCGGTGTGGGTTATTAGCGGGGCATGAGTCCCCGAGGGGTGTGAGCCGATATGCCGAACTATCGCTACCAGGTCAAGGGCCCGGGCGGTCAGATCCAGGTTGGCGTGCTGTCGGCCGACAGCGTGCAGACCGCGGCGACGGTGCTGCGCAACCAGGGGATGCACATCCTTGCGGTGAACCCCGTAGGCGGCGGTGCGCAGCGTCAGGCGTTGCTCGAGAAGCTGGCCGACATGAACTCTGGCAAGCCTTCGCAGAAGCACGTGCTGGAGTTCACGACGCAGCTGGCGGTGATGATCCGTGCGGGCATCAACCTGCGGGCGAGCCTGGAGGGGATCGCCGATCAGACGCAGCATCGCGGCTTTCGCAAGGTGATCAACCAGTTGCGGACGGACGTGGAGAGCGGCAAGAGTTTTTCGGAGGCGCTCGCTCGGCATCCGAAGCTGTTCGGGTCTTTGTACGTGAACATGGTCCGTGCCTCTGAAATGAGCGGGTCGTTCAGCCAGATGCTGGATCGGATCGCGGGGTACATCGCGCAGCAGATCGAGACTCGTAAGATGGTTGTCGGTGCGTCGATCTACCCGGGCATCATCGGGACGATGGCGGTGGCGGTGACGGTGTTCCTGCTGACGTTCGTGCTGCCGAAGTTCAAGGCGGTGTTCGAGGGCAAGGAGGACGCGCTGCCGGCCTCGACGAAGTTCCTGATGGGGCTGAGCGACTTCCTGCAAGTGCAGTGGCCATACATCGTGGCGGGCTTGTTTGGCGTGGGCGTTGCCGGGTTCCTGGCATTGAAGACCGAGCCGGGCGGGCTGCTGGCCGACCGTCTGAAGCTGACGCTGCCGGTGTTCCGGAACATGTTCCGCTCGCTGTACATCAGCCGGAGCCTGCACACGAAGGGGCAGCTGATCAACGCGGGCGTGCCGATGCTGGACACGCTGGTGATCACGGGCGATATCTCGGGGAATCGTCTGTACAAGGCGATGTGGCGCAACGTGTACATGTCGGTGAAGCAAGGTAAGAAGATCAGCCTGCCTTTGACCAAGACCACGCTGTTGCCGCGTGCGGTGGTGCAGATGATCTCGGCTGGCGAAGAGTCTGGCAAGCTTGGCGAGGTGCTGGACGAGGTCTCGGTGTACTACGCGAAGCAGTTGAAGGAGCAGATCAAGGCCGTGACGAGCCTGATCGAGCCGATCATGATCATTGTTATGGGCGGCATTGTCGGCTTCATCGCGATGGCCATCATCCTGCCCATCTTCCGGATGAGCCAGATCGTGAACTGATGGCGGGATTGGAATGGAAGGTATGGGTGCGGGGCCTTGATGGCCTCGCGCTTGTTGGGAGGGCTTGCCCGTGTCACGCCGCAACGCGCCATGCAAGAGGACCGTTCGGGTTGGTTCGCGTGGATTCACGCTGATCGAGACGGCGCTGGCGACGGTGATTATCGGCGTTGGTGTCGTTGCCATCGTGGAGGCGCATCAGGCTTTCATGCGGAGCAACACGTGGTCTTCGCACGCGGCGACGGCCACGTTCCTCGGCAATGAGATCCGGGAACTGACGATGGGGCTGCCCAAGCACGACCCGGTGACGGGCCTTCGCATGGGGCCCGATGGCGTGGAGGGCTGGGGGCCCGAGCCGGGCGAGTTGGTGGTGGCAGACTTTGACGACCTGGATGATTTTGATGGGATCACCTTCGCCTTCGATGGAACTCCCGGGTTTGCCGACGATGACGACCTGCCCGGGCCGATCGACGCGTTTGGGCTGGTGATTCCTGAGATCTTCTCGGACGGGACGGTGATGCTTGGCGAGGACGGTAACCCGGTTGCGATGATCGGCTGGCGTCAGACGGTTCGCGTGGTGAAGGTCCACCCGACCGATCCGACGTGGGAGCTTGACCCGGGATATTTTGAACCGCCTTCGGGTGCATCGGCGGGAATTGCCATTGATCAGTTTCCGCTGCGCGTGGAAGTGATCGTGACGTATGCAGGGCCGTTCGTTTCGACCGCGACGGAGATCACGCGGGTGGTCTGGATCGTGCCCTGAATGCCGCATTGGAAGGAAGCCATGACACAACCAACCTCGCTGTCGAGTCGTCGGAAGCATCGCCGCCCCGGGCCGCGACGGCGCGGGGTGGTCTCGGTGTTGTCGATGATGTTCCTGCTGTTGTTCGGCTCGCTCGCGGCGGCGATGGCCGTGGTGAGCCAGGGCAATCTCCGGACGGCGGCGGCGCACATGCACGTGAGCCGGGCGATGAGTTCGGCCGAGACGGGGCTTTCGATCGCCGAGCGTCGCCTGGAGCAGGCGGTGACCCGATTCGTGATCGACCGCGGGGTGATCGATCAGACCATGGGGACGCAGCTGTGGGTTGGCGCGATCCCGGCGGACGTCGATACCGTTGTCCGCCCGTTGGTGACGGGTGATGTCCCCGCCGGGGTAGCCGATGCCTTGGCGATCATCCACGGCTCGGACCAGAACAAGATTAACATAGATGGGATCCTTGCCCCGGTGCTCGGCGCGGCGCCCGTTGGCGTTGACACGGCGTTGTACTCCGAGGGCAACTGGCTGTTCACGCCCGCGGTGGGGCTTATGGCCCAGGACCCGGACACGGACCCGACCGGGCAGGCGTACCAGATCACCTACGCGCCCCTGGCCAACGGCACGGACATCCGCATCATCGTGACGGGCTTTGACTTTGACCACCAGCGTGGCGGCGTTCCCTTGACGCGGACCATCAGCAAAGACTTCCGCATGGCCAAGCGGATCGAGCACGCGGTGATCTCGCCGAACCGGATCATGATCGGCAAGAACGTGATGGTGGACGGCGATCTTGGTTCGACGTTCACGGACCTGGCGTTCACGCACGGCGATCCGATGTTGATCCGGTCGGATTTTCGCAATCTGCACCCCGATCTGGACGCCCGCCTGAATGCCTTTGCGGTGAATCTGGCCGCGATGGATGTAGATAACGACAACCGTCTGCGTGTAGGCCACCCGGTCGAGGGTCTTGGTGGTGGGATCGACCTGGACGGCGACGGCATTCCTGATGAGCACATTCTTGACGTGAACAAGGATGGCTACATTGATGAGTTCGATCTGTTCCTGACGTTCTTTGACAAGAACAGCGATGGTCGCGTGGCGCTCTCGGACGCCCTTCGGGCAGGGACGCCCTCGCATTTCGCGACGGCGGAGTTCGTGGACGGGTCGGGTCGTGGCATCGATGATGCCCTTGGACTGCTCATCGACAGTTCCCGGCCCGACCGCAATCGGAACGGCTTGTATGGGTTTGTTGATCTGAATGGCGATGGGGTCTGGCAGCCCGGCGACGAGCCGCTGCGTGACGTGGACCCGTATTCCGGGCTCTTTGCCGATCAGGTGCTTGGGTACCGCGACGGGTACATCGACGGCCGCGACCTGTATCGGAAGGTGAATGGGACGTTATCGTTCCGCGCCAGCCGCTCGGATTGGGAAGCGCTCCAGGGCCCGGTGGTCGATCGCCTGCAAGGGCCCATTGATGGGGGCAACCAACCGTCGATGCGATTTGGGGTGGGTGAGGACGATCTGCCGGAGATCACGACGGCCCGTTTTGTGAAGGCCAAGGACCAACTGGTTGCTGGCACGGCCAATGGCGTTGCCTTCTTTACGCAGGTGGCGCAGAACCTTGGGCTCGGCAGCGCGGCCGATCTGGTGGGGTATGTCGAGAGCGGGACGGACCCGACGGCACCGAGGTACTTCCGGGTCGACCCCGACAGCAACCACGACGGCCTGCCGGACAACTGGGACACGGCGTACTTTGAGCGTTCTCCCTTCAACAGCCCGAACTTCACCGATTGGTATTACCGTCCCGTGTTCGAGAACATGGTGTTCAAGGACGCGGTGATCGATCCGGGATTGAACGCATTGTTCGTGAACTGCACGTTCGTGGGCATCACCTATGTCCGCACCGAAGTGAGCAACGCGCACTTGAACTGGGAACTGTACGGGCGGCTCCGTTATGACACGGGATCTGGCCGGCCCCAGCCCGAGGCTCCGCGTGTTGTGATCGCTGACGCTGGTGAGTTTCCCACGGACGTGCTGCCGGCGTCGGCGTTGCCGCCCGAGCAGGACTGGCGGATCCCGGTGAGCCCGTTCACCCAGGCGCTGGACAAGGCGGACTTCCTGTTCAACGCTCGGCCTGTGAACTTCGACGACCTGCTGGATCCGATCCTGATCGGCGGGCGACGCGTGACGAACACGAGGCGTCACTCGAACAACATCCGATTCCACGATTGCCTGTTCATCGGTTCGATCGTGAGCGACACACCGGCGCAGTACACGCCCACACGCAACAAGATGCAGTTTACGGGCGCGACGCGATTCCTGCGTCAGCACCCAGACCCCGACAAGCGTTCCGATGAGCGTTTCCGGCCTGACGCAGCGGATGAGGAGTTGATCGATCTTTCGAGCATGATGCTTCCTGGATACTCGGTGGACCTGGGCACGTTCAACAGCCCGCCGACACAGGATGTTCAGTTGAGCGGGGTGATCGTCGCGGGCGTGCTGGACATCCGTGGGAACGCGACGATCGATGGTGCCCTGCTGATGACCTTCAAGCCCGTGTCGGGTCAGCCGCCACTGGTGGATCAGTTCGGCATTCCCGTGGGCAACCCGGCGATGTTCAACACGACACTTGGGTACTTCGGGCCCGAGGATGGGGACGCCGAATCTCTGAACCCCGCGACACTGCCCATGGCGATGGCGCTGGACCCGGTTTCGGGAGAGATGCGGTTGCAGAAGATCGTGGGCTATGACACCACCGGCGACGGCCTGGCGGATGTGCGGCACGATGCATCGCCGATTCCGGATGGTGCCGTCCCGGTTCCATTCCACGGGTATGGACGCGTACACCTGCGTTTCAATTCGGACATGGCCCTGCCCGACGGGATCATGCTGCCGGTCCAGCTCAGAACCTTGTCGGGCTCGTACCGGGAGGGCCGCCCATGAGAACGCACCGACACGCTCGCCGAATCGTTCGGGGCTTCAGCCTGATCGAGATGATGGTGGCGTTGGCGATCAGCGCGGCCTTGCTCACGGCATCGCTGGCGGCCTTGGACACGAGTTTCAAGAGCTACCAGCAGACCAGCGATACGGCCTCGACGCACGTGGTGACGCGGATCGTGGCGCACCGGGTGCTGACGATGATCCGCACGGGTCATGAGTTTGCGCCGTACCCCATCGACGTGCTGGACCTGACGCAGAACCCGATGTTCACCAACACCATCGAGTTCGTCAGCGCCGAGGACGAGGGCACGAACTTCCGCGAGATCACGCGGATCTATGCCGAATTGGACCCCGATGCCGCGAACGGCTCGCAGCGGCTGATGTTGACCATCGACGAGTTTCTTGAGGGTGTGCTGAGCTCGACGCAGACACGGGTGCTGCTGCGGGGCGTCCTGGACGCGACGTTCACGCTGGAGTATGACATCGGACCTCGGCTGCGGCGTGCGACCATCGACCTGACGGTGGAGTCAAGCGACGTTGGGGCGGCGAGCCTGAACGCGAACTGGGACACGCCCAGCCTCCGGCTGGTGGCCAGCGCTTCGCCGAGGCGATTGCAGGATCGGTAAGGAGCCTGCGGCTACCCTGCTGCACCCCGAACATAGGCTGCCGAGAGTCGGTGACTGTGCTACGCTGGTGGCATGGCCTATACCGCCCTTGCCCGCCGTTATCGCAGCCAGGATTTTGATACCGTCGTGGGTCAGGAGGCTGTGGCCCGTACCTTGGCCAAGGCCATCGAGCAGGGGCGGGTTGCCCACGCGTACCTGTTCTGCGGCACGCGTGGAGTAGGCAAGACGTCGATGGCTCGGATCTTCGCCAAGGCGCTTGCGGGGGGCAGCCCCGAGGCCGATCGGGCGATCATGGCCGGGCAGGATACGGACGTGATCGAGATCGACGCGGCGAGCAATCGTGGCGTGGACAACGCCCGGGACCTGATCGCCAACGCGGGGTACATGCCCCTGCGTGGGAAGATCAAGGTGTACATCATCGACGAGGTCCACATGCTGACTAAGGAGGCGTTCAACGCGCTCCTCAAGACGATGGAAGAGCCGCCCGAGCACGTGAAGTTCATCCTGTGTACGACCGAGGCCAACAAGGTGCCGCCGACGATCCAGAGCCGGTGCCAGCGGTTTGACTTCCGCATGATCCCCGCGTCGAGCATCGCCGAGCACCTGCGGGCGGTGTGTGCGCAAGAGGGCGTGGGAGCGGACGAGGACGTATTGCTGGCGGTCGCACGGCTTGGTGCGGGTTCGATGCGTGATGCACTGAGCCTGCTGGACCGTCTGATGGCCGCGGGCGATGCCCGGCTGACGCTGGCTCGTTTGGAGGAGTTGCTGGGCCTGCCCGACCGGGAACTGGTGGGGCGGTTGATCGATTCGATCGCTGCGGGTGACGCGAAGGGCGCGCTCGAGGCGGGCGATGACCTGCTTCGACTTGGGATCGGTCCAGAGCTGGCCATCGAGTCTTTGGCATCGCGGCTTCGAGACCTGATGGTGCTGTTGGTGTGTGGGCCCAGGACGACGCTACTGGAACTCTCGGACATCGCCCGGCAGACCGAGGGAGAGCGTGCGGCCCGGTTCGACGCGCCGGCGTTGTCTTCGATGATCGCATTGTGCGAGACGGCGCAACGGGTGTGCCGAGAGAGCCCGGCACCTCGTACGATGTTCGACGCGGCGCTTGTGCGGCTTGCGATGAGCGAGAAGTTCGCGGACTTGACGGCCCTGGCGGCTATGGCCGGGCGGGCGGCGGCTCCGGTGGGAAAAGCCTGACGCCGGCGGTGGAGGCCACCGCGCCACCGCCGGCGAAGCCCGTGCAGAGCACCCCGTCACGGCGGCCGGCCCCCGCCGTTCAGGTCGAGGGCAAGCCGACCGTTGCATCGATGGGATCTGGCATCGCGCCTCACGACCACGCCCTGGTTCGGCGAGCGCGGGAACTGTTCGCCCCCGAAACGCCGACGGGCGGGGGTGGCTAAGGTGTCTTGGTAGGGATCCACCAACGAACCTTTTGGAGGCCGAATCGTGGCACAGAAAAAATCTGGATTGATCAAGAATGTCGTCTTGCTGATGATCGTCTTGGCGTGCGGGGTTGGAGTCTGGTACTTCCTGACCAAGGACGCTGGGAAGATGAACGAGTCATCGATGCGTGCATGGTTCGAGTCGAGCCAATACGTCGAGGAAGCCCTGGACCTGGATAGCATGAAGAAGCGCCTGGGCCACGAGAGCCCGCAGGATTTGGGGGAGGGGCGTTTTCGATTCGAGATGTCCCAGGTCAACCCGAAGAACCGGCTGATCGTCGAGGTCGTCTTCCGTGGGAATCGGGCCATCTCGCACACGTTGTACGGCGTGCCGGACGATGACCGGTAGCACGAGGTTTTGGGGGGTTGCATGTTCGACCAGATGCGTGCGTTCGGTGCGATCGCAAGCCTGATGAAGGACCGGCAGAAGCTGACCGACGCGGCCGTGCGCGTCCGCGAAACACTCGAAGCTTCCAGCGTTGTTGGATCTGCCGGTGGCGGGGCCGTCCTGGTGACGATGAGCGGGGCGATGAAGGTTGTGGGCGTCCATGTCGAGCCGGCGCTTGCGGGGGCGTTCTCGGCGGACGCCCGCAGCCGAGAACTGGCCCAGCAATTGATCGCCGAAGCGACCAACGACGCGTTGACCCAGGCGCAGGCTCTGGTACGCGAGATCATGGGTCAGGAAGCCAAATTGCTGGGCCTGCCCGAGGAACTCGCTTCGCAGATTGGCGGGCCGTTTTCTTCGGCACTGGGCCTGTGACGACCCGATTGATCGCCTTGGATGCCACGTTGCCGATGCGGATCGAGGTTCGCGGAAAGGGCCGCGCGCGCGATGCACGGATCGAAAGGGCGTGGGAGCACGCGTGCGCGACGAACCCCCGGCTGTTCGATGGGGACATCCTTGCGGTCCGTGGGATCGATTCGGCCGCGTCCGTCGTCCACGCCTCGCCCGATCGTTTTTCGCATGTAGTGTGCCCGGTGCCCGGGGTGTCTCAGCGGGTGACGATCCTGAGCGTGACGGGGGTGATCGAGGCGATGCTGGACGGCCTTGCGTGCGTCTTGATGGGACGGCGTGGGGCCTGCACACGGAGTTATCCGGGTATGTGGGAGTTCGCACCGGCGGGGGGGCTGCACTCTGTTCAAGCGCCCGCGAGTCTTGGGCTGGAGCAAGTACTCTCGACGTTGACTTGTGAACTGGCCGAGGAAGCGGGCATCAACGCGCCGCTGGAGGGGGTACGTGCCGTAGCGTTGGTAGCCGATGCGGAGGCCGACAGCGTGGACGTGATCGTTCGCGCCCGTCTTGCGGGCGAAGCGCCGGGCCCCGCGCCGGGCGGCGCGCACGAATGGGAGTACTCGTGCCTGCGATGGGTCCCACTCGATGGATTCGGTGCATTCGCGGCCAGCGAGCCCGGCGGCATGATCGAGCCGACGCTCGTAGTGGCCCGATGGCTAGGCTGGTTGTCGTGACTTACCCGCCGCCGCGTGGCGCTTCGCGCCTTCGCGGGATGCCCAGCAGGTCGGTGATCGTCTCGCCCGGCCTGAGCAACGGGCCGAGGAGTTGATCGCCTCGGCGTTCGATGAGCACGTTTGGCGCGGGCCGTATGGACGGGCCATCGAGCGACCCGGACACGCGCCAGGGCACGGTCGTGATGGCGCTGAAGCCCGGGACGGCGCGGCCGATGGCGCTTCCCAGCCCGGTATTGAACCTTCCGGCGGCCTCGTCCGAGAGTGCTGCCATGGGGATCCAGATCACCACGTCCATGGTGTTGTCATTGAGGTTGACGGCCCCTTCGGTGTTGAGGGTCAGGTCTCCCAGGGGCAGGTCGAATGGCTGATAAGTGAGCAGGCCGTTGGTCACGCCGATCTCGATGGGCTCGATGCGCCGGCCGAGGGCACCCTGTTCGCGCTGTCCGGTTGCCTTGAGCACGCCCGCGAGCAGGCTGCTGCTTCGGAAGCGGGCGGTGCCCAGGGCGATGGTGATGTTGCCATTGGCGTGCCCCCACTGGCCATTGGTGGGGATGGCCAGTCCTTGGGTGCGCACGATGGCCGGGCCGTCTTCGGGGCGCTTCTCGACCAGGAGCAACTCCGGGACGATCTCGGCGAAGCGGCGCGACACTTCGGGCCGGACCTCGCGGATGGTCAGGATGCTCTGCGGCTCGGGCATTGTGATGAGATGATTCTCCAGGCGTCCGTACGCGGAGGCCTGGGCCCTGGGGCCGCGGACACTGAAGCGCACGTTGGCGCTTGGCGGGGTGCCCGGGATGAGTTTTCCTTCGCTGATCTCGGCGTCGAGATCGACCACGTCGCCGATGAGTTCGGCCAGCAGGCCATCGCTATTGGTCATGGCGTCGGCAAGCGCGACGGGCACCTTGTCGCCACGCAGCGTGCCGCGGAAGATCGAATCCTGCAAGTCGATGCGTCCATCGGCGTCTGTGGGGTCGCTGAAGAGCCCGTTGAATTCGACGACACCCGCATCGCCCGCGCTGGCCTTTGCGGTGACGGCGAATCGCGCCGGGCCGACGCGTCGGTGCGTGGCCTCGATGGAGTGCAGACGGATATCGGGCCGGCCTTCGATGGCGATGGTGGCGTCCGTGCCCTTGAACGAGGCGTTGAGCCAGGCGTGCTCAGGAGCGAGGAGGACCCCGCCAGCCATTGGGTTGCCCACCTGCACGCGCTCCAGGGCGATCTCGAACGGGTCGGCCATTTCGATGCGGGCACCGATCGCGGATTGGAGCCATGCGGCGTCTGGCTGCCACGCCAGCGATGCCGGGCCGGACAGGGCAATGGTGTCGCTGGCGAACTCGATATCGATGGGCCGGATGGATTTGAAGCGTGGTGTTTGCACGTCGATGTGAGCGCTCCGAGGCGCGTATTCGCCCGAGGGTGAGCGATCGATGGTGCCTTGGAGATCGAGCCGTCCGCCGTTGCCGAGCGCGCCGTCGAGCGCTTCTCTCGTGGCTGGCGTGCCGCCGGCCAGCGCCATGGCCAGGGCCGGGTTGAGTTGGTCGAGGCGGATACTGGCGTCATATCCCTGTCGATCGTTGCTGAGCACCTCCGCCCGGAGCGTGGCGACGGGGCCTTGCTCGGGCGCGTCGAGGGCGAGATCGATCGTGGCCCGGGCACCGGCATCTCCGGTGAGCAGTTTGCCCGCACTGTTGAGGCTGGCTCGCAAGTCCTTGATGGCCACGGTTGTGGTCCTGGCGTCATCGGCATCGCCGATGGGCACCCCGGAGATCGTCCAGGGTGTGGCAAGAGCCGCGGTGACGCTCGTCGTCTCGAGGAGCGAGGCGAGGTCCGCGGGAGTGCCATCGAAGGGCAAGGTGGCGCTGCCGATGTCGACTCGAAGCGGTGCCCGGGCCAAGAGGCTGGTGCCGGGGAGATTGGCCATCGTGGCCACGCTTTGCCAGAGGGCGTCGCTGGGTGTGGCGTTCAGTGTGGCGCCGGTGAGTGTGATGCCTTGCGGCGAGGCCGACAGGCCGGTCGTGTGCAGGCCGACGTGCTGCGTGTCGATGGTGAGTCGGGCGGCAAGGCTCTGGCCCGGTTCGGGCTCGTGGAGCTGGAGTTTGACAGTCGCCTGCGGACCAAGGGCATCTCGAAGCCACGCTTCGAGCGGTCGATCGGCCACGACCGTACCCAGGACACTGGCCATCTGGGTTGGCGCTCGCAATTCGAGATCGCCCAGGACGACAGGCCATTGGTCTTGCAGCAGGCTTTGCAAGCCTTGCATGCGGATGTTGGCGCTGAGGTTTGCCGCGATAGCGTCGATCGTTGGTGAAGCGTTGAGTTGCACCGCAGCGGTGTTGTCCTGGGCTTGCAAGGCAACGTGGAGCCTGGGCAGGACCACGGAGGGCTGGTCTGGCACGCGGAGTTGCATCTGCATAGCCTGGGCGTCGACGCGAACACTGGCGTCCTGGAACCTGGGCGAGAGGCCTTGCATGGGCAGGGTGGCCCGGCCAGCTTCGAGGGTCAGACCTCGGCCGTTGGTCAGCACCCAGCCCGGTGGCATCCAGGGCTTGAGTGCCTCGTTGGGGCGTGCCACGTGCAGGATCAGCGGTGTCGTGAGTTCGATGGCCTGCTCGCTCCAGGCTGCGCTGGCCGAAGCGCGCAGATGCGGGGCGTTGATGCTGGCTGTCAGCAGGGCTCGATCGTCCTGACCCGATCCCCATTCGATCGAGGCATCGATCATGCCGCCAACAAAGGCGGCCAGGTCCAGGCCCATGGACTCGACCTCCGAGAGCCAGGGCTTGGCCGCGAGCGTGGGCAATTGGTCGAGTCGCAGCGTCGCCTGGGGCAGCAGCGCGATGATCGCCCCGGGCGTCGGCTCGGGAAGCTCGAAGCCCTCGGGCCCCGGCGGCAAAATCTGGGCCGAGAGTGTGAGCGTGCCGTCGGGCCTGCCGCGTACACCGGCCTTGAGCAAGACATCGAGGGCAACCGCGGGTGCATCGGCTCGCTTGGCGAGGGTGACGAGCAGTTCGTTAGCCCGCACTTCGACGGGCTGGCCTTCTGGGGTCGGTACGTTCATGAGCGTGCGGCCGGCCCACAAACGCAACACGCCCGAGGCCGCCCGCACGTCTGGCGCGGCCCCTTGCATGGGAATAGTCAGATGATCGATCGTCAGGTTCAGTCGGCTGGCTTGGGTGATCTCCACGCGCTCGTCGGGCAACAGCAGCACTCGCAGCGTGTCGTTGGCCAGGAACGCGGCGGCGTCGGCCTCGAATCGGGCGGGCTCGGTCAGCGTCATGACGCCCTCGCGCGACACCATGGAGAAGTTGGCCGAGATCGACCGGGAGGCGACCCGCAGCGTGGCTTGCTGGGGCGCGCCGGCTTGCAAGGCAAGGGACACATCAAGATCGAGCCCGCCAAGGGCCGTGACTCCCGCGGATTCAACCGCCTCGACGCTGCCGCTGAGCCCGGCCAGCGCCCGGGCGGCATCGACGGTGATGTTGTCCAGATCGGCTTCGGCGTTGCCGGTGAGGGTGTTCAGATCGAATCGGGCAGAAGCGTTGAGTGTTCCCTGACTTGGGGCGTTGGCGATCTCATCGCGGGCCGTGGCAGGCCGGGCGAGCGCGACGATGCTGCCCTTGGCTTGCACGTGCAGGTTGGCACCGCTGGCGACCGCTTCGCCCTGGAACTTCGCGATGCCAACGGTTGGCGTGCCATCGCGGGTGAAGGCAAGGTCGAGCCCGTCGAGGATGACGCGCGTGAAGGGCAGCTTGAGCTCGCTGGCGGGTGTGGATGGGGCCGCAGCGGTCTGTTGGGTTCGCTCCATTCCCAGGGCGCGCTCGACGTTGGTGACGCCCTGCTCGTCCATGGAAACGTGCGCCCAGCCTTGGATGGTGACATCGTCCCGGAGCGTGCCGTCGAACAGGCCGAGCAGGCCGCCGCCCGTGCGGAGGCTGACACTGGCGATGGTGTCGCCTGTGGTGTCATAGAGCGTGGCCTGTTCGACGGCCATCGTGCCCGTCCAGGTGAGTTTGACGCGCGCCACTTCAATGCGGCCGGGCAGGTTGGCCTTGCCGGCCAGGGCGGGCACGACGGCACCGGCGATGGTCGGACCTAGCAGGACCACCACCAGCGCGAGGAGCAGGCAGGCACCACCACCCCACACGAGCACCTTGCGCAGCGGGCGGCGTGGACGACGCGGACGGGCCTCGGACATGCGGTCATACCTCCTTCTGGAGGGTAGTGCGTGCCCGCGCGGACCCTTGTGCGGTTGGGGAGGCCACGGATAGTCCTGTTTGGTTTGGATTTGGGATGTTGGCGAACTTGCAGCGTCGAAGGCCGAGCCAAGCGTACATCTCAAAGGTCATGAACCCAATGAAGGCGACGCCCAGGCCCACGATGGCCAGCGCGAAGGTCCAAGCCGGCATCGGGCCGCGTTCGATCCGCCATTCGCTCTCGAAGCCCCAGAGCCAGGGGATGGCCATGGCGGCACCGACACCACAGAAGAGCCAGGCGACGGCCCCGTGTCGCACGATGCTGTGTGCCAGTCTTGAGTGGACACGCGTGCCCCGACGGGCGCTGATGATGACCAGTCCACGGGCCTCGGTCCACGTCAGCACGCCCAGAAGCCACGCCGCCACGGGCGTCAATACCACCCCCAGCACCAGGGCCATGATGATGGCACCCAAGGCGCTGCCGGGAGACCATGACTGCGAACCACCACCAGGCGTGGGTGATTCACGCTCGAACACAAGCAGCAGCAACGTAGCCAACAGCAACCCCAACGGCCCACCAGCCAGCACCCTCAGCAGGAGGTACCTGGGCGGGTTGGCGGTAAGCATGTCGAGGGTGCAAAGGGGATGGCGCATGGCCAGCCACCACGTCGTCAGCATGGGCCGCCAGCCACGCAGATTCTGCCAAGGCGTGCCGGGCCGATTTTCTGGCAAGCTCCGGGCGATGGGACGGCCGCACTCGGGGCAAGGCCCATCACTGGGCAGCCCTTCGATCACATAGCCGCAGGCCTCACACAGGAGCGTGTGCGGGTCGTTCCAGATTCGATCGGATCGCGCTGCGTCCGGCATGGTGGACATGGTATGAGCAATGCACGGCACGGGTCCGCGTCGAGATGACGCGGACCCGTGCCTCTGTTGCTGTTGGAAGCCTTGCGGCCTTCACGGACCTCGAACGTGCTTACGGGCAGCCCGCGAGGAATTCGGCCTGGAATTGCATGAAGTCCATCACGTCGAGCACGCCATCGGCGTTGATGTCGGCGGCACCTCCACCCGCGGTGAACTCGTTGAAGAAGGCCAGGTAGTCGAAGATGTCCAGCGTGCCACTGGCGTCCATGTCCATCCGGCACACCGGCTGGATGTAGTTCTCGGTGACGTAGGTGCCGATGTGCCGCCCGGCTTCGAGGGCGGCGGTGTTGTCGAACATGTAGTGGATCCCGCCGTAGATGCGGCTGATGCCCGCCTCTTCGGCCGCGGCCCAGAGGCTTGTGAAGTCTCTCGAAAGGCCGATGGCCTCGAAGGTGAATTCAACCTCATCGGTGCCGAAGAAGTTGGTCAGGACTGTTGCGGAAGTCCCCGAGAAGCTGCTGTGCCCGCTGGTGTAGGCCGGGAAGGGCGGTGTGGTGAGCAGTGGCAGCCAGTCTGGATCGGGCGAGGTGCTGGGGTTGCCGTCGAGGTCGGCCTCCCAGATCGCTGTGATGGGGCGCCAGAGGTCGTAGACGTACTTGCAATCCCAGGAATTGATGGCGGCATCGGCGGTCCCCATATTGAGCAGGGCGAACAGGCGGATGTTGTCCTCGAAGGTGTTGCCCTTGATGCCCGCGATGGTCTGGGCGATCTCGTTCCACTGGCCGGGAGGGGTCGGGGTGCCCGGGCCACCCTCCCAGATGCGTGCGATCTCGGTCTGGTCGGCCGTGCGCGTGGCGCTGTCGATACGACCCAGTTCGTAGACTTCACGCCACGCGTCCGTGTATTCGGTGGAAGTCAGCTCAGGCGGGGCGATAGGCCGGAATTGGTCGCCCGAGAGCATCGCAAAGCACGTGACGTTGCCCCAATGGGGCAGGAGCGCGGGCAGGAAGCCCGGTCCGGTGGGCTTCCATCCCCCGGGCACGCCCGAGGGCGTGTAGCTGCCCGAGCCCGCGGATCCGTCGTCGGCGCGCCATGCGAGGATCTCGCTGGCCACATATGCGCCTTGTTCGATGCCGGCGTCCTTGGCCGGACCATCGGGGATGGCCGAGAGGTGCGAATCCAACAGGTCCGCGTAGATGGACGCCCGATCGGGGTACAACGAGACGAGCACGTCGTGGGCCGCCCGTGCGGCCGCGGCCTCCATGATGGCAGGCGGCGGATCGGTGACGACTCGATACGGGGTGTGCCTGCGAGAGATGCCGTTGACGGCGTCGTACATCGCGACGTGCATGATGGCCATGGCCCGCGAAGCGCGCGGTGGATTGGTGCGCGTCTCTTCGATGGAATCGAGGATGGCCTGATTCCAGTCGAGCGCCACATCGGCGCGTGCAAGGCCCGCTGTGGCACTCCATGCCGTTGCCCCGACGACCAACATGCGAACCATGTTCTCACTCTTCTGTCGCCTCATCTCTCGTCTCTCCGTTATGGTTTTGAAAGGAATGTCCAGTTGCGGGGTCGCAGCGCCTGCACTCCCCCTGAAGCGCAATATACTGATATCCCCTACGTAGTCAAGAGTTTTTTTTGAGTTCAGTCGTCGTATTTGCCTAGATTCGGTTTCAAGATGCCCCGAGATTGGTCCGATCAGGTTTCCAGACGGAGCAAACGATCCATTGGAGACCGATATGAGTCCGATAAATGCAGATCCGATCCCGATCCGTGAACGCCGGCGATTCCCACGCTTTGCCGTGCCGCCGATGTACAGCCCCATTGCCGTTCGAACGCTTGATCGCGACGAGTTCGAGTTCGAGGGCCATGCTTATGACGTAAGCGAAGGCGGGATGCAGTTCGAGTTGGATCGGCCCTTCGAGCCCGGCACGCGGCTGGCGGTGAAGATCGAGTTGCCCGGGGCGATGGGCTTTGGGCGTTCGCCACACGTGGGCCCGGGCCGCGACATGGGCCCGGGGCGTGCGATCTTTGTCTTTGCCACGGTGGTGTGGATCCAGGACGAAGAGTTTGGCCCGGCTCGGATGGCGGCGGTGTTCAACATGTTCTGCCGGGCGGGCGACAAGCAGCGTCTGAAGCAGGCGCTGGCACAGACGATGGCGCGGGCGGCGTAATCGTCCGACGTTCCTGGTAGCGCGGCTGATTTCATCGCGTACCATTGTGTACGATGTTTGCCGACCGCGCCACGATCACGATTTACGCCGGCAAGGGCGGGGATGGCTGTGTCTCCTTCCGCCGGGCCAAGGGGTTGCCCAAGGGAGGCCCCGACGGAGGCAACGGTGGAGACGGCGGCAGCGTTGTCCTGGTCGCCGATGAAAACATCGGCACGTTGCTCGATTACCGGGGCAAGCACGATTGGCGGGCCCGCGGCGGTCGGCCTGGCGAGGGCGCGCAGCGTTCGGGTGCGTGCGCCGAAGACCTGGAATTGCTCCTGCCCCCCGGCACGCTGGTGTACGACGATATCACGGACGAATTGCTGTATGACCTGGGCCCGGGCGACCGCGTGGTGGCGGCGCGTGGCGGTAAGGGCGGCTTCGGCAACGAGCACTTCAAGAGCGCGACCTATCAGACCCCGCGCGAGGCCACCAAGGGCGAACCGGGAGAGAAACGTCGCCTGCGGCTGGAACTGAAACTCATCGCAGAGGTGGGGCTTGTCGGCCTGCCCAACGCTGGCAAGAGCACGCTGCTGGCGGCGACGACGGCGGCCTCTCCGAAGGTGGCAAACTACCCCTTCACGACGCTCAGTCCACAGTTGGGCATCGCCGAACTCGACGCCTCGCGTCGGCTTGTCATCGCCGACATCCCCGGATTGATCGAAGGGGCCGCGCAGGGCGCAGGTCTTGGGCACGAGTTTCTTCGCCATGTGGAGCGGACTCGGGTCTTGGTTCACCTGTTGGACCTGTCGCCCGATACGGGCGACGTGGCGGGCAACTATCGCAAGATCCGCACGGAGTTGGGGCAGTACGCGCCGGCATTGCTGGAAAAGCCCGAGCTCATCGCGTTGAACAAGGCCGACCTGTTCGTCGACGAAGACGAACTGGCCCAGACCATTGCCGGCGTGCAACGCGAGCTGGGTGTGGACGCGAAGTTCTTGGTCATCAGCGGCGCATCGCGGCAAGGCCTGCGCGAGTTGCTCGAAGAGGCGTGGAAGCTTGTGCACCCGGCCGGTTACACCGAGCCGGGCTGGGCGACCAGTCAGGCCTGAAGGCAACTCGACCGCACCGTGAACAAGGCGAGCCACTCGGCGTTGCCCGTGCCCGCTGCGGCGCTCTTGCCCTTGCGACGTGATCCGGCGATGGGCGACCTGGTCAGCGCGCGGCAATGGAAGCCCAACGCCCCCACCGCCTCGACGGTCTCCTGGGTAATGCGCTGCGCCAGCTCTTCGCTGGTAAGGTGGTCTCCACTTTCGTAGTGGGGCTTGATGAGGCTGATGATGCGGCCCCCATCGGACAACCACGGAGCCGCAGCAGGCAGCGCCAATCGCTGGGGTGTCCAGCCCAGGTCCATCACGACCAGAGCCACCCGCGCGGGCGGATCGAAGTGCAAGGCGTTGCTGCGTTCGATGGCGTGGACACGCGAGTCTCGGCGGACGGCGTAGTCGAGGATGCCTCGGGCGGTATCGACGGCGTAGACCTTCGAGGCACCGCACGCCAGCAGGCATTGGCTGAAGCCGCCAACGCTGGCACCCAGATCGGCGCACTCCAAGCCTTGCACGTCGATGCCGAACTCGTGCAGCGCGTGCTGGAGCTTGTAGAAGCCTCGAGAAACCACGCGAGGCACGCCCAGGGGTGTCGCATCGCCCGCGTCTGCCCGGGGCGGGATCATGCTCAGGCGACGCCCACGGGGACGCCGACGATGGCGATGCCCCGGCGATCGGCCTCGGCGATGACCTCGCTCTTGTCGATCATGATGACGTCGCCGGCGGCCAACGCCAGGCAGCCCGCGCCGGCCTCGTGCATGCGTTCGATGGTCATGACGCCCACGGTTGGCACGTCGCTTCGGCGGTCGTGCCCGCAGCGTGCACCTTTGCAAAGCGTCCAGCCCTTGGCCCGGCACAACGCACCGGCGCGTTCGATCATGCGGTCGGTGCCCTCGACGGCCTCAACGGCGATGATGTCCCGCTCGCGGACGGCGACGGCCTGACCGATGTCCAGCCGCAGCAGGTCCACCAACTGGGGCCAGACAAAATCGATGTCGGCCTGCTGCCCGGGCGTCGGTTGACGCTGCGTCATCACGCCCGGGTCGGCCAGCTCGCGGGGGATGGACGTGGTCGAGTCGAGCAGTTGCACGCCGCAGCGTTCGAGTTCATCGGCGATGGCACCCAGCACGGCATGGGATCGGCGATCGTGGCGGAGTTTCTGGTGCCAGGCGATGATGGTGCGCATATCGGGAACGTGGCGCACCATCCGCAGGGGATCGTGCATGAGCTTGGCCTTATCGACCTTGCCCACCATGATGGCGTGGCGAACGTTGCGCTTGGCCAGGGCCTTGCCCCAACCGCCCACGCGGAAGAGCCCCACCTCGTGGAAACTGTCGCACAGGGGCGGCAGATCGGGCTCGTACATGTTGGCCAGCCCGATGCCGTGGATGCGGTGCCCGATGTCACGCAGGCCCTGGGCGACGATGATGGGCAGTCGTCCCGCACCGGCGATGAGCCCGATGGCCGTGGGTGGTGTCGGAGGGTCGGGCAGGATGACCAAAGGTCTGGGCAATCGGGTTCTCCAGCGATAGACCTGACAGCCATTATTGCGCGGTAAGGACGCCGGGGCGGCAAAAACCTATCATGATCCGAACCTGTCGCGCCCCTTCAACCCGGGCATGTGCCAACGCCGATGCATCGCCTGTGGAACATCACGCATCGACCAACAGCCCACATCCGCCACAGAACACCGCCAAGCCCCGGCCCTGGATCGGGGTGCGTTTCACGTGCGCGGGTGCCTACGTGCGGGTGTATCGATCACCCGATTCGAACTGCTACCTGGCCCTTTGCCCGCGTTGCGGCAAGTCGTGCCGCTTTCCGGTCGGGCCCGGGGGCACCAGCAGCCGTCTATTCGACGCATCGTGCCGATGATCGCCCGTTCGGGCCGAGGTCCAGTCCCAGGCGGGCATAAAGTCGGTGGTGGCACACCTCCCTGGCATCACGATTGGCCGACCGAGCGAAACCTGCACCGCAACGGGAGATCCCTTAGCCCCGGGAGATCGCATCGTTTCGCTCCTGCTGCTCGATGACACCCATGGCACGCGTCGTATCGACGTCGCCGAAAGCGCCTGGGACGGAGGCTGGCGCCCCTGGCAAGCGGGCGAGGCCCCACACGACACGATTGCCCTCTGGCGAGGGTTTGCCCAAAAGCCTCGGGACAAATCAAACAACCGTCCCGTGGACGACGAGGACCTGGTCGTCCTGTTCGATCAGATCGCCGAGCCTCAGGACGCCCAGACCGTCGAACTGCGGTACGTGCTGGCGTGGATGCTGGTCCGGCGTCGTCGGCTTCGGTTCGAGGGGCAACGCCGGGGGAACCTGCGCGTGCGTCGGGTGACGGCCACGGGCGGACTGATCGACGATCAGCCCATCGAGGTGGCCGACCCCGGCTTGGACGAGGACCAGTTGGAGCAGGCCATGGACCGCGTGGCGGGCCTTCTGCTGGGCGAGCCGGAAGCCCCCGTGGGCGGAGAAGTGCCGTGAACCGCTGGATCTGCCTGGGCGTGCTGGCGATGTTGTGCGCGGCGGGTTGCAACTGCGCGAGCAGGCCCGAGTTGCCCTATGCCAATGGCTCGGGTCGAGTCGTCAACCTCTCGGACCATCCATATGAGCAAGTCGCGGCGGCCATGAATGCCCGGGCCCAACGGCTCGAGCGCCTCTACACGCCTGTGATCGTGACGGTGTGGTACATCGGCCGGCAGGGCGAGGACGAGGTCGATCAACTGGACGGATCGCTGCACGTGGTGCATCCGACGAAGATCTCGATGAACCTCCAGAAGGTGGGCGTCGAAGGGGCGGCGCTGGGTGCCAACGAACGCCATTACTGGTTCATGGACCTGTTGGCAGAAACACCCGTGGCTTCCATCGGAACGCACGAGCGGGCCAATCCCGACCAGTTGAGCGAACTGGGCGTGCCGGTCCATCCGCTGGATCTGCTGTTGCTGCTGGGATTTTCGCCGGTGCCGTCGTCGCCGATGGATGCATCGGCCTTGAGCGTGACTTCTCTCGGCTCGCACTTGCTGCTGCGGGCCCCGGCGCGTTGGGGCGTTGTGGAGTACACGCTGGACCCGACAACCTACGAGCCCGTGCGGGTGGCCTTGCGGCGTGGGCCTCGGCTGCCGCCGGCGTTGACGGCCGACATGCTCGAGCGGATCGAATTCGTCGACCGCACCGACCCGCAACAATCGGCCTTGGAAATACCCCGTCGCATCCTGATCGATGTGCCGGCGCTGGACGCACGGGTGCGCATCCGGCTGCTCGACCCGCACGTGAGCCGGCGACGCCCCGACGAGCGCGCCTTCGACCTGGGCGATGCGTTGTCGCGGCATGGCATCCGCCTGCGACGCGACCTGGACGTTGCCCATGCGCGGAGGCAGGAGGATTGATGCCCGCCCCGCGCTGGGTGTGGGCGATTGTCGCGTGCCTGTGGTGGGTCGCGCTCGCACCGGGCCAGCTGGCCGTCGGGTGTGCCAGCGAAGGAAGGCCGGGCCATGAGCACGCCTGGGCGGTGGCGCCATCGAACCGGGACGGGCAGTGGACACTCTGGCACCTGCCCCCACGCTCGGGATCGGGGGCGGCACCGGATGGGACTGCGCGACCCATCGGGATGATCGAACGGCAGCCTGCGGCCATGGCGGCAGCGGGCGGTCGGGTCTGGCTCGCGGTCGCCGGCATGGGCGATCGCCCGGGCTTTGGGTTTCTCACGGCGGCGGTGCAACGCGGGGCCATCGACGGCATGTGGTTCACCGGCGCGGGCGGACGCCTGGGGCCGGCACCCTTCCTGCCCACACGTGGCCGATTACTCAGTACGGCCGCGGGATCTCGTGGGCCGGTGGTCTTGATCGAGGGTCTCGACGGCACGGCAAGCCTGGCTTGGCTCGACATGAGCCGATGGCGATGGGTCACGCTGCCCGCGGGTATGAGGCCTCAGACCGTGGGCATCGATGCCAAGGGCGGGCTGCTGCTGCTTGCCATGGAAGGCGAGCACCTGCACACCTGGCGGGCCGAGTTGCCCGAGCGCCCAGGAACCACCGGAGAGGCTTACGAACTCATCGAGCCAGACGCCATCATCGAGTTGGCCAGGCCCCGGGCCGAGGACGATCAAGCGGTCGAAGTCTCGTGGACGCGCGAGGCAATCGTGCCCGCAGGCGCGTGGGCCGGGGGCGAGATCATCGCCGGCCCGGTCGAGATAGGCCAACGGATGCTGCTGGGGCTGGCCTTCACCGACGGCGTGCGAGTTGTGGAGCAGCAAGGTTCTGCGATGCAAACGCTCTACCAGGGCCCGCCCGGCGCGCTGGCCTTGCTGTCGGCCTCACGCCGCGGCGTCGCGGTACGCATCGGCGAGCCCGCACCGGGCGCGCCCGGTCGGGCGGCCACGCGACTGGACATCCTGGAGTTCTCGCTCGACACGGGGCGTGTGCTCTATACCGGGCCCGCGGTCTTCGATGGGCCCATCTCGGCCAGCGACCTGCGCATCCTGGCCGTCCTGGTGGTGCTCGTCAGCGCTTCCCTGCTGCTGTTTGTGGTACGGACGTCGGGCGAAACAGCCGAGTATGTGGCGCCCCGGGGGTTTGTGCTTGCACCGCCTTTCATGCGTCTCATGGCCGCCCTTGCCGACGGCGTGCTGGCACTCTTTGTGGGTGGCGAGCTCTCCAGACTCTTGCCCGAGGGTTGGCTGGCCGTCCGCGTGGGCGTCGACCTGCTGGATTTTGGCCCGCTGATTGCCGCCCTGATCGTCGGGTATGTCGCCAGCAGCGTTCTCGAAACCGCCTTCGGCCGGACACCGGGAAAATTGCTCTTCGGCCTGCTGGTCACTCGGAGCGGCACCGATAATGGCCGAGCCGACCACTCGCCGCGAAGGCCAAGCCTTGGCGCATCGCTGGCTCGCAATGCCGTCAAGTGGTTGCTGCCGATCCTGGCCTTGGCAGGGGCAATGGGCCCGACGATGCGGCATCGGGGCGACACGATGACACGATTGGGTGTTGTTGCCCAGGCCATGCCCGACCGCGATCAAGTTGTCCCGCCCGACGACCGATAGCCCATTGGGCACGCCGCTTGCGTGCCTTGGCTCGGAGGCGTTGTGTCGGCCGACAAGAGCGCAGGAACTGCCACCAAAGACCAGAAACCGGGCCAAGACCCGGCCGTGACGCCATGGCGTGACATCTGGCAGGTACCCACGCTTGCCGTGTCGATCGCAGCACTTGTTATCGGGCTTTCCATAACTGCCTTATATCGCCCGACGCCCGACTATCAGAGCCTGCTGGACGGGGCCGAGCGGCGGATCGAGGCCAAGCGACATGTCGAAGCCCTCAGCGTGCTGAATCGCAAGCTCTCGCCGCTGTTGGGGCGTGAGTCCTTCTCGCCCGAGCATCGCCGCCGGTTCCATACCCTGCGTGCCCGGGCGCTGGCGTTTGGCCAGATCGAGCAGGGCATGCGACTGCCCGTCAACGATCGCAACATCGTTTCGGAGTATCGCGAGGCCGAACGCCACGGCGCAGTGCTTTCACCATCGGATGCCTTCCAGCTGGGTTTGGCATACCTTGGTTTGGGCGAGTTGGGCCCTGCGTTGGCACGGGCCGAGTCGATGCCCGCGGTGGAGCGGCATCGTCGGCATGAGTTGTATCGCCTGGCCATCGAGCAGCCCGATGTCGCAACGCCCGGCGGGCGTGAGCGCATCGTGGAACTGGTGTCGGGGTATGTCAGCGATCCAACGCTGGGCATCAATGACCGCGCCTGGGCCGAACTCCAACGGGCCCGCGTGCTGTCGGCCACAGGAGACTGGGCGGGCGTGGTGGATCGCCTGCTGCGCACGTACCCACAATGGTCGCAGGCCGCCGCCATGCATCGGGCGGCGCTGAGCATCGAGCTGGGCACTGCCCACATGGAATTGGGCGAGATCGATGCCGCTCGAGTCGCGCTTGAGTTGGGTGAAACACTGGCCGAACCGCAATCGTCCGAGCGTGGGCAGGCGATCGTCATGCTGGGCCGACTCGACGAATTGACGGGCCGCCCGCAAGAGGCCAAGGACCGGTACCAGCGTGTCCTGAGAGATCTTGGGTGGTCGGCCGCGGCCCAAGCCGCCCGGCTTGGTCTGGCCGAGGTGTACGCATCCGAAGCCGAGCACGACCTGGCTCTGGACCTGTTCCAGAGCGCCATTTCCGAGATGCACGAGCACGGCCCGGCCGGGGGTGTCGACGCCGCGATGCTCGAGACTTCCTTGCTGCTCCAGTATCAGAATCTAAGCGCGGCAACGCAGGTACACGAGGCCCTTCGCTACGCGCGCATGGCCGAACGCGTGCGTATGGGTGAGCGTACGGCAGCGTTGGTCCAGTCGCTGGCCGACGCGAATCGGGCAGTGGCCGAGACGATGATGCGCGATGCGGGCAGTGGACAAGGCCCGGCCGACGTGCTGCGCCTGGACGCTACGACACGGGACGAGCTGCGCCTCCACCTGCGTGCTGCCGGCGGGTACTACGCGTTGCACGCCGATATGGTAACCCTCGACGAAGCGGCCTTTGAACGCAGCACCTGGATGAGCGCGCTGAGTTTTGATCAGGCCGGCGACCTGGACCTGGCCGAACAAAAACTCATGACCTTCGTGACGGCCATCAGCGAGAGCCCGTTGCGGGCCGAGGCACGCTATCGGCTGGGTCGTGTGTACCAGGTGAAGGGGCGGCACTCGGCGGCCGAAGAAATGTTCCGCGGCCTGATCGACGACGCGAACAACCCGGATACGGGCAAGGGAGTTGGCCCCTTCGCGTTGATGTCGTACGTGCCGCTGGCCCAGACCTTGCTAGCCGACGCCAACACCGAGAACGACCGGGAGGCCTTGCTGCTGCTCGAACGTGTGCTGGCCGGTGGATTGGTAGGCCCCACCAGCGAGGAGTACCGCACCGCGCTGCTCGAATTGGGCTCGCTCCATTACCGGCAGGGCGACTATGTCCGAGCCATCGAGCGTTTGGGAGAGGCCCTGGTCCGCTTCGAGGGAGAACGCTCGGAACACCGCATCCGGTATCTCATGGCCGATGCTTATCGGCTCGAGGCCAATCGGATAGCCGCCGCGCTGACCCAGGCCATGCCCGGCAGCGAACGCCGAGAGTTGCAGCAGCTGCGGGCCGATCGGCTGCGGACGGCCATCGAACAGTACGAACACTCTCGGACTGGGCTCGAACGCCTGCAACTGCCCACGCCAGCAGAACGCGAGGCCCTTCGCGGCGCGTACTTCTTCCTGGGCGCGTGCGCCTACGACCTTGAAGACTACGACCTGGCCGTGCGCCACTACGCCGCCGCGCACGCGAAGTATTCGGGCGATCCGGCCTCGCTGGTGCCGCTGATCCAGATCGTCAGCGCCCGGCTGCAACAAGGCGAATACGCACTGGCTCGTGCGGCCAATGAGCGCGCCCAGCGTTTGTACCAGAGCTTCCCAGAGGAAGTCTGGGCCGACAACGCGTTGCCGCTCACACGGGAAGACTGGCAGCGCTGGTTCCAGGCCAGCGAGCGCCTGGCCACGGCCGGGGGATGAACACCATCACAATCGCGTGACCTCGACTCGCCCGCCGGCCACGTCCTTGATCGCGTAGCCCATCGCCGCCAGTTCGTCGCGGATGGCGTCGGAAGCGGCAAAATCCTTGCTCGCACGGGCGGCCCGACGCTGCTCGAGTTTCTTCATGATGGCAGGTTCGGGCACGATACCCGGCGCGAAGATGCCGATGGTAGTATCGGCCGAGGCGGGGCGTTCGAGCGAGAGCACGCCGAGCACGCCATCGATCTGCCGAAGGATATCGGCATCGGCCCGCGTGGGCTCGGTCAGTTCGCCCGCCATCGTATTGATGGCTGCAATCGCAGCGGCGATGTTGAGATCGTCGTGCATGGCCTGAGAAAACGCCGCCAAGGCCTGGGTACTTGCCGGGTGTGCCGCGCCCGCCCCATGGGCCGTCTCGATCCGCCGCCATCGCTCCACCATCCGCTGGCTGTCCTTGAGCAACTGCTCGGTAAAATCGGCGTTGGTGCGGTAGTGGGTGCGGACGAGCGCCAGCCGCAGGGCCGCAGGCTCGACGCCCCGGGCAAAGAGGTCTCGTGCGGTGAAGAAGTTGCCCTTGCTCTTGCTCATCTTCTGACCGTCGACCAGCAGGAATCGCGTGTGCAGCCAGTGGCGTGCAAAGGGCGCGCCGGCGGGCGTCTCGTTGAAGGCGCAGCAACTCTGAGCAATCTCGCACTCGTGGTGGGGGAAGATGTTGTCCTCCCCGCCTGTGTGCAGGTCGATCAACGCGTGACCGTCGGGCACGCAGGCATCGGGATACTCGGCGCGGGCCAGCACCTCGAAGGCCATCGCCGAACATTCGACGTGCCAGCCCGGATAGCCCTGGCCCCAAGGGCTGCTCCACTTCATCAGGTGGGCGGCGTCTTCCTTCCATAAGAGGAAGTCGGCGGGATGACGCTTGGCCTGTTGATTCGTATCGTCCACACGCCCACCCGCGCCGGCACGCAACGCCTCGAGCGTGTTGCCGCTGAGGCGCCCATACGACTCGAAGGCATGCACGCTGAAGTACACGGCCCGCCCGCCCGCCGGGCCGCTGACATAGGCGCACCCGCGAGCGATCAACCGCTCGATAAGCGCGATCATCGCGGGCACGTAGGCCGTGGCCCGGGGCATCATGTCCGGCTCATGCGCCACCCTCAGGCCCAGTCGGCGGGCATCTTCGAGGAAACGATCGCTGTAGAAGCGCGCGATGGCCATCGGGTCGCCGGCGTCGATCTCCGTGCCCGCGGGAAGGGTGCCGGCTTTTTTGGCTTCAAGCAGCCTGCTGCGGGCGGCGTCCATCTTGTCCTGGCCACCGCCGTCGGCGGCGCTGTCATCGGTCATGTGCCCCACGTCGGTGATGTTCATGGCGTGGCGCACCGAGCGAGGGCCGGCGTGGACGTTGCCTTGCGTATCCTGAACGTGGCACAAAGGGCTCTCGATCCAGCGACGCAGCAAGTCGGCGATCAGGAAGGCCCGGAAGTTGCCGATGTGCGCATCGTCGTACACCGTTGGCCCGCACGTGTAGAAGGTAACCCGGGCAGGGTCTGTCGCGCGAAAGGGCTCGACGCGCTTCGTGAGGGTGTTGTACAGGTGCAGGCAGCTCGAAGGACTCGGCGTCATGAGCGATCATAGTGCGAACGCGTTGCCACAACGTGCGTACGCTGACCGGTGAACGAACCCCGTCGGCACAGGCAGGTTTCCTTTGAATTCCTGGGCACGGGCGTGTCCAGCGGCGTCCCGGTCATCGGCTGCAACTGCCTCACGTGTACCAGCAAAGACCCCAGGGACACCCGGCTTCGATGCTCGGCGGCGCTGCGCTTCGGCGACGACCGGGGCGAACAGCGCACCATCCTCTTCGACGCCGGCCCGGACCTGCGCCAGCAGGCCCTGCGGGCCCGACTCGAACGCATCGATGCCCTGCTCTTCACCCACAACCATGTCGACCACACCTGGGGCCTGGACGAACTGCGGCGCTTCAACACGCTCATGGAAGGACCGGTGGACATCTACGCCAACGACCACACGCTCGCGTTCCTGCGCCGCGTCTATGCCCACATCTTCGACGCGCCCAGCAATATCCAGCCCAGTTATGTGGCAACGGTCATCCCCCACCGCCTGCTGCCGGGCGTGCCCGAGACGCTCTTTGGACTTCGCATCACGCCCATCCCACTGCTGCACGGCAAGCTCCCCGTGCTTGGCTTTCGCGTCGAGGCGGCCCACCCCACCGTAGCGGCACGCATGGGCATCGACGAACTGCTGCCCCTGGCATATTGCACGGACGTCTCGGGCATCCCACCCGAGAGTTGGCCTTTGCTCGAGGGCCTGCGCACACTGGTGCTCGGGGCGCTGAGGCCGCGCAAGCACGCCACGCATTTTTCGATCGATCAGGCCGTGGATGCCGCGCTGAAGATCGCCGCCCGCGAGACTTGGTTCATCCATATGAACCACGAGGTGCGTCACGAGCCGGTCGACCGGGCGTTGCCGTCGGGTATCCGCCTGGCCTGGGACGGGCTGGTCTTGCCACGCACGCGAGACGACGAACGCGATCAGAGCGAATGGGCCCGGGGCTGGCTCGAGTGAATGCCAGTCTCTGTTCTTTGCTTAGTCACAGCCTTCCAGGAATGCACGCTGGTAGCATTGGAAGTCCGAGAGCGTCAACGTGCCGTCCCCGTCGCAGTCGGCGGCCAGATCTCCCGAAGCGAACGCGTTGAAGAACGCCAGGTAATCGAAGACCGTCAGCACACCGTCGCCGTCCAGATCCGCCGGACATGGTGCCACGCCGTAGATATCGAAGGGCAGCGAGACCTGCACACCGCCCTCCGTGCGATTGCGCGCGGGTCGCCAGGCACCGAGCACCCGTTGCATGGCTTCGCCCAAACGCGGCTCGGCTTCATCACCCAGATACGGGCTGTAAGGACCGCCGTCCAGCGTGCCGTTCATGGTCCACACCAACCAGTAACTGCCCGCCGGCACGTCCCAATCCAAGCCGCCAGCCGACAGGGCATACACGGGACGGTCCGTCGTGAACCGAACGCCGGCATTGGCAACATAAGCCCCGGCATGCTCGACATCCGTCAGCGCGTCGAGCGCGACATCGCCCAGGATGCGGGTGCTGCCAGGGTCTCCCGGGCGACCGCTCCAGAGTTCGACACCCAGAAAATCGATCGTCGGCCCTTCGATGGCACCTTGCTGATAGCCGTAGACAACCACCGAATCGATCATCGCGGCCCGCTCAAGCGTGAATGGCTCGGCCAGGCGGTAGGTCAGCGTGGCCAGGCCGCTGACACCCATCGAAGCCCCCGCGGGCAGACCCCAAATCAGGTCGGCACCGGTCTCATGCCCGCCAACCATCGATGAGAGCGGTCCGTTGCCTGTCAATCTGTCCTGACCAGCCGCATGCGCGGATAATCCAAACAGAAAAATAACAAATCCCGCCGCTCGGGGGTTGATCTTCTTGAGCATGGCCTCGTCTTCCTCCCGGGCAGAATATGCGCTGAGCCACTCCATCGCTACCACAAGAGGCGGAACTGGGCCACCTTTCTGTGGTGAATTCCCGGTCCATCCGCCCAGAAGACGGCGCAAGATCCGCCGAAACCAAAAATTTACGCCAGAACCAACAACCGGCATGAATACCCCACCCCTGTTCGGCCGATGCCAAAGCCGGAGGCGAGAGAACATTTCGGGAGTTGCCCCGCGACCAGGTGGCCGGTCGCGGGTGTCGGGACTGGCCACCACATGGTGCCAAGGACATGGGCGCGGCAAAAACCATCACTCGCCAGCAACCAACCCTCGATGATGCCCTGGGGCCGTACCAGTTCGATCGACGCCGGGCCAATCGGCAGCCCGCCCGCGGGCAACGCCTGGCCGTCGTCTTCGGCGTCCAGGGCGGTCGCTGGCTGTTGCCTCTGGAACTACGCGATACGTGCTCGGGCGGGCTGGGCCTGATCGGCGAGCACGCGCTGGAGCCGGGCGACCGGGTCACCCTCTACGACGAGGGACGCCGTGCCACGTTCATCAAAGGCGTCGTCGTGCGAAGCAGCGTCCGAGAAGACGGGCGGTTCGATCTCGGCCTGACCTGCTGAGCGACGCGGCCAGAATCAATCGAGCGTTTGGGCCATCGATGCCCACGTCTCCCGATACCGTCGGGCCATATCTTCGAGCGCCTGGGGCACCACGCGGACCTGCCCGACCGTGGTGATGAAGTTCGTATCCCCCGCCCAACGGGGCACGACGTGGGCGTGCAAATGACCGGGCACGCCCGCGCCAGCGGCCCGGCCCTGGTTAATGCCCATGTTCAGCCCCTGGCATTCGAGCGTCCGCTCCGCAAGATCGCAAGCCAACTCCACGAGCATCCAGAAATGGGCCCGGTCGGCCGGGTCATACTCGAGCAAACGAGCCCGAGGCTTGCCCAGGGCGATGAGCAAGTGGCCATTGGCGTAGGGGTAGGCATTGAGCAGGATCATGCCCGCCCTGGAGCGGGCGATAACGTGGTTGGCTCGGTCATTCTCAGAATGGGCCCAATACGCCGAGAGAAAACTCGCACCATCGCCAGCCTTTGGCGCGGAATCATCCTTCCCCAGTGATTCGAGGTATTGAAGCCGCCAAGGCGCTTGGAGGCCCTCGGGCCCGGCAGGGCGATTATCGGAACCTATCCCCTGCTCGGTATGGAGCGGTCGACGCATCTCGACAGTGTAGCGACTGCGCCGCCGGGGTCGGAAAGCCGATGATACATGGAGTCGGCCTCCGACAAATTGGAGTCACGCCCATGCGCATCGAAGACATCATGACGCGAGAAGTCATCACGGCTGGCTTCGACGACGATCTCAAGCAGGTCCGGGATTTATTCACGAAGTACCGCTTCCGGCACCTGCCCGTGGTCGACGATGAGGGTCGATTGGCGGGCATCATCTCCGACCGGGACATGCTTGCCAACATCAGCCCCTTCGCAGGCACCATCAACGAACGCACGGTGGATGCCAACAGCCTGCGTCGCAAAGCCCACCAGATCATGACCCGCAACCCCATGACCATCGAGCCCCGCGAGAAGGCCGAACGAGCCGTGCTTCTGATGCTGCACCAGCGGATCTCCTCGCTGCCTGTCGTGGACGGTAAGTCGAGGGTGCTGGGCATCGTGACGATGCGTGACCTGATGCGCTGGCTGCTGAACCGGGCCAACATAGATCCGAACCGCGATGCCGCCTGATCGGGATGCCGGCGGCAGATCGGGTGGGTATACTCTGCGTTCCACGCACCTTTCGTGAATCCGGAGCCGGCCATGAAGCAGGACACCCATCCCAAGTATTATCCTAACTGCAAGGTCTATCACAACGGCGAGGTCGTTATGACCGTCGGTGCCACGGTGCCCGAACTGCACGTCGAAGTCTGGTCGGGCTCGCACCCGTTCTTCACCGGCAAGCAGGCGTTCGTCGACGCCGCAGGCCGCGTTGAGAAGTTCCAACGCAAGTTTGG
The DNA here is from genome assembly GCA_026126305.1 of Phycisphaeraceae bacterium. Lineage (GTDB taxonomy): Bacteria > Planctomycetota > Phycisphaerae > Phycisphaerales > UBA1924 > JAHCJI01. Next base: position 39,660 of record JAHCJI010000012.1, read on the forward strand.
CGGCAACTACTTTGCCGGCAAGGACAAGAAGGCCAAGTAAGCCTCCACACGAAACCCAAGAGAGCCAACCGACCGTGTGCCGACGCACGCGGTTTTTTGTTCGCTATCGGACGTGGCCAGTTTGCCCGATCGCTGTATCGGGCGCACATTCTCTCATTCCCGGACGCAGATTGACTCAAGATCTTCAGCCCGTCCATGCGCGGCCCGATCTTGAGTGCAGGTGGATCCATGTTTTCCGCGATGGACCCCATCTCGGATGCCAAGCAAACCGTCGCACCTTCGATGGACGGACGGGATGCAGACCGGCCCAATCAGGATCGGGAACCAAGCGAGGCCGACCGCCGGAAACTCGAAAAGCTGCGCGAGACCGACCAGCGTGTTCGTCGGCACGAGGAAGCGCACCGTGCGGCCGCTGGGGCGTTGCATCGCGGTGGTCCGACCTATACCTATGAAACCGGGCCCGATGGCAAGCGGTACGCCGTCGCCGGATCGGTGCAGATCGACACCTCCCCGGGTCGAACGCCGCAGGAGACCGTGCAAAAGGCCGCGCAGATCCGACGCACGGCCCTGGCCCCGGTGGACCCATCCAGCGAGGATCGCGCCATCGCGGCCAAGGCGTCGCGCATGGAAGACGCCGCCCGACGGGCCATGGCACGCGAGGCGATGCAGAAGATCGACCGCAAAACCGCCGAACATACTTCGCCACCCGAAAGTGCCGGCCAACGCTTGCCGACAGCGCCCGATGCGATGCCCCACACGCTTGATGCCGTCGGCGAAGTCTGGTCGGACGTGAGCGCGCTCAATGCCGACCAGTTGCCAAGACACGATCTCGATGCAAACAGGTCGCCGCAAACTGGTTCGGGCCTAGACGTGCTGGCATAACACTCGATTCAGCGGCCAGCGGGATCGATCAATCGATCGATCGACAGCGTGGTGAAACACGGCGCTTCGATGCCCGTCACGACCTGCCAGAAGGGCTCGTCGAAGCCATCGGGCAGCCAGATCTTGAACTGGCCCTTGGGGTCGTCGGCGTAGGTCTTCAGCGAGGCGTTGCCGATGAACAAGGCACGCTGGATCAGCAGCAGATCGTCGCTGACGTACTCGGACTCTGCCGAAACCCCAACGATGGCATCCACCAGTTCGCTGAAGAGTTGCCGATCGTGTTCGAGCAGCACGTGGGCGTCGTCCCAGAGAAGATACCGGTATCGGCTTGCCGGCCCGCAGTGTGCGGGGTCTCGGCTGCGCAAGAGCGAGACCACGCCCCTTGGGCCATGGACACGCCGGGCCAGACTCGGCCCGGGGATACCCAGTTCGAGCTGCTCGCAGAACGAATCGAGGTCTCGGATGTGGCGTCCATTGAATCGAAAGACTTCAACGTACCGCTGGGTCTGGAGGAACTGGCCAAAGGAGGTCACGAAGTCGATCTGCCTCCGAGGGGCGGGCGACCAGGCAACGAGATGAGACTCGTCGGTCAAGGCGAGCACATCAGCCTGCCAGCGTCCCCCGAGCAGGGGGTTATTGGATTGGCTGGTCAGAATGCCCATCGTCGGAAGCCTTTCCGAATCACATACCCGAAATAATACCTGACAAAACCCCTCGGTCCGACGCCCTTTGGCCGGCCGGTCACATCTTTCTACTCTCAGTGTGCGCTACAAATGGAACTCGGCAAGCAATCGCCCGAATAGGCCTTGCAAACGATAGATTCCGCCGTATTTTAGCGGGTTTTTGAACGTCCGTATGCGGTTATTGTTCAGTTTTCTGGGGATATCCAGTACGATAAATCGCGCCGTTCATCCGCTTCTGTAGGTCCGATATTCAATCATTCTCTTGTCCCGCTTCATACTGATGGGGTATTGGTGCGCGCGATCCGCTTCTCGCCAGAGCCGGCGACCTTGGGCCGATCATGGCTGGCCGCCTCCCGCCCATCCTCGGTGACCCGATACACGATGCCAATGGTGTGCTCTGGCTCGCCGAGCAACAGGCGATCGACCACCTCGACGCCCTGCATGAGGGTGTGGTCGGTGTTGGCAACCTCGTACTTCCACATGCCAAATCGGCCGCGGCTGTAGATGCCGTGCCGCTCCAGCCAAGGGACGGCCACCGAGAGCCTGTCGTCGCGATCGATGCTCGGGGTCGGGTAGCTGTATTCGACGGCATGGTGCCAGGTGCTCACGATATCGCGGCGTTCGCCCGGTTCGAGCAGGCCGGCGTTCTCGAGGCCGGCGATCGTGTCCTCGACGATCCGCTGGGCATCCAAGGGCTTGTGCGGGCTGGCGCTCGTCTCGCACAACAGCGAGTAATGGGTATCGTTGGCCCCCGTCTGGTTGGGGGTCATATAGGGCGAATAGTTGCTCAAGTATGTCACCCGATAGAACGGGCAGTTGTCCTCGGGAAAGTACATCCAGCTCTTGGTGCTGGGACAACGCCGTTGCAATCCAATCCCCACCATGTGGCCGGACGAGTGCAGCAGCCCGCCCGCGGCCCGACGGACGTCCTCGGGAGCGTCGGAAACAACCCGCGTACACAGCACGTCCAGGGGCATCGCCGAGATGACCGCGTCGTACGCGAGTGCTTCCGAAGTGCCGTCGGCATGGACGATGGTGAGGTTCTTGCGGACCGGGTCGATGTGGACCACTCGCGTGGAGAGGCGGATGTGCGGCCGCAGACGCTGGGCGATCCGGTGGTAAAACTCCCCCGTGCCGCCGCGCTTGGGGAACTTGAATTGGTTGTTGGGACCCCATCCGAAATCATCGCGTTGCTCGACGACGTTGCGGATGGCCCGCTCGACATCGATGACGGCGACGCGCTCGCCGATCCAGTGCTTGTTCATCATCTCGGGCGGATGGGCCCAGACTTTGAAGTTGTAGGGACGCATGAACAGCCTGGCGATGCCCTCGCCGAAGGCGCGGTCGATGAACTGGCCGAAGTCTCGAGCATCCAGAGCGCTCGGGGCACCGCAAGCCTGGGCCCGCACCAGGCCTACCAGGCAGTCGGCCGCGTCGGCGGGAGGCAGGTAGCGGATGTTGTTCTGGAACGGGTATGGCACCCAGCGCTCGCGCAGACGTACCCAGCTCTCGCGGTTGTTCAGGACGAAGTCGTCGCCCATCACCTGCTCAAAAAGGCGGTCGTAATAGTCGTAGTGGCTGAACATGACGTGGCCGCCGATGTCCCAGGTGAAACCCGCCCGGTCGGTGAAGGAATGGGCCAACCCGCCCGCGTAGGGGTTGGCCTCAAGGATCTGGAAATCGTCGTGCCCAAGCTCCTTCAGCCGCCAGGCGGCCCCCAGGCCGGTCGGGCCGGCCCCGATGATGAGGATGCGGCGCGGATGGACGGCTTGCGGATGCCCCCCCCTGTTTGCGGGTGTCTTCTCCGCCATGTCGAGTGATCCTCTATCTTCCTTCGTTTGGGGGACATCCACGGGACGATGACACGCAATTCCGTGTGCATTTATGCTCTCGTAAGGACTGAGCCACACAGGCTTGCAAGCGTGAGGGTATGTCGCACGCCTGACCGGTCTCGACGGCTGGCCGGCGCGCTGCACAAACTGGTCGGCAAGGAACGGGCCAAGGAGTTGCAGATCCTCGTTTCGACACGATCGTAGAGCGCAACCATCGTGTGCACTCGAGGCTGACCCGGCTTAAACCGAGGTGCTCGAACACCTCGTCAGCGGGCATTCCATCGTCGAAGTTGCCCGTGTCATCGGCCGAAGCCCGTACACCGTGCATGACCACGCGAAATCACTGCACCGCAAGCTGGGCGTGCATACCCGGGCCGCCTTGGTTGGATGCGCGACCTTGGGCGTTGCGCCCCCCGGCACGGTCGAGTAGCCTTCGCTCGAAGTTGCCCGCCAGGGTCCGGGCCGCGTCGGGGTCCAGGTCCGTCGGCGCATCGAACCGGCCCGAGAGACCACGTTGGAACAGTTCGGGCTTGATCGAGTTGCTGCTCAGACGCAAGGCCGTGGGCTCAAGCCGCCGCGTGGGCGTCACGCGACGCAGCACCAGCACGCGAACGCTCACGACAACCGAGTCCGCGGCACGCATGGGCCCGGGCGAAAGATCGGGATCGGCCAGCGAGGCAGGACCACGAGGCAAGATATCAAGCACCTCGGCGGCCTCGAAGCGGACCTCCACCAGGCGGCTTTGCACGTTCAAAGTGTCTTCGACCACCCGACTGCCCGGCCCCAAAGTCCATGGTGCGAGCAAGCCAGCCCCCAGAGCCGGGTGCGTCTGGATGACCCCCGCGTGAGCATCGGCACGGTCGATCTGGTATCGCAGGCGGATCAGTTCTTGCCGGACGATCTCGAAGGCCTGCCCATAGTCGCTGGCAGGTATGACAAACCGCGAGGTGCCCGCCACTGGGTCGGCCTGGGCTCGTGCCGGACGCGATGCACAGCCGCTCATGCAGGCCAAGGCTGGCAGGAGCACGCAGAGCAAAATGGCCAAGGTTCGTCGCGCCATGGCTCAGCGTACGCCCGTATCGGCGTCGGCGAGCGAGGCAAGGACCCCCCAGAGTTGCTGCACACTCTGGAAGGTGTTGCCCGTGCCGCCAATAGCCACTCGGATCGTGTACCGATCACGCCCTTGGGCGTCGGGCAGGCTGGTATGGGTCAGCAGCACCTGCCCCGAGGCGTTGGCCGCTTCGAGCAGGGCCCGGGTGTCCGCATCGCGATCGCCGGCAAGCCTGAGGCATACCAGCGAGAGCGATCGCGGGGCGGCCAGCTCGAATCTTGGGTCACTTAGCACCCGATCCTCGAACCATCGGGCCCAGGCGATGTGCTGGCGGATGTGGGCCTGCAAACCGGCACGCCCATAGTGACGCACGACAAACCAGAGCTTCAACGCCCGGAATCGGCGTCCCAAGGGGGCCTGCCAATCACGGTAATCAATGACCGCACCCGAATCGCTGGCGGCGTTTCGAAGGTACTCGGGCGTCACGCTCAAGGCGTCGATAAGCATGGCCCGGTCGGCCACATAAAACAGGTCGCAGTCGAAGTTGGTCAGCAGCCATTTGTGCGGGTTCGTGCAGTAACTGTCGGCCTGCTCGACGCCCTCCAGAAAGCCGCGGTGCTCGGGGCACACCGCGGCCGAACCGGCCCATGCGGCATCGACGTGCAGCCAGGCATGGGGTGCCATGCTGTTTCTGATGTTGGCGATCTGGTCGATGGGGTCGAACGCGCCACTGCCGGTGGTGCCCGCCGTAGCGCAGCAGTAGAAGGGCACGAGCCCGTTGGCAACGTCGCGTTCGATCAGGCGGCCCAGTGCATCGGGGTCCAAAGCGTGCCGGGCGTCGGTGGGCACCAGCCGGAGGTGTTCGATGCCGGCGATGCGGGTGGCTTTCAAAACCGAACTGTGGGCCTGCGTCGAGGTGTACGCCACCAGCGTGCGAGGATCGATCTGGGGCTGGCCCACTCGCAACCGATGCCGGGCCGCGACCATCGCCACCAGCGTCGCCTCGCTCGCCGTTCCTTGGATCACGCCGCCGCCCGGGCCCGAGCTCAGGAACCGCTCGGGCAGACCCGACAGCCGGGCCATCCAGTCGAGCATCCTCGTCTCCAACTCGGTCATGGCAGGCCCGGTCTGCCAGAGCATGCCCTGCACGCCAAGGCCGGTAGACAGCAGGTCGCCCAGCACCGCCGGCCACGAACCATTGGCGGGAAAATAACCAAAAAACCCCGGCGACTGCCAGTGCGTCAGGCCCGGGAAGATGATCGACCGCACGTCGTCGAAGATGCGGCCCCACTCGTCCTCGCCACCGGGCATCGCCGGAGGGTGCTCGGGCAAGGCCGACAGCACGTCGCCCGGCTGAACGTCGGCCCGCACCGGCCATGTGCTGATGTTGGCGTGGTAGTCCAGGATCAGATCGACCAGGTCGTGGGCGCAGGCACGGAACTGTTCTGGGGTGAGGTGGGCTGGCCCGTGGTTGCCTTCGAGGTGCTCATGCATGGGCCAACGTAGCGGGGCACCGATCGCGGCGGACGACCCAGGCGCAAGGCCATCAGGGCTTTCCACGCCCCGGGAGCTCGCACCCCCACGGGTGGGGCCGCCCGGGTCAGCCCTTCCAGGGTGCCTTGGAAAACCCCCGCAAGGGCTCGAGGTCGCGGGCCCGCGAGTCGCAACGCCTGCAAGACGCCCAGGCAGGCCATGAGTCGCTGCAAGCCTCGGGCATGTCGCCGGGCCATCCAGATCCAGTTCCGAGTCGCCATGTGGCACCAACGGACGCTCTTGCGTGCGGCGGCGGGGCTGTCATGCCATACGACCCAGGACGGATCGAACCAGACCCCGCCCACGCCATGAAGGGAGAGTGCCAGGTCGGTGTCGTTCCGATAGAGGAAGTAGCCCTCGCAATAGCCCCCGACCCGATCCCATGCGTCCTTGCGCACGAGGTTGCCGCAGCCCATGACGGGCCACGCGTCGGTCGCATCGGCAATCAGACGCGCAAACGGCCACTCGCTGCGACCGCCATCGGGGTGGCGCGGGTGCAGGGCAACAGCGGCCACTTCCGGGCGATCGTCGAGCAAGGCCAGCGCCAGCGACAACGCCTTGGTGTCGGGACAGGCGTCGTCGTCGAGGACCAACACCGTCCTGCCCGTGGCGGCTCGAACGCCGGTGTTGAACGCCGCCACGCCGGTATTGGCCTCCAGCGCGATGGGTTGGACACCCGGGTATCGCTCCCGCAAGGCCTGGACCGTGCCGTCGTTCGATGCGTTGTCGACCACGATGATCTGGGCACTGGCTGTCGGTTCGTGGGCGTGCAGCCTCTCGAGCGTTCGCAGCAGGGCATCCTTGCGGTTGTAGGCCACGACCACGATGCTCAGACCTTGGTCCTTCCCGCGAACCACTTCTGGCATCGGCGCGGGGGGGGCGTGGGCCAGGGCCCCCCTTCGCTTCTGGAGCAAGAAAGCAAGGAACAGGCCTTGAACGAGTGACCAGAAGGCGCGGCAGAGTCGCAGCGATCGGCTCGTCGAGATGGTCCAGCCACCTTGCTGGTCCAAAGCGATAGAGCCCGCGGCCGCGAACCAGTCGGCCCGGCGGGCACGGGCGCTGACCACCCGACCGTGCCCGATGACCGACGCCTGTGCATCCTCTCGCGACAGGCCCGGGCGATCGGGGTGGCCGGGGTCGATTTCCGCAGGGAGGGGGCCCATGACCCTGCCCCGGGCAGCGTGTCGCAAGCCGACCATGTGCAACTCGGCCAGCGCGTGCAGGCCCGTTGCGTGCAAGGTTGCCGCCCGGGCGGCCTCGCGCAACGCCCGCCGATACACGCCCACGCCAGCCGTGGGCAGGGCCGACATCGCATTGCGGGCGGCAAAGTACCGAGCCACCGTCCGCATCCGGTCCCATCGGGGGTGGACCACGACCGATCGGGGCGTTGCCACCAGGCGGCCACCCGTCGCCCGGGCCAATCGATATCCCCAAGCCACGTCATCGCCATTGAGGAAGGTGTCGGGCATGAGGCCAGCCAATCGGATGGCCCGAACGGATGTCAAAAGGCTGCACGCGGCCAGGTATTGGGCTTCGATCGCTGATGGGGGTGCCAGGCCCGGCACCGGCTTCCAAGCGGACGCGTACTCGCCCGTGCTGGGGATCACCCTGCCTCCGAGTTCGTAGAACTCGCCGGTCTGGGGGTCTTTCAGCAACGAACCGACCGCCACGACACCCGGTGCCCCGTGCGCGTCGAGCAAGGCTATCAATGCCTCGGGTTCGGGCAGGGCGTCGCTGTCGAGCAACCAGACGGCATCTTCGTCTCGAGCACGCTCGAGGACATACCCAAGCCCGGCGTTGTAGCCCCCACTGCCACCAGCGTTGCAGGGAAGCATGACATGGTGGCAGGTCCAAGGCTCGGGCAGCGGGGTATCGCCGACGCTGTCGGCCAGTGCCGGCTGGCTGGCATTGTCGACCAGCACCAGATACGGCTTGCACATGACGGGCAACAGCAATCTTGCCAAGGCTTGGCAAAGGTTTCGGGCGTCATTCGGTCGATTGAAGCATGGGCTGACGACCCATATAGACCGATAACCGTCGGCCTTTGGGGTGTGTAGCGGGTTGTCTTGGCCCATGCGGGTCAACCGTTCCATGCCCCGCAGCGTAGAGCCATGCGACGGATCGGTCGTGCGGCTTGGCGACATGTCGCTACGATCAGGCCCGCCCCATGCGTCCGCGATGCGTGGGAGACACGCCGCCACCGGCCGCTGGACGCGGCCCCCCCGAGGCGGCACCAGGTTGAATGGAGTACGAACCATGTTCTTGACCGCGCGAGCGTTGGGTTGGTTGGATCGACTGGTGGGTCGCAGCGTCGGCCCTCGTGAGGTGCTGCTCGAATCGCTCGAGCCCCGGCAGCTGCTCGACGCGGCGTTCCCGCTCATCAGCGACCTGGTCGATCCCCTGAACTCGGTCGTCCGGATCAACACCACGCTCGGAGAGATCGACTTCGAGCTGTACAGCAACAGCGGCCCGGGTGGGTCGGCCCCAGCACCGATCACCGTCAACAACTTCCTGAACTACGTGAACTCGGGCCGGTACCTGGACTCGTTCTTCCACCGTTCGGTGGTGGTCAGCTCGTCAAACCCGGCCATCGATGGACAGCCGTTCGTGCTCCAGGGCGGCGGGTTCACCTTCGACGACGATACGGGCCTGGGCCGCGTCACCACGGATCCGGCCATCGCCAACGAGTTCAACGCCGGCCGCTCGAACGTCGAACGGTCCATCGCGATGGCGCTCGTTGGGCTGCTGGGTCCCGATTCGGCGACCAGCCAGTACTTCATCAACCTGCGCGACAACAACGGGAGCATGGGCTCGGGCGACATCGACCTGGACGCCCAGAACTTCACCGTCTTTGGACGCGTGGCCAACGACCGCTCGTGGCAGGTCGTCCAGGCGATTTCGAGCCTCAACACGTTCGTCTTTGCCGACATCATTGTCGACGATAACGGCGACCCGGTTCTCGACCCCCAAGGCCGGACACAATTCCTCGACAACCCGCTGGCCGACCCGGTGAGTTTCGCCTTGTCAGACGTGCCCGTCGTGACGGCACCCGCACCCATCCCGCCGCTGGAGATCCGCAGCACGGCACTCGAGGAACGGTTCCTGGTCAAGGTGACCAGCGCCCTTTCGATCAAGCCCGACGGCGTCGATCGCTTCTACACATTCCGAGTGGGCTATCCCGAGGGCTACGCCAACGACACCAGCGTCACGTACTTGGAACTCACACACAACCTCTCCTCAGGAGAGGCCGCCACCTACCAGGTGGTGCTGCGGTACGAGAACGGCGTGCGCGACCAGGTGCTGCTGACCGATACCCTGGCCGCTGGGCAGCGGACACGCATCGCCCTGAGCGACCCGGCCCTGACCGACGAGCCCCAGGCCCGAAAGTTCTCACCCTTTGCCATCGAGGTCCACAGCACTCGGCCCATGAGCGCGACGCTGACGCACACGGACTTTGGCGCCACACTCAGCGAAGCGTTCGTCAACTACGCCGACCTGACTTCCCGGGGCGCTGGAGCCTTCAACGTCTGGGACTTCGGCGGCCTGGCGACAACCCGGGGCAGCACCGACAACGTCATCGAACGAGAGTCGTACCTCGTCTGGCAGAGCCTGAGCACGCTGGACGGCACCGTCACCGTGCAGGTCTTCACGGACGCGAGCGTCTTCAACGTCATAACCTTCCCCCTCGACGCCAACCGACGCGGCGGGGTCGAATTGCACAACCTGTTCGGCTTCACAACCGACGGCGTGCAGGCCATCCGCGTGACGTCCGACGTTGCCATCATCGCGGCCATGTCGACCTACGACCGCATCAGTGCGACCACCGGAGAGCCAGCGATCTCGACCAACGCCTACGCCACGCAAGGCCTGCTGGGAGGGGGCAAGCGACAGGGCGTGCTGGCCGGTGCCCGCAGGTCCGGAGTGGCCGCGCAAGAGAGCTACGTCAGCTTCTTCAACCCAAACCCCGTGGGCACCGTTATCACCCTGACCATCAGCGATACGGATGGCAACTCGGCCAACACCAGCGTCGTGCTCGCCCCGCGGGACATCGGCTTCTACAACATGAACCGCCTGAACATCGACTTCGGCGGCGTCTTCACCGCCGACAAGATCCTCACGCTGCGGTATTCCTCGGTCCAGCCCGTCGCGGCGCATTACACGGCCACGATCGGAGCAGAGACGATGTCCACCGCGTTCCAGACGCAGTTGACCGACGTGGTCATCCTCTCGGGCGGCTTCGACGCGGGCACCGCTGGCAGCGAGGTCATCTCGCTCTACAACCCCTACAGCGTCAGCGCGGGCATCACCCTGAATTTCAGCATCCAGTTCTACTTCGAGGACCGAGACATCTTCCTGCCGTTCTCGGGCCTGCCCATGCTCGCACCGGGAGAACGCGCCGACATCAGCGCACGCGACTTCAGCAGCGTGCTCAGCGTGATCCAACTCGGTGCGGCCTGGCAGCGCTACACCATCTTCATCGCAGGCATCGCCTTGCCCACGGGCGGAGGCACCACGCCAAACGCCGGGCAGTTCGGCGTCACACTCTCACGCGTCGGGGCCGAATCAACCATCGGACGGGATGCGGTCACCATGCACACCGGGACCTTCGGCGAGGGCACCATCCGCGATCTGGCCACCGACTTCTCGGGCGGCAGCGGCGGCTGAACAGGATCCAATGAGCCATGCACCAAAAGGCCGGGAACCAGCACCCGGCCTTTTGTCATGCACGCTCGCCCGAGGCAGGGTGGACGATGCCATTGGGGAGTCGGCGGCGCATGCACCGAGCCAGCACACGGCGCAGCACGCCGGGAAGGCGACGCTCCAGCGCAACACCCGCCGAGGCGTGGTAGGCATCGCGCACGGCTTGCAGGTATTGGAGTTCAAGGGGCACGCCAGTGTCATCGATCCAGTGGGCATCGGCCCGGCGGAGCATTTCATTGGCACGCACGGCGGCCTCAATGGCATGGGCCTCAAAGAAGGCACGGTGGTTCTCGAGCAGGCGTCGGTAGAGTTCACCATGCCGCGCTACGGCGTCGTCGATCATGGTCTGGTGGCTGTGCCGCCTCCAATTGAAAAGAACACGCGGGACACGCACGCCGTGCCATCCTCGCGAGGCAAAACGGAGCCAAAGGTCCCAATCCTCGTACCCAAGGGTCATCGTCTCGTCGAAACCACCGGCGGCCTCGTAGCGATCTCGACGGATCAGGCATGTCACCGGGTGCAGGTTGGTGACCATCAGCAACACCGGGTCCCATTCCGGCACGTGCCAGACCACGCCAAGGCCCAGTTCCGTCAGCCGCTCGTGGCAATAGGCATGGCTTGCTCGTGGGTCGGCCGCCAATGCCGACTGCAACGACGCGACAAACGCCGGCTCGATCCAGTCGTCGGCATCGAGGAAGACCAGGTACTGCCCCCGGGCCAGGGCAGCCCCAGCGTTGCGTGCCGCGGGCAGGCCGGCGTTGGCCTGATGGACGACACGAACGCCCAAAGCCTCCAAGGCGTCGCAGGCCCGGGGGGTCTTGCCGTCGTCCGAGCCATCGTCGATGACCACCACTTCGACAGCCGCGTCGGCCTGTGCCAGGCAGGAATTCGCGGCATCGGCCACGAAACTGCCGTGGTTGTGGCAAGGGATGACACAGGTGGTCAGCGGCTGGCCTTGGGGCATGCTCTGGTTGTAGGACGGGGCAGACGCTGGGGCGCGCGGGACCTATCGTCCTCTCGTGCGTGTGCCGTGGACCCTGCTGGGGCATATTACCTTCGAGTTATGGCGCCACGTGCTGCTCATCACGGTCGTGGTGGTCCTGGTCATGGCCTTTGGTGCGACAGCCCAGCAGTATGCCAAGGGCCTCTTGTCGGCGGTAGACACGCTCAAGTTCATGATCCTGGCCAGCGTGCCCATGCTGGCTTACGCCATCCCCTTTGCCGGTGCCCTGGCGGCCACGCTGACCTACCACAGGATGGCGCAGGACCGCGAACTCATGGCCGCACAAGCCGGGGGCATGAGCCCCATGGCCTTGCTCGTGCCCACGCTCGCAGCCGGCCTGGTGCTCACCGCCTCCTTGGTGGTGCTCACCGAGCAACTCATCCCACGATTCCTCCAACGCATGGGCGAAGTGGCCTCCGGCCAGGCGGCCGGGCTGATCAGTCGAGCCATCGACCGCGGCGAAGCCGTCCAGGTCGAGGGTTACCTGCTTTATGCCGATCGCGTTCTCAACCCTCCCGTCACCCACCCCAGCGTACAGGACCACCTGGTGCTGTTCGGTGCCCACATGGTCCGGCTCGACGAAGAGGGAGATATGGCCAGTTGGGGGGCGGCCGCAACCGCAGACCTGTGGATCATGAAGCCCAAGGAGTTCACCCAGGCCGAGTTGCGGACAGAAGGACGAGCCGGACGCACCGATCGGGTCAGCGAGGTCATCTACCTCGTCCGCGATGCCGTGGGCGATGGGGGCAGGCTCTCGGGCGGAAGGGTGGGCGAGTATCGCAGCCGATGGACCATGCCCAGTGGCACCGGAGACCATCCCAAGTACCTCACCTGGGGCGAGCTGCGCCAAGTCGCCCGAGACCCGGACCCCATGGGGCCCATCGATGCCGCCCGCCGAGATCTGGCCTATCACCTCGCGCTGCGCTTTGTCATCGGCCACATCGTCGATCAACTCCGCGCCGGGAGATCCGTACGGCTCAAGGGCGTGGACGCCTCGGAACTGATCCTGCGGGCCGGGGGCATCCAGTGGAACGACCCCGACAAAACCTGGGACCTCGAACCCCCACGAGGGCAGCCCATCACCATCGAACGCTTCCGCCCGGTCGAGGGTGGCACGCGAACCTACGACCGATTCGAGCTGGGCTCGGGCACGATCGACACCGCCCTGACCGGCGACCCCATGAACCGAGGGCTGGAACTGACCATCAACGGCAAAGCCGTTCGCACCGCACTGGCCGAGCGACCCGCGTCAGACTCCTTCGAAGGTGGCGTGCGCGACGTGCTGACCTTTGGCCCCTTGTTGGTCGAGGACGATCCGGTCGCGCGACTGCTGGGCTTGAGCAGCACGGAACTGCTAGCCGCCGTCGAAGCCCACAACGAACGCTGGGGGAGCGAGGACCCGTTCCTGCGGGCCCCGACGCGAGACCTGCGAGGCCGCATCGAAAAACTGCACAAGCAGGTCCTCTCGAAGCAGCACGAGCGGATGGCCATGAGCATGACCGGCATCCTGCTGGCTTTTGCCGGTGCCATTGGGGCCATGCGCCTGCAAGAGGCACCCCCACTGGCGGCCTACATGGGCAGCTTCCTGCCCGCGTTGATGTTGATCGTGTTGATTTCAACTGGGCAGCAGATGATCGACGACCATGGCCCGGTGGGCATCCCCGTCGTGTGGGCCGGACCGATGGCCATGGCCACCGCGGCCGTCCTGCTGGCCCGGCGGATGGGCCGGCGATGAGGGGAGACCTGCGATGAGGCTGCTGGACCGTGCCATCGGCAGGCAGTACCTGCTCAACGTCGTGCTGCTCCTGCTCATCCTGGGCAGCTTCATCGTCGTGGTCGACGCCTCGCTCAACCTGCACCGCTACGTGCGGTACGCCGGAGAACACGACCACTTCCCCGCCAAGGCCGCCGCCACCGTGTCCATCATCTGGAACCTGTGGTGGCCCCGCCTGATCCAACTCTACAACTTCACGCTGGGCTTCGTGCTCGTGGCAGCCCTTGGCTTCACCTGCGCACAACTCGTGGCCCGGCGAGAACTGGTAGCCATGCTCGCCGGCGGCATCGGGCTGTGGCGCGCCATCACGCCCATGGCGGTCGTCGCCGGTGGTTTTGTCGCCCTGGGCGTTGCCAATCAGGAAATGGTCATCCCGCGGATCGTGGGCATCCTGCTGGCCGACGATCCACGGGTGAATACCGAGCAAGGACGCCTGGGCGTCACAAACCTGCCAACCACCGCCGACGCCAGCGGCCGGCTCTACTTTGCCAAAGTCTTCGACCCCGACGCGGGCGTGCTGGAAGGCCTGCGGGTCTGGCAACGCGACGAGCAGGGCGTCCCAACCGCCATGATCACCTCGCCCAAGGCCACCTGGGACGGCACAGCCTGGGTGCTCGAAGACGGACTGATCCATCCCGTCGGCCAGGCCGGCCAGCCCCGGCCCATCGACCGCATCGAGACCGAGATGGACCCCAACGCCATGGCGGTGCGGCGATTTGCCGGACTCGGTCAGCACCTGAGCTTTGCCCGCCTGGGACGGATGCTGGCCCAGGACAGCAGCCTCACCCCAGACCTGCGCCGCCGCCTGCAACGCGACCGATGGGCAAGGGTGGGCTCGTGGACCGCCACCGTCCTGGCCATGGTGATCGCCGTCCCGTTCTTCCTGACGCGTGAACCGCGCAACATGGCCCTCCAGGCGGCCAAGTGCGCTCCCCTCGTACTGACAGCGCTGGTCCTGGCCTCGCTGGGAGTCTCGGTGCCAATCGCCGGCATGCCAGGGTGGCTGAGCGTCTTCCTCCCGGCTGTCATCCTGGCCCCGGCGGCGGCGGCGGCGGTCACCAGCGTCCAGAGCTAGCACAAAGGCTCGCGCGAAAAGTAGGGCTTCCCCTCAGTTCGGCATGCAGCCCATGCGGGTCTACACTGAACTCTCCAACAAAAGTCCGGAAGATTCTTGAAACAAACGCCCGTTCTGGTGGTATAACCAGTGTCAAGGGATCGGATCGATCGCCCGGGTACCCGTCCCGATTCGCCCAAATCCATGGAACCCCGCTTCGCAGCGACGACACGGCCCTTCCCGTATCCAGACATGTCAGGCCCGCCCACACAACACCAGCGGCTCCCCATCGACCGGGCTTCACGCCCGCTTGCACGACGCGCCTTTTCCATCCTCGAACTCATGGTCACCATGTCCATCGTGGCCGTCCTGCTGAGCCTGCTGCTGCCATCGCTGCGCTACGTTCGCTTTGCCGCAAACGGGGCCATCTGCGCCACCAACCTCCGCCAGATCGGCATCGGCTGGCGGCAATACGTCGACGACCACCGGGCCATGCCCTTCCGCTCCGAGGCAGACTGGAAGTACGGCGGCGCTGCCTTCGTCGGGGCCCAGCGCCGCCCCGTCCTGGCCGCCGATCGGCCCATCAACGACTACATCCTCGCCGATGCCGATGGTTCGGCCACGGGCGACCGCGTCGTGGGACTGTTCCGCTCGCCTTTGGACCGCGGCTACCGCTGGACCGAAGCCTCGGGCCGGCCCGTGGGCGAGAGCCTGTTCGTCGAGCCCACCGTCTACGAGCGTTTCGGCACCAGCTACCGCGCCAACCCGCTGCTGCTCGACAAACGCCGCATCCAGCCATTCGCCACGCCCGGGCCCATGGCCGAGCACGAGATCGTCACCATGCCGTCGATGCTGCTGCTCGTGGCCGTGCCGCAGTGGCAGATCGCCGTCGATGGCGAGCAACGCGTCCACGCCAGCTGGCACCCCGAGCCCAATACCGGCAACGTCCTCTTCCTCGACGGCGCGGTTCGGCACGTCCACTTTGGACAAGACCTGGGCAAGACCTACGACTACCTGCCGAAGCCCACCCAGGGCCCGCCGCCCATCATCGGCACGCCCATGCTGCCCTGAGCCGGGCAGCGTCGGGCCGGCCACGCTCCCCCGGCGAGCCCCGCCCTACTCGAGCAGTTCAAAGGGCGGCAGCTCGCCCAGCAGCGGTCGCACGTAGTGCAGGAACGCCCCGCTCACGTCGCAGGTGCCGTGCAGGTACTCCGCGGGCAGGTGCCGCGTCTTGGCCGCCACGGCCTCCAGCGGCTGGTGCCCCACGGCGCACGCGTACCGCTCGCCGGGCCCGGGCGTGCTCTCACGCCCCAAGGTCACCGATACGCCGCTGAGGCCCCGGGCCGCCAGGGCGGCGGCGTGCTCGCCCACCAGCCTGGCCTCACGCGCATCCACCGGGCTGGGATCGGGGTAGCAGCGCTGCAAATAGCCCAGCGTGTCGGCCCGCACGCGCGGGGGCTTGCCGCCCTTTGGCGTCAGCTTGGCCTTCAGCAGGTGGGCCAACTGGTCGCCCAACGCCCCAGAGCCGCTCAGCTGCACGTTGCCGTGGGCGTCCTTCTCCTCGCCCATCAGCAGCCCGCCGATGGCCCGCCCGTCCTTGTCCTGGAGCCCCTCGCTCACGGCGATGTGGCAGCGGCCCAGGCGGTCGTAGACGCCGGCCACCTCGTGCACGAAGCGGTCCATGACAAAGGGCACCTCGGGCACGTACACCAGGTGCGGACCGGCGTGCTCCTCGTGCCTGGCGGCGGCGGCGGCGGCGGTCAGAAAGCCCGCGTGCCGGCCCATCACCACGTTGATCTTGATGCCAGGCAAGGCGGCGTTGTCCATGCCGTCGGCCATGTGGGCCAGCACGACGAACCGGGCCGCGCTGGCAAAGCCCGGCGTGTGGTCGTTGCCCACAAGATCGTTGTCCACCGTCTTGGGCACGTGGACGCAGCGCAGGTCGTAGCCGGCCGCTCTGGCGTGCTCGCTCACGATGCGGCAGGTGTCGCTGCTGTCGTTGCCGCCGATGTAGAAAAAGTACCGCGCGTCGATGGTCTGGCAGCTCTCGAAGATCCGCTGGCAGTACGCCCGGTCGGGCTTGTCGCGGGTGCTGCCCAGGGCGGCGCTGGGGGTGGCCGCCACGCGGTCGAGCACGGCCTGGGGGGTGCCGGTCAGGTCGGTCAGGCGGCCCTCGGTCAGGCCGCGGACGCCGTTGCGCATCCCCAGGATCCTGGTCACCTTCCCCTGGGCGTGCAGGCCGCGCCGCAGGCCCAGCACCACGCCCACCAGCGACTGGTTGATGACCGCCGTGGGCCCGCCCGACTGCCCGATGACCGCCGCCCCGATGGGTAACTCATCCTGTCCCATGCCGTTCCTTCGTGTTTCCGCCCGGGGCCCCAACGCCCCGTGACCGCATCGTAGTGGGGTTCAGACAGAGGGCATAGGCACGAACCAAGGTCTCATGGCAAGTGGCCAGTGCCCGACTTCCGAGGATCTTGCATCTCGACGCCCACCAGGTCAACTTCTACCACACCGCCACGCCCGCGCGCTATCTGCCGGTCATGCGCGACAAAACGCTTGACGCCCCACGCCCAAGCCGTATCTTGCTCGGATGCAAAGCGAATCCACCCGCCCACGCGAACGATCACTCCACGCCCCAGCCCGTCCAACGCTCGTAGCGGGACTGGAGGTCGGTAGCGACCTGCGCCAGTGGCACCCGCCGATCGTACTCGACGACGGGCATCACACGGATCCTCGGCCGGCTCGTGCGCAACAGCGCGCCCCACGCCGTCGGAGCCATCGTCGCACCCTCGATCACGATCGGCAGCACCCGAGCCCCGCTGCGACGCACCAGCAGCCCGATGCCGGGCTGGAAGGGCCGAAGCGTCCGCTCGCGCCGCTCGATGCCCCCCTCGGGGAACAGCCCCAGCACCCCCCCATCGCCAAGGTGCCGCAGCGCCTCGCGCACGCCAGCCGGGTCGCCCCCATCCCGATCGACGAAGATCACCTTCGCAAAGCGCCACAGCCACTCGCCCATCGGGTGACGCATGTCCGAGGCCATCACCCACCGGGGCTCAAAGGGCAGCACCGCCTGGATCAGCAGCGGATCGACCCCCGAGGCATGGTTGGCCACCACGATCAGCGGCCCCACCCGCCCCGTTGCTCCACCGCTCACGCCGGGCACATGCTCGCGCCCCTCCACCGTTGGCCGGTGCCGGAGCCACACATACCCCCGGATGGCGTGGTAGGACAAGTTGCCCACCACATCGTCCCCCCGTGGCCCATCCAACAACCGTCCAGACACCAGCACCAAGGCCATCCAGCCAAGCAAGGCCATAAGCATCCAGACCAACCACTCGGGCATAGGGCCCACAGGTTAGCACCCGTTAGGTTCAAACGCGAGCCGAAGGCCAGAATGGGCCATCAAGAAAGCCCGGGGCGAACAAACCCGGTGCAAACGCGGCCTTGGCCTCACTCAGTTGCCATCGCTCACACCCCAATGAAATCCGTGGCTGTCCAGCAAGGTGGCGGCGTTGGAAAGCAAGGGGCTCGCGATCTCGCCGAGCACCGCATCAGCAACCTCCCGGGCAACGGCCAGCCGCGCGTCGCCGGCGTCGTCCCAAGTCCAAAACACAAGCCGGTCGACCCCAGCAACCGAGGCGGACACGATCTGACAGGCCGCCGTCAGCACAGGATCCCCGCCGTAGGCCCCGCAACCCCAGTAGCCGGTATGCACCTCGACGACCTTGCCCGGCCAGAGTCGCTGGCTCTCGGCACGAGCAGCGGCGAACGCGCTCGCGGCGGCCAAGAGCACGAAGTAGATCTCGTTCGGGCTGTAACGGCCACTGCCCATCGCGGGGGCTTCCATTGCCAGGATGTTGCTGACCGTCGGCGGGGCAATGACGCGGGTTGCCCCGAGTACCACCTCCTCTGGAGCCAACCAAAAGTTCTGTCCGTAGATCCCGTGCGGCCAAGGCCCATCGTCGCGCGGGGTAGTATCGATCGCGGCGCGACGCTGCACACCGCTGATGGTGAAGGGAGTTGGCGTCGGCCCGGCGGGACCAATGTCGGTGACCAACGTCGAGAGGTCGCGCGCCAACAAGGCCTCACGGACGCCGCCCAAGGCGGGATGCTCGAGGGCTTGGATCTCATCCTGGGCGAAGGGCTCGGTGCCGTACGAGGAGAACAGGTCCCAATTGGCGAAGTTGGCGTGCCATACGGCCGCATCGGTATCCATGGCGGCGTACTCGAATCCGCCAGAACGAGCGATGAGCTTCGATGGGTTGGCGAGCTTTGCACTGGGATCGATGGTCGGCCAGCGGGCCACGTGGAGGTCCCCGGTGGTCTGAGGACCGTCGGGGCAGCAGTGGCGATAGATCGCGACCTTGTTGGAGTCCTCGAACCGTGGAGCGGCCCAGATGCGAAGATCGTCGGGGGTGAGCGTGAGGCGGTAGAGCGGCTGGTGGTCGCGCGTAGTCATACGGGTATGCTAGCGATTGTCGATGGAACACCTGATATGGCCGGGCTTCGATGGCCCAGCCCGCGCCAATGCTCAGTAGATGTACACGCCCCGATTCGTTTCCCTGACAGCCGGCGATGACGGTTTGCTCGAGCTGGTGGCAGGGGCGGTAACGCTCGCTTTGCAGGCAGTCGACGAGCACGTGCATGATGTCGCCACGAGTAACCAGACAAAACACTCGGGCATATGACCCACAGGTTAACGCCGACGACGGGACAGCACCAGCGTGCCAACGGCAAGGATGAAGCTGCCGCCCGGCGCTGGGATGATCGTGTCCATCCACTCCCGATAGGGTGCCACGGCCGTCGACCCCATGCGGTCTCCGTAGACACCGATTCCAATGCCAAGTGTCTCGATGAAGGAGTGGACCCCCAGCACCTCCCACCGCCCGCCGACGATGCCCATGACCGGCCCGCCGGAATCTCCGAACATGCCAAAGGCTTCCAGCGGGGTGACTTCGGGCGAGGACGGGCTGGTGAAGTCGAACGTGAGGATGTCGCGCGCGTAAGAGGCCGAGAGCGGTTCGATGCGATTGGTGCCCGCTCGGAGCAGCCGATCGTTCTCACCATCCCAACCACGGATGCCGTCGCCGGTGCCGCCGTAGCCGGCCAGCGATACTTCCATGCCAAAGGGGACGGGCGTTGAAGCGAGCCGCGCCCCCTGAACACCCGTCACCGGACGATCCAGTTCGATGATCGCCAGGTCTGCGGCTCCTTCTACGCCGTAGGTCACGCCATCCCAGTTGGGGTGGATGAAGACGTTGGCGGCGTTATAGAACGTCACGCCATCGCCGAAGTCGTACGACCATCCCGCAAAGGCCCTGCTGTCGACCACGTGGGCGGCGGTGAGGATGAACCGGTCGCCGATGAGCGTGCCCGAACCCCGCCACTCTCGCCCACCGAGCGAGTAATTGCCGTAGACCCGTCCCACCGGAGCGAATTGTGACTGGCGGGCGTAGCCCAGATAGTCGGCGTCTGTCAGGTCGTGTCGCCGCACAATGCCCAGGGCCGGAAGGGCCACACAAGCCGATACGAGAGCCGCGGTCATCCATTGGGAACTGTGCATCGTTCTCTCCCCGTGTTTGTTCCTGTGCATCTGCAAATTTGAGAAAGCAGCTATCAGTACGCCCGAGCACGCAAGGCTGTTGCACTCGATGGGCTTTGAGAGCAGAGGGCAACCTCGCAAATGGATGCGGTATATGTATGGGCCTTGGGCCATCCCGATGGAGTACCCGGCGCTGCCTGCGTCCCGGTGCATGCAAAGAATCATGTGATGCGAACTAAAGCCGTCCGATTGTCCATTTCAGATCGTCCGATTGGTGCGCCCTTGGACCTGTTGGCATGAGCCATGACGACGTGACCATTTTCCTGCTTGGGCTGGCGGTGCTGCTGGGGGCGGCTCGGCTGATGGGGGAGATTGCCCGACGGTTGAATCAGCCCGCGGTGGTTGGGGAGATCATCGCGGGGGTGCTGCTTGGGCCCACGGTGCTTGGGATGGTCTGGCCTGCGGGTCAGGCGACGATGTTCCCGCAGGACGGGCCCGTGGCGGTGGCGATGAGCGGGCTGACGATACTGTCGATCTGCCTGTTCTTGCTGGTGGCGGGGATGGAGATCGACCTTTCTTCGGTCTTGCGGCGGGGCAAGTCGGTGGCGCTGGTTGCGTTGGCGGGGATCGTGGCACCGATGCTGCTGGGCGGGATCCCGGCATGGATAGCGCCGCAGTGGTTTGGCGCGGGTGAGGTTTCGCCTTTGCTGTTCGCGGCGTTCGTGGGGACGGCGATGGCCATCACGGCGTTGCCCGTGATCGCCAAGATCCTGATGGACCTGAAGCTTTTCCAGACGGATATGGCCGTGACGATCATCGCGGCGGCGATCTTGAACGATTTGGCTGGGTGGATGATCTTCGCGTTCATCTTGAGTCTGATCGGGATCGGCGCGGTTGGTTTTTCTCCGCTGGTGACCATCGCGATGACCCTGGGCTTCGTTGGGTTCATGCTGACCATCGGCCGCGCGTGGATCAACCGTTCGCTGCCGTGGATCTTGGCACACAGCCAGTGGCCGTCCGGGGTGCTGGTGTACGCGAGCGTGCTGGCATTGTTTGCGGCGGCCTGCACGGAGTTTATCGGTGTCCACGCGATCTTTGGGGCCTTCCTGCTGGGCGTGGCGCTGGGCGACTCTCCGCACTTGCGTCGGCAGACGCGCTCGACGATTGAGCAGTTCGTGACTTCGATTTTCGCGCCAATCTTTTTCGCGGGGATCGGTTTGAAGGCGAACTTTGCCGAGCATTTTGACGTGGTGCTGGTGCTGGTGGTCCTGGGGATCGCGACGCTGGGGAAGGTGGGGGCGTGCTGGATCGCCGCACGGCTGTCGGGCTTTGAGCGGCGTGACGCCTGGGCGGTTGGTGTTGGGATGAACGCTCGCGGGGCGATGGAGATCGTGCTGGGGTTGCTGGCGCTCGAGGCGGGGCTGATCCATGAGCGTCTGTTCGTCGCTTTGGTAGTGATGGCGGTGGTGACGAGCGCGACGAGCGGGATGGTGATGCAGCGGATCTATGGGCGCAAGCGTGCCGCGGCGTTTCACAAGTTTGTCAGCACCAGGTCGTTTGTGGCCGATCTGCCTCGGGGCGATCCGGCCGGAGCGATTGCGCAGTTGGCCCAGACAGTTGCGAGTGAGGCTGGGATCGATCCTGCGGGGGTCGTGGAGAAACTCACGCGGCACGGGCGTGCGAGCGCGATGGGCAATGGGATCGCGCTGCCGCACACGCGCGTCGCGGGGCTTTCTCGGCCCGTTGTCGGTGTGGGGATCTCACGACATGGCCTGGACTTTGATGCGGCGGACGGGCAGCCGGTGTGGGTGATCGTGGCGGTGTTGTCTCCCGAGGACGAGCCTGCGATGCACCTTGGCGTGCTCTCGAGTGTGGCCGAGGCGTTTTCCAGCCCGCAGGCGGCGGCGCGTCTGGCGGCGAGCGTGTCGACGCTGACCGAACTGCGAGCGTTTTTGAACATCGCTACTTCGGAGGAGGCTGGCGATGGTTGAGTGTTGGGGTGGCATCATAAGTTGCCCGAGGACGTATTCGGTTGCGTATCGGTTCGGTGTTCGTGGGTGCGTTTTGCTGGCGTGTCACTTCGCGTGCAGACAGCCCGCCAAGAATGGGGCCTATGCCTGACTGCGAGCGGATTGTACTTGATGGTTCGCCTCTGACGATTGCCCGGGTGGCTTGTGTTGCCCGGGGGAAGGGGGAGGTGTCGCTCTCGCCTGAGGTCGTGGAGCGGCTGGCGGTGATGCGGAGCAAGGTTGGTGCTTTGACGGCCGATGGGAGGGCGTATTACGGGATCAACACGGGGTTTGGGTCTCTGGCCCGAACACGGATCGAAGCCTCGCAGTTGCGTGAACTCCAGGCGAATCTGATCCGCAGCCATGCCGCGGGGGTTGGGCAGCCCTTGGGGGCTGATGTCGTGCGGGCGATGATGCTGTTGTTGGCGGCATCGCTTTCGCGTGGGGCATCGGGCGTGCGTCCCGTGGTTGTGGAGACGATCATCTCGTGGCTGAACAAGGGCCTGACGCCGCTGGTGCCTTCGCTGGGTTCGGTGGGGGCCAGTGGTGACCTGGCACCTTTGGCACACGTAGCGCTGGCCTTGATGGGCGAGTGGCCGACGCTTGACGGGCGGACGCCTGCGGATGCTGGCATCGCGCCATTGGCGCTGGAGGCCAAGGAGGGTCTTGCACTGATCAACGGCACGCACCTGATGGCCGGGTGGGCGTCGCTGATTTTGACGGACTATGCCGACCTGTGGGGCGCGGCGTTGGTTGCCACTGCGATGTCGATCGACGCGTTTCGCGCGAGTGACTCGTACCTGGACGCGCGAGCGCACGCGGTTCGGTTCGGAGCATCGACCGCATCGGTTGCTGGCCGACTTCGCGTGTTGCTGGAGGGCAGCGAGATCCTGCCCAGCCACAAGACCAATGATCCGCGGGTGCAGGATCCGTATTCGTTCCGCTGCTCGCCTTATGTGCTGGAGGCGGTGGATGATCTTGTGGCGTATGTGTGTCGATCGGTGGTGCGAGAGTTGGGTGCGGTGACGGACAACCCCTTGCTGTTTGAGCGGGGCGATGGCCTGGACGTTGTGAGCGCGGGGAATTTTCATGGGATGCCGATTGCGATCCCGCTGGATGCGCTGACGATCGGTGTGTCGCATCTGGCAGGCATCAGCGAGCGGCGCGTGTTTGCCATCCTGGCGGCCAGCGACCCTGAGACGCATCTGCTTCCGTATCTCTCGCATGGGCCCGGTCTGCACAGCGGTCTGATGATTGCGCAGTACACGGCGGCCGCGTTGGTAAACGAGATCGCGGGTCTCTCGAGCCCGGCGAGCGTGATTAATTTACCCACGAGCGCCGGGATCGAGGATTACAACAGTTTCGGGCCGCGCGGGGCGGCGAAGGCGTCGCGGGCCATTGAGCTGGCCCAGATGGTGGTGGCAATCGAGTTGATCTGTGCGGCCGAGGGCGTGGAGTTTCACCGGCCTTTGAAGTCTGGCCGTGCTGTGGAAGGGGCTATCGCCCGGATCCGTTCGGTGGTGCCGCCGTTTGCCGAGGACCGCCCGCCGGCCCCCGCGATCGAAGCGGTCACGTCGCTGATCCGCAGCGGTGTGTTCGGGAATTTCCTTGGCTCGCACGCGGCCTTGGCGGGCGAATAATCGGACATGGCCACCACCACTACCTCTGCATCTCCCGCCCCCGCCACTATCCGCGCGCCGCGTGGGAACACGCTGACCTGCAAGACCTGGCAGGCCGAGGCGGCGATGCGGATGCTCATGAACAACCTGGACCCCGAGGTGGCCGAGCGGCCCGAGGACCTGGTGGTCTACGGGGGGCGTGGGAAGGCGGCACGGAACTGGTCGTGTTTTCATGCGATCGTCCAGACGCTTCGTCGGCTGGAAGCGGACGAGACGCTGCTTGTGCAGTCTGGCAAGCCGGTGGGCGTGGTGCGGACACACGCCGACGCGCCGCGGGTGCTGATTGCCAACAGTAACCTTGTGCCGCACTGGGCCACGCAGGAGCACTTTGACGCGTTGGAGAAGGCCGGGCTGATGATGTTCGGCCAGATGACTGCGGGCAGTTGGATTTACATCGGGACGCAGGGGATCTTGCAGGGAACGTATGAGACCTTTGCCCAGTGCGCCCGAGACCATTTTGGCGGGACTCTTGCGGGGCGATTGTGCGTGACGGCCGGGTGCGGTGGCATGGGCGGGGCGCAGCCGCTGGCGGTGACGCTGTGTGGCGGGGTGTGCCTGATCGCGGACGTGGATGCTTCCCGGCTGCACAAGCGGGCGCAGGACCGGTATCTGGACGAGGTGGCGACCGGCGTGGATTCGGCGATCGACCTGGCGCTGGGATACATGAAGCATGGGACAGCGCGGAGCGTTGGCGTTGTCTGCAACGCCATCACGCTGCTGGAGCGGTTGATCGAGCGTGGGATCTCGGTGGACGCGCTGACGGACCAGACCAGCGCGCACGATCCGCTGGAAGGATATTGCCCGGTCGAATACACCCTCGAGGAGGCCCGGCGGGCCCGGCAGGACGATCCGGAGGCGTACCAGCGTCTTTCGCTGGCGAGCATGGCCCGGCATGTCCGTGCGATGCTTGAGTTGCAGCGGCGCGGGGCCGTGACGTTTGACTATGGCAACAACATCCGCCAGCGGGCCCTGGACAACGGTGTGGAGAACGCCTTTGACTTTCCGGGTTTTGTGCCGGCGTTCATCCGGCCGCAGTTCTGCCTGGGCCGCGGGCCCTTCCGGTGGGTAGCGCTCAGCGGCGACCCCATCGACATCTACAAGACCGACCACGCGATCTTGAAACTCTTCCCTCGTGGCGAGGGGGCGTATCACGATCGGCTGCACGAGTGGGTGCTTGGCTGTCACGCGAACCCCGACGCGCTGCTGGCGGGAGATTTTCGGAATTGTGCGCCGCGTTTTGGCTGGCAGGGGCTGCCGGCGCGGATCTGCTGGCTGGGGCTGGGCGAGCGCGACCGGGCGGGGTTGCTTTTTAACAATCTTGTGCAGGCCGGTGTGGTCAGCGCCCCGATCGTGATCGGGCGCGATCATCTCGATTGCGGCAGCGTGGCCAGCCCCAACCGCGAGACCGAGGCGATGAAGGACGGCAGCGACGCCGTGAGTGATTGGGCCATCTTGAACTTCGCGGTCAACATCGCCAGCGGGGCCAGTTGGGCGAGCTTTCACCATGGCGGCGGCGTGGGCATCGGCTTCAGCCAGCACGCGGGTCAGGTGATCGTGGCCGACGGGACGGCGGAGGCGGCCGACCGTCTGTCCCGCGTGCTGACGAACGATCCGATGATGGGCGTGTTCAGGCACGTGGACGCGGGGTACGAGGACGCGGAGCGTTGTGCCGTGGTGCGTGGGGTGGACATCCCGAAGGTTTGAGATCGTTCGGGGGCTTTCGGCAGGCTGCATTCGATCGACGGGGCTTCTGCGTTCCGCGTGCCGATGGACGGACTCGATCGTGCATGTTGGTTGTGGCTGGCAATCCATCGCGACAGGTGCCACTCTGAAAAGATCTCGATTCGGCCCTGTGGCGCAGCGGTCGTTTGCAGCGTGATGGTCTCAGTGGGTTGCTTTTCTGATCGAGTCGAGCATGTTCTTGAGCTCTTCCTCATTCATGCCTTGCTGGTATGGCTGCATGCCGGCCTGTTCCATGCTTGCGAAGGTTGTGATCGACTCCAAGAGGTTGGCCTGGGCTTCCTGCAATCTCGGCATCGGCTGCTCAAAATACGTTCTTGCCAACCCTTGTTGCGCCAGTCCGAGCATGGTCCACATTCTTGAATCGCTCGGATCCACCTCGATGCACGCCTGGCAGAGTTCGATGACGCGGCGATACGTGCGTTCGGCCAGTTCGTAGTCTTTGAGTTTCAGAGCGCATTGGCCGGCGAGACCCATCGAGAGCGGCAGGCTCATGCGATACATGTGGTTTTCTGGATTGGCCGAGGTCAATTCTTCTCGCAGGGCGACCGCGCGGTTGAGATGGGTCTGGGCGTCAGCAGGATTCTCGTTGTACAGGAGGGCCATGCCGAGCTTCTCTTCGGCGACGGAGGCATCGAATCTGGCTCGGGCGTCGGCAGGACTCTCGCTGGCGATAGCCGAGAGGATGTCGCGTGCATTGCTGAAGTATTCGATCCGCTGGAGATCATCCCCCAACGCGGCGTGGAGGTCGCCCATGCGGTGGTAGACCAGAGCAAGGTCTCGCTGGGCACGTACGTCGATTGGGTTTGCCTGAGCCGCCGCCGTTCGGATAGCGAGGGATCTTTCCAGGTGGGGCATAGCCTCGGTGCCGCGATCGGCGCGGTGCAGTGCCATGGCCAGTTCGTTGAGGGCGATGCTGTACCGCCTGAGGACGTCGGGGTCTCCATCTTGCGCTAATCTTTGCGAAGCATCGGCGGCTGTCCGGTAGTGCTGGATCGCATCGTTGGTTCGCCCCATGTTCAGCAATGACGATCCGATTCTTTGTGCGGCGAGCACCCGCAAGCCATCGGCCTCCTTCGAGTCGAACGGGTCGAGTTGTGTCAGTGCCGCCTGATAGTGCTCGATGGCATCGGCCGCGTCTTGCGTGCTGGTGAGTGCTTCTCCCACGGCGATCCGTGCGCGGGCCAGCGACACAAGGTTCGCGGGGTTGGGCGGGAGTTGCTGGTAGTAGCGGATGCTTTGTTCATAGCTGCTGATGGCCGCCCTCGCGTCGCCGAGGTTTGCCCGGCGTGGGTTGCCCAGGATATCTCCGATGCGGAAGTAGCCTTCGGCCAGTTCGGCGATGAGTGTTTGATCGCTGCCGGCATCGGATGCGATCGAGTCGAGGTATCGAATTGCGGTCTGGACCAGTTCGCGACGCGCCTCGATGGCCCCCGGGAGGAACTCGATCTTGTCGTGCAGCTCGAAGAGCATCGTGTTGGCCAGGGCCCGGACCTCGCCTAACCGGCGCTCGGCCAGCCTTCGCTGGCGTTCTGCCTGGATGGCGAACGTGACGCTCACGATGGATGCCAGGAGCAAGAGCAAGGCGGTCGCCGCGCCGGTTGCGACCAGTCCCCGGCGTCGTCGGGCGAATGTCCGGAGTTGGTACATCGTCGTGGCAGGCCTTGCAAAGATGGGCTCGAGTCGCAGGGCTCTGCGGATATCTTCGGCCAGGGCGGCGGCCGATGCGTATCGCCGGGCGGGGTCTTTCTCGATCGCGGTGGCGATGATGGTTTCGACGTCGCCTCGCAGGCGTTTGTCGATGGTTCCGAGTTTTCTGGGGGAGTCGTTCTGGATGGCTCGGAGTGCCTCTGGCATCGGCTTGGTCCGCGTGTCGATGGGCGGTACGCCACCGAGCAACTCGTATCCCACGGCACCCAGCGCATACACGTCTGCCCGCGCATCGATCGAATCGGGATCGCCCGCTGCCTGTTCGGGCGACATGTATGCCAGCGTGCCGAGTACCTGTCCCACGACGGTCGAGTGCGTGGCACCTTGTTCCTGGCTGGCCATCCTGGCGATGCCGAAGTCCAGGATTTTTGGGTGTCCTTCGTCGTCGATCAGGATGTTTGCCGGTTTGAGGTCTCGGTGGATGACGCCCCGCTGGTGGGCGTGGTGGACGGCGCTTGCGATTTCGGCAAGGAGCGTGAGGCGTTGCTCGACCTGCGGGGCGTGCACGCGTGCGTACTCGTCCAGTGGCACGCCTTGGATGTATTCCATGGCGAAGTACGGTGCCCCGCTGGCCTCATCGATGCCCGCTTCGTAGATCGTGGCAATGCCGGGGTGCTGCAAGCGGGCCAGGGCTGCGGCCTCGTGGAGGAACCGGCGACGCAGCGTGGGAGCAGAGGCCATGCCTCGGATGAGTTTGAGGGCGACCAATCGGCTTGGCTGCGCCTGCCTGGCCTCGTAGACGATCCCCATCGCTCCGGTGCCAATGACCCGCAAGACCTCGTACGAACCGATACGGGCCCCCGGCGGCAGGAGATCGGCTCGGATGTCGTCGTCCTGTTGGGCGTCATGTTCCAGGAGGCTTTCGACTTCGAGTCGCAGTGCCTCGTCCTGGCCACACAGCGCGTTCAGGAGCGCGCCACGTTCGGGCTGCGGTGCGTCGCAGATCTCGAGGAATATGGCCTTGGCACGCTGGTACGTCGATGCGTCAGGCATCGTTTAGCTCGGTGTTGGATCTGGCCAGGGTGCGTCGCAGGAATGCTTTGGCGCTCCGCCAATCGCCTCGCACAGTTCGTTCGCTCACGCCCAGGACCGAAGCGACTTGCTGCTCGGTCAGGCCGCCGTAGAAGCGCAGGCATACGACCCGTGCGGCGCGCTGGTCGAGCCTGGACAGCTGCTCCAGTGCCTCGTCAAACTCCAACGGGTCCATGCTGGCCTTGTCGGTGGCCAGCGCGGTTCCATCCAGGGTCACCCGCTGCCAATCGCCTCCGCGTTTTGCCCGGCCTCGGCGTTTTGCCTCGTCTGCGATGACGCGTCGGACCATTTCCGCGCCGATTGCAAAGAAGTGGGTCCGGCCGCTCCAGTCGACCCTGGTCTGGTCGGCCAGCCTGAGGTACGCCTCGTGGACGATGGCGGTGGGCTGGCATGTCCAGTCCGCTCGAAGCCCGCCCTTGCCCGGATCGCCGAGTTTGCTGGCCGCCAGCCGACGGAGGTTGTCATAGACCAAAGGCGCCAGTTCCCTTGCGGCCGAAGCGTCCCCGCTGGCGGCCCGGAACAGCAGTGTTGTGGCATGGTCTTGGTCCGATGCTTCGATCTTCATCCTCGCTTGCCGGTCCTGTGTGGCATTGTCGCGTTTCGCGCGGGGCAATGCAAGGGTATTTGCAGATCGCCCCGATCGCACACCAAACGGAGAAGCGCCATGCGGACCCTCACACAACGTCATCGGACCGGCACCCTGGGCATCATTTTGGCCGCGGGCCTGGCGAGCAGCGTCCCCGCCGCCGCCGACATCTTCCAGATCGATTCCACGGCTGGGACGATCAACGGGATGGCCTCGACCACGATCCACGGCGTGGCCGTCGAATTCCTGCGCTTCGATGGGAACAAGGCCATTTTCCGGGTGTATGGCGACCTGAGGCTGAACGATTGGGACCGTATCATCGGGACCGGCCAGAACGCCATTGTGCTGCTCGTAGCCAACAACGTTGTGCTGTCCCCCTTCTCCACGATCTCGGTTGCGGGCTTCGGGCGAACACCGGGGGCTGGCGGCGGTATGGGCGGCCTGGGCGATGAGGGCGATGCGAGTTCGGCGCGTGGCGGCGCTGGTGCCCCTGCGGGTGGCTTGGGCGGGCTTGCCGGCGTCGGTGGTATCGGCGGCCTGGTGGGCCTGCCTGGGGCTGGAGGCACGGGCGGCAGCATCGGGAGCATCGGCCTGCCAGGAGATCCCGGTTTGCCACGGTCGTCGCAAGGCGAGAGCGGCCAGGGTGCCCCGGGCTTTGGCGGGGGTGGTGAGGGTGGCATCACCCGCATCGTCGATGGTTTTGGAGCCGCGGGCGAGGCGGGGGGCACGGGTCCATCGGGCGTCGGTGGATCCGGCGGCTCTGCGGGCGGTGGTGATGGCGGCAATGGCTCTTCGCGCACCGATTCCAGGATCCACGGCGGACGCGGAGGCAATGGCGTCAACGGTGGGCATGGGAGCGCCGGCTCGAACTTTGGTACGTCGGATCTCAACCAACTCTCGGGCGGTGGTGGCGGGGGTGGGGGCGCTTCGGGCAGCACCGGCGGTGGTGGTGGTTCGGGCGGTGGTGGCGGCGGCGGTGGTGGCGGGGGCGGGGGCGGAGGCGCGTTCCTTGCGGGCACGGGCGGTGGCGGCGGCAACGGCGGCCGGGGCGGACAGGGCGGGGAAGGTGGCCACGGTGGCGTCGGTGGGAACGGCCACCACGGTGGCGGCGGCGGCGGGGCTATCGAGATCCGCGCGTACGGCATGGGCATCCTCAACGGACGCATCGACGCCTCGGGCGGTGCCGAGGTGGTCGTGCCCTCTCCATGGAGGCCTGGCCAGCCCGGTGCGGCCGGCGATCTCGGCGTCGCGGGCAACCCGGGCAGCCCCAGCGGCATTGGTGGGGGTGGCGGGCACGGCGGCAACGGCGCTCACGGTGCCCAGGGTGGGCGCGGTGGCGATGGTGGCGACGGTGGCCTGGGTGGTCGAGGTGGTGGCGGGGCGGGCGGCACCGTCAAGATCACGGCCCCGGTCTTTGCTGCCAGCACGGGCGTGCTCGACGCCAGGGGCGGCGCTGGCGCGACCACCGGCGGCCCGGGCCGGATGATCCTCGGTCACAACGCGTTGGGCGCACCCACCGCCGGCGAGGTGCCCACCCCGGTTCGCCTCTTCTACACAAGTGCACAGAGGGATGTCAACCCGTACCACGGCCAGGTGGTTTCGTACATCCCCCAGCTGGTGGGCGGCTCGGACCTGTACGGCATGACCACGCTGGTTGCCGCGGACTTTGGCGACGTGCTGGCCGATGCGCCGGCGGGTGCCATCGCCGCTCTGGTGCGGCTGGACACCGGGCCGGACGTGGGCATCGCGGGCCTGATGGCCCCCTACACCGCCAGCGATTTTGTGGCCGTCGTGAACCTGACGGGCCGCGACTTGGCCGACCCAAGGCTGGGCCTCGGCGGCGTCTTGGAGCGCCCGCTGCAAGTTCGCGGCACCGAGCGGCTGCCCGACTTTGGCGGCGTGGGAGCGCAGGATGTGGGCGCCCTTCCCGCCGGTGGGGTGTGGGCCACGCTCATGCCCGAGGAGGACCTGAGCGCCCGCGTTCGGATCGACGGCGTGCGCGTGGTCGAGCCGGCGTTCGAGCGTGGCCGGGTGGTCTATGTCCTCTCGTGCCGGGCCGATATCGATGGCGATGGGTTGCTGACGATCTTCGACTTCCTGGCCTTCCAGAACCTCTTCGCCGCCGGCGACCTGGCGGCCGACTTCGATGGGGATGGGGTGCTCACCATCTTTGACTTCCTGGCGTTCCAGAACCTTTTTGCGGCCGGTTGCCCGTAACGCCCCTTTCCCCCATCCAAAGATTGCCCAAAGTGATAGCCCCTCTGTGACACAAATTGTGACAGAGGGGCTGTCGCATTGCATTCGGAGCGACGCATGAAAGGAGGTCGAAAACACACGTAGGAAGCGAGGTCCAAACTGATGACGTACAGAAGTATCGGAATCGGCGTTTCGGTTGCTTGCCTGTTATCTTGGAGCACCAGCCTGAGTGCCCAGGGATGTCCCGAGGGTTGGATCTTCCACCCCGAAGATCAGCAAGCACTTGGGGTTCGCTTGGGTACGGGCACAACCGGGCCAACGGTGAACGCCGTGCTGAGCTGGGACCCCGACGGGCCCGGGCCCCAGCAGGCGATTACGGTCGTAGCTGGCCAGTTCACGCTGGCAGGGTCCATGCCCGTTTCCAATATCGCGGCGTGGGATGGCCAGCAGTGGCTCGCGTTCGGCGACGGCCTGAACGGCGGGATCACGAGCCTGGCCGACTACAACGGTGAACTCATTGCTGCGGGTAGCTTCACGTCCTCGGGCGGTACCGCGATCAACCGGATCGCCCGATGGGATGGAACCGCCTGGCAGCCCCTGGCCGCGGGGTTTGACAACCAGGTCTATGCATTGACCGTGTTCGATGGCGATCTTGTCGCCGCCGGTCGGCGTTCCGGATCGACCAACAGCCGCATCTCGCGATGGGACGGTTTGGCCTGGACAGACATCGTGCCCACGCTGGGCAACGACGCCCTCGCGCTCACCGTCTTCGATGGCAAACTCATCGCCGGCGGCAGCTTCACCGCTCCCTCGCGGATCGCCCAGTGGGACGGCACGGCGTGGCTGCCCATCGGAAGTGGCATGAACAACACCGTCCAGGCGCTGTGCGTGCACGAGGGCTCGCTCGTCGCCGGCGGCAACTTCACCACCGCCGGCGGCTTGTCCGCCAGCCGTATCGCATCATGGGACGGCACGCAATGGCAAGCCCTCAGCACGGGCACCGGCAACACCGTCCGAGCGCTGTCCTCGCGCGAGGGCATCCTGTATGCCGGCGGCGACTTCACCAGCATCGGCGGGACCAGTGCGACAAGGGTTGCCGCATGGAACGGCACGGCTTGGTCCCCGCTGCGCATGGGGCTCGACGGACAGGTCAACAGCCTTGCGTTCGACAGCCAGGACGACCTCGTCGCTGGCGGCAGCTTTCTCTCCGAACGCAGCTTCCCGATGCTCGGCGTGGCGCGGTGGGACGGCACACGCTGGAACGCCTTGGCATCGAGTTTCAACCAGTGGCTGGCAAAATTCGTCGAGTGGGACGGCAAGCTCATCGCCGGCGGACAGTTCGACTCGGCTGGCGGTACTGCCGCACGGGGCATCGCCTCGTGGGACGGCATCTCCTGGAGCCCCATGGGCGACCAGGACATGCGCGGGACCAGCAACCTGGTGGTCTACGACGGACAATTGCTCGCCAGCGGGCTGTTCGATGATCCGTCCTTTACGACCGAAGATCGCATCGCCATCTGGGATGGATCGCGCTGGCGGCCCTTCGGCGGCGGCGTGAACGGCTCGATCGTGACGATGCACGTCTACCGGGGCGAGCTCTACGCCGGCGGTGGCTTCACCGAGATCGGCGGCGTCGCCGCCAACGCCGTCGCCCGCTGGGACGGCACGGCCTGGCACGCCCTGGGCAGCGGCATCACGGGCATGCGCATGACTACCTCGCTGGTCCAGTCCATGGAGGTCTACAACGACGAGCTGTACGTCGCCGGCTCATTCACGACCGCTGGCGGTCTGGCCGCGCCCAACATCGCGCGATGGGACGGCACCACCTGGCGACAGGCGGGCGGAGGGATCCCCGGCTGGACCAGCTTCCAGGTGGTCAATGACCTGGAAGTCTTCCAAGGCGAGTTGTATGCGACGGGCAACGCGCTGCGTGAAGGCGTAGAGATCCTCCGCTGGGACGGCTCGACCTGGCGGGCCCTCCCGACGGGCCTGACCGGCGCCGACTTCACCGGCTCGGTTGGCGGACGTGGCATGGCGGTCTATAAAGACAAGTTGTATGTCGGCGGCATCTTCACCGCCGCCGGAGGGCTGGACACACGCAAGATCGCCCGATGGACCGGCGATGCATGGGAGCGCGTGGGCGCAGCCGGGCTGGGCCTGACGCTCACCACCCCGCTCGACATGGTCCGAACGCTGCACGTCTATGGCGGCGAGCTCATCATGGGCGGCCGGTTCTCGGCCGTCGGCACACAAGCCTCGGGCAACTTCGCCCGCTGGACAGAAACGGGTATCCCATGGGTTGCACGCCAGCCCCAGGCCGTCAGCGTCCGCGTGGGTGAGGATGTCGCACTCTCGGCCGTGCCAGCGACCGGCTACGCCAACATCGCCTTCCAGTGGCAGCGCGACGGGCAGGACATCGGCAACGGCCCGGGTGGGGCCTCGCCGTCCGGAGGCGAAGTGAGCGGGGCGGCTGGCATGTTCGAGTCGCCCACCGCCGGTGGCACCGCCCAACTGCTCGTCCGCGACGCGCAGATCGGCGACAGCGGGCTCTACGCGATGGTGCTCACCGGGCCCTGCGGCCAGAGCCAGACCGTCCCCGTGCGGGTCATCGTGTGCTGCCGGGCGGATCTGGATTGCGACGGCTCGACCGACGTGTTCGACTTCCTTGCCTTCCAGAACCTCTTCGCCGCCGGCGACCTGGCGGCCGACTTCGATGGGGATGGGGTGCTCACCATCTTTGACTTCCTGGCGTTCCAGAACCTTTTTGACGCCGGTTGCGGTTGAGTGCAGAGCCCTCCACTCCCCCACTCCCTCACTCCCCCACTCCAACCATCACGCCGCGGGCCGGGGCGGCCCGGCGGCGCTTGTTCTTGGGGTGTCCGTGTCCATGGCGCTCACGCCGCGGGTTTTTGCACGCGCCTGGTCTTTGGCGCTTGGGCCGTCTTGGTCGGGTGGGGCTCGGTGGTTGCGTCGGTGGCATGGACCGGGTGGGGCGCGTTGGCCGCGTCGGGCGTTTTGGTCTTGCTTGGCGCGTTCTGGGGATCGCAGCCGAAGGCGATGGCCACGGGCTGCGACCATTCGCTGACGCTGGCAGCGCCCAGGGGGCCGCCCGCTTACCGCCTGCGCCGGCCGGTTGCCAGCACGCCCAACCCAAGCACCACCGCGCCGGCGGGCGCGGGGATGATGTGGATGGTGGCGTGCCCTTCGATAAGGCCTTCGAGGAATGAGCGCGACTCCCTCGAATCGCGGCTGAAGTAAACGTCGAAACGGCTGGTGCTGGTCGATAAACTAACATCGAACGGCGTGGCCACTTCGGCCGGCGCGGTGAAGGTCGCGCGCCAGAAGGAAATCGGGTTGCTTCCGTCGGGGCCACAGCCCGCACATGGAAAGTTGAGTTGGCCCGCGATGATGCCGGCAATGCCCGTGCCTCCCAGCACTCCAGTGCTGCTGCCCGGGCCGTTCATGGGCGGTATGAGCCGCAGCTCACTCCATCCCATGTCGCCTTCGGATGATTCGAGATCGGTGACGATACCGGCCATAGCAAGCATGCTGCTGGGAAACGCCGCCCACAAAGTCACCGTTGTGCTCTGGCCGGGCAGGAGCACGGGGTCTGCCACGTCGATGATGACCGAAGACTGGGCGAGGGTGGCGCTGGAAATGGCCAGCGACGCGGCCGCTGCGAACCGGGACGTGCTTGGTTTCATGGCACCGACCCCCCTGTGGCTTTGCCTGTGTGCCACTTCGCACGCGGGGGGAGGGCGGTTCCTCTTCATTGGAGCCGGGGCGGGCCTGTGGGACGCGGCTGGTTCGACCGTGCGGGGTGGGGGTCGGGGTGGGGGTGGTGCTGGGGCGGTGGCGGTGGCGGCGGGGTATCCTCGCGTTGGAAGTCGCTTTGGGATCGTTTTGGGAGTGTGTCTACGGCCATGATCGCCCACCTTTGCGGCACCATTCTCGCGCGTTCGCCGGGCCGTGTGACCATCGCCACGGCTGGCGGTGTGGCGTACGAGGTGCTGCTGCCGCCCTCGCTGGAGGGCGAGCCGGCCTCGGGCGGGCAGCGGATGGGGGCCGTGGGCGACCGGGCCGAGTTGCACACCGTACACGTGCTGGAGAGCCCCAACCAGGGCGCGACGTTCCTGCCTCGGCTGTTCGGTTTTGCCAGCGCAACCGACCGCGAGGTGTACGAGTTGCTGACGCAGGTGCGCGGGCTTGGCTATCGCAAGGCGCTGCGGTGCCTGGCCGAGCCGCCCGTCGAGGTGGCGGCGATGATCGCGCGGGGCGACGAGGTGGGGCTGCGACGGCTGCCCGAGATCGGGGCGAAACTGGCCAAGACACTGGTCGATGAGCTGGGCCAGACCTTCCGCGAGAAGATGGCCATCGAGGAGTTGGACGCGGCCGTGCGGGCCGAAGCGAAGCCCGCCGACCCGCAGGCCGACGACGCGGTGCGGGCGCTGATCGCCCTTGGCGAGACGCCCGGCGAGGCCCGGCGGAAGGTATCTGCGGCTGTGTCGCGGCTGGGCGATGGCCGGGCGGCGGCGGCGGAGTTGGTATCGACGGCGCTGGGGATGTAAGAAATCTGGAGCGAGGCTGGTGTGCTGGGGAGCGACTGGGGGGGCACACGCGGCTTGATGGCCCGGGCCGTTGCCGGGCGTCAGCGTCGCGCGCCGATGCCGCCGTCTTCGTCGCCCGGGCGCCCACCGCCCCCACCACCCCCACTGCCCCCACTGCCGCCATCGCTCTGGTCATCTTCACCGGGCAGTGGCGTGTCGTCTGGGGGTTCGGCCTTGCGCACGAGCAGGCCGCAGCGGGCGCGGACGCGCACGCGTTGGAGGTGTTCCAGGCCCGGTGGGCTCTCGTCTGCCAGTGCCCAGAGTTCTGCCTCGAGGGCGGCGAGCCTGGGGTCTTCTCGCGGGTCGTGGTGTCCGCTGGGGGAGGCCAGGAGCAGGGCCATGGTGCGGCCGGGGGCCAGGAGCCGCCAGCACTCGGCCAGGTGGGCGGCCCGCGCGAGGGGGTCCGCGGGCAGGCGGCGGTGCACGATGGCGTCGAAGGCGCCGTCGAGTTCGCCCGCCAGGGGCCCGGCCAGGGATTTGGGGCCGGACAGGTCGCACCATTCCAGGGCGGTGTTGGCGGTGTGGTATCGCCTCTTGGCGTAGCGCACGCTGGGTGCGTCGGCCTCGAGGGCCACCATCGCGCCCGTGGGCCCCAGTCGCTCGGCCAGCCACTGGGGCCCGTGCCCGGCCCCGGCGTGCAGCAGCAGCACGCGGTCTCCGGGCCTGACCGAGGGGTCGATGAGGGTGAACTCTCCCAGGTCGCCCGGGCCCTGGAGGTCTGCGATGGGGTGGGTGCCGCTGGCGGCCACGACCATCCTGGCCCCGCCTGGGAATCGGACGCGGTATCGCTTGGGGACGCCGCGGGCCAGGGCCCGCCGCAGGGGGATGGCGTCCAGTTCCTCGTACCGCACGCCGTCGATGGTCTGGACCCTGCGTGTGCGTGTGAGGGCGCGCAGCCAGCGCCAGAGCCGCCCGCCGCGGGTGACTCGGCCCTCGGCCTCGCCCAGGCGTGCTCCGGTCGTGTTGCGATAGCCGAGCCTTGGGCGGCTCATGCCCCGGCCCCATGGGCGGCGGTTGGAATGGGTGTGCCGACAAGGCCCTGCGGCTCGGCCAGGGGTATCCATCGTGTGGGCGCGTGGGGCGTTGCGATGGTGCGGGCATAGTGGGCGCCCTCGTGCAGGGTTGCGACGATCTCGGGCCGGTTGCACTCGCTGGACAGGTGCAGGAAGACCGCGTGCCATGTGGGGGCGATGGCCTCGGTGGCCTTGAGGCACTGGTGGTTGCTCAGGTGTCCGGCGCCGCCCATGATCCGCCGCTTGAGGAAGTCTGGCCTTGGCGATCGGGCCTGGAGCCTTGGGCAGTAGTTGCTCTCGATGGCCAGAACGTCCACGCCCTTGTGGAACTCGACCAGAGAGTCGGTGACGGTGCCCAGGTCGGTGAGGTAGCCCAGTTCGCCCGCCCGGGTGCGCACGCGCAGCGTGGCCACGCCCGATGCGTCGTGGCGTGCCAGCAGGCTGGCGATGACCACGCCGGGCATCGGCTCGAAGGCGTCTTGCGTGAAGGCACGCAGGCGGCCGGCGTTGCGCGGGGCTTCGAGGGATCGCTCTGGTGCGTGCGCGGCGTGTGCCCACAGGGTGACGCCCGTTGGCAGGCGTGTGGCCCAGGTGTTGTAGAAGTGGTCGCTGTCCAGGTGGGTCAGCACGATGGCGGCGACGTCTTCGATCGTGTGGCCCAGGGCGCCCAGCGCCGCGGCGGTGCGACGCGGGCTGAGGCCGGCATCGATCAGCAGCAGCCCCTGGCCGGTGCGCAGGACCGTGCAGTTGCCGCTCGAGCCGCTGGCCAGGACGCACAGCGCTGGGGCATCGTTGTGGCGCGTGCGTCCGTGCATCGAGCGACTCCCGTCCTGGGTGTTCAGTCGCGGCGCGAGTTGCGGCCGGGTCCGCGGCCGATGCCGCGCTGGCTCTGGGCAACAAACTCGGCCAGTTCGTGGACGTATGGGTCGCCCTGGCCCAACTCACGCAGCTTGGCCAGGGCTTCTTCGCGCGGCAGGCTCTTGGCGATGACTTTGCGGTAGGCGTACCGGAGCTTGTCGATGGAATCCCGTGGCACGCCGTTGCGTCGCAGGCCCACCAGGTTCAGGCCGTTGGTGATGTTGATGTGGTCGCACAGGCAGAATGGTGGCAGGTCCATGGATGTGACGACGCCGCCCGAGAGCATGGCCAGTCGGCCCACTCGGCAGAACTGGTGCACGGCCGTGTTGCCGCTGAGGATGGCCTTGTCGCCGACGGTGACGTGTCCGGCCAGCAGGGCGCCGTTGATGAGGATCACCCCGTTGCCCACCAGGCAGTCGTGTCCGACGTGGCTGGAGACCATGAAGTAGCAGCGGTCGCCGACGATCGTGGGCCGCTCGTCCTTGGTGGCAGCGTGGATGGTGACGTGCTCCCGGATGACGCAGTCCGAGCCGATGCGCACGCCGGGCGTGGGGCTTCCCGGTGCGAACTTGAAGTCCTGCCCGGGCATGCCGATGACCGCGTAGGGGTAGACCATGGTGCCCCGGCCGATGACCGCTGGTCCCTCGACGTGGACGCTGGCCAGCAGGCGCACGCCGTCTTCGAGCACCACGCCCGGGCCGACATGGCAGCGCGGGCCCACCACCACCCCTTGCCCGAGCCGTGCGGTGGCATCGACATAGGCGCTGGCGTGGACCTCCGCGGACTCGTGGTGGGTGCTGGTCGTGGGGGTGGGGGTAGGGGTTGTTGACATCCGGCGATCGTACGGTCGTTGCGGCTACCGTCGAGGGTGGAAAGCCGCCCCCCCTGCCGCGATGGCCTGCCCGACGTGATCGACCTGGGCCGCTTGGACTACGAAGAGGCCCTGGCCATCCAGCGACGCCGGCAGGACGAGCTCATCGCCGCCCGCGGGGGGCGGGCCGGGAGCATCGGCACCATCCACCTCGTCGAGCACCCGCCGATCATCACCGTCACCAGCCGTC
This sequence comes from Phycisphaeraceae bacterium, assembly GCA_026126305.1. Taxonomy (GTDB): domain Bacteria; phylum Planctomycetota; class Phycisphaerae; order Phycisphaerales; family UBA1924; genus JAHCJI01. The sequence continues at coordinate 78,209 of JAHCJI010000012.1, forward strand.
CCTCGGCGGCGGGGCACGTGCTGGCCGACGGTGCCCGGCTGCGGGCTCTGGGCGTGCGGGTGTTGCCCACCGACCGCGGCGGCGACGTGACCTACCACGGGCCCGGGCAGATCGTGGCCTATCCCGTCCTGGACCTGGAGCGTCTGGGCCATGGCGGCAAGCCCCTGGGCCTGCACGGCTACATGCGGCTGCTGGAACAGGCGGTCATCGACACGCTGGCGGACTGGGCGATCGAGGGCGAGCGCGACCCGGCGGCCACGGGCGTGTGGGTGCGTCGGGGCGGGGGCGGGGGAGAGGGCGGGGGCGGGGCGGCCAGCATGGCCAAGATCGCCGCCATGGGCGTTCGCGTCCGCAAGTGGGTCACCACGCATGGCCTGGCGCTGAACGTCGACTGCGACCTGTCGCACTTCGGGCTCATCGTGCCCTGCGGGCTGGCCGGACGCCCGGTGACCAGCATGCGGGCCCTGCTTGGCTCCAACTGCCCCGGGCTGGACGCGGTCAAGCGGACGCTGGCGGGCCATCTCCTGCGACGGATCGATCTCGCCCGCGATGCCCGGGCGGAACCGGGGGGGTGAGGGGGTCTGGGCAGTCGGCCCGAAGCCGATGGCACAGGGGTGTTGCATGTTGCCTCCGGTGCCGAGCAAGGCACCGGGGCTCGCCCGGTCGTTGCTGGGGATGCATGGCGTGTTTGGGCACCGGGGGCTTCGATCGGGCGGAAGCGCTGGCCCTGCGTTCGGTCTTTGAACGTTCTATCGTCCGGGCCCGGCCGATCGTGCGGCACGGCCCACAGCCAGACGAGCACGACGTCGCGATCGGTGTCCCGCGCCTTGGTCGGCCGGCGGCGGGCCCGGGGCATGGCGTCGACCGTTTCGATGAGCAGAGCAAAGGGTTCGCGTTCCATGGTGGCCTCCTTTGGTCAGGGTCCATCATGGGCGCAACTCATTGAAAGCGCAAGACTTCGAGCGATGGCGCACAAGGCCCGCGAGCGAGGGGGCATGGACGCGCGGGCGACTTCGTGCGTTCCATGCCCTCGAGACCGCGTTCCATGCCCTCGAGACCGCGTTCCATGCCCCCTCGACCGCGTTCCATGCTCCGTGGAACGCGGTCATTGCTTTGTGGAACGCGGTCGATGCTCCGTGGAACGCGGTCATTGCTCTGTGGAACGCGGTCATTGCTCTGTGGAACGCGGTCGATGCTCTGTGGAAGCCGGTCGATGCCCCGTGGACCGCACGCCATGGAGCCCCGAACGCCGTGCGGGACATCTCTTATAAGATCGGACGCACCGGCCGGATCCCGTCGCATTCCAAGAAGGCTGGCACGGTGACCGGGGCGTCCGAACATGCCTCCACGGTGGCCTTGTGCGGCACGCTTCGCACCGCGGATCGGTCCGCCGGCCGCACGCCCGATGGCCGCTTCCGGGCCGTGGCCGATTCGATCATGCTGGAGGGCGAGAATGTCGTTGCGGGCCGGGCGGGCCGGGCGGGGCAGGAGGTCGGGGTCGGGCTCCAGGGCGCGCCCGCGTGCTTGCGAGACGGGTGGGACGTGATCCGCGTGGAAGCGTAAACCTTTCGTATGACTGGATTTGCGAACCTCGGCGGCGGACCCGGCCGGCGGGCGAAGCCCCTCGGCGCCCGGGGCTTTCAACCCCGGAAAAAAATTCGTGCGGACGCTCAAGTCGCCTTCGGGTTGGCCCGATGCCATGTCTGGTCGCGGGGCACACGCGGTGTCCCGGCCGAGGAACATCCTTGTGAAAGGAAATGTATCATGGGACGGAATCTGCCGA
>JAHCJI010000013.1 GCA_026126305.1 Phycisphaeraceae bacterium
TTGTTCGATAACAATTACTGGTTCCCGTTCCAAGAGCCGGCATCGGAGCTCAATAAGCGCTGGCCTTACAGCTCGAGTTACCAGGTGGTGCCAGCGTCTTATGACGCGGGTCGGGTCGGGGCTCGCATCACACAGGGCGGCTCGCACCGCTTCTATGGCGTGCCCGGTGCTGGCCAGGGCGGCAAGGTGGGCGGCCTGCGGATCACGGCCGTCGAGCACCCGGCCCAGAAGGTGTTCATGCATGACAACGTCGATCGGTACTCGCTCAAGGAGAACTACTACGCGTTTCCGGACGCCATCGTGGCGATGCTGATGTACGACTTCTCTGCGTCGCGTCGTCTGACCGATGATGCCAACAAGGGCTGGCTACCGAACTCTCCAACTTCGACGGCGGCCACCACGTTCTTGTACAATCCCGGTGGATGGGAGCCCCAGAGCCGCTCGGGCGAGACGGTGACGGGGTACTACCGCTGGTCTCGTGGCGGCTTGCAAGCCGTGGACTATGGCGGCACGGAGATCAATACCGGCCAGATGCGGTAGATGATTCTGTTAGGTTCAAGGCAGGTTTCCGATCTGATTGCCCGTTTCGCCGACCCCGAGAGATGGGGGTTGGCGTGAAGGGCCTTTTCGTCCTATAAAAACTACCGTGCCGTGATCGCTTGCTGAATTGTCGCGATTTGAACAATGTTTGCTTTTTGTTCTGTATTTGTGGCCAATAACTTGCGAAATCACTGGATCCGCTATCAGAGAACTGTCGAATGGATGTATTGCGAGCCGTTCTGTTTGCGAGTTTTGCACAAGATCTTTGCATACCGTACGGCCCGTGACCTCGTGCGTGGTGGTTTGGCAAGAACCAGACAGCCGCTCTTCGCCCTTGTGGCACCAAGGAGACCATGATGACCATGAAGATGTTTGGAGTATCGCGAAAGGGTTCTCGCGATGATCGTCCCGGCTTCACGCTGATCGAGTTGCTGGTGGTGATCGCGATCATCGCGTTGCTGATCAGCGTGCTGCTGCCGGCCTTGAGCGAGGCCCGCAAGAGCGCTCGCCTGGCCATCGACCTGGGCAACCTGAAGCAGTTCGGCTTTGCCCAGGGCACTTATGCGGCGGACTATCAAGACCGCATCTTCGCGTTCACTTGGAACACCCAGAACGACATCAACCAGTTCCGCAAGAGCAAGGGCGGTGGCGCGCTGACGGCCCCCAACCCCACCGGAGCCGCTGCGGCCCAGGCCACGGACATCATCCGCTTCCGGGCCAACCGGGACGACTTCAACCAACCCGGTTTGTGGATCCCCAACGTGCTGTATACGCACCTGGTGGTGAACGACTACCTGGCCCAGAAGCTGCCCGAGCGGATGGTGGTCTCGCCGATGGACCGCCACCGCCTGAACTGGCAGCAAGACCCCAAGGGCCTGTTCGATAACAATTACTGGTTCCCGTTCCAGGAGCCGGCATCGAACCCCAACATCCGCTGGCCATACAGCTCGAGCTACCAGGTGGTGCCGGCGTCGTATGATGGAGGCCGGGTCGGGGCACGTATTACGCAGGCGGGCGTGCATCGTTCGTACGCTGTGCCCGGCGCTGGGATGGGCGGCAAGATTGGCGGCCTTCGGATCACGGCCGTGGAGCACCCGTCTCAGAAGGTCTTCATGCATGACAACGTTGACCGGTACTCGCTGAAGGAGATTTACTTCGGCTTCCCCGACGCCAACGTCGCCATGCTGATGTACGACTTCTCGGCGTCCCGCCGCCTGACCGACGATGCCAACCGTGGCTGGTTGCCGAACACCCCGACCTCGCCGGCGGCTACGACGTACCAATACGTTCCCGGTGCGTGGGAACCGCAAACCCGTGCGAACGAGATCGTGACGGGGTACTACCGCTGGTCTCGCGGTGGCCTGCAAGCCGTGGACTTCGGCGGCACGGAGATCAACACCGGCCAGATGCGGTAACGCGACCGGCTCAGACTCTGGATTGACGGCCCGCCGGGATCGGTGGGCCGTTTTCATTGGCAGCGCGCTATTGTTGTGTGGACGCCCGAAGCGGCCCTGGTTGGGTCTGCCTTTCGGGCGGGAGGTGCGCCCCGTGCGAGTGCTGATTGCCGACAAGTTCGAGGATTCGGGTATTTCTGCCCTGAAGGCCGCCGGCTGCGAGGTCTTGGTTGAACCTGGGCTTGGGCCCGAGACCCTTCCCGAGGCTCTTGGGCGTTTGCGTCCCGAGGTCTTGATCGTTCGCTCGACGAAGGTCCCCTCGGCCGTGATCTCGGGGCAGGATTCGCTAAAGGGGATCATCCGTGCGGGCGCGGGCCACGACAACATCGATTCGTCCGCGGCGAGTTCGAAGGGTGTGGCGGTGTGCAACTGCCCCGGGATGAACGCGGTGGCGGTGGCGGAATTGACGATGGGACACATCATCAACTGCGACCGCCGACTGCCGGCACAAGACGCCGAGTTGCGTGGTGGTCACTGGAACAAGAAGGAATATGCCAAGGCGAAGGGCCTGAAGGGCCTGACGTTGTTGCTGGTGGGCATGGGGGCGATCGGCCGTGAAGTGGCCCGGCGTGCATCGGCATTTGAGATGGACGTTGTTGGGTGGTCTCGCAGCCTGACGCCCGCGAGTGCGCGGGAGTACGGCGTTCGGTTTGGCGGGAGCACGCCTGAGGATCTGATGCGACTGCTTGGTGAGTCGGACGTGGTGAGCGTGCACGTGGCCGCTGCGCCGCAGACCAAGGGGATGTGCAACGCATCCTTCTTTGGTGCGATGCGTGATGGCGCGTACTTCATCAACACGGCACGTGGGACATTGGTGGACGAGGCGGCACTGCTGGAAGCGGTTCGGAGCAAGGGCCTGCGTGTTGGCACGGACGTGTACCAGAACCAACCCGGCACTCCCGAGGAGGCCTTCCAGACACCTCTGGCGCAGAACGGCTCGGTGTTCTGTTCGCACCATTGCGGGGCATCGACCGATCAGGCGCAGCAGGCTGTGGCCGACGAGACGGTGCGGATCGTCACGGAGTTTCTCAAGACCGGGCGTTTCATCAACATGGTCAACGATTTGCAACCGGCCTGACGCAAGGTCGGGCGTGGTGGCGTCTCAGGGAAGTCGATTCACTCGTACAGGGCTTGGATGTGGGTTTGCAACAGGAGGCAGCAGCGATGACGGCAGCGGCAACTCGCGGCACTTTGGCGGGCGGAGAGCACACCCGCGGCGTGTACAACTTCTCGGCCGGTCCGGCGGTGCTCCCCGAGGCGGTGATCCGCCGTGTGCAGCAGGACATCTGGGACATGGACGGGAGCGGCATCGGGATCATGGAGCACAGCCACCGCGGCCCGGTGATCGACGCGATGTGGACTCGGACCGAAGCGGCATGCCGGAAACTGGCGGGCATCCCCGACGATTATGCGGTGATCTATCTCCAGGGCGGCGCGTCGACGCAGTTTTCGATGGTGCCGGCCAACCTGCTGCCCGAGGGCGCGACGGCGGACTACATCAACACGGGCGTGTGGTCTCAGAAGGCCATCAAGGAAGCCAAGTTGTACGGGTCGGTCCACGAGGCGGCCAGCAGCGAGGGGAGCAACTTCGACCACATCCCCACGGAGATTCGCTGCTCGCCGAAGCCGGCGTATCTGCACTTCACGAGCAACAACACGATCTTCGGGACGGAGTTTTCGGCCGAGCCGGCGTGCCCGGCTGGCTCGTTCCTGGTGTGCGATGCTTCGAGCGACATCTTCAGCCGGCCGATCGACGTGAAGAAGTACGGCATGATCTATGCGGGTGCGCAGAAGAACCTCGGCCCCAGCGGCGTCACGCTGGTGATCATGCGCAAGGATCTGGTCGAGCGGTGCGAGCGGAAGTTGCCCACGATGGGCATGTACAAGACGCATGCCGAGAACGACAGCCGGTACAACACGCCCCCGGTCTTCGGCGTGTACGTCATGGGCGTTGTGTTTGAGTGGATCCTGGAGAATGGCGGGCTGGAGGGCATGGCACGCCGGAACAGCGAGAAGGCTCGGGCGATTTATGACGCTCTGGACGCGGGCTTTTACAAGCCTCATGCCAAGGCGGACAGCCGGTCGCTGATGAATATCACGTTTAACTGCCCGAGCGATGATCTGAACAAGGCTTTCCTGAAGGAGGCTCAGGCCCGCGGCTTCGACGGGCTCAAGGGCCACCGCTCGGTGGGCGGCATCCGGGCGAGTGTGTATAACGCCTTCCCGGTGGAAGGCTGCCACGCGCTTGCGGAGTTCATGCGAGACTTCGCGCGGCGGAACGGCTGAGCCTCGTCAGAACAGCCCCGATGACCTCTTCGGCCTCGATGGCCCGCATCATGCGGCCATTCGAGGCGTTCTTGTGTGCGCTGGCATGGGCCGGGCCCTCGTGCTGGATTGCGTCGGCTTCCCGCTTGTAGGGGCCCACCAGGTGCGTCAGCGTGGGACCGAAGAGCGCCACCAGCGGCCGATCGAACCCGACGGCCATGTGCAGGACCGCCGAGTCGTTGGCGACGGTGAGGGCGGAAGCCTGGACAATGGCCATGAGGTGATCGATGGCGGTGTTGCCCACGAGGTCTGCCACGCGCTGGTGTTCGTTGGCCAGGGCGCGCGTCTGCGGGCACTGGGCTTGCTCGCCGGGACCGCCGACGATGGCGATGGCGGCGTCGGTCTGTTCGAGCAGAGCCCGGGCGAGAGTGGCGAATCGCTCGTCGGGCCAGCGTTTTGCTGGCCATCGGCTGGTTGGTGCCAGCACGACAACTGGAGCTCCCTGTGCAAATGCAAGGCTGTGGAGAGCCTTGGCGCGGGCGTCCGCGGTGGTGTAGAGGCGCATGTCCGGGGCGTCGATGGGCTCGGCAGCGCCGAAGGTGTCGATGGCGGCCTGGGCCAGTGCCATCATGCGATCGACCGCGTGCATGTCGGCGCTCGCGGGCACGCGTCGGGTGTAGGCCAGGGGTGCCAGTTCGCGGGCATCGGCGGCACCCAAACGGATGCGGGCACCGGTGGCCAGGGTCATCACGCCGCTGCGCATGAGCCCCTGGCAATCGATGGCAAGGTCGTATCGTCGGCGTCGCAATTCATTTCCCCAGCGCAGGGCGGCCAGCAGCTTGTCCGGGCGGGCCAAGGGCGAAAGGGCCCGGCGGGGAAAGGCCACCACCTCGCTCAGGGCCGGGTGGGCCGCGATGGCGGGGGCGAAGGCGTCCTGCACCAGCCAGTCGATGGCGGCGCTGGGCCAACGGGCCCGCAGGGCGGCCAGGACCGGGACACTCCGGCATACATCTCCCAGGGCGCTGGGGCGGATGATGAGGATCCGCTGGGGCTCGTTGGGTGGGTCGGCCACGTGGCAGTGTATCGGCGGTTGGGGCCGCTTGGCTGTGCGTCAGGGTTCTATGCTGGTGGCATGATGCGATTGGCGTTGCTGGCGTGTGTCTGGGCCTTGGCATTCCCATGCTGGGCGCGAGGACAGGAGCGGACAGCTGAACCCCCACCACCGCTGGCTGGTGTGATCGTACACGGGCAAGGAGTGGCGGATGCTGCCCTTGTCCGCGATGCGCTCGCCGCCTTGGATAGCTTTACGAGTCTGAACTCCGGGTCGAGCGTTGCCGGATTGGTCCGCGTGATGCTCGAGACGACATGCGGCCCCGGATCTCGGCTCGTGCTGCTAGGCATGAGCGAAGGCAAGCCCAGCGTCTTGGTTCGGGTGGCCGGGCAGTTGGACCCCGATATCGAGCCTTCTGGCCCGGTGCGTTGGTGGAACGGCGACGGTGTCGTGTATCTGGGAATCGGGCCTGAGGCCCTGGCCCTTGGCAGCGCCGCACGGGGGGCATTGGCGTTCGAAGCGCTGGACAAGGCGTTTGCGGACCATCGCCGGGCCGAGACGGCCGGTGTCGAACTCATGGTCGATCTGGAGGGCCTTCGTCGCGCATGGCCCGAGTCGCTGGCCGATGGACCGGCCCGGCGCGTGGTTGCCGTGACCGGGCTGGCCAATGCCCGCAAGATCCACGTGCATATCCCCGAGCAGGGCGTGGTACGTCTGGCAACTTCGAGCCGTGCCGAGCCGGCGGATCGCGTGACGGTGCGGATGGGGCCCGAGGTTTCTGGGAATGGCTCGGTCGGAGCGCGGGTACCGGTGCTCTTCGACGCGGGGCTGCGGGCGTACGCGGTGGCGCTGGAAGATGCCCCGCGGGCCGCTTTTGGCCGACGTTTCCAGGATTGGATGGGCGTGCACGGAGGTCGATTACGCGGATTGATCCAGGCGACCGAGGCCCAGGTGCGATGGTCGGTGACGCGCACGCAGACGGGGTTGCGCACAACGCTGGAGATCCCGGTGCGGGCTGGTATCGATACACCCCGCCTGGTCGACGCGGCAATGGCCACGATGCGCGGTACGGGCTTCGATGTGCAAGGTCAGCGCGGCACGCTGACGCTGCCCGAGGCGTTGGCACGGGCGATGGGCGGGGGTCGTTTATCGGTCGAAGTGGACACCGCGGGCCAGGTGGCTGTGTATCGCGTGGTCGTGGAGTAAGGCCGCCTCAGACGGTCAAGACACGCATGACCTCTTCGATGGTGGTCGTGCCGGCTCGGGCCTTGGCAAAGCCGTCTTCACGCATGCGGTAGAGCACGCCGTCTTCGAGTGCGTGCCGCGCGATGTCGCCCGCGTTGCGGCCTTGCATGATGTCTTCCCGAAGACGGTCGCTGGATCGCATGAGTTCGTAGATACCGATGCGACCACGGAAGCCACTCTGTCGGCATTCTCGGCAGCCTTGTCCGCGTGTGAGAGTGCCGTCATCGTTTGGGCTGAAGCCCGGGGGAAGGTCCTTGGTATCGGGCGAGTACGGTTTCGCGCAGTGTTTGCAGATGCGCCGGACGAGGCGTTGGGCCAGGATGCCCTCGACGCTGCTGGAGACAAGGAAGGGCTCAACGCCCATGTCGAGCAGGCGTGTGATGGCGCCCGGTGCGTCGTTGGTGTGCAAGGTGCTGAAGACGAGGTGGCCGGTGAGCGATGCCTGGATGGCGGTCTCGGCGGTTTCCTTATCGCGGATCTCGCCGATCATGACCACGTCCGGGTCGTGGCGGAGGATGGACCGCAGGCCGGCGGCGAAGGTGAGGCCAACGTGGTTGTTGACCTGGATCTGGTTGACGCCGCCGACGTGGTACTCGACGGGGTCTTCGACGGTGATGGCCTTGATCTCCTCGCTGACAATGCGATTGAGCGAGGCGTAGAGGGTGGTGCTCTTGCCCGATCCGGTGGGCCCGGTGACCAGCAGGATGCCGTAGGGACGCTCGATGAGCGCGTTCCATCCGTCCTGGATCCACTGGGGCATACCCAGGTCGATCAGCTCCATCAGGACGGCGCTCTTGTTGAGGATGCGCAGGACAACACCCTCGCCGAAGAGCATGGGGATGACGCTGACACGCAGGTCGTATTCCTGGAGTGCCATGCGTCCGCTGGCGTCGGGAGCGCGTTGTTTGAGGGTGATGCGGCCGTCCTGTGGCTTTCGCTTTTCGGCGATGTTGAGGTTGGCCATGATCTTGAGGCGGCTGATGATGGCGGCGGCGAATCGGTTGATGGTTTCGGGAACGTTGGCACGCTGGAGGACGCCGTCGATCCGGTAGCGGACAATCAAACGGTGCTCGTAGGGCTCGATGTGGACGTCGGTGGCTCGCTCGCGGACGGCCTCGATGAGGATATCGTTGACGAGTTTGATGACGCTGGCTTCCTGGGCCTGCTCGATCTCGTCTTCGTCGCCTTTGACCTTGACTTGGGCACCTGCCTCGGCCGACAGGGCGTCGAGCGTGTCCGATCCGACGCCGTAGTTGGCACGGATGAAACGCTGGAGGCCTTCCTCATCGGCCAGGACGAGCTCGATGGCCTGCCCGGTGAGCAGGCGCAGCTCGTCGAGGACACTCAACTCGAACGGATCGCTGGTGGCGACCGTCAGGGTGCCGTTGATGCTCGAGATCGGCACGCATCGCTGCTTGTGGACAAGGCTTGCGGGCAGCGCCTGGAGCACCTTGGGCTCGACGACGATGGCGTCAAGGTCGACCACGTCGAGGTGGAACTGGTCGCCGATGGTCTGGAGGACCTGATCGGCCGAAACCACGCCCATGCGGACGAGGACCTTATCGAGTCGTTCACCGGAGGCCCTCTGGAGGGCCAAGGCCTCGTCGAGCTGGTCGGGGCTGATGACGCCCCGGTCGAGAAGTACGGTGCCGATGCCCATGGCTACACGGAGTGTATTGCCTGTGCTGTCTGTCGGAAGGAATCGGCGTGCATGGAGAACAAAATTCGTGTTATGGGGTTTGATTGGCGTTGACTTACCCCAGTCATATGTTACCATATGGTCACTTTTAAAGGAGTCTGCCCATGACCGCAACCGCCCTGCGCCCTGATATCCGTTCTGGCATTGATGCCATCGCCTGGACTCGTTCGCTGCTGAAGGCGATGCTGGACAACACCCCCGACGAGCACTTTTATCGGGCTCCTTGTCCGGGAGGCAACCATGCGGCCTGGGTCGCCGGGCACATCGCCTATTCGGAGGATGGCATCCGCGTGGCATTAGGCGGTGGAAAGCCGGTGCTCGATGCGTCGTACGAAGACCTGTTCAACATGGGCAAGCCCTGCCGCGACGGGGCACAGGGTTATCCCACGCGGCAGGAGCTGATGGACGCTTTGGCTACCGCCCGCGAGGCGACCGTGGCGTGGTTCTCGAACATGGACGAGGCCGAGGCAGCCAAGACGGTCGAGGGTGGGCTGGCGATGTTGTCCAAGACCCACGGCGGGATGATCCACGCGTACGCGGGGCACGAGGCCTTCCACGCTGGGCAGGTGAGCATGGCCCGCCGGGCGGCGGGCTTGCCGGCGCTGTTCTGAGTTGGCAGGACGAAGCATGGATGCGGGCTTGTGCGAAGCCGACGCGGTCTGGAAGGCGCTGGGCGATGCGACGCGGCGGGCGATCCTGGATCGCCTGCGCGTCGGCCGGGCGAGCACGGGCGACCTGGCAGCGATGTTTCCCGGGCTGAGCCGCTTCGCGGTGATGAAGCACCTTGGTGTGCTCGAGTCGTGCGGGCTGGTGGTGACTCGCAAGGAGGGGCGTACGAAGTGGAACTATCTCAACGCCGTGCCCCTGCGTCGGGTGTACGAGCGTTGGGTGGGCATGTACGAAGACCGGTGGGCGGGCTCGCTCATCGGCCTACAAAGGCTCGTACAGGAGCCGGAGGGAGCATCGATGCCGGTCGGAACGATCAACATATCCGCGCACGTGGTGCAGACGGAGATCATCATCGCCTCGTCGCCCGAGCGGGTGTACGACCTGTTCTTCGATCGAGCGCACGACTGGTTTTATGAGAGCGAGGAGAGCCGCAAGACGCAGAAGACGATCATCGAGCGTCGCATCGGCGGTCTGTTCTACATGGAGACGGCGCGCGAGGGCGGGGTGAAGGATCAGAACGTGCTGGGCACGATCACGATGCTCAAGCCGGGGCGGAAGATCCGGATGCGTGGCGACTGCACGATTCCCAGCGCGTTCATCGCGAACATGACCATCGCCTTCGAGGCGGTTGCGGGCGGGACGCGCGTGAGCGTGGAGCACCGGATGGCGGGCGAGTTCGACGAGGGCCTTCCGGCGGAGTTTGAGGAGGGCTGGCAGGATGGGCTCAAGAAGTTGAAGGTGGTGTGTGAGGGTTGATGCTCACGCCGCCCGGCGGCGGGTCTTGGCTTTGGGCAGGGCGGCGATGGCCAGGGCCGTCAGGTCGTCCTGCTGGTGGAGGGAGCCGGCCTGGCAATCGACGCGTTCGGCGAGCCTGCGCATGGCGTGGGCCGTGGTGGCTTCGGGCGAGCTGCCGGCCCAGGGGAGATTGGCAAACTCCAAGAGGTAGGCCTGGGTATCGAGTTTTGCCTTCCCCGCGGCCTTGGTCTGTTGATTGCCGGGAAAAGCCGTCTCGAAACCGTCGCTGTAGAGCAGGAGGGTCTCGCCCGGCCGGAGGATGAATGTTTCCTGCTGGTAGGGCTCGCCCTCGAAGACGCCCAGGAGCGCGCCGCCCGATTCGATGGCTCGGGATGCCCCACCGCCCAGGATGAGCGCGGGCGGGTGGCCGGCGGTACACAGCGTGACCTCGAGCGTGTTGATATCGATGGTGCCGCAGACGGCGGTGGCGAAACGAGAGCGCCCTCGCTGGGCACGGACAAGGTCGGCGTTGAGGGCGGTGATGGCTTCGGCGGGCGTGCGTGTGCCAGCGCCGGCGCGGAGGCTGCGCGAGATGACCATGGTGAGCAGGGCGGCGGGCACGCCGTGGCCCACGGCGTCGGCGACGAAGAACCAGAGGCGTCCGTCGTCGGTGCGCGTGGCGTCGTAGATGTCGCCGCTGACGTAGGTGGCGGGGCGGAAGAGCACGCCGCACTCGAGGCCCGGGGCTTGGGGGAGTTGGGCGGGCAGGAGTTCCTGCTGGATGACTGCGGCGAGGTTGAGTTCTTCGTGCATGCGATCCATTTCCTGTCGCACGCCGCCCTGGAAGCTGCTGAGGATACGGATCTCACGCTGGAGTTCATGGATGCAATCGGCACGGCCGAAGAGGGCGCGCAGGGCCGTGGCGATTGCCTTTGGCGGATGGTCGTCGGGCACGCCCACGAGCCCGCCGCCGGTGATCTGTGTTGCCAGGTCTTGCGGCATGTCTGGCATGAAGACGAAGCCATAGGCCAGGGCGTCTCGCAGGAGGTGGGCCAGCGCAATGGCGGTGGCGCGGGGCGTGTCGGCATCGAGGACCACCACCACCGCTGCGGGAGCGTTGCTGGTGCTGCCTTCGCTCTGGGCAATCAGCTTGTCGGCCAGGTCTGCGGCATCGATGGGCTGGGCCCTGGGCGGATGCGGGCCCCATGCCGAGGCAATTCGGGCCCAAAGTTCCCGGGCGTGGTCGCTGGCACCATCGCTGCTGGCCAAGAGGATGGTTGGTGCTTCCATGCCCGCTCCCGCCGGATCGGCTGTTGGAGTTTGCCCGATCCCTTGGGTATCGGCTCAGCGGGCGATGCTCTGGAGGCGGGCTACGTCCAGTTCGACCTTATCGCCTCTTTCCAGGCCGAGTTCTCGGAGCATGCCGGCGCGGAACTCTAATGCGAACTGGGCGGCGGACCGGCTGGAATAGACCGTCAGGCGGCCCTCATACTCCGACGCGCTCTCGCCCGGCTGCCGAGGTTCGATGGGCATCTCGTGCGTGGCCACCACGACACCAAACTGGTCGAGGAAGGCGATATCGATGGGCACGAGGCAGTCTCGCATGACAAAGCCCAGCACCCGAGGCCTTGGGAAGACAAAGAGCATGCCGCCATCGTCCTCGATCAACTCGCGACCACCGAGCCCACGGACCCGGGTCGCGTCGTCGGCGGCGATCTCCATGAAGAAGGTTCGGCCCTTGACGCGGACTGTTTCGACGTCGTTGGCAACGGGATCTCCCGGCACGCACGAGGCGGCCAGGAGCACCAAACCCAGCAAGGAAATGATCAGGAACGTCCGAGAAGCCATGCGTCATCCTCCGCCGTGCATGTGACCGGCTCGCGGGGCATGGTATCGAGTTGCAGTCGCTGTGCGAACTCTGGCAGATCGATGGGCCTTCGGGGAAATTCAGGGATGGACCAATGGGCGAGCAAACCCAGCACACGCTCCACGGGGACGCCTTGCTGCTGATACGCCGTCAGACGGGTATCCCCGTGGCGTTTGGCCAGGCGCCGCCCGTCGGGCCCCAGCACCAGCGGCAGGTGGGTATAGGTCGGTATCGGCCCCAGGCCCAGGGCCTCATAGAGCAAGACCTGGCGGGCAGCCGAGGGCAACAGGTCGTCGCCTCGGACAACATGGGTGATGCCCTGGCGGGCGTCGTCGACCACGACGGCCAGTTGATACGCCGGGGTGCCTCGCTTGGTCCAGATAACAAAATCGCCAGCATCTTTGGCGGGGTTGATCGTGACCCTGCCGGCGAAGGTGTCATCGATCCTGATGTCGCGTTCTGGGGTTGCGAAGCGCCAGTTGGTCTGGCGATCGTCAAACCTCGCGGGCTGGAGCTGGCGTGGACGGGTCGTGATGGGTACCGGTGCATCGCCGGCGTTGGGTGCCGAGGCCGCGGCGGCAATCTCGGTGCGCGAGAGGTTGCATGGGTAGGCCCAAGCCGACCGCGCGAGTTGGTCCATAGCCTGGGCGTGGGGCTCGAGGTCTTCGCTCTGGACGATGGGCCCTCGGTCCCAATCGAGGCCGAGCCAGTCGAGGACATGGAGCGTCTGTTCGAGGGCTTCGGGCTTGACTCGTGGGCCGTCGAGGTCCTCGATACGAAGGAGCACGGACCAGCCGTGGCGTCTGGCCAGGATCCAATTGACCACGAACGTGCGCGCGTTGCCCAAGTGCAAAGCGCCCGTGGGCGAAGGTGCAAGTCGCGTGGCGTGCGGTGTCGTCGCGGGCATGGGTCAGTTTTGTAGGGGAGACGATCGGTGCGTGTGGGCGGCCCCGGCTTGGGCGCTACCGTATCAGCCCGGCGGGCGGGGCTGCGGAGGAGACGCACACGCCCCGAGGAGCCGGATGCGACGGAGCCTGCCACGATGGTGAAGTATTCCGAGGCCGAGGTGAAGGACCGCCTGACACACCACCCCGAGTGGACCGAAGTGGGCGGAGAGATCCAACGAACATACGAGTTCGCGGACTTTCGAGCCTCGATGCGTTTTGTGAACGAGGTGGCCGAGCAGGCCGAACGCGCGCAACACCACCCGGACATCCTGATCCGCTACGCTCGGGTGACGCTGACGGTGTCCACGCACGACGCGGGTGGGATCACGGCCAAGGACTTCGACCTGGCGACCGCCGCGGACCAGGCGGCCGAGGCGATCTCGGCGAGCGCTTAGGCAGCGCCGCGGGTGCTGCCCGTCGTCGTCGGAGCTTCGCATGCGAGGATTCGGCGGACCAGGGAGATGGTTCGGCGAACTTCCGGCGCTGCCTCTTCAAGGGACATGCTGGCGTCCAAGGCTGTGACGGCGGCCTTGGATGCACTCGTGAGGGGCGCGAAGCCGAAGGTGGTGCCCGTGTCCCGCCAGCGAACGATGTAGTTGCGAACTTTCATAATTTCATCCGCATCCCGGAACTGGAGGAGTGCTTCCAGTTCTTCTCGAAGTTGTTCGACATAGGCGTTCACAAGTTCTCGGGCTTTTTCATCATGGAGCGATGACTTAATGACCCCGGGCGTGGATGGTTGGGTTTCCTTCAGGATTGTCTCAATCGAATCTGAAATGAGTTCCTTGGTCGAGGGCCTGGCAACACTGACGACGCGCAGCTCTCCCACTTTCATGGATGTTGTGGCATCCTTACCACCTGGGGGCGAAACGACGACCAGGCCCGATCGCAACCCGACCCGGTAGAGACGCATGGCGGCATGTTCGACACCACCGGCCTGTGTGACGGCTTCGTGGTCGACGATCGCCACATCCAGTTCATTGGATGTGGCGTAATCGAGGAGTGACCCGAAGTCTGCAAGGGGATGTGCTGTTAAGCCAAGCTCGGTCGCGAAGTGTGCGAGGACTCGACCCTCAAGGATGTCCGCACCTAAGACCGCGCAGTGGCCGTGGAGTTTGGTTGGCTGCGCAACCGCGGGAGCTTGCGGAATCTCTGGCAGAATGACACCCGGAGGGAACATGTCGGTGAGATCTGCGAAACTCTGAAAGATGACAGAGACCGCGTGCATGTACCCGCTGAGATGCCAGCAATCGAGGGAACGCCCTTTGACCTCCAAGGTTCCCCCTTCATATTTAGGGAGTTCCAGAAGGATTGGTGAGTCTTTGTGGATCATTCCCGGATAAAGGATGCGCGCTCGATTTGGTCTGATGGCATGGAGGATGACACTCGCCCGAACATGTCCCCCGCCGGGGTGTTCAACGGTGGCGTGGAGAGACTTGCCCCGCAGGGATCGGAGGGCCGCGTGCTGGGCGTCGGCTTCGGCTGGCTTCGCGGCGCGTGCGGGTAAGTCGGGCCATGGATCCGTGTTTGTATCACACATGTGCAGCAGCGCTTCTCGCGCGGCCTCGCTCATGTCCATGGAGCGGGTGGCCGGGGGGCCAACGGTCGTGTTGAATGGCTTTTCCACAGGTCGTTCATCGTCGTGGCTTGGACATCGCTGGGCTAAAGTTGGCCGCTATCGGCCATTTTCGGCATATTTACCTACTCAGGACAGCCCGATGAGGGTGCTACGTAATTCTATGGGTCCAACACGGACCCGCACGCCAGCCAGTGTCCAAGGGCCATGACATGACGAAGATCACACCATTGTTGGATTCTGGTACATGCGGACCGGGCGAGCTGCCCAATCGCTACATGCCCGCGGCCCTGCACGGGATGTGGGCGGCAATGAGCGAGGACGCCCGCCTTACCATCTTCGTCTTGGATTGCAAGTGCCGTGTGCTTGCTCTGAACGCGAAGGCCGCCAGCTTGTTTGGAATGGATTCGGCCCATGCGATTGGCCGTGAGATCTACGACCTCTACCCCGCCTCGCTTGCGTCGGATCTGCGTGAACAGTTTGAGAACCTGTTGTCCCGAGGCGAATCGTGCGAGAACAGGGATCCGATGCTGAGCACGCACTTGCTCGGGGGCTACCGATGGTGTTGTTCCATGCGGCTGCTGGACCTGCGAGAAGGGCAACCATCGGCTGTGGAGATCCCTGCACCTTCCGAACCTGAGAAGGAACCCTCAAACTACGGCATCCTGCGAGTGTGCCGGGTGGCCAACGACCCAGAACACTTGGAAATCCTGATCAAGCGGTTCTCGAATGGCGAAGATCGGGAGACGATGCTCGGCCCGCTTTCGGTGTTGACGGATCGTGAACTGGAGGTGGCGATGCTGATCGCCACAGGCCTGACAGACGCCGCGATCGCCAAGCATTTGTACCGCAGCTTGAGGACTGTACACGCCCATCGACGCGCCATCGGCTCAAAGTTGCGCAAGAGACTGGGTGTCCAGAACAGATGCGACCTGATCCGGATCATGACCGAGCGTGGCATGGTCGCCAAGGTGGATAACTGAATCTGCCGGGCGTCAGTGCGGCACTTCCTTGACGGCGTTGCGGTTCCATGCGGGCACGCGGACGGTGATGGGCCCGTTGCCCTCGACTTCGCACTGGCAGCTGAGGCGGCTGTTGATCTGGAGGCCCGGGGCTTCCTCGACGCGGTCTTCCTCGGCTTCGGTGGACTCGCTGAGTTGGTCCATGCCCTTTTCGATGTACACGTGGCATGTGGAGCAGGCGCAGACGCCGCCGCAGGCGTGCTCGATGTTGATGCCGTTGTCGATGGCGACTTCGAGGAGGTGCTCTCCCTTGGCGGCAAGGACCTGCCATTCGGAGCGATTGGTTCCCGTGAGGGAATCGGGGTCTTCGAGGATGAAGGTGACTGGAACCTCTTTCGGCCCGTGTTCGTGGTCGCTATGGCGCAGATGCATGGTGACAGGTTAGGCTTGCTGGCCGCGGATTGGAATCATTCCGGGGTATGACTCGTGGCGTCAACATCCCCGCTCGAAGCGGGACTGGAAGGCCAGAAAGTCGAAGATGGTCAGTTCACCATCGAAGTCGAAGTCGGCCATGGGGTCGCCCAGCATGAAGGCGTTCTGGAAGGCCAGGAAGTCGAAGATGTCCAGCGAGCCGTCGTTGTTGAAGTCTGCCCGGCAAGGGACGATGTGGATGGTGGCGCGGCCTTCGACGAGTTCGTCGAGTCGGGACTCGCTGACGCTGGTCTCACGCTCGGCATACACGTGAAAGCGATTCGTTCGCGTCTGGAAGGTGACCTCGGTGGGCTCGGACACATCGGGCGGCGTGTACGAGAAGCTGAAAGCGGGCAGTGGGCTACTTGGATCGGCGTAGATGCCCGCGGCGGGGAAGTTGAGCTGGCCCGCATCGAAACCGCAAATCCCAATGTCGCATCGAACCGGATTCCAAGCGCTCGAGATGCTCCATGGCGCAACGCCTGAAAGATCAGAGATGCCCGCACCCATATCCGGGGCAACAAGATCGAGGTTGACCCCCGCGTTGGCCCAATCGCGCCGCGTGTCGAATGCGGGAGCGAGGAAGACGCGCGCGAACTCACCGGGTTCGAGCACCGGGCGATCGACCTGGATCTCGATCGTAAATGGCCCGGCCTGGGCGAACGCGGCGGAGGCGGTCGCAATACAGATGGCAGCGGCGGTTAGACGCATGGCGGGTTCCCCTTTGCAACCAATCTACCACAAAAGCCCGTCCGATGCAAGCGCTATCGGTCCGACAGTTCAATAAATCTCGCCTGTTCGGCTGTTGTCGGTGCGTGGCCTCGCCTGGCCATGGCGGCGGTTGCCACCTCGATGAACTTCTCGGGGCGGTAGGGCTTCTGGCCCGCGTCGGTGGCCCAGCGCATGGGGGCGACGCGGCCGGCGATGGGCGCGGTGGCGGCCCACATGGTGCCCGTGCCCACGACGGCGCCGGTCATGATGCGCGTGGCGATGGCGGTGCGCACGTGGTCTCCCATGATGCAGCCCAGGAAGGTCTCGCCCGTGCGCTGGCGGTCGATCGTGACCGGGCCGTAGGTGTTCAGCAGGTTGCTGTTGGTGGTGCCCGCGCCCAGGTTGCACCACATGCCAATGTAAGAATCGCCCAGGAACCCGTCGTGGGCCTTGTTGGCGTAGCCCTGGAAGATGGTGCCGCTGACCTCGCCGGCGACCTTGCAATGCGGGCCGATGGCGGTGTTGGGGCGGATGGTGGCATGTTCGAGCACGGCGGCGTGTGGCCCGACGTAGGCCGGCCCGAGCACGATGGCCAGGTGGCCCACGCGGGCGTGCTCGTCGACGACGATGGGCCCGGCCGAGGCGTCGAGGATGGCGCTGTCGGCCACACGCGCGGTGGCCTTGACGACCACGCCCTTGTCGGGTGCCATGCGGGCCAGGTCGTGGGCGATGCACGCGTCGCGGCCCGTGCGGACGTGCCAGCAGCGGTTGAGCAACAGGGCCTCGTGCTCGCGCGTCTCGAAGGCGTCGATGGCCAGCGGATCGTGCGCTCCCTCGACCACGTGGGCGGCCAGCAGCGTGCCCTGGTGAGCGAGCGCGTGCCCGGGTTCGAGGGCGGCGATGGTCTCGGCGTCGCGCGGGGCCAGCGGCCAGCGGCCATTGACAACGAAAGCGCCGCCTGGCACGGGCTGGTTGATGGGCAGCTTCGGATGCCACTGATGGGCGAGGTCGGCCTGGTGGGCCGGGACGAGCAGCGCGGCGGGCGCGATGCCGATGTCCTGCCAGCGCTCGAGCGTGGTGCGCGCACCGGTGCGGATGTCAAAGGCCGGCCGCAGGTCGGTGAGCGGGTCGAGCTGGCCTTGCCCGTCGTCGAAGAGGATGAGTTTCATGGTGGGCCTCCGCTGCGGTGAAGGTAGGCCTAAGAGCGTCGCTGCCACGGACGCGGGCCGTGGCCGGTGAAGCCAAAGAGCGGGGCGGCGGCGATGAGCAGGAAGCCCAGCGGGACGGCCAGCAGCGCCGTATACGCCGCCGAGCCCGCGCGGACCAGCGACTCCCGGCCGGGCTCGAAGGCCAGGTTATCGCTGGTGAAGGACTGGATCGAGAGCAGGACGACGACCACGACCTGGGCCGCCAGCACGCCGAAGAAGGTGAGCACGGCCAGGGTGGCCAGGTGGTGGCGCACGAGCTTGCCGCGCAGGGTAAGGATGGTCTGCGCCAGCAGGACGCCGCCAAGGGCGTAGGGCCCGATGATGGGCTGGGGCGCGCCCGCGTGCATGGGCCACCCGCCGGTGAGGTCCAGGGCCAGGCCCAGGACCAGCCCGGCCCAGACCGCGTGCATGGGCGGGGCGCTCAATGCGACGAAGGCGGCCAACGCCAGCAGGAAACTGGGCTGCACGGGCCCGATGGCCAACGCGTCGCGCAGGCCGCGCTCGAGCCCCAGCAGCAGGTACGCGAAGATGGCAAAGACCGGCCAGTTCATGGGCCGTCCCCCTCGGCCCGGGCGGGGTCGATGGGCACGCGCAGGACGACCTCGCTGACGCGCTGGAGCGGCACGGTGGGCGCGACGGTGACCAGGGTCCTGGTGGGCTCGTCGGGGGCGGGCTCGACGGCCACCACCTCGCCCACGATCAGGAACTGGGCGCTGCGAGGCCAGGTCTCGTCGCGCAGGCGCACCACCATGCCCACGGCGACCTCCACCGGGCCCTGCCGGGCGGGCTCGAAGACCCACGTGGCCGGGCCCTTGAGCAGGCCGCCGCCGGCCGGTTCGAGGCGGCATGGGATGCCCGCGTCCAAGGATTCGCCGGTCATGATCAGCGCCATGAGCCCGCCCGAGGACCGGTCGTTGATGGGCCGCACGACGCACCACGCGCTGGCCACGCGCTCGACGCGGCCGAGCAGTTGCAGGCCCTCGACCACGGCCACGGCGTTCTCGACCACGCCCCGGCCCGCGCCGGCTCGCACCTGGAGGGCGCTGCTGGAGGACTCGGTGAAGCGGCCGATGACCGGGGCGGCGATCTGCCGAACACCCAGCTCGGGGGTCAGGTCGGCCCCGCGCTGGAGCTCGAAGACCAGCCGCTCGAGCGAACGCACCTTGAGTTCCAGGTCCAGTGCACGCTGGCGCGAGACTTCCAGCTCCTGGCGGAACTGCTCGGCCAGGGCCGGGTCGGTCGAGCGGCGCAGCGGGCGGGTCAGCGGGTCGGCCACCCATCGCACGGCGTTGCTGACCGGGGCCGAGACGGTGGCGGCCAGGTCGGCAAAGCCCGCAGTCCACCGCGTGTACCGCATGGGGACGGCCGCGAGGACGAACAGGACCACGAGCGACACGCGGAGCAGGGCCTTGGCGCTGGGTCGGCGTGCGAGTGGTCCGGCCATGGCCTGGTGCCTTACTTAGACGTCGATGTCGTTCTCGAGGGTGGCCTTCCACTCCTCGATGTGTTCGAGGTAGATCGCCGTGCCGCGGGCGACGCAGGTGAGCGGGTCGTCGGCCAGCTGGCAGTGCAGGCCGGTGGCCTTGCGCAGCACGTCGGGCAGGCCGCGCAGCAGGGCCCCGCCGCCGGCGAGCATGATGCCGTTCTCGACCAGGTCGGCGGCCAGTTCGGGCTCGACCTTCTCCAGGGTCCGCGTCACGGTCTCGATGATCTGGCCGATGGGCTCGCTCAGGGCCTCGCGGATCTCCTCGCTGGTGATGGTGGCCTTGCGGGGCAGGCCGCTGATCATGTCGCGGCCGCGCACCTCGATGGTGGTCTCCTCGCCGACGGGCGCGGCCGAGCCCAGCTCGATCTTGATGCGTTCGGCGGTCTGCTCGCCGATCATCAGGTTGTAGGTGCGGCGCATGTGGTTGATGATGGCCTCGTCCATGTCGTCGCCGGCCACGCGGACGCTCTCGCACACGGCGATGTCCGCCAGGCTCATGACGGCCACCTCGGTGGTGCCCCCGCCGATGTCCACGATCATGCTCGCCGTGGGCTCGGCCACGGGCAGGCCCGCGCCGATGGCCGCCGCCACGGGCTCTTCGAGCAGGTACGTGCGCCTCGCCCCGGCGTGCTCGGCGCTGTCGAAGACCGCCCGCTTCTCCACGGCGGTGATGCCGCTGGGCACGCTGATGACTACCCGAGGGCCGATGAACCCCCAGTTGCGCGTCAGCTTGTTCACCTTGTTGATGAAGTAGCTGAGCATGGCCTCGGTGATCTGGAAGTCGCTGATGACCCCGTCCTTCAAGGGACGCACCGCCGAGATCGAGCCGGGGGTCTTGCCCAGCATCTCCTTGGCCATCCAGCCCACGGCCTGGCCGTTCTTGAGCACCTCGTTGGTGCCCTTGCGCACCGCCACCACGCTGGGCTCGTTGAGCACGATGCCCTGCCCGCGGACGGCGACGAGGGTGTTGCACGTGCCAAGGTCGATGCCCATATCGACACTGAACAGACTGGTGATCCGATCTAAGTACCGCACAGCGGCGTCGCCCTCCTGGCCGGCCCCATTCCCCCCCAACGAATCCTCACGAACCCCCACGAACCCACACGATCCCCTCACGGGAGCGGTGGCCTCGCTGCGTCGGATGCTCCGCATGGGTGCTTCCATCGGCCCCGGCGGGTGGCAGGCGTGAGATTATAGGAATCAGTCAGCCTCCCAGCGCGACGCGGCGGCGACTTTGGCACGCCCGCGGCGGTGCCCCGCCGGGGCGGTGGTGGTGGCCAAGGGGCCGCGGGGCCGGGCGTCGGGATTCGGCATCCGCCCATCGGCATCCGGCCGTCGGCCATCGGGGAGCCCTCCTTCCCCAACCCCCACGACCCCCACGACCCCCACGACCCCCCCAACCCCCACAACCCCCACAACCCCCACAACCCCCACAACCCCCACAACCCCCACAACCCCCACAACCTACGACGCCCTGCTGGTGATCCGCGAACGCTCGGGCAACCGCTCCACGACCGTCGGGCCGCCTACCGCCCCGAACTGCACGGCGAACTGGGCCACCTCGCCGTCGTGGGTTGTGGTCTGGGCCGTGACGCGGTAGGCCACCTCGGGCGTGCCCAGGGGGATCGTCGCGTCCTCGAACTTACGTTCCTTCCACGTCCCAAACGGAAGGAAGTTATGTCCCGTGCCGCCCAGGCGGCGCTCCACGCGGTACAGCACCGCGCCCACGCGCGGCGGCTTGGGGCAGCGGAAGGTAACCGTCAGCGTGCCGTCGATGGCCAGCGTGTGCCTGAAGCCCGTGGGCGTGCCCGGCGGGGGCGTGGGCGTGCGCTTGGCCCGGGCGGGCACCAGGGCGGCGCTGTATATACCTTGCGGGTCGGCGGCGTTCCTGGCCGTCGACCGGATGGTGGCGACCTGGCCGCCGGCCAGCGTGCGCAGGGCGTCGATGGCGGTGTCGAACGCGGCGACGGAATCCTCGTACACGCCCAGGGCGGCGACCTTGGCCCGCTGGGCCTGCGCGGCGGCCTCGACGAGAACTTCCAACTCGGCCAGCGCGTTGGGATCTAACTTCAGAAGTTCCGCGTTCGCGGTCCACGGCGCGACGCGGGCCTTGATCCAGGCGATGGCGTCGGTGGGCAGGGGCGGGATGGTGGTCATAAGTTTTTTCCTGTCGCTTCGCCAGCGGGGCGTGCGCCGCGTGTGTGTTGTCTTCTCGCTTCGCCAGCGGGGCGTGCGCCGCGTGTGTGTTGTCTTGTCGCTTCGCCAGCGGGGCGTGCGCCGCGTGTGTGTTGTCTTGTCGCTTCGCCAGCGGGGCCATGCGCCGCGTGCGCGGCGCGTGCTTGTTGTCTTGTCGATTCGCCTTCGGGCACGGGCTCCACCGCCCGGGCCATGCCCCCTCATCGAACCAACCCGGGCACGACTGGAGCCCGAAACGACCACCAGCACAATTTTTCCTCGCACCGCGCAAACCCTGCGCCACGATCCGCCCCCGCTTGCTCGGCTCATGTTCGGAGAAACCGCCCCCACGCCCTCGCCAGGCGCCTCCATGGTCCGAAAAGAAGTGCGAAAACTCGCAAAAGAATCCATGGTTTTGACAAAACCATGGATTGTTCTGGCAGAACCACACATGGTTCTGAGGGAACAACACCTGGTTCTGGCAGGACCTTGGATGGTTTTGGCGAAACCATGCATGGTTCTGGCGGGACCACACGTGGTCCTGCCGGCATGATGGATGGTTCCGGCGGGACCATCCATCATTCTGGCGGCTCCGGCGATGGTCCGGGTGGCCCGCCCGGGCCCGGGCAAGCCCCGCTACGCTGGACGAGCATGGACACGCCCCCCACGCCCCCCACGCCCCCAGTACCCCCCACGCGCCCCTTCAGCGCCGGCCTGCCCGACGGCCCGCTCGAACGGCCCAGCGACTATCCCGACTACGACGGCCCGCTGGTGTGCCCCTTCTACGGCCCCGACCATCCAGCACGGCGGGATGAGGAGAGCAAAGAGGCTTTCAACGAGGCCGTGGCGCGGCTGGCGTTTGGGGATCTCTGGTTGGATTCCATAATCAATGCACAGAATCCGGACGGCAGTCTGGAAGACTTCCGCGGCGACTGGTGGGCGCTGGCAATGCTGCACGTCGCTCTTTATTGGGCCAAGCTGGACGAGCATAGTGACACCAACCCAGAACGTCTTGAGACATGGTCGTCGCTCGTTGGATCGCTATCAATAATCTACGTACCCATCCATCTTGAGAATGCTAACCTTGCCGGAACTAGGCTCCAGTTTTGCAACTTCGAACTGGTCCACATGGAACAGGCATGGCTGCATGGCACACATCTCGAGCACGCATATTTTCAGCATGCCCACCTTCGACGAACCCGATTTGGAAAGGCCTATCTTAATCACGCGGATCTGCGATACGCAAATATGCAAGGCTCTACCTTGCACAGAGCCAATCTAGAGTATGCAGACCTTCGCAAGGCGCGCCTGAATAGCGCAAGCCTAGTCAGGTCCAATCTTGCTCATGCGAACCTCCACGACGCAGATCTGGACCATGCCAAAGTTCGGAATGCCCATGGCGTTCGCTTCAACGACACCAAAGTAGAGCGCCTCGATATCGAGGGCAACGCCCCTGACCCCTGGTCCACCCTCCGCCGCACCTACACCGGCCCCATGTTCTTCGTCCACCTGCTGCTGCTGGTCGCCTTCGTGCTGCCCTACGCCGCCAAAGTTCTGACGCTGACGATGACGGCCCGCGGGTACGACGCGCTGCGAGCGTCGCTGGAAGCGGGTGATGGCGCGCCCCCCGGCGGCGAGGTCGTGCGGGCGTGGCTGGATAACTTTGATGCAACGCATACCCAGACGCACGCGTTGTGGGTCTTGCTCGGCGGCACGCACGCGTGGTGGCCGCTCATGGTGGGCACCGCGGTGGTCATCCTTCTCTATAACATCCTGCGCGGGCACCTTACGCTGACCGTTGGCGTGCTGCGCGACCAGGCCGACCGCGTGCATCGCACGCCCACGCTCGAGGAGTATTACGGCGCGTGCCATCCGCTCGCGGGCAAGGACGCGGGTTGGCACCGTGTCACGGCCGTGTGGTGGCGGCGTTGCAAGCAATGGCGCAATAGCGAGCGCCGTTGGAAGAACAGGGGCACGCTCAACCCCTTGCCGGTCATCGGCCCTTGGCACTTGCACCGGTTCGCCAGCTGGCTGTTCTGGATCTCCATCGCCTCGGTCGCTTTACACGCCGGCTGGTGGCTCTGGGACACGACGGTGCCGGTGCCGGTGCCGAGGTAGGGCCGCGTGCGGCCTGATGTGCCCCGGGGTGAGACGGGCGGTACGGGCGTAGACTGTGCCGGCAAGAAGCCCCGGACGAGACGCGCCGTACCCGGTCACGACAAGACGACGCCCGCTGGTTCCGCTGGGCCCCTGGAGCCCGTTGGGCCCCTGGAGCCCGCAAGGCCCCTGGAACCTGGAAGGGAGGCTTGTCGTGCCGTGGTTTCTGTTGTTCGTTGCCGGCCTTCTGGAGGTGGTCTGGGCCGTGGGGCTCAAGCACACGCAGGGCTTCACCCGCCCGCTGGCCAGCGTGGTGACCCTGGCCGCCCTGGCCGCCAGCATGGGCCTGTTGGCCCTGGCCGTGCGGCACCTGCCCCTGGGCACGGCCTACGCGGTGTGGGTGGGCATCGGCGTCCTGGGCACCACGGCGGTGGGCGTGCTGGCGCTGGGCGAGGGGCTCTCGCCGGCCCGGGCCGTGTGCGTGGGGCTGCTGGTGGTGGCCATCGCGGGCCTGAAGCTGACCACGCCGCGGGCACCAACACCGCCCCCGACGGCCATCGACAACACCCCCGCCGCCGTCGCCCGCTGACCGCCCCCGTGACGCCCGCTGGAGCGGCCGGGTGGGCATGGGGCGCTGCCTTATAAAGGGAAGGCAGAGCCGTGCAAACGTCAGGCGGAGCCGTGCGGGTTCAATTGAGGTCGATCACCACCACGCCGCGGCCCTCTTGCGATGGGTGGGCCGCGCTGACGTGGACCCTCAGGTCTCCCTGGGCCAGGGCCAGGGCCCCGCGTCCATCGGCCAGGACCAGGTGCCGCACGCTGGTGTCGGCCCGCAGCGGGCGGCCCACGAGGCAGGCGACCAGCTCGGCGTGGTCTCGCAGCCAGCTGGAGGCGACCACCAGGTCTCTGACGGCCGGTGGGGCGCTCTCGCTGTCGTTGGCCCACGCGATGGCGTGCGGGACGCTCTGGGCATCGACGCCCAGGCCCACCGACCGCGCGTAGGGGCAGGTCACCTCAAGCGGCTGGACACCCTTGGGCATCGGCCGGTCGGTGTCGGCGGCGATGGGCCCGTTGGCGTCGGCGATGGGCCCTTTGGCGAGCGCTGGGGCGGGTGCCGGGGCCCGGCGCGGCTCGAGCGTTTCGCCAGCGCCCCCGGCTATGGCCACCGGCTCGGGCTCGGGCGGGCGGGTGGCGACGGGCGGCGCTGGGGCTGGGGCGGGCTCGGCCCGGCGCTCCGCCCGGCGCTCGGAGGCGCTCGCCCGGGCGGCGGCCAGCAGTTCGGGCACGTCGGCCCACGCCGGTGCGGCGCCGTGGTAGAGCTCCATCGACACGCCCGCGTCGATCTGGGCGATGGCCGGCTCGACGCCCACGGGCAGGCCCAGGAATCGCTCGGCCGCGAGTGTGAGCTTGGCCGCCGACTCGCCAGCGCGCGGCTCGGGGCAGCCGGCGATGGTGACCAGGACCCGCGGGCGATGGGACTGCATGGCACCGCCGGGCAGGTCCTGGATGATGGCCTTGAGGCTCTGGTAAGCCGCCACGATCGCTGGATCATCGGCGCCGGTGAGGATGGCCAGGTGGCCGGCCCCGCACTGCCCGGCGATCCAGCCGGCCTCGCTCTCGGGCAGGCGGACGATCAGGTCTGCCCCCAGGTGGGCGACATGGGCCAGGGCCCGGTCGAGGCGGTCGGCCAGCATGGAGCCCGGGCCCACGCCGCCGAAGACCTCCAGCCGCGCCGATTCATCGCTGAGGCTCAGCAGGCCCAACGGCCGGCCCGAGGCCTTGGCCCGCGACCGCGCGTACTGGCTGGCCCATGCCCCGGCGTACACCGGCAGGTTGCCCAGGACCAGCAGCGTCAGCTCCGGGCGGTGGCCGGTGACCAGGGGCTTGGCCTCGGCCTGGCTGGAAGCCTGGCCGCGGGCGTGCGCGGTCTGGGTCTGTCCCGTTCCATCGTCGGTGCCGGGGCCGACCCCCTGGCCCAGATCTCCCAGGAACAGCGCCGCCAGCGCGTCGGGCACACTCGCGTGGGCGTCAAAGCCCGGGGGCAGGTCGCCCCGGGCACCGTTGGCAAGGGCGCCGTGGTCGTCCCACGGGGCCCGCGGGCGCGGGGCGTGCGTGCCGTTGGTGGTGGCATCGGGCCCCAATGGCTGGGTCGTTGGGAACTCGGGAGTCGTGTGGGGCGTGTGGGGCGTGTGGGGGGCCATGGGGTGCGCTCCGTCGCTTGCTACTTGCCCGGCATCCTCCGGGTCATGCGGGTCATGGTTCTCGATCCAACGCTTGCGGCACGGGCTCATTCGTTCGATTCGCCGCTGCGGTCGCCGCTCATGGCCCGTCTGAGGCCCCGCAAGAGGCCCCGCAAGAGGCCCCGCCTAAGACGCCAGCGATGCGCCCTGCCCACCGGGCATCGCGGCGGCCGCCGCGGGCAGGGCCTCGGCGATGCTGTTGGGCTCGCCGAAGGGATTGCTCACCGCCACCGGATTGAACGGGTCGGCGGTCCAGACACCATCGACCACCAACCGGTACGCGTGCCGGCCAGCGGGCAGTTCGAGCCGAAGGGCATGGACGCCCAAGTTTGGATATCGGCAGAATCGGTGGCTCTGGGCCGACCAATGGTTGAACTCTCCGGCTACGGCGACGCTCGAGCCCAAGCCGATGGGCTGCACCAGCCACACTCCCCCGCGTACCGGGTGGGCCCCGAAGGCCTCCGACCCGCGCTTGGGCAGCAGCAGACGCTCCAGTTCCATCGCCCCCGGGGCCGATGGCTGCGTGGATGTGGTTGGGGGTGTTGGCGTGAAGGCCGTCGGCGGCAAATCGGCCTGAGGACCTCGAGCCGAGGTCGCCAGCGGTGCCGGTGGCGTGTCCAGCTCCATCGCCCGGCGGGCACGCTCGGCCACCTGTGCGACGGACTGCTCGCGGCTTGGCACGGCGGCATCCCAAGGATTCGCTGGGCCCAACGGCGAGCTGCCGGGCAAGGCGGCTGGTGGGGCCGTGCATTGGGCAGTGGGCATGGGTTCTGTCAAGGAGGGTGCTGGGCTGCCAGCGGCTCGCACGCCTCCTGGAAGCGACGACATACCCGTTGTGGCGGCACCACCGGCCCCTTGCAAGGCCTCGGACTCGGCCAGCAACCACTGGGCGAGTTCGGCATAGTCGCGGGCGGCCTGGGACTGCGGCGCGTACTCGCCCACAGGCCGGCCGAAGGTGGCCGCTTCCTTGACCTTGTCGTCCTTGTGGATCACCGTCTGGCAGACCTGCGAGCCAAACCTCGTCCGCAACTGGTCGAGCAGCTCACACGGCAGGGCGGCATCGGGCTCGTGGATGGTCGGCACGATCCAATGCCTGGCGCGACGGCCCAGTCGTTGGCCCAGGCTGGCCAGCGTGGCCACCTGCCTGGCCGCCCCTTGCTGGGCAAAGTAACTCATCTCCACCGGGATGAGCACCTCGTCGGCCGCACACAGCGCGTTGTAGGTCAACAGCCCGATCGAGGGCGAGCAATCGATGATCGCCAGGTCGTATCCTGAGAGCGCCCGCAAGACCTTGGCCAGCCTCTGGTCCTTGTCCTCGAGCGTGGCCAGGCCACCTCGGCTGGCTTCCAGGCCCGCCAGTTTCATGCGGCTGGGCAGCAGGTCCAGATTCCGACCGATCCGCCAGATGAGCTTGTTCAGATCGAGTTTCGACGGGTCGCTGGCGAGCATCGCGTCGCCCACGTCTTGTTCGATATGGCCTTCGGGAATCGCCAGGCCTGCGGCACAATGTGACTGCGGGTCCATGTCGACCAGCAGGACTCGCTGGCCCAGAGTGGCAAGTGCCCCAGAGAGGCTGATCGCCGTGGTCGTCTTGCCACAGCCGCCCTTCTGATTGACGATGGCGATCGTGCGCATGGGCCCCAATCCAACCGGTCCAATGGCTCAACACCCGACGGCAACGTCTGCCGAACACACCTCCCTCTGTCAACCCTTCCGGGAACCGTTATCGGGATGTTCGCCCGAACGGCTGCAATAATGGCGACCCAACTTCGCAGGATTCTCCATTTTCCCAGCAAAATCGTGCAAAAGCGACAGCGAACTACCGGCCTCGGACGTGCCGCCATGCGCCCGCCAACGCCGAATCTCCGGGATCATCCAGCATCGAGACCCCTTCCCGCGTGGGCACGACAAGCCGCAAGACCCCGCCGCTGGACTTCTTGTCCTGTCGCATGGCCGACATCAGGTCGCCAATATCAGGCACCTCGACCAGGTGGACGGGCAGGCCCGCTCGAGCCACCACCGCCTGGATCTTGTCGGCCAGCCCAGGCGGTGTGAGTCCGACGGCTTCGCCCAGCCGAGCCGAGGCGATCAGGCCAATCCCCACGGCCTCACCATGTGAGGGGTGTACGAGACGGCCTTCGATTTCAACACGCACCCCTTCGCACCCCTCAATCGCATGGGCGAAGGTGTGGCCCAGATTCAGAGCCCGCCGGCCCGGGGCCGCACCTTGGGCCAATTCCTGTTCGTCGCCGGCCACCACCGCCGCCTTGAGTCCGATGTTTTCGCGGACCAGTGACACCAAGCGTTCGGCGTCGGTGGTTGGACCCATCGGTAAGCAAGAGGAGAGGGCATCAAGGTCGAGCATCCCCCCCGTTTCGGTACCCGCGATCACCGCGTGCTTGATGCACTCGGCCAAGCCGCACCGAAATGCTCTATCTGGAAGTGACACCAAGGTCTCGACATCGGCCACGACCAGACTTGGCTGGTGGAACATCCCGACGGCGTTCTTGAGCAGGACCCGCGTCGGATCAGCCAAGACCGCCAGATTGACCCCTGTCTTGCCACCCACCGATGCATCGACCATCGAAAGCAGGGTCGTTGGGCACTGGACCACCCCTACACCCCGCCGATGCAGGCCGGCGGCCAAACCCGCGACATCCCCCAAAATGCCCCCGCCAACGACCACGGCCAGATCGCCTCGCTCAAGCCCGGCTGAAGCAAGGTCTTGCAACATCCGCTCGAGCGATGCCATGGACTTGGTCGCTTCATCCAGGCCGTACTCGGTACGTGTGAGGCGGGCATCGATGGAACTCGCGGCCACGTCTCGCAGGGCCTTCGGCACACCGACATCCTCGAACAGGTGGATGCGCCGGAACTGGCCAAGCCTTGTGAGCAGCCCCCCCAGGCCAGTCAACAGGCCTCGGCCGACGAGCACGTCATGGCCGCCATTGGCCAGCGCGACTCGCACGCGGGCCGGCCCGATCATTGCGGAAACTTCTCGTCGGGGCGCAAACCGGCCCGGTTTCGATCGACCTGATCGGGCCTGGCCCAGGCTACGTCTTTTGCGTCGGGAAACAGGCTCTCCACGTCGTAGTGGGCCCGCGTGTTTGGCTCAAACAGGTGCAGGACCACGTCCACGAAGTCGGCCAGGAGCCAGGTGCTGTTCTCGTCGCGGGCCTGCCGGACGGCGGGCATGCCCGACTCGGTCGCCAGTTCCATCGCATGGTCGAGCACCGAGTTCATCTGCCGATCGCTGGTGCCCGACGCGATGATGATGTAGTCGGTCACGGGGCTGAGGCCGGCCACGTCGAGGACATGGATCCGCTCACACTTGTCATCGGCCAGCATCCGGGCCAGATCGATAGCCATGGCGCGGGCCTGTTGGTTGTTCGCCCGCCTCGTGAGAGACTGCGTGTCGAGCTTGATGGGCCCGTCCTGGGCGTCGGAGTGTGGCATGGGCTTGGGTGGATCCATTGTTCGAGGATAGGGACGCTGTGCGGTTGGCGTCGTGCTGTTTGTCTGGATTGATCGAGGACGGTGCGAGTGTAATGGAAGGCTTGGTGGAGAGAAATTTGGTGGAGAAAAGAAAACGGCCCGGATTGCTCCGGGCCGTCTCGTGTTCGAAGCGGTCGAGATATTCCTCGCCGACCGTCACCGGCCGGCTCGTCGCGTCGTCCTGGCTTTCGCCTGACATTGCGAACGAGAGTGTACTGACGATTGATGATCCTCGCTGGAGTTCGCACTCCGTGGGGCAACGTGGTCAATTGTGTTGCCCCGCGAGTCTAAGGAAATCCCTTAGAAAGGAGGTGATCCAGCCGCAGGTTCTCCTACGGCTACCTTGTTACGACTTAGTCCCAGTTACCGAACTCGCCGTAGGCACCACTGAAACGTGGCGACTTCGGGCGCTCCCGGCTTCCATGACTTGACGGGCGGTGTGTACAAGGCTCAGGAACGTATTCACCGGAGCGTAGCTGATCTCCGATTACTAGCGATTCCGGCTTCATGCAGGCGAGTTGCAGCCTGCAATCCGAACTGGGGCGCGCTTTTTGCGATTTGCGTACTCTCGCGAGTTAGCATCGCTCTGTACGCGCCATTGTAGCACGTTTGCATCCCTGGGCGTAAGGGCCATGAGGACTTGACGTCGTCCCCACCTTCCTCCGGTTTGACACCGGCAGTCTCGTTAGAGTCCTCGCCATGACGCGTTAGTAACTAACGATAGGGGTTGCGCTCGTTAAGGGACTTAACCCGACACTTCACAGCACGAGCTGACGACAGCCATGCAGCACCTGTGCACGTTCCACCCTTGCGGGCGTGGCTCTGCTTTCACAGAGTTAATCCGTGCATGTCAAACCCAGGTAAGGTTCTTCGCGTTGCCTCGAATTAAGCAACATGCTCCACCGCTTGTGTGAGCCCCCGTCAATTCCTTTGAGTTTTAGCCTTGCGACCGTACTCCCCAGGCGGCACACTTAACGCTTTCGCTTCGACCGGAAAGAGGTCAGACTCACTCCGATCTAGTGTGCATCGTTTACGGCGTGGACTACCAGGGTATCTAATCCTGTTTGCTCCCCACGCTTTCGTGCATGAGCGTCAGGACAGGCCCAGGGCGCCGGCTTCCCCTTCGGCATTCCTGTCGATATCTACGCATTTCACCGCTCCACCGACAGTTCTGCGCCCCCCTACCTGCCTCAAGACCCACGGTTCGCCCCGCCATTCCCCGGTTGAGCCGGGGCATTTCACGGGACGCCTGAGGGTCCGCCTGCGCACGCTTCAAGCCCAGTGATTCCGATTAACGCTTGGGCCACTCGTCTTACCGCGGCTGCTGGCACGAGTTTAGCCGGCCCTTCCTCTGACCCTGATCGTTGGTTCTAGGGTCTGACAGTGGTTTACGACGCAGAGCGCCTTCATCCCACACGCGGCATTGCTCCGTCACGCTTTCGCGCATTGCGGAAGATTCGTCGCTGCAGCCTCCCGTAGGAGTCCGGGCAGTGTCTCAGTCCCGATGCGGCGGGCCATGCTCTCACACCCGCTACCCGTCTTCGGCTTGGTGGGCCATTACCCCGCCAACTACCTGATAGGACGATCGCCGCTCCCAACTTCCTCCGTAGAGCACATGGGGTATTACCGCCAGTTTCCCGACGCTATCCCCCACATTGGGGTACGTTCGATCGCATTACTCGCCCTTTCGCCGGTGTCCCCCGAAGGTTCTCCCAGACTTGCATGCTTTAACCATGCCGCCAGCGTTCAATCTGAGCCAGGATCAAACTCTTCAATTGAAGCGACAACCAGCCTTTCGGCTGGCCGCCGACAATATCAGATGATCCGTTGTAACCGCCACAACCTCTTGCGAGGCGATGGCAGCCGGTCATTCCCGCCCCCTTCACTTGCGATCCAGGGAACGGTCCGTCGTCGGCAAAGACGACGGTCTTGTTGGCGTACTCAAATTCATCACGAGAGTGCGCCAACGGGCAGGATCTGTGAAAATCCTACCCACCGGTTTGACCGGCCTTGCCGACCCCTGGTCGGGGTTCGCGGGTGATGATCCGCGTGGCAAGGCCTCACACTCTCGAGGGCATCTCGACCGCTTTGATTTCAAAGAGCGTGAACGGCGATTCGCATCCGCTGGCCGTCGTTCGTCCGCCTCAGGCCTTGGCCCAAAGCGGTTGAGATCATACACGCAACCCATTGTCCGTCAAGCCCACCAACAACGAATCCTTCAATTTTTTTCGACCAACACCCCGCCTGGCACCTCCACAATGGGCTGCATCAATCCCTCCGACCCAGACGAAGGACGACGGCGGGGATCGGTCACCCCAACACAAGCCACAAGCACACGTGCGGTCTGGTTGATATTCGGGATGCCACGCAGTGCCCGACAAGCCTCCATCAGTGTCGAGCCCGTCGTGGACACGTCGTCCACAAGCACGAATACCCGAACATGATCCAGTCCGGATGTGTCGCCGGCAGCAATCATGGCCCCCTTGAGGTTCTTTCGCCGGGCCGGACCCGAGAGCCCCGTCTGGGCGGGCCGGTGTCGCCGACGCAGCAGCCGTCGCATCGGCAGGCCTGCCCCACTCGCGACCGCGCCCGCAAGCACGCTCGCATGGTCGATCCCGCGGCTCGAACGCCTCCATGCACTCATCGGCACCGGCACCACCACCGATCGATTCAGCACCGCCGATTCGGGCTCTTGGGCCTGACGTGCAACCAGCCGGAGCCGTTCGGCAACCGCGGCCCCAAGGGCCCGTCCCAGGTGCTCACCCACGGTGTGCCAGCGGTTGAATTTGAAATCATGGATGGCTTCTCGCAGCGGGCCGTCGTAGGTGCCCAGTCGCACGAAGCCCCCCCACGGCAGACGCTGGTTGTGGCAGGCGGCACATCGATCTTCCTTGATCTCGTGTGGCCCCACGCCCTTACCACAGCGAGGGCAGTAATCGCCGTGCTCGTCGGCCTTGTATCCGCTCTGGATGAATGCTTCGAGCGGGCTGGGTTGATCGGACAGCAACGCGCGCTCGACGCCCACGAGTGTCCGACGCAATCCTTGGAAAAGCCCATCCCCAGCCATGGTCTTACCCGCCTGTATCCGGGTCGGGGTTGGGTCGATTGCTCGGCCCAGCGGGAGGCTCTGGCTCCTCGGGCATGTCCGGGCGGATCAATCTGGCCGGGCGGCCCCGCGCGAAGGCTTCGCCCAGGCGTGTCCGCAACAACGTCGCCCGAGCCTCGCGGCGCTGGTCTTGGGTCAGTTCCTGCCCGATGGCGGCCTGGATATGCGCGGGTTGGACGGCCACGAGCATGTGATTGACCAGGGACAGCGACAGGTTGGGCACCAGGTCCAAGGCGATGCCAAGCCGAAGCCGGCTCAGCAGATTCGTCGCCTCTTCGGTGCTCAGCAGCCTCGCGTGCAGCAGCACCCCGACGGCTCTCCAGACCTGATCCTCCAAGCCGCGGCGTCCACCGCGGACCAGGCGCTCTCGTGCCGATCGCTCGTACTGGATCACCTGTGGGATGATCTCGTGTTCCATCTCTCGGAGCAGGACGACTTCGCTCTTTCCGATGGTGGTCTGATTGCTGATCTGGTAGAAATCGCCCGTGGCCTCGCTGCCTTCGCCGTACGACCCTCGCACGGTCAGGCCCAGATCGTCGGCGGCCCGTTTGACTTTCTCGATCTCACGAGTGATCTTCAGCGCGGGCAGGTGCAGCATGACGCTCAGCCGCACACCGGTGCCCACGTTCGTCGGACAGGCGGTCAGGTAGCCGAACCGGGGGCTATAGGCGTAGTCGATGCGGGACTCGATGGCATCATCGGCACGGTCGGCCTCGGCCATCGCGCCCGACAAGTCAAAACCACCGCGGATCACCTGGAGCCGCAAGTGGTCCTCCTCGTTGACCATGATCGACAAACGTCGATCGGGCAGCCCGATGGCCACCGCCCGAGCGTGCATGGGCTCTCCCGGCTTGCCCGAGGCGTGTTGCCGGCTGATCAAGCGCTCTTCGACCAGCAGCGACCGGTGGCCCGAGGTCGTCGAACTGAGGTCGACCCATTCCAACTGATGGCACAGCCGGGACCCCAGCACCACGGGCTTGAGTCTGGCCAGGATCGCGCTGCGCTCGCTCGCCGGGGCGCGATTGGGAAACCGGAACCCCGCCAGGTTCCTTGCAAAGCGAACCCGGCTGGACACAACCACGTCACCCGATCGACCGGTGTCGGCAAGCCAGCCACCCGAACCACCCCGGCCCATCGGGTTCATGCTCGACCGCCTTGCGGTTCGCCCGGCTCATCGCTTTGCCCGGAAGTTTGGGCTTCGAATCGGCGAAGTTCGTCGCGCAACGCCGCCGCTCGTTCGTATTGCTCGAGCGCCAACGACTCTTCCAACTGCTTGCGGAGCAAGGCCAGGCGTTCGGCACGCTCCCGGGCATCGCCCAGCACTCGCTCCAAGGCCCGAGGATCGCCGCCCTGAGCCTCAGCCAACAACCGCTTTGGAGACTTACCGATGTGGTGCGTGCCGCCCTGATGGGCACGCTCGATGAGCGGCGTGAGTTTGTCCTCGAAGGACTCGTAGCACGAGGGGCAGCCCAGTAACCCATGCTGGCGGAATGCCGCAAAGGAAAGGCCGCAGGTATCGCACTTCAGCGTTGGCGTGGCGGGGCGGGCCATGAGCACGACCGATGCCGAGCCGGGGGGGTGGGGCAGTGTCACGCCATGTGCCGTGATGCCCACTTCGGCGGCGTGCCGTTCGCACAGGCGGCGCACCACGACCTGCCCATGGACGACCTGGGTCTCATGGACGGTCGCTTCGGCATCGCAGAGGTCGCACTTCACGCTTGGCACCCCGGCCCTAGGGCCTCCGATTGGATTCTACGGGCTCGCGTGCGTGCTGTTGCGTTGAAGCACCAAGGGCCATGCATCACAAGCCCCCGGCGAGGACAAACCGACTCAGTGGCCGGCCTGTTCCTTCTGCTGGCGGGTGTACCCGTACTTGCGCTTCAGGGGCTTGACCACCAGACCGCTCTTGATGGCCCGGGTCGAAGCCAGAATGCGGGTGGGCTTGCCTTCGATGATGGCCGTGACCTTCTGGAGATTAGGGCGGAAGCTGCGGCGGGTGATGCCGGTAGTCTTCAGACCGAAGCCGCCCTTGGAGATCTTGGCACCACCGTAGGTCTTGGTCTTGCCAAAGGTGGTCTTGCGTCCGGTAAAGTGGCACACGTAAGGCATCGGTTCAATCCTCGGGCAATATTCAACAGTGCCCCAAAGGCCTCACCTCAGGCCGCTGGGTCGAGATGGTAGGCGGCCCAAATCTCCCGGGAAATGCCCAATCACCCCCGCGCCAGGTTCTCCCGGGTCAGCATCAGGCTCAGGGTCTGCGCCACCATGTCGATATCCCGTTCGGTCAGGTGGTTGTGGAAGGGCAATGCGATCGTCCGGTCCGAGACGCTCTCGGCGATGGGGAACGACCCACGTTCGTAGCCGAATCGACGGACGTACTCGGGCATGAGATGGATACAGGGGAAATACGGAGCGCATCCAACGTCGTGGTTGCGCAGGCCTTGGATTACTCGGTCGCGCTCCTCGGACGTATATCCACGCTCCAGACGCACCGTGAACACGAACCAACTCATGCTCGTGCCGCTCTCGATGGTCGGCAGGATGATGCCGGGGATGTCCATCAGGCGGTTGAGGTACTCCACGGCCACGCGTCGGCGTGCGTCGATGATCCGGTCCAGCCGTCGCATCTGGGCCACGCCCAAGGCGCAGGCGATCTCGCTGAGTCGGTAGTTGTATCCAAGCCGCTCGTGGGCCAGCCACACGCCCAGCCCGGTGGCGCCCGCTGTCGTTGTGGCCGGGTCGGCGGGCATGGGTCGGCCTTGATTGCGCAGGCTTCGGCACATGTCGGCCAGGTGTGGATCGTCGGTAACGATCATGCCCCCTTCGCCGGTGGTAATTTGTTTGTTTGGGTAGAAACCAAAGACGCCCACACGGCCGAAACTTCCGCACTTTCTGCCATTATAGGACGTTCCGAGCGCCTCGCAGCAATCCTCCACGAGGTGGATTTCATGCTTGGCCGCGATGGCAGCGTAGCGGTCCATGTGGGTCGGGTTTCCGAGGGCTTCGACGGCCAGGATGGCCTTGGTTCGCGGGCCGATAGCCCGCTCGACCTTCTCGGGGTCCATGTTGAGGCTTCGCGGGCAGATGTCCACGAACTTGGGCGTTGCGCCCACATAGAGGATCGCGTTGGCGCTGGCCACGAAACTGAACGGCGTGGTGATAACCTCGTCGCCCGGCCCGATGCCCAGCGCCAGCAATGCCAGGTGCAGCCCGCATGTCCCGCTGCTGACGGCGACCCCATGGTCGCAGCCGGCCGCCTCGCTGACCAAGGCCTCGAAGGCCTCCTGCATGGGCCCGATGCTCAAACGCCCGGATCGCAGGACCCGGACCACTGCCTCGATTTCAAGATCGGTGATGTCCGGCCCGCTCAGGGTGATCTCTGGGCCGGCGCTCGGGCTGCTTGAATAGTCGTTCGTTGGCACGCGGGCTCCCGGTTCGGTCCTCGAACCACCACTATCGGCACTTGGGGGAGTCTATCGCATGTTCGTGCGGATCCGAGTGGCCAGGGCGCGGGCCAGTTCGGCGATGGTCTGCCCATCGGCCTCACAACCCACCTCGACCCGATCCTCGTCATGGATCTGTTTCTCGATCCGCCGGTGCGCGGTGATGATCGAGGAATGGTTGGGTCGGCCCATGGCCGAAGCGATCTCGGGGTAACTGGCCGTCGTGAGTTGACGGGAGATGTGCGAGACCAGTGCCCGGGCCAGCACGACGCGTTTGTGGCGGCCGCGCCCCACGAACTCGGCGTGCCCGACCCCTATCGACTTGCAAACCACCTCGATGACGGTTTCCACGCGGATCGGACCGGCCTTGTTCGAGGACGCTTCGGGACGCAGGCCCAGCGCCTGGATGACGGTGCTCAGGCTCACGCCACCGGCCGGGGACGCACCTCCCACACGCCCCAGCAGGTTATGGAACGCATCGACTCGTGCCAGGGCCCCCTCGATGTCCCGGAAAGATCCCCCACCCTCGCCGGCGTTGCGGATGACCGCGTCGGCGATTGACGTCACGACTTGATCGTCCAAGCCAAGGCCGCGGCGGGCGGCCAATCGCCGGACCATCTGTTCTTGCAGCTCCCGATCGGGCGTGCCCAGCTCAATAGTCAGTCCCCCCAGCAGGCGAGAGACCAATTGCTTTCCGAGCCCCTGCACGTGCCTTGGGTGTTCGTCGCTGGCCAACGCCAGACGGCAGCCGCTCTGGAGGATCTGGTCGAGGGTGTGGAGCAGTTCGGCCTTGGTGGCTTCCTTGGTCGCAAGGAAGTGCACGTCGTCCAGGCACAAGAGTTCGACCCCGCGATATTGCTCTCGGAAGCGGTCGGTCGTGCTCGTGCGCAAAGCCGACAGGAAGCCGTTGGTGAAGTGCTCGGCGGTGACGTATCGGGCCTTGCCTCCCGAGCCGCGGAGGCGGTTGTAGTTGTGTGCCATGCCCCGCAGCAGGTGGGTCTTGCCAAGGCCGCAACCGCCGTAGAGCACGAGCATGTTGCCCGCACGCGGTGTCGTCGATGGATCGCTCAAGGACATGGCCGCCGCGTGGGCCAGACGATTGCTCTGGCCGACAACGAAGTCGTCCAGGCGCAAGGTCCGGTCGCGCAAAGGTGGGTGGGGCTTGGGTGCCAGGGCCTGGGGCTTGGTCCGGGTGCTCACCTTGGCCGACTTACTGGACTTCGGCTCGGCGAATACCTCGGGCCTTTCGACGAACCGAACGGGCTTGCCCTCGGCAAGGCTGGACAGTTCGGACCCGAACCGGCGTTCGAGGATCGGTGCGAGAAAACTCGAAGCCACCCCGACCACCAGTGCCGCGTCCGTTCGCTCCAGGACGGCTTGGCTGGCGAAGTAGCGATCGAACAGGTGCTGACCGATCAGGTGCTTGAGAGCGGCCTCAAGCCCAGGCCCGTCGGGCTGCTCGGTGGACACGGAGCTATTGCCGCCAAAGGGGGGCATGGGCGGCGTGGCCCGGCCCGGATGGACCAGTCGCACCCGGCTCCCGTGGGCATCGGCATCTCGACCCGGCAACCGAACCGGCGTCCGGATGGCCGAGCCATTTCCATGGACGGGCACGACGGACGTGGTCGGGTCTTGGCTCAGAGCGGCCGATCCGGCTCTTGAGCGATCGAATTGTCCCTGGTCATCACGCTCGATCCTGGCTGGCAACGCCTGCTGGAGTCCTTGCTGCCCATCGATGTCGAAAGCTCCGTTGCCCACGTCCCTGCTGGTCGCTGCCATCGCGCGCCCTTCTGGCCGAACCCAGGCCATACGAACACCCCCCACGGCTTCCTGTCGGATGCCGTGCGCTCGTTGATCCCGGAATCCATTCCCCGTGCTTCGAAAGGCCTCGACCGCGCGATCCTCGCGTCTGTTCGCACGCCCGCCTGCCGCTCGTGGATCGTCGCCGATGTTCTATGAGGCCGGCACACCAAGGCCTCGAAGCATCGGTCTGACGTGTTCGGCTCGCGTGCTGTGGTCGTTGGCCCCCCGATGCGACGCCGATCCTTCGACGCCACACCAAGGTATCCGGCTCATCGCTCGAACGCTACTCAATTTTCGTGGCCGTCCTGTGATTCGCGCTCCAAACCCGCGAGAATACATGGGTTACGCCTTCAAGATTTCTTTATACACAGGGGCGACGCAAAGCATCAACATCGCCGGTGGATACCGCGTGGACAGAAGGCCGTGGGCACGCCCAGAATCGGCCTGGAATCGGGGTTTTGTCTCACGGATTCGATCGTGTACAATCGAAGACACAGGCCACGCGATGGTCGAATGGGATGAACCCCAGTCGTTGGTAGAGTTGCATCGCGGGCGTGTTTGCGGTATCGACTGCGCAGGTCAGCGACCATCCCGATCTGTGGCCACCTTGTCGCAAACGCGACGCCAATTGCGCGATCGCGCTACGCAACAGCAGTTCGCCCAAGCCTCGGCCCCGCAGGCTCGGCCCCAGACCGAGGTACACCAGCTCGTAGCAGCGTTGCTCGACCATGCAGGAGAGGAGCAACGCCCCGGCGGGCACGCCCTCGTGTCGGATCAGCGACCAGAGGGCCAGTTCGGGCCGACCGATGGCCGCATGGGATGCGATGATGTCCTGGGTGTCCCTCATACCACAGAGGCCGGGGCAGTCGAGCGTGTCGATGTAGGTCTGTTCGAGCG
Source organism: Phycisphaeraceae bacterium (assembly GCA_026126305.1). Taxonomy (GTDB): domain Bacteria; phylum Planctomycetota; class Phycisphaerae; order Phycisphaerales; family UBA1924; genus JAHCJI01. The sequence continues at coordinate 38,143 of JAHCJI010000013.1, forward strand.
CGTATCGCAGGTCGTCGTGGGCGGGCGTGCCCGGCGTGGGCGGGGCAATCGATTCACAATCCACGTCGCCGGGCAGGTTCCAGTCAAGGGCTTTGGGTCGCAGGAATCCGGTCCTGGGGGCATCTTCTGGGACTAGCGGCCTGCGGAGGTAGGCCAACTGGCCTACGACGGTCCAGCCGGCCTGCTGGTGGGCCAGGACCGACCAGTGTTCGGACCTTGCTGGCAGGGCCTGGGCGACGTGGAATGGTCGTCCCGGCAAGTTGGACAGGTGGTTGCCCAACGCCCGGATGCACGCGACGCGTTCTTGGGGCCGGTCTTCACCAGGCTCGGGGCGGCTGATGAAGACAAGGACGCTGCGCCCGGGCGCGGGCAGGGCGATGGCGATCTCGCGGACACGCCCTTGGGGGATATCGACCGTGGCCATGGCGTGATCGAAGGAAAACCCGCTGGCCGGTCCCGCGTCGATGATGCCCTTGGCGGCCCGCCTGGCGGCCGACCCGGCACCCTCGACCAGCCGCACGGCGGCTTCGAGTCGGAGCGAGTCGGGCAATGGCCTGGGTTGGAAACCATGGGCATCCATGCGCGTATCCATCGGCTTTGCGGGTGCGACCGGGCCTTGGTTGGCCCCTGGCGTCAGATTCCTTGGCCGCCGATCCGACGCGGGCGGGGAAACGAATATAGACTGTCCGGGCGTATGGTCGGCGTGTGCCTCCCGCCGAAGACCGGTCAATCGAGATTGGCCACGCTCGCACGATGAACGCCTCGGAGATGCCCATGGCTTTGCAGTTTGTGCCCCGTCGAGTTCTTGTCCTTGTGCTGATGGCGCTTGCGAGCGTTGGCCTGACGGCTTCGAGTGTCGCGATGGCACCCGAACCCAACCCGATCCCCGTGCGTTGGCAGTTGGACCTGGACGTGGGCCCCTTGCGGGTTGCCTCGGTGGATACCCCCGGTCTGGGCCCGATGCTCTACTTCTACCTGACCTACACCGTCACCAACAACACCGACGAGGACATCCTGCTGGCCCCCAGCTTCGACCTGAGCACCGAGACGGGCATCAACGTCGTGGCCGGCCAGGGCGTGCCCGCCAGCGTGACCCGGGAGATCCTGGGCCGGCTCAACAACCCGCTGCTCAACGACCAGGTCAACATGATCGGCGTGCTTCGGCGGGGCGTGGCCCATGCCCGCGAGGGGCTGGTCGTGTGGCCGGTCCGCGATGTCACGGCCGACGAGGTCCGCGTGTACATGGCGGGTTTCAGCGGCGAGACGGCCCGCATTCAGGTGATCGATCGGCAGAGCGGTAACCCGCGCGACGTGGTGCTCCGCAAGACCCTGATGGCCATCCATCGGACGCCGGGCAACATCGACGGCGTGGGCAGCCAGCCGCTCGGCCGGGCCGAGGCCCGCTGGATCATGCGGTAGACCCCACCTACGATCGTGGCCCCCGTGCCAAACGAGTGGCTCGGGCAGACTCGGGAGATATCCGCCATGGCGCACAAGAAGGGCCAGGGTTCGTCCAAGAACGGCCGCGACTCCAACCCCAAGTACCTCGGGGTCAAGCTCTACGGCGGGCAGTTGGCCCAGCCGGGCAACGTCCTGATCCGCCAGTGCGGCACGAAGTTCCTGCCGGGCTTCGGCGTCCGCCGGGGCAAGGACGACACGCTCTTTAGCGTCAGCACGGGCAAGGTGGTGTTCCAGGGCCGCCGCGTGCACGTCGACCCGGTCGAGGACGCGGCCCCGCGCCCGCGCTGGCTGACGCAGTATCGCGCGGCCAGGGCGAGCGCGAACTGAGACGATCCGGGATCGGGTCCGTGCGAGAGAGCGCCCGCGGATGGGCGTTTTTTCTTGCGTGCCCTCCGTGTGCCACGACAAGGACCCGGGCTCGGGCCCGGGCCCCGTTGGGGGCCGCTCTGCTCAGCGCTTGGAGGCCGGCTCCATCGCCTTGCGGGCCTCTTCGCTCAGGTAAAGGATGGCCCCCGACTGGGGGTCCATGGTCAGGCGGCCGTGGCTGAGCAGGGCGCTGACGGTCTCGACGGGGACCGACAACATGCTGGTGCCGCAGATGAACTCGTGCCGCTTGGCGTCGACGACCTCGACGGGGGCCATGGCCTCGTCGCCCAGCTGGCCCCGCACGCGCAGGTAGTGGGTCAGGGTGTGCTCGGGCACCTCGGCGATGATGGTCTGCCGCTCGCGCTTGAGCTCCTCGAGCTTGTCGGCGATCTCGGACTGCCGCTCGTCGCGCTGCTTGAGGGCAACGGCCCGGACGCCCTCGCGCTCCTCGCGTGCCCTGGCCAGCTCGGCGGCGGTGGCCGAGAGCGTCTCGACGCGGCCGAGGAACTCCAGGGCGACGCTCTCCTGCTGGTCCTTGTGCTCCTTGAAGGTCGCGATCTCGGTGAGGTAGGCCTGGTACTCCTTGTTGGAGGCGGCGCTGTTCATCTTCTCGCGGAGCTGGGCGATGTGGGCTTCGAGGCGCCTGGACTCGCCCTCGGCGTTGGCCGCGGCGGCCCTGGTGCGCTTCAGTTCGGCGTCGTTGGCCTGCTGCTGGGCGAGGATGGCGGCCAGCTGGCGTTCCTGCTCGGCCAGGAACCGCTCGGCGGCGCGGAGCCTTCCCTGCAACCCGTCGATGCTGTTATCGACCCTGAAAACCCTGAGCAACCGATCGGTTTCGGTCAATGTCATGTACGCTGCGCTCCCTGGTCCTGCACGAGAGTGTAGCGTGGTCGCGGGCGTCGGGTCGGCCCGCGGGCGTCCAGCGGCGTTCCAGCGCGCCAAACGAAGCGGCCCTTGGCCGGGCCGGGCCGATGCGTCACCGCGTGCGGCCCCCCGGGGTGCGCGTCAGGTCCACAGCGCCAGGGTCCAGTACGCCAGCGGCGCGACGAGGATGGGCGAGTCGATGAGGTCCAGGACGCCGCCAAAGCCCGGCAGCAGCTTGCCAGCGTCCTTGATGCCCGCGTCGCGTTTCATCATGGAGGCCATCAGGTCTCCCAGCTGGCCGGCCACGCCCATGCACGCGCCGCCGACGCCCCCGGCGATGGCCGTGGCCACGATCGACACGCCGGGATCGATGACGCCGCGGGCCGTGAGCAGCGCCAGCCCCGCGCCCCCGACCACGGCCGAGCCGACCACGCCGCCGACGAGCCCCTCCCAGGTCTTGCCCGGGCTCAGCCAGGCGATGAGCTTGCGGCGGCCGATGACCTTGCCGGTGAAGTAGGCGAAGATGTCGCAGGCCTTGACCGTCGCCAGCACCCAGACCAGCACCCACGCGCTGTGCTCCATGCGGATGCGCAGCAGGAAGCCGAAGGTCAGCCCCAGGTACACGAACGCGAACAGCACGGCCCCGATGCTGAGCATGGCCCCCTGGCTGTTCTTGGTGCGGGCGTGGTGGAGGATGCCAAGCAGGACCATGGCGGCGGCGGCCGAGGCCAGGCCCGCGGCCCCGTCGCCGCGGAGGAGGTTGGCAAACAGCGGGGTCGAGGCGAGCAGGCCGATCCCCGCCGCCAGGGCCATCGTCGGCCGCGAGGCGTGGACGCCCTTGGCCTTGAGCATCAGGGCCAGCTCCACCGCGCCCAGGATGGCGATGGCCAGCATGGCCGGCAGGATGACCACGCCCGGCGGCGCGGCCCCGTCCAGCCCCAGCATGGGCACGCGCAGCGGCCAGGGCGTGCCCTCCAGGGCCTGGTCGAGCCAGATGCCCCCCAGCAGCAACGCGATCAGGATGGGCCCGAGCAGCAGCCTGGCACGCATGGGGGCGAGTGTATCGGGGGATGAGGCATTGGGAAGTGGGAAGAAGGCAATGGGCAGTGGGCAATAGGCATTGGGAAGAGGGAAGAAGGCATTGGGCATTGGGAACTAGGCATTGGGCATTGGGAAGTTCTGAACAAACACCCATGAGACCAATGCCCTCCGGCTCCCTCTCCCCGTCTTCGGGGAGAGGGCGGGGGTGAGGGGTCTTCGAGTACCACGGGCGCCCGCAAGACCCCACACCCCAACCCTCTCCCCGCGGACGGGGAGAGGGGGCAAGAAGGGCCTCGGGCCTTTGTTCAGATGCTCCATTGGGCAATAGGCATTGGGAAGGGGTTGCGGGCCCTGGGCCCCGGGCCCATATCGGACCCGACCGGCCGGGTCCGCGGGCACCCCGCCCGAGCACCCGCATAGAATGCGAAAAGGCGGGATCGGGCGGCAAAGCCGCGTGATTGGGAAAGAAAATCGCGTGATGGCGCTCTCCAATCACGCGTTGGCGCTCTCCAATCACGCGTTTGCGCTCCCCAATCACGCGTTGGCGCTCTCCGATCACGCGATTGTGCTCTCCAATCACGCGATGGCGCTCCCCGATCACGCGATTGTGTTCCCCGATCACGCGTTGGCAACGCGGGCCCATGGTCCCAGAACCCCCCGCCCCATGGTCCCTTCCGACCGATGCCCAGTGCCCAGTGCCCAATGCCTTCTTCCTCCTTCCCAATGCCTATTGCCCAATGCCCAATGCCTACTTCCCTCTTCCCAATGCCCAAGGGCCGATGGCTTTGGGCGGTTTTGGTCCCAACAATGACCCTCTGGTGGCCGTCGCGGGCCGCCGGTCGTTGTGGCCCGCCCCAGGGGGTGTAGCTCAGTTGGTAGAGCATCGGACTTTTAATCCGCTGGTCCAGGGTTCGAGTCCCTGCGCCCCCATTCCTGGATCCTTGGGTGTGAGGTTGGCATGGTGAGCAGCCCCGCCCGTCGCCGCCCGGCCTGCCTGCACGCGGCCTGGACCGCCGGCCGGCTGTGGCTGTGGGCCGAGGCGCCGCCCTCGCCGGTGGGCGTGGCGGGCGATTGGATCGGGCCCGCGGAGCTGCTCGATCGTCTGTGCCGGGCCCTGGGTCCCGAACTGGCCGGCCGGGCCGAGGCGGGCGTGGTGCGGCTGCGGCTGCCCGGCGGCGGGCGTACGCCCAGCCCGGCGATGGCCCGGGCGGCGGGCGTGGTGGAGCGGGCCGCGGATGGGCGCGGGCCCGATGGGGCGGGCGGGGCGCTGGGGGCGGCCGAGGCGCCCGGCGTGTCGTTCTCGCCCCAGGACACGCCGCTGGTGCTCGACGCCATCGGCGACCTGGCCTCCGGCGGCACGCCGGGCGGGTTGGGCGAGGGGCGCTTCGAGCTGGTCGGGTCGCCCGATGGTGGTGCGGGCCGGGTGGCCGGTGGCGCCCGGGGGGGGCCGCCGACCACGGTGCAGGTGGGCCCGACGGTGCGGTACTGGATGCTCGCGCTGTCGCTGGTGCGGCAGCTGGTCATCCAGCAGCGGTACGTGCCCAGCCTGCGGCAGCACCCCGACGGCCGGCTGCTGGGCTGCTGGCAGCCGTGGCTGGCCGACGAGCACACGTCCCGCTCGACCAGTGCGCTGCTGGGGGCCATGCCGCTGGCGGCGTGCGCGGGCGTGGACGACCTGGAGCACGACCCCTGGCTGGTGCTCAGCGACTATCTGATGCTGGTGCTCGACGGGCTGGTGCGTCGGGCGTGCACGCGCGAGGGCCTGGCCGGGGCCATCGGGGGCAAGCGGGCGGACACGCACGTGGCCTGGCTGTCGGGGCTGCTCGACGGCCGGCCCGAGTCGGGGATCGCCCCCGCCGAGCGGACGGACTCGGCCCGCGGGGTGCGTCGCTGGCTGGCCCGGCTGGAAGAGCGCGGGGCCAGCGCGCTGTGGCGGCTGTGCCTGAAGCTGCACGAGCCGATCAACGCCGACCAGCTGCCCGACCTCCAGCCCCCGCCGGGCGAGGTGAAGTGGACGCTCTCGTTCCACCTGCGCGCGGTGGGCACCGAGCACGTGGAGGTGGACGCGCCCGAGGTCTGGAGCCTGACGGGCCGGGGCGTGACCATCGAGGGCCGCCAGCTCGACGAGCCCCAGCAGCTGCTGCTCAGCGAGCTGGGCCGGGCCTCGCGCCTCTACGACAAGCTGGAGGCCGCCCTGCGGCAGAGCGAGCCCACGCAGCTGGAGCTGAACACCAAGCAGGCGTACCAGTTCCTGCGCGACACGGCGCCCATCCTCGGCGAGCAGGGCATCACCGTGGTCGCCCCCCCGTGGTGGGACTCGCCCAGCATCCGCGTGGGGGCGACGCTGCGGCTGGACAGCGACCCGCTGGAGAGCCTGGCCGGCGACGCGAGTGGCTGGGGCGAGGTCGGCGGCGATGGCCAGCACGCCCCCGGCTCGCCGCACGCCCACCGCAGCCAGCTCGGCCTCCAGACGCTGGTGCGCTACTCGTGGGAGATCTCCCTGGGCGGGCTCAAGCTGACGCTCGCCGAGTTCGAGAAGCTGGCCAAGGACGGCTCGACGCCGCTGGTGCGCGTGGGCGGGCAGTGGGCCGAGGTGCGGGCCGAGGACGTGAAGGCGGCGGCCAAGTTCATCCGCGAGCACCCCGGCGGCGAGATGACCGTGCTCGAGGCCATCCGCATGGCCCACGGCTCGATGGACGAGGACGGCGCGGCGTTGCCCATCGTGGGCATCGAGACCAGCGGCTGGCTGGGGGCGGTGTTCGGCTCGAGCGACCAGTCGCAGAGCCTGCCCGAGATCGTGGCCCCCCCGACGTTCCGGGGCCAGCTGCGACCCTACCAGCTGCGGGGCGTGTCGTGGATGGCCTTCCTCGAGCGTTTCGGCTTCGGGGCGTGCCTGGCCGACGACATGGGCCTGGGCAAGACGATCCAGGTGCTGGCGCTGCTGGCCCGCGAGCGGCACCTGCACGCGCAGGGGCCTTACGCCCAAGCGCCCATCCCCCCCACGCTGGCGGTGGTGCCCATGAGCGTGCTGGGCAACTGGGAGCACGAGGCCAGGCGCTTCTGCCCCAGCCTGCACGTGATGGTGCATCACGGGGCCGAGCGGCACCAGGGCGAGGCGTTCATCGAGCGCGCCGGCAGGAGCGACATGGTGCTGACCACCTACGCCCTGGCCCACCGCGACCAGGAACTGCTGGCGCAGATGCCCTGGCGGCGGATCATCCTCGACGAGGCCCAGAACATCAAGAACCCCGCCGCCAAGCAGGCCCAGAGCGTGCGGCAGCTGCACGCCGACCACCGCCTGGCGCTCACCGGCACGCCGGTGGAAAACCGCCTGAGCGAGCTGTGGTCGATCATCGACTTCTGCAACCCCGGGTACCTGGGCACGATCGGCAACTTCCGCCGGCGCTTCAGCCTGCCCATCGAGCGCTACAGCGACAAGGGGCGGCGCGAGCAGCTGCGGCGATTGGTGCGTCCCTTCATCCTGCGGCGCTTGAAGACCGACGAGGGCGTGGCCGGCGACTTGCCCGAAAAGGTCGAGAGCCGCGAGTACTGCCACCTGACCAGCGAGCAGGCGTCCTTGTACGAGGCCACGGTCAACGCGATGCTGCGTGACATCGACCGCGTGGAGGGCATGCACCGGCGGGGCATGGTGCTGGGCACGCTGATCCGACTCAAGCAGATCTGCAACCACCCGGCCCAGATGCTCAAGGACCACGACTTCGGGCAACCCGGAGCCCCCGACGCCAGCCGCAGCGGCAAGTGCGTTCGTCTGCTGGAGATGCTCCAGGAAGTGCTGGCCTCGGGCGAGCAGGCGCTCTTGTTCACGCAGTTCCGCCAGATGGGCAAGCTGCTGGTGGCGCTGCTGCAACAGGAACTGGGCCGGACCGTGCTGTTCCTGCACGGCGGGACGACGCAGAAGCAGCGTCAGGACCTGATCGAGAAGTTCCAGAAGGCCGACGGCACCGCGCCCTTGCTGATCCTGAGCCTCAAGGCCGGCGGCGTGGGCCTGAACCTGACCGCCGCCACGCACGTGTTCCACTTCGACCGCTGGTGGAACCCGGCCGTGGAGAACCAGGCCACCGACCGCGCCTACCGCATCGGGCAGATGCGCCGCGTGCAGGTACACAAGTTCGTGGTCCGCGGCACGCTGGAGGAACGCATCGACGCCATGATCGAGCAGAAGACCGAACTGGCCGAGCAGATCGTGGGCGCGGGCGAGCGCTGGCTCACCGAACTGGACACCAGCCAGCTGCGAGACCTGCTGACGCTTCGCGGGGACGCGGTGGGCGATGATGAGGTGGCGTGAGATGGGGCGAGTGAGGTGGCAAGAGAGGTGGCAATTGGCAATTGGCAATTGGCAATTGGGCGGAAAAAAGCGCACGCCGGATCGCACATCCGAAACAATTGCCAATTCCCAATTGCCAATTGCCACGAACACCGGAACGCCATCCCATGGCTGACACGCGCCCGAACAACGAGGAGCCGGCCAAGCCCGACCCCACCGAGAAGGCCGTGCGGGAGCTGCGCGACAGCCTGACCAGGCCCAACGTGCCGCTGCGGCCTCACCCGCGCCCGTTGCCCACCAAGCCCCGGCGCGTGTCCGGCGGCGTGCGTCTGAAGCGCAAGGAGGGCGAGGAGCCCCAGAGCGCGGCGGAGCGAAGGCTGCTGCAACTGCTCGAGCGCAGCGCCTCGCCGCAGTCCATCGCCGAAGGGTTCGAGTACGCCCGGTCGGGGCAGACTCGGACGCTGGTGGTCGAGCCCGGGCTGGTGCGTGCCAGCGTGCAGGGCCGCCGCCCGCGTGCCTACGACGTGCAGCTGCGCGTGGACGTGTTCACGCCCGAGCAATGGGACGCCATCGCCGACCAGTTCAACGAGCAGCCGCAGATCGCTGCCGAGGTGCTCGGGGGCCGGCTGCCGGTCAACGTCGAGGAGGCCTTCGCGCCACTGGGCCTGAGCCTGCTGCCCGCCTCTCCCGACGCGGTGACCCTGTCGAGCACCTGCCCCGACACGCCGGGCGGTTTCGCCGAGATCGACGGCAAGCGGTCCGGCTGGAGCAGGCACGTCTGCTGCGTGGTGATGCTGCTGGCCGAGCGCATCGCGGCGGATCCGGCGGTGGCCTTCCACCTGCGCGGGCTGCCCGACGGCGCGCTGGCCGACCGCATGGGCCACCGCCGACTGCTGCGCGCGGGCGGCGCGAACCCCAGGCCCATCTACCAGCCGCGCGTCGAGGGGGCCAGCGACGCGGCCCTGCCCGACGAGCGTGCAACCATCGAACGCTTCTGGGAGAGCCCGGTCGACCTGGAAACCCTGGACCTCTCGCTCGAGCCCCCGCCCGTGCCCACGCCCATGCTGCGACGGCTGGGCCCCAGCCCCTTCGAGGACGCCAGGTTCCCGCTCGTTGGCCTGCTGGCCACCTGCTACGAGGTGGCCCGCGAGCGGCTCTTGAAGGAAGAAAGCGGCGAACCCGACGCACCTGCGCCGGCCGAAGAACCGCCCGCCGAGGAAACGGTCAGCCGCCCCAAGACCGCCGAGGAACGGGCCGCTGCGATCAAGGCCAAGATGCTGGGCAAGGCCAAGGGGCGCTCGTAACGTCCCCCACACCCCCCACCACCCTCACTACTGAACTTCTACCGCCAGCAACCCCGAGTTGATGATCGTCCCGACATCGCTCCCAAAACGCCCGGCAACGCCCCCGTGCCCCCCGGCATCGCTTCACCGCCCGTGGCAACGGCCCGCAGCCCCGTGGCAACGGCCCGATGGCCCGTGTCAGCGGACCAATGACGCGTGTCAACGGACCGTTGACACGGGTCCGCCGTGCCGTGACACGGGGCAGCGGACCCGTGCCACGGGGCTGCGGGCCGGTGACGGGATGGCACGGGATGGGTGGTGGGTGTGAGGGGGGGGTGGGGAAGGCCGGGGGGCGCACGATGTTGGGAAGCCGTCCGCTTACCGCCTGCGTCGACCGGCCACCAGCACGCCAAACCCAAGCACCACCGCCCCCGCGGGCGCGGGGATGATGTGGATGGTGGCTTGGCCTTCGGTGAGGGTGGAGAGGTACGAACGCGTATCAGGCCTGCGGCTTTCAATGTATACGTCAAACTGGCTGGTGAGAGTTGACAGGTGTACATCAAAAGACGATCCAACATCAGTTGGTGCGGTATACCTGGCACGCCAGAACGCAATCGGGTTGTCTTGCAATGCACCAGTCACCGGACTGTTAATCTGCCCCGCAACAATGCCATCGATACCGAATGATGTCAAAGAACCGGGCGTCGATCCGGGGCGATTCATCGGCGGCAACAATTCAAGATGGCTCCAGCTCTCAATGTCGACTGACGTAAGGAGATCAAGCGCCACCTGAGCCATCGCATATTCACGCGCCGGAAACGCTGCCCACAAAGTCACCGTCGTGCTCTGGCCGGGCATCAGCACGGGATCTGCCACGTCGATGATGATCGAGGACTGGGCGAGGGCGGTGCTGGAAATGGCCAGTGACGCGGCCGCCGCGAACCGGGACGTGCTTGGTTTCATGGCGCTGACCCCCTGTGGCTTTGCCTCCCTGCCCCTTCGCACGCGGGGGCATAGCGGTTCCCCGCGCTCGCGGCGGGCGGTTCCGGTTCAGTCTACCACGGATCGCGCGGTGTCTGACATGTTTTTCGTGAATCTTCGGGGGGTGGGCGGGGCCAGCCAGATCGCGTGGGGCACCGTTCCTTCGCGAGCCTGCAAGCAGCCCCTTAGCCATCTTGGGGCCGACCTTCCAGGGCAGTCAGTGGCCCATCTGCCCGGTTTGCTCGGAGTTGTTCGCTGCCATGCGTTGGTTTGGCGCTGCCATCAGCACGATGCCCGTGGCGATGAAGGCGATGGCGATGATCTTGCGCACGGTCAACGGCTCGCCCAGCAGGAGGGCACCCACGAACACCGCCGTGACCGGGGCGACGGCGAAGGCGATGGGCTTGACCACCGAGACCTGGCCCAGGCTCAGGGCGGCATAAAAGAACACCAGCGCCAACGCCGCCGCCAGCAGGCCCGAGCCCAGCAGCAGCCGAAGCCAGTTGGCCGTCGAGAGGTTCGCCCGCCAGCCTGGGACCTCGCTGGTCAGCAGCCCCGAGTGGGCGGCGGCGAGGTAGGCCAGGGCGATCAGCGGCAGGGCCACCAAGGTGCGCACGAGCAGGGCGGCGAAGGGGCCGATCTCCTTGCTGTGCAGCACCTGGCGGGTGAAGACCTCGCCGATGCCCCAGCACAGGCCGGCACCAACGGCAAGGACAACGGCGAGCGTGGCGGGCTTCATGGCCCAAGCGTACCGGGGACGCACGCGGGTAGCATTGGCCCCGCCCCTTGCAGGAGCACCGCGCATCGTGCCAAGAAGCCAAGGCCGTTCCATCGGCGTTCCGCTGCGCCCCTCGCTGGCCATGGCCGGGGGTGCGTTGCTTGCGATGGTGGCCGGGTATGTCGACGCGGTGGTGGTGGCCCGTGCGGGCCGCGCGGTGACGCACGTCACCGGCTCGGTGGCGGGCATGGGGGCCGAACTGGCCGGCGGGAGTTGGCGGGCGGCGTTGGCGGCGGTGTCGGTTGTGGCGGCCTTCGTGCTGGGAGCGTGCGTGTGCGGGCTGATCATCCACGGCCCGCAGTTGCGGCTGGGCCGCCACTACGGCGTGGCCATGATGGTGCAGGGCGTGCTGCTGGCCCTGGCGGCGGGCGTGGGCACGCTGGGGGGCGGGCGCTGGCTGCTGTTGTGCGCCGCGCTGGCGGCTGTGGCGGCGGGCCTCCAGAACGCGATGGCCTCGACGTACATGGGCCTGATCGTGCGCACCACCCACCTGACGGGCGTGGCCACCGACCTGGGCTATTTGTTGGGTGCCCGGCTACGGGGCCAGACGGTCGAGCCCTGGCGGTTCGTGCTGCTGGTGCTGCTGCTGGCGGGCTTCCTCGCGGGCGTCACGCTCGGGGCCATGGCCGCCCAGCGCCTGGGCCTGGCAGCGCTGTGGGCGGCGGCGGGGCCGGTGGGGGCGGCGGGCCTGGCGTATTACATCTGGCGCGTGCGGGGGAAGGGGATGGCTTGAGTGGTTTTTTGTGGTACTTGCACGTCCAACGACACATCAGACTTACTCGATGTCACGCCCCACGGCTCCATGCATCGTGTGAAGCACGGGCCAACCGAGGGGCTGGGTCTTTCGGCCCGGGTAGTCACCCTCGCCGGTGCGCATCCAAGGTAGAAAGTCTCGGAGAACGATCGTCCGGGCCGAGCCGTCGACAAAGGCGGTCTCTTGCAGCATGTCGTCGGGGAAACTATACGTATACAACCTTCCCGGCACTGGAACCTTACCCGCCCAACTCGTCAGCAGACCCTTCGCAGAGGGGTACGCCGTCAATGCCGCTGGCACGGCCCTCCATTGCTGGCGACCGGTGCGTGTCTCGGGGGCCCAAAAATCGGAAGTTGCAAGGTAACTCTCGGTGTACTTAAATGGCGAGCTATCACCGTGGTAACCGGGTGGAAACAGCGAGGGATGCCCGATGCGGCCGTCGTAGTATTGTTCGGCCAGGGCGAAGACCCATTGGAATTCGGCGTGCCAGTAATGCAAATCGAACTCACGACCGCCGACTCGGATCGTCGTGGGCCGGTCGGGGTGGCCGATGACCGGGAAGAAACCCGCGTAGTCGGCCGAATACATTTGCAGGATCTGCCCATGCCCACGGATGAGCGAGAGCCCGCTCACCTCGCGGGCCTTGTCACGGGCCCCTGCTAGATATGGCAGCGTCAGCCCGATCAGGATGCCGATGAGGGCGATGACCAGCAGGGTTTCGATGAGTGTGAAGCCGGGGTACTTGTACCGTTTACAATACCGCATCGGATGATAACCTAGTTGGTAATGTTTCTTCATCGCCGCACGCGCATCCAGATCAGCACGACCACGATCGCCACCGCCGCGACGATGCCCACGATCCGCAGCACCGGCGAGGATGGCGGCGGCGGAGCAATCCGATTGGTCTCAGCCACACGCCCGGCCTCGTCGATCCGGCGGACCACGCCCTGGCCCACGTCCTGCTCGAACCCGGAAGCAATCACGCCGCGGATGGCGTCATTCTTCCCAACGGCCGGTACGCGAAGCAGCGCCGCCATGTGGCTCTTGTCCACCTCGTGTACGCCAACCAGTACATGCTCCATTCGAGATTGCTCGGGCCCCTCGCCGGTCCGGTAGTCCACGCGGGTGGCGACCCAGCGTGAAAGCACGGGGTCAACCTCGTACGGCCCGAAGTCCCAAACCCTCGCGGACGAATCTCTCGCGGCGGGGCGTTCCTCGACGCGGCGCACGAAACCACGTTCAAGCTCCGAGTCCCACCAGCCCTCGTACGTCCAAGACCAGCCATTGTCGTTGGCCGCCTCGATCGTCCACGATGTTCCTGTGATCTCCAAACTGTTGATCTTGCCGGAGCGGCCGCGGTGCAATCCGCCGTGCAGGAACAAGGCCATCACGTTCTTCAGACCGGCAATCTCTCCAATTACCGAGGGCGAACCGGGCTTCTCGAGCACGACGGTATCCTCGAACAGCCGCCAGTGTTGGTCTCCGCGCTGGCCGATATCACCGAAGGCAACCACGCCGGGTGTCGGCCGGCTGGGCTCGAGATTCTGGCGCCATGCGTCCGCACCAGGCCGCCAGATGCTGCCAATCGCAACGTCGGGCCCGTCTCTCAGGCGACGCTCAACGACAGGGATCAATTGCCGCTTCGGATGCTCGGGTCGGCCCTCGACCTCGCGCTTCCACTGCGCGAGCAGTGCGGGCGTCGCATACGCGTGCTCGCGGACCTCGTAATCCAGCCGCACGTTGCCCAGCGGCGGCGGATCGATCGCCTTGGCCCGTTCGGCCTCGAACCAGGCCAGCAACTTCTCTCTCGTCAGTTCGCCACCTTGCCCCAGCACACCGGCGGGCCAGCCCACCAGCACGCACGTGGCCAGGACAAAACAAAACCACCGGCGGGCCCCAGTCTGGAGCACCCCGGCACACGCTGGAGCGTCGCTTGGCATGTCTTCCGTCCCCCGTACGGCCCCGTGCTATCTGCGGCCGTACAGCATTGCGCCGGGCTGGGAACATATTGCCCGGCAAGGTCAGTATAACGCCCCCCCCCCCGCAAGTGGCAAGCCAATCTCACAAAAATTTTTTCGTCCGCCAGTACAGGGTTCTGGTAGGGCCTTCTCAAGGCGTTTGCCGGCGTATTGCCCGGCTGGGTGGCGTTGCCGGGGGTTGGCGCGGGGCCTAGTATCCCTGCTCCCATGGGCCCGGTGGCCCGTTGGGTTTTGGAAGGGGTCGATTGCCATGCCGAAGACCAAGCCCCACAAGGGCACGCTCAAGCGGATCCGGATCTCCAAGTCGGGCAAGGTGCGCCACCGCTCGGCGAACCACAAGCACTTGAGCTCGCACAAGTCTGGCAAGCGTCTGCGTCAGCTGCGCAAGGACCGGATCATGGCCAACCCGGACGCCAAGCGTCTGGAGAAGCTGCTTTTCCGCCGCCTGCGCGGGCGGACGCAGCCCAAGGCGACGATCAAGCGCAGCCCCAGCCCCGAGCAGCGCCGCGCCGCTCAGGAGGCCGCCGCGTCGGAGAACTGAATCGGCCCCTCGTATTGAGATATTCATGAGGCCCCGGCTCGGGCCATAAGCCGGCTGGACAACCCAGCCGCCCCAAAGCCGGAGGCAGGAGGTTCTGACCCATGCCACGCGTTCGTATCGGTTCGGCCCGTAATCGCGCCCGCAAGCGCATCCTCCGCGACGCCCGGGGCTATTACGGCACCCGCGGCAACCACCGCTACTTGGCCAAGGAGGCGGTCATCCGCGGCGGGGCGTTTGCTTATGCCCACCGCCGCCTGCGTAAGCGCGACATGCGCAGCCTGTGGATCACCCGAGTCACCGCCGCCTGCAAGATGCGTGGCACGCGCTACAGCGTGGTGGTCAACGGGCTGAAGATGGCCGGCATCACGCTCAACCGCAAGATGCTCAGCCAGGTAGCCATCGAGGATCCCAAGCTGTTCGATACGCTGGTGGAGACCGCATTGAAGCACACCACCTCGGGCAACCCCGGGCAGTTCAAGCCCGCGACGGTCTGAGATTCGAGCATGATATCTACGAGGCCCGGGCGCGGAGCCCGGGTTTTTTGTGCGCCGGGAGGGAAGTACACCCGGGCTTGCGCCCGGGCCTCGTTTTTCAGTCTTCTCGCATGAACTTGCGTAATTGGGCCTGGGCCTTGTCCAGGTCTTGCTGGAGCTGGCGCACCCGCAGCAGCGATCGGACGCGCGTGAGCAACTCGAGCTTGTTTACGGGCTTGGTCAGGAAGTCGTCGGCACCGCAGGCTACGGCCCGCTCCACGTCGCCCACCTCGCCCAGGGCGGTGACCATGATGATGGGGATCCCCTTGGTCTTGGGATCTTTCTTGAGCCGCTCGGTGGCCTGATACCCGCTCATGCGCGGCATCATGATGTCCATGAGGATGAGGTCTGGCGGGTTGGCCGCCGCCGCGTCGAGGGCGGCCTGTCCGTCGTGGGCGATGGCCACCTCGACCCCTAAGTCGTCGAGGTAAGCCTCGAGCAGCTCGGCATTCTGTGCGTTGTCGTCCACCACGAGCACCAGCCCGGAGACCTCGCCCAGTTCGGGGATTCCCATTGTCGGATCGGGGTCGGGCTGGCTCGACAGGCTGGACATATGGGACCTCCGCTGTTCGCCGACGGTCTTGTGGCAAGAGGATAGGCTGGCCTGGGCAAGACGCTTTGGGCCTGTGGACTCTGGCGAGCCGATGCAGTGCCAGAGTGTTTGCAGATCGCGCAAGGGTATCTCGTTCGGGCAGGGAGGCATGCATGCGGGCAGCCAGGATCGGTCGGCAATGGTCGGATCATGTTCAGTCGGGTCGGCTTGCGGGCATCATCGGCTGCCTGGCGCTGGTACTGCTTGCCCTACCGGCGCTGGGCGACCTCCAGCGGGAGATCGACCGGGCCATCGCCGAGGCGAGCCTTGAAGGCATGTCCATCGGCGTGAGCGTGGTCGACCTGCGGACAGGCCGACGCCTTGCGGAAGTGCGGGCGTATGAGCCTCTGATTCCGGCATCGAACATGAAACTGCTGACGAGCGCTGCGGCGCTGATGACCCTGGGCGAGGGCTTCCTCTTCGAGACCCGTTTCGTGCTGGCCGGCGATCGCCTTGTGGTCGTGGGATCGGGCGATCCGGGGCTGGGAGATCCGGCGTTGCTTTCTGCCTTGCCCGAGCCGATGGATGTCGAGAAGCTGCTGGATTTCATCGCCGAGACGATCGTGCAGGCCGGGCCCGGCGCGATCCGTGAGGTTGTGATCGACGACCGGGTCTTCGAGCGGCCCTCGGTCCATGAGAGTTGGCCTCGTGACCAGTTGCAGCATTACTACTGCGCCGAGGTGGGCGGACTGAATTTTCACCTGAACATCGTGAACGTGTTTGCCAGGCCAACATCGCTGAACCAGCCCGCGCGGGTCGCCATCGAGCCCATGGCCAGCGGCGTGGAGATCGACAACACGACGCGCACCGTCGCCACGCAGACCAGCGCGGGCCGACCGCACACCAGCGCGCTCGCGGTTCTCCGCGATGACGCCGGCAACCGCCTGCGCGTTTCCGGGGCGATCTCCCGGTCCATCGCCGTGCCCACCGCCGTCCGAGATGGCGCGATGCTCTTTGGTGAGATGCTTGCCGAACGACTGGATCAGAAAGGGCTGACCATCGGCCAGGCCCATCAGTTGCCGCGTGGCGCGGTGCGACGTGCGGCCGACGGCGAACGATTCGAAGGCCGGACGTTGCTGTTCATCAAGACGCCGCTGCCCGAGGTGCTCCGCCGGTGCAACACCGACAGTTACAACCTCCATGCCGATGCCCTGTTCAAGCGTCTGGGCCATGACTTAACGCGCGAGCCGGGGAGTTGGGCCTTGGGTTCGGCGGCCGTGCGGACGGTGCTGATCGACACGATCGGCCCGGGCTCGCTGGACGGCCTGCGGATCGCCGATGGCAGCGGCATGAGCCGGCACAACCGCGTGAGCCCGGCAACGCTCAGCGCGCTGCTGGCTCACATGAACCTGCATGGTGGCCACTCGACGCGCGTGCTCTACCGAGAGTCGCTGGCCCGCTCCGGCCAGGGCACCTTGCGCAACAATTTTCTCAGCGAGCGTGAACTGCGACACGACGTGCTGGCCAAGACGGGCTTTCTGAACGGCGTGCGGTCGATCTCGGGGTACATCGCCCCCAAGGGTGGTGGCGAGCCGGTCGTCGCGTTTTCCATCCTCATGAACAACTTCAAGCCCACCGACAGCCTGCGCAGCCGGGAACTGCGCAACGAACTCGTTCGGCTGATCGACCGTGAGGCCGCCACGCTGCGTACCGGCTCGCTGGTCACCGAGCCAAGCACGCCTTGAACCTCCGCTTCAGCCCGGGCCGACAACCTCGCGCGTGTCTGCGAAACGAGACGCGGTCGATCGCACGCGCTCGGCTGATTGGTCGTCGCCGCGGATGACGGGAGGCCACGCCCGCACGCCCATGCCTCGCAGCGTGCCGGTGGTCTTGGGCGTGGCGTCCCAGGCGCGGACGCGCTGGCCCTCGCGCACCGGCAGCGCGTCGCGGCCCGGGTCGCTGTTGGCCAGGAAATGGAACATCGCCTCGTCGGCATTGGCTGCGTTCACATGCTCGCCAAGGAAGACGACGTAGGGCACAGCCTGGCCGAGCGCCGCCAGCACGCGCTCCCAGAGTGCTTCGACATCGCCGCCTCGCGCGTCGGTGGCGATGAACAGCCAGCCGGGCACGGGCATGGCCGCGCCATCCACGCCCGAAACCACACTGGCCGGATCGGGCAGGCTTCTGGGCGGTGGGTCGTCGGTCAGGCGGTCGCCGGGCATCTTGCGGGTGCAGTCGAAGCCGATCTTGGTGCCCGCGCCGAGCGCCGGGGCGGCGTGGTCGAGGATGTCCAAGGGGCCCTGGGTGAGCACCACGTCGGCGATGGGGTCGCAGCGCTCGGCGGCGAGGCGCAGTACGGCGTGGGCGTCGTGGACGTCCACGTCTTCGTCGACGATGAAAAGGCACTTGGTCCAGGCCATCTGCCCCGCCCCCCAGATGCTGGCCATCACACGCCGGCCCTGCATGGCGTAGGCCTTCTTGATCTTGACCATCGCGCAATTGTGGAAAGCGCCGAACAGCGGCAGGTCGTAGTCCTCGATGTCGTGGACGATGGTCTTGAGCAACGGCAGGAACAGCCGCTCGGTGGCCTTGCCCAGGAAGTAATCTTCCTGCGGCGGCAGGCCCACGACGGTGGTTGGGTAGATCGCGTTCTCGCGGTGGGTGAAGGCCGTGACCTTGACGATGGGGTATCGGTCGGGCATGGAGTAGAAGCCCGTGTGGTCGCCGAAGGGGCCCTCGAAGACCGCGCCCGGGCCGAGGGGCTCGTCGGTCTCACGCGGATCCCAACCGGGTAAGCCGGCCTCGGTACTGACCAATCCCTCGATGATCATCTCCGCGTCGGCCGGCACCCACAGCGGTACGGTCTTGGCCCGGCACATGCGGATGCCCTTGCCATTGAGGAAGCCGGCCATGAGCAGCTCGCTGATGCCCGGCGGCAGCGGCGCGGTGGCGGCGTAGGGCAGCACGCTGGGCCCGCCCAGCGCGATGGCCACGGGCATGGGCTCGCCCAGCTTCTTCCAGCTCCGCCAGTGGCTCGCGCCGTCGTGGTGCAGGTGCCAGTGCATGGCCACGCGGTTCTTGCCCAGCAGTTGCACGCGGTACATGCCGATGTTGTGGCTCGCGGGCCTCTTCTCGTGGCGGTCGTCGGCGTGTATGGTGTGGATGCCGGCCAGCGTGATGTACCGGCCGCGGTACTTCGCGCTCCACTCGCCGTCTGGAATGTCAGGATGGCCAAGACCTTCGATCCCGTCGTTGATGCCCGCCGGGTAGCCCACGGCCTCGAAGTCTCCATCCAACGGCCAGCAGCGGAGGATGGGCAGGCGGGTGAGGTCGATGTCGTTGCCGGTGCGCACGACCTGCTGGCATGGGCCGGTGCCTTTGAGGCGCTTGGGGCCGATCTTCAGGAGCGGGGCGAATTGTTTGGCCTTCGCGATGGCCTCACTTAGAGAACGTGGGGGCTGGGGCTTGGTCAGTTCTCCGATGAGCGAGGCGATGGCTTCGAGGCCGCCTTGGCCGGCGCGGTGGCCCAGGGCCAACTCCATGCGCCGGTAACTGCCAAAGGCGTTGATGAGCACCGGGAAGTCGCTGCCTTGGACGTTGGTGAACAGCAGCGCCGGCCCACCCCGGTCGTGGAAGCGCGGGTCGTTGGCTTGCGTCGCGGCGGCGCAGGGGCTTGGGGCTTTGGCCTTGCTGGCAATGCTCGCCAGGTGGGCGATGTCGAGCACGGGCGACACGGGGTCGGCCACTTCCAGAAGTTCGCCCGCTTGTCGCAGGGCATCCACGAATCCACGCAGGTCTCCATACATACCCTCAACCCTATGACCGACACCGCCCCCGGCACCGACGAGCATGGGAAGCCCCCAGCGGCCCACCCCTGGGACGAATTGGCCCGGATGGAAAGCCCGCCGTCGGCTTTCGCCTGCGCCGTCACGCGCGACTGGCCGGGTTACTTCAAGGCCGTGGCGGGCAAGGAGCCGCGCGAGACATTGGTCAAAGCCCTGGAGTTCATCGAGAAGCCGGGCCTGGCCATCGACCTGGGCTGCGGCGAAGGCCGCGACACGGTCGAGTTGCTCGCCCGCGGCTGGCGGGTGCTGGCCATCGACGGGCACGAGATGGCCTTGGACCTCACTCGGCACCACCCCAGGCTGCCGACGGGGGCGCTGGCGCGCCTCGAAGTGGTCCACGAAGAGATGGAAGCCGCACGCCTGCCCACGTGCGACCTGCTCAACGCCAGCTTCAGCCTGCCCTTCTGCCGGCCCGAAGCCTTCGATGGTCTTTGGGAACGCATCCACGCGGCCGTTCGACCCGGGGGCCTCTTCGCCGGCCAACTCTTCGGCGACCGCGACACGTGGGCTTCGCTGCCCGACCGCAGCCACCATACCCGCCGCCGTGTGGGCGAATTGTTCCGAGGCCGGTACCGGCTCGAACACTTCCAGGAAGACGAGCGCGACGGGCAGGACGCTCGGGGCAACGCCAAGCACTGGCACGTGTTCCACTTCGTTGCCCGCCGATGCCCGGACGCTGCAATCCCGGGCGGCCCAAGCCCAACAAACATGCCCAAGGGGGCCTGCCCATGAGTGATATGGTCGTGTCGGTCCAGAATCTCGAGAAGCGTTATGGCGGCATGGGCCGCAAGGTCCACGCCCTGCGCGGCGTCACGATGGACGTGCCGCGGGGGTCGATCTTCGGGCTGCTGGGCCCCAACGGCGCGGGCAAGAGCACGCTGGTCAAGATCCTCATCACCGCCGTCAAACGCAGCGGCGGCGGCGGCACGGTGCTGGGCCGGCCCATCGGCAACAAGGACGCCCTGCGCAAGGTGGGGTATCTGCCCGAGCACCACAACCTGCCCAAGCACCTGACCGGGCGGCAGGTCATCGAGTTCTTCGGCGCCATGAGCAACATGCCCCGGGCCGAACGCAAGCGCCGCGCCGACGAGTTGCTCGACCTGGTCAAGATGCGCGACTGGCATAAGAAAAAGGTTGGCGGCTACTCCAAGGGCATGCGCCAGCGCATCGGCATCGCCCAGGCGCTGGTGAGCGATCCGGACCTGGTCATCCTCGACGAGCCCACCGACGGCGTGGATCCCGCGGGCCGGCGCGACATCCGCGTCATGCTCCAGCGGATGCGCGACGATGGGCGGACGGTCTTCATCAACAGCCACCTGCTTGGCGAGCTGGAACTGGTGTGCGACACGGTGGCCATCATGCACAAGGGCAACGTCGTTTCCATGGGAACGATCGAACAACTCACCCGCGGCATGCAACGCTACGAGGTCGAGGTCGATCGACCCGATCCGATGTCGCTGGTGGAGACGATCGTCCAACGAGCCCCTCGCGCGAGCGAGGGGGATGCGCCTTCGCGAACGCGCGTGCTGGCCACCGGCGAGACCATCGAGGCACGGGAGAACCGCCTGTTCGTGGGCACCACCGACGCGCAGGCCATCCAGCCCGTGCTCGACGCCATCCGCGCCAAGGGCGGGGTCATCAAGGAAGTCCGCACGCACCGGCCCTCGCTCGAGGACCTGTTCATGCAAGCCGTCGAGCAAGACGACAGCCCCGGCGCGGCCCGCGGCAAGGATGGGGGTCGCCCGTGATCACGCAGACGCTGGCCTTGCTCGTCGACGCTTACCGCGAACTGTGCGCCAAGAAGCTCTTCTGGATCACCATGGGCCTCAGCGGCCTGGTCGTGCTGGCCTTTGCCATGGTGGGCATCAACGAGCAGGGCATCACGCTGCTGTGGTTCCAGCTGCCCGCCGAGGCCTTTGGCGCCCGCATGACCAGCGAGACGCTGCCCCCCGGCCTGCTGTACCGCTTCATGTTCTCGAGCCTGGCGGTGCCCATCTGGCTCAGTTGGGTGGCCGTCATCCTGGGGCTCGTCTCCACCGCCGGCATGATCCCCGACCTCATCCAGGGTGGCACCATCGAGGCCGTGCTCAGCCGGCCCATCGGCCGCGTCCGGCTGCTGCTGACCAAGTTCGTGGGCGGGCTGCTGTTCATGGCCCTCCAGGTGGGCGTGTTCAGCGCGTTGGTCTTCATCGTCATCGGGCTGCGTGGTGGCTCGTGGGCGCCCGAGGTCTTCCTGGCGGTGCCCATCGTCGTGGCGATGTTCAGTTACCTGTTCGCCGTGTGCGTGCTGCTGGGGCTCCTGACGCGTTCCACCGTCGCCGCCTTGTTGCTGACGATGCTGTTCTGGATGGTCGTGTTCGTCGTGAACACCGGCGACAACATCGCCGTCAGCATGCACGAGCAGATCAAGGCCGACCTTCGCCTCCAGCAGAGCCGCCTCGAACGCATGGAACGCAACGCCACACAGGCGATCCTTGCCGAACGCAACGAGCAGCGGGCCGAGCAGGGCCTGGAACCACTGGCCGAGATCCGGCCCACCGACGACGATCTGATCGCCCGCGACCCGCGCATCCCTTCCCGGCGCGACACCATCCGATCCGCCCAGTCCAGCGAGCGACTGGCCAGCCGCTGGCGGCAGGGCATCTACATCGGCAAGAGCGTCTTCCCCAAGACCCAGGAGACCATCGGCCTGCTCGAGCGCTGGACGGTCGATCGCGAGGCCCTGGCCCAGCTCGGGATCATGCCCGAGGACGACGACAAGATGCTCGCGCAGCGGCAAGGGCAACAGGCCACCGCCGAGGCCCTCCACGCGCGATCGCTCTGGTGGGTGCTGGGCACGAGCTTCGTGTTCATGGCCGTGGTGCTGGGTGTCTCGGCGGTCATCTTTCAACGCCGGGACTTCTAGCCACGCTCATCCGAGCCAGGCGTCCTCGAAGGCCATGCCCGGGGCCACCACCGCCGCGTCGCCGCGCTCGAGCATGCCCGCCACCGGGTAGGCGCAGTAGTCCAGCGCGAAAGCGCCCGCGGGCCGATGGTTGCCGCTGGTGCCCAGCCCGCCAAAGGGCAGCTTGCTGCTGGCCCCCGCCGTGGCGCAGTTGAGGTTCACGCAGCCCGCGCGGGCGTCGGCCAGAAAGTCCGCGATGGTCTTTTCATCTTTCGTGAAGATGCTCGCGGCCAGGCCGTAGCGCGTGGCGTTGACCTGCTCGATGCCCTCTTCGTACGACGATACCGTGGCGATGCGCAGCATGGGGCCGAAGACCTCCACGTCGCAGCCGGCATCATCGCCTTCGCCCGCGGTGAAGCGATCGACGCGGACCACGCCGGGGGTGACATAGGAGCCATCGGGCAGCGAGGACGGGGCGGTAGCCGGCATCAGGATCTCGCCGCCGCGTTCGGCCGCGCGGGCCTGGAAGCCCAGCACCGCGTCGCGGGCGTGGTCGTCGATGATCGGGCCCATGAAGATGGGGGCCTCGCTGCCGGGCGGGCCCACGACCATCGACGCGGCGGCCTTGAGGATCGCCGGGATGAGCCGGCCCGCCACGGCCTCGTGGACGATCAGTCGCCGCCCGCAGGTGCAGCGCTGGCCCGTGGTGACGAACGCGCCGCGGGCGACCTCGATGGCCGCCTGCCGCAGGTCGGCGTCGGGCATCACCAGCACGCCGTTGTTGCCGCCCATCTCCAGCGCGACGATGCGCCCGGGGCGGTCGAGGTTCTGTTCGAGGATCTTTCGCCCCACGGGCCAGGAGCCGGTGAACGCGATGCCGTCGATGCCCGGGTGGTTCACCAGGCGCTGGGCCACGTCGGCCTTGCCCTGCACCAGGTTCAGCACGCCTTTGGGCGCACCGGCCTCGTCCAGGGCCTGCTGGAGCAATTCGACGATGAGCTGCCCCACCGCCGGCGCTTTGTCGCTGGGCTTGAGCACCACGGTGTTGCCCATCAAGAGCGCGGGCACGATGTGGCCGTTGGGCAGGTGCGCGGGGAAGTTGAACGGGCCCACCACCGCCATCACCCCGTGCGGGCGGAACCAGCAGCGGCCCTCCCTGGCCTGGCCCAGGTCCAGCGAGAAGCCGCTGACGCGCTGGCGGCCCGTGTGCGGGCCGGTCTCCAGCGTGATGTCCACCTTGCCGGCCAGGGCGGCGGCCTCCTGCTTGCAGTCCCACATCGCCTTGCCCACTTCCCGGGCGATCAGCTCGGCGATGCTCCCGGCACGCTCGGTCGCCAGCGCCTTGTACCGCAGCAGCACGCCCGCGCGCTGCTCGAGGCTCCAGCGGCTCCACTGGCGCAGGGCCCCCCGTGCGGCCTCCACAGCCGCGTCGACGTGCTCGGGCACGGGCGAGCCCGACCACACCACGCGGCCGCGCTGCGAGGGGTCCAGCGACACCAGCGCGTCGCCGGCGATGGGCTCGAATCGGCCGCCAACGAGGTTGCTGGGCGGGTTGGACAGGATCTCTTGGGCGGCGGCGGTCATCCGGCGTTCTTCCTCCGTGGCTTGCTGGTCTTCCTGGTTGTCTTCTTGTGGGTGGGTCGCTTCGTGTTCGTCTCGGGCCCCTGGGGCTCGAGCGTGGGCATGGGGTCGATCACGGTGATGGCCACCTCGTCGCCCTCGCCGGCACCCAGCAGCTGCATCGCGTCCTTGGGGATGCCCACGGTCTCGCCGCGGTGCGCCAGGGGGGTCTGGATGGCCGTGTACTCGCCCTCGCCGTCGAGCACGCTCAGGATCGCCAGCCCCTTGCACGCCGACGCGGGCGCGGCCTTGCCCAGGCGCACCGTCCGCGTGGTGCGCACCAGGGGGATCTGGTCGGTGGCGGCCTGGAGGTGGGGCCCGCCGTCGAAGGGGTCGATGATGCCCCGGTAGCGAAAGCCCAGCTTCTCGAGCATCTTCCGCGCGGGCACGGTGTCCTTGCCCACCTGGCCCACGCCCTGGCGGGCCTTGGGGGGCAGCAGCGTCAGGTAGATGTCCTCGCGTGGCAGCATCGCGAACATGAACTCACGCGAGTACTGGCAGAAGCGGTCGGCCTCGTCGTAGCTGAGGTTGATGAACCGCCGCCCCAGGGCGTCCCAGAACTGGTTGTCGCCCGAGTCGCTGATGGGGGCCATCATCTCGGCCAGCACGTGGTCGGCAAAGTGCTGGCGGTACAGCCCCATGAAGTGGAACCGCACGAAGCTCAGCAGCCGCCCCAGGCGGGCCTTGTGGGCGCGATAGGCCGGCTGGAGGATCAGCCCGCCGATCTCGGTGGGGCCGCTCTCGTCCAGGTGCAGCGTGGCCACGGTGTGGGTCATGCCCGTGTGCAGGCTCTCGCTGAAGAAGCGCCGCTCGGAGATCTTGAACCCCACGTTGGGGTTGCCCGGCCCGCCCATCGAGCTCACCAGCTGGCTCGAGCCCAGCACCGCGCCGGTCTCGGTGTCTTCGAGCACGAACACGAACAGCTCGCTCTCGCTGAGGGTCTTCTTGAGCCCCTGGGGCCGTTGGGCGTGGGGCGTGTTCTTCAGGGGCGGCAGGCCCCGGGCCACGTGCTTGAAGCAGTCGCGGCTGCGGAGGATCTTCTCGGTGATGATCTCGCGGTCGGGCGGCAGGTTGATGAAGTGGACCATCTTCGACAGCTTCAGCAGCGTGTCCACGTCCTCGATCTTGGCGCGGCGGATGATGTGCATATATGGCCTTGTCTCAGAACCGGATCACCCCGCCACCCTGGTCAGCGCCTTCTCCACCACCGCGAACACCCGCGGCCAGTCCTCGAGCTTCATCACGCCGATGGGCGGCAGCATGCGGACGTGGTATGGGCCGTGCCCGCACCAGAAGAGGATGACCCCCTCCTCGAAGCAGGCCTTGCACGTGGCCATCACCCTGGCCTTATCGCCGCCAAAGGGCGTGAAGCGCATCATGCCGCCCTCGCCGCCCACCAGTTCCTTGCAGAAGGGCGCGGGCGGGAACCAGCCCGGGTGCTTATCCATGAGCGCCTTGACCTGCTCGCGGAAGGCCGCGTGGTGCTTGGCGATCAACCCATCATCGCCGTAATACGGCTGGCCGCCGGTCCCCTCGTCGAGCATCTCCAGGATGCGTGTGCCCACGGCAAAGTCCGTCCCGCTTCCCGTGAACGTGCCGCTGAGCAGGCCGGGTTTGGGCTTGTACTCTTGCGTCCACATCGTGGCGCAGGCCTGGGTCATCTTGCCCACGCAGAAGACATCGACATAGTCGCCCAGGTCGTAGGTCTCGTAGGCGAACATCTTCCGCGTGCGGCCAAAGCTCTGGATCTCGTCGTCCCAGATGGCGATGCCCTTGCTCCGGCACACGTCCATCAGGGCCTTGAAGAACTCCCGGGGCGCGGTATTGAACCCGCCCTCGCCCTGGACCAATTCAAAAATGAAGCACGCGTGCTGGTTGGGGTAGCGCTCAATATACTGGTCCAGGCGCCACACGCAGTGGTCGATGAACCGCCTCTTGCCGCCCACCTCGTCCACGGCCTGCTCGTTCCAGAAGGGCATGTAGTCCACCTGCGTGGTCAGCGGGATGCCTTCCCGGCCCGCGTGCGAGTCGCCGATCTGCGCCATCGTGACCGAGCGGCCCATGAAGCAGTTCTTGAAGGCCAGCACGCGGCCGGCGGGGTGGTTCTTCTGGTAGCACACCTTCAGCGCGCTCTCGTTGGCCATCGCGCCACTGGTCGTGATGAACACCTCGCTCAGGCGAGAGTTCCGCCTGGCCAGTTCCAGCAGCTTCTCGCCGAAGCGATAGGCCGCGAAGTTGGTCATCAGGTTGCCGCTCTTGGCCACGTCCTCGACCGAGGCCCGGGCCTGGGCCCGGATGAGTTCCGGGTGGCTGTGCCCGAAGGCGTGCACGCCGATGCCGCAGATCATGTCCCACTTGACGCTGCCATCGGCCAGCTCGACCAACGCCCCGTTGCCGATGCCGCTGCCGATGTACCTGTAGAGCAGCGGCCGGCCCTTGACCGCCTCGGCCCGTTGCACCAGGTCCTCGAAGCTGGCCGACGCCCCGGCCAGGGGCGGCCGCGCGTCGGTGATGGTCCGGCTGTGCTCGGCCACGCGGGCGACGATGGCCTCCACGGCCGCCTCGACGGCCGGGTCGGTGGCCAGGGCGTGCCCGGCCAGGCCGGGGGCCAGGGGCGTGCCCGGGTCGGAACGAGTGTGCTCGGCGGTGGTGGTCATGGCGTCTCCTCTGGGGCGGCCTTGCCGCCGGTGGTCAGGGTAGGGGCGTGTTGCCAGGAGGGGGATGAGGGATGAGGCATGAGGGATTAGGGATCAGGCATGAGGGATGAGGCATTAGGGATTAGGGATCAGGCATTAGGAAGAGGTGCCGGTAGCTCGTGGCCTCTTCCTAATCCCTAATGCCTAATCCCTAATCCCCAATCCCCAATCCCCAATCCCCAATCCCCAATCCCCAATGCCTAATCCCTAATCCCTAATGCCTCATCCCCAATCCCTAATCCCTAATCCCTCATCCCTCCCCCCTGTGTGCCTCTGTGGTTCTCTTCATACTCCCATCGCGGCGGTGTGCCCGGCCGCGGCCTTGGCGCGGGTGTCCTTCGCCGGGCTTTGCGTGCCTCCCGAAGTGCCGCCCGCAGGGCCCGCAGTGCTGCCCGCGTGGCCCGCGGGGCTTTGAGTGCCCCCCGCAAGGGGCTTGGGCACCGAGCCCACGGCCACCGAGTGCCGCACCGGTCGGCCGCGCAGGATGCCCCCGGGCGCCCCGCGGGCCACGCGCGTGGCCGTCACCTCGTAGAGCACCTGCCCCACGCCCACGGGCAGGGTCTTGTCGATCAGCCGCTTGCCGCCCACCACGCCCCAGGGGGCCAGCGGCCCGCCGTCGGTGGAGCGCCAGACCTCGTAGAGCACGCCGCGGGCGGGCCCGTTGTCGCAGTCCCAGGCCAGGTCCAGCGTGCCATCGGCCCGCAGGGTCACGCGGAAGCGGCCGGGGATGCCCGGGCGGGCCCCCACGCCCGGCTTGTGCGGGGCGGGGATGCGGGCGGCCGCGTACACGGCCGCCGCCGAGTCTCCGCTGGCCGCCGCCGTGCCCTTGATGCGGGTGATGGCCCCCGAGCCCACCTCGCGCAGGGCCCGGGCCTTGGTGTGGTAGTCCAGCATGGCCGCCCGGGCGGCGTTCTGGGCCTGGGCCGCGTGGGACCGGGCCGCCTCCATCGCCTGCACGGCCTGGTACACGGCCTGGACGCTGGCGGCGTCGAGCCCGATGGCCGCCGGATCGGCCGCCCAGGGCCCATCGGGCCCGGCCCGGTTGGCAAAGAACCACAGCATCTCGACCAGTTTCTTGGGGATCACACGCACGGCCGGCCTCCCGTCGCGGCCGGGGGCGACTCGCTCGCCCACCGGGCCCGCACCCCAGGAGCATCGGCCCGTTGGGCTCCGCACTTGAGCCCGACGGACACGCCCATGCCAACCACCGCCCGCCACACCCCAACGAGCGGCCGACAGCCCCCCACCAGCGGCCGCCGCCCACTACGAAGCGATCGCCCAGCCCCGGCAAGCGTGCGGCCACCGACCACCAGCGAACGCCAGACTACTGCCAGCGGCCGCCAGAGCCCCGCCTCCGCGTGCCCATCGCCGCCGGGCACGCGCTCGTGGGCGGTGGCCACACGCCCGCGAACACCGCCGTCACCGGCCCGCCGCGGCGCTGAAGAGCCCGGCGGGGTGTGGACACCCACCGGCCGGGGACCGCAAGAGACCGATGCCTCGGGCCCACCGCGCCCCCGCGCCACGCTTGCGTGCGGGGCCCGAGCTCATCTTCCCCCCCACTTCCCGTCTGCGTACAGACCGCAGACATGCTTGACAGCGTTCGGGGACATGGTTGACAGTCCCCGTCAAGCATGGCGTGCCCTTACAGTGGCCCATGCCATCGGCCCGAGCCACCAAGGGCGGCCCTGCGCGTCTTCCGTGGCGCGTGGCGGCGTCGTGCGCGGGGCTCGGGCTGGCACTGTCGATCGCCAGCGTGCCCGTGGCGGCGGTCCTGGCCCAGTTCGGCCCCGCCTATACCGGCCGGGGTCGTCTGTTCCTGTCTTTCTTCCGTGCCCCGGACGGCACCCACTACGCCGTGGAGGAACTCCGTTGGATCGATGCGAACTCGCAGGCCCACAGGCCCTCGCTCATGAACCTGCGCCGTTGTGAGGCTGTGTCGCAACCGGGCGTCTATGCCGTGCCCGGTGGGGGCCGGATGAACATGAACGTCCTCGTTTTGGAGCACGACATGCGGCCGGCCTTCCTTCGCCGACCTCCGGCCCGGGGTTTCACGATCGTCGAGGCCTTCTCGGCCGGCTGGCCCATGCACGCGGCCCACTCGATGGCCCACCTGGAAGCCCACCCGGGCACGGGCAGACGAGAGCGGGGCCTGCTGCACTTTTCGATGCTCGGCAGGGACCTCACTGTCCCCGTGTTGCCCATCTGGACGGGCCTGCTGGGCAACACGCTGCTGTACGGCGGCGCGCTGCTGGCCGCCTGGTGGTTCCTGCACGGCTGGCGGATCGCCCGGCGTCTGGCCTCGAACCAGTGCCCGGACTGCGGCTATCCATTGGACACGGGGATGTCGCGCTGCCCCGAGTGCGGGGGCGCATCGTCGTCGTGAGCCCCCTGTGAAACCCCCTCGGCCTTGCTCAGGGCCCCGGATGGAGGGCGGCGGCGGGGATGGGGGCAAGGCCGGTCAGGGGTCCGGGGCGTCGGCGGCCATCCACAGCCAGCCGTCGCGGCTGGTGAGCCGGCCCCGGACGACCACGCGATCGGCGACGCGGGGCCGCCAGGCCTCGGGCATGGGGCCGCCATCGGGCCCGGTGACCAGGGCGTGGTGCGTGCGGCCGGCCGCGTCGGTCCAGGCGATCATGGGCGGGATGCCGCCGGCGATGCACAGGATCGCGCAGGCCTTGTGCCCCGGGCCGTGGCCGGGCTTCATGGCCCCCAGGTAGCACTTGCTGTCGAGGATCTCGGTGGCGATGGCGTGGACGCCCAGGCCCACCGCCGGCCCGGGCGCGGGCGATGGCCAGTGGTCGGCGGTGGCCTCCTGGACCTCGAGCATCTTGAGGCCGCCGCGCTCCAGGGGGTAGCCGGTGACCCGGGCACCATGGCCCACCAGCGCGAGGACGGCCCCGGGCGGGCCGACCTTGCCCACGCCCACCAGCAGCACGCCCGCCGAGCCGTCGTGGGGCAGCAGCATGGGGTAGGGATGGGCCGCGACGTGGCCGGTGAGGGTGGCGGCGTTGGCGGTGTCCCACACGCCCGGGCCGGGGTCTGGCTGCCCCCACGCCGCGGCGGCCGCGACGCCCATGGCAAGGCCCGCCAGCGAGCCGGCAACGGCCAGCACCAGGGCCAGCAGCGTGGCGGGCAGGGGGCGATAGAGGACGTAGATGGGCTGGGGTGGGGTCATGGCCGTGGGCTCGTCGGGCTGGGGATGGCGATGGGCGTGGTGGGCGTGCCGGGGGCGTTGGGGGTCGGGCAGACCTGGACGCGGCCGCCACGGACGCGCAGCTCGTACGTGGGGACCCTTTCGGAGTAGGGCGGTGGGCTCTGGCCGTCGTGGGGGCGGTACTGGTAGCCGTGCCAGGGACAGGTGACGCAGCCGTCCATGACCTGCCCCTCGCCCAGGGGCCCGCCCTGGTGGGCGCAGACGTTGGACAGCGCCGTGAGGCGGTCGCCCACGCGGAAGATGGCCACGCGGTGGCCGCCGCCGATGCACAGGACGCGGGCCCGCTGGTCGGGGATGCTCGCCGGGTCGCCGATATCGATCCATCCGTCTTCGGCGCGGGCGTGGGGCGATGGGCCCCTGGCGTCGCGGTGGCGTTCGCGCCGGCCGGCGGCCAGGTGCAGCCCGCCCAGGACCAGCACGCCCGCCAGGAGCAGGGCGGGCAAGAAGATGGAAGGCTTGCCGGCCAGCACGCCCAAAGCGACGTGGGCGACCACCAGCGCGTAGGCGCCGTACGCGGCCATGTGCACCCACTTCCACAGCGCGTGGCCCAGGAAGGCCAGCCAGATGTCGTGGCTGGTGGCCGCCAGGACGAACAGGACCAGCAGCGCCAGGAAGCCCGGGAACTCGAAGCCCACCGAGCCGTCGGGCCGCACCAGGACCGCCAGCACGGGATTCTGGACGCCAAACCCGCCGTAGAAGCCAAGGACCACCGCCGCGTGCAGGAGGGCCACAAGGAACGTCGCCACGCCCAGGTGCCGCCGGTTGGCCAGCAGGAAGGTGGTGCGTGGCCACAGCCGGGACAGGGGGCCGATGGCCAGCACGACGTGCAGCAGCACGATGGCCAGCGTGCCCAGGGCCCGCATCAGCAGGATGGGCACGGAGACCTCCGAGGGCGGCCGGTGGACGGCCATGCCGATGCCGATGAAAACGGCCACGAACGCGACGCACGCGCCGGCGATCACACCGTCGTAGACGGCCTTGTGCCGCGTCCATTGCACGGCCCGGTACCGGTGGCTCACGGGGTGCGCTCCGCGCCGGGGGCGTCGACGCCCGGCCCCGGCGGCGTGGGCCCCGGCCTGTTGCCAACGCCCACGGCGATGGCCACGAGGCACAGGGCCACCACGGCGGGCCAGATCGCCCGGTGCGCCCGTCGCTGCGCGGGCGTCATGGCCGCGCCCCTCGAGACCATCGTGCCAGGACCAGGGGCCACAAGACCATGATGCCCGGGATGGCCACGATGCGGAACCCCGGCGATCCCCTCGCGGCGGCGGGATCGAGCCGGTCGATGCCGCGCCACGCCATGGGCACGGCCACGAGCAGGCCCAGGGCCAGGTACACGAAGATGGCGGCGATGGTGGCGGTGGCCATGGTGGCAGGTGAACACGACGCTGCGAGCGGTTATTCGCCGCGTCCGCGGCGAGCCGCGGGCGCCGCCGTGCCCGGGCCCGCGGCCCCGGTCGCACGGTGGATGCCGCCGGCTGGGTCTCCAATCCCACGAGGCTACGCCACGGTGGCCAGCTCGGGGGCGACGGCGGCGGCGTCTTCGAGCACGCGGCGCCACAGGGCTTCCATCTTCGCGTCGCTGACGGCCACGGGGCTGCCCAGCTCCTGGGCGTAGGCCATGACCCGCCGCTCCTCGCACATCCACCGGTACTCGGCCAGGGCCGGGCAGCGGTCCATGGCCTCCTGCGCGGCGTCGGGGCCGAGCGCCAGCACGCGGCGGCGGCGGGCCTCGTGCGGGGCGATGGACGCCATGGCGCGGTGGTCGCGCTCGAGACCCTCGCCGCGGAGCTTGTCGAGCCGCAGGCGGTCGGCGTCCAGGTATCGCACGAAGCGGGCCAGCCACATGGGGGGCGTGCGCGACAGGAAGCCCGGGGGCGTGAGGGCGGCCACGTGCTCGGCCACGTCGGCCCCGGCCGCCCGCTGGGGGGCGGGCAGGTTGCCCTCGACCCTGGCCCGCAGGCGAACGGCCCTTGCCAGCACCTCGTCGGCGAGCTTGACGGCCCGCTCGGCGGCGCGGCCAAGGTCTGCCAGCCCCTCCACCACCGCGGCCTCCATGGCTTCCTTCGTGCGCGGCAGGGGCCTGCCATCGAGGAAGGCCATCTCGGCCACGAGCGTGAGCAGGTCGTCGCGCAGCGTCGCGCCAGCGCCCAGCACGGCGTAGGTTGCCAGCAGCCCGTCCATGGCGGGCAGCCGCTCGACCTGGGCCTTGAGCGCCCGGCGCGCGTGGAGCATCATGAGCCGGCGCACGCCCCGGCGATTGACGGCCTCGGCCGCCTCGGCCCGCTCGAGCATGGCCGTGCGCACCGAGTCGCCCATGTCGACCAGGGCGGGGTAGGCCACGACGTGGACGCCCGGGCGGGCGATCTCCAGTTGCTCGGGCAGGGGGCCAAAGTCCCACGCCGTGATACCGCGGCGGTCGGGCCAGCGCGTGTCGGCCCGCAGCAGGGCGTCGCGGATGCGCGTGGAGAGCCTCGCCTTGAGGCCCATCAGGTCGCGGCTCTCGGCCAGGGCGTGGCCTTGGGCGTCGATGACGCGGACGTTGGGGCGCGTGTGCTCGGGCACGGGGGCGGCGGCCAAGTCGCTCGCGTCCACGTCGGTGCCGGTGCGCTTCGACACGTGCAGCGCCAAAGCCTCGGCCAGCGTGGGCGGGTCGGGCTGGTCCTTGGTCGCAGCGTGTGCGGCGGCGAACTCGTGGGCCACGGCCTTCGCGTCGATGTTGCGCCGCAGGGCCTTGGGCAGGGCCCGCAGCATGGCCTGGGCACGCTCGGCCAGCAGGCCCGGCACCATCCAGTCCAGGTCGCTGGTGCGCAGGCGGCCGAGCGCCTCGATGGGCACGTTGGCCGTCACGCCGTCGTCGGCCTCGCCCGGCTCGAAGCGGTACCGCAGGGGCAGCCGCGTGCCCGAGACGTCGGCCAGGTCGGGGAACTGCTCGGGCGTGATGGCCGAGGCGTCGGCCAGCAGCAGGTCGCCGGCGGTCATGGCCAGGCGGCCGGGTTCCTGACGCTCGGCCTTGCGCCGCCAGGCCTCGAAGCGCTCGGCGGTCCAGACGTCCGGGGGCAACCGCTGCTCGTAGAAGGCAAAGCGTCGCTGCACGTCGGCGACCAGGTCTCGCCTCCGGGCCTTGTCCTCGAGCGTGCGCAGCTCGTCCTGCAAGCGCTTGTTGGCCTCGATGGCGGGCGCGTCGGTCTTGAGCTGCCCGTCGACCAGGCCGTGGTGGATGAACAGCTCTCGGGCCTCGGCGGGGTTGATGCGGCCGTAGTCCACGCGGCGGCGGGGGATGATCTCCAGCCCGAAGAGGGACACGCGTTCGAAGGCGTAGACCTTGCCCGCTGCGGCGCGAAAGTGCGGGTTGTCGTAGGTGCGCTTGCACAGGTCGCCGGCGACCTGCTCGATCCAGCCGGGCCGCACCCGCGCGCACGTGCGGGCGAAGAGCTTGGTGGTGCGCACGAGCTCGGCCGCGACGATCCAATCGAGCGGCGGGGCGTCCTTGGCCTTGGCCCCGGCCAGGATGGCGCTGGTGGGGTGGATGACGAAACCCTGGCCCACGCCCCCCACGCCCTGGAACTCGTTCTTTTCGCCCTTCTTGCCGATGCCGCCCAGGAAGCCAGCGAGGATTGCCTTGTGGATGTCCGCGTACGTGGCCGGCTGCCCGTTGACGTGGTAGCCCATCTCGACCATCAGCCCGCGCAGTTGCTTCTGCGTGTCGATCCACTCGCGCATCCGCGTGAAGCTGAGCATGCGGCTGCGGCACAGGTTGCCCAGCCGCCCGGTGGTGATGTTGTGCCTTTCGCCGTGGGCCACCTGCCAGAGGTTCCAGTACGCCAGGAAGTCGCTCTCGGGGTGGTCGTACTGGGCGTGCAGTTCGTCGGCCTTGTCGCGCTGGTCGTAGGGCCGCTCGCGCGGGTCCTGCACGCTCAGGGCGCTGGCGATGACCAGCATCTCGTTGAGGCAGCCCTCGCGGGCGGCGGCGATGAGGATGCGGCCGATGCGCACGTCGATGGGCAGGCGGGCCAGCTCGCGGCCGATCTTGGTGAGGTTCTGCTCTTCGTCGATGGCGCCCAGCTCGCGCAGGGTTTGCAGGCCGTCCTGCACCGAGCGGCGGTCGGGGCGCTCGATGAGCGGGAAGTCCTCGATGTCGCCCAGCTTCAGGGCCTTCATCTGGAGGATGACGCCCGCCAGGTTCGTGCGGACGATCTCGGGGTCGGTGAAACGCGGGCGGCTGTCGTAGTCGTCTTCGCTGTAGAGCCGCACGCACACGCCCGGGCCCACGCGGCCGCACCGCCCGGCCCGCTGGTCGGCCGAGGCGCGGCTGACCGGCTCGATGGGCAGGCGCTGCACGCGCGTGCGCGCGCTGTAGCGGTTCAGCCGCGCGAGCCCCGGGTCGACCACGTAGCGGATGCCCGGCACGGTGATGCTGGTCTCGGCGACGTTGGTGGCCAGCACGACGCGCCGGCCCGCGCCGGGGCGGAAGACGCGGTTCTGCTCCTCGGCCGAGAGGCGCGAGTACAGCGGCAGGATCGTGCGGAGCCTGTCCTTGCCCTTTTCCAGGCTCCTGGCCACCTCGCGGATCTCGCGCTCGCCGGGCAGGAAGACCAGCACGTCGCCCTGGCCTTCGTGGCACACGTTGTTGACCGCCGCGACGGTGGCGCGCACGAGCTCGCGCGTGTCGGTCAGGTCCACGCCCGTGGGCTCGTAGCGGACATCGACCGGGTAGGTGCGGCCCGAGACCTCGAGGATTGGCGCATCGTCGAAGTGGCGGCTGAAGCGCTCGGGGTCGATCGTCGCGCTGGTGACGATGACGCGCAGGTCGGGCCGCCTTAGCATGAGCCGCTTCAGGTAGCCCAGCAGGAAGTCGATGTTCAGGCTGCGCTCATGGGCCTCGTCGACGATGATGGTGTCGTACTTCTCCAGCCATCGGTCGCGCTGGGTCTCGGCCAGCAGCACGCCGTCGGTCATGACCTTGATGGCCGTCTGCTCGCCCCAGCGCTCGTCGAAGCGCACCTGATACCCAACCAACCCGCCCACCTCGACGCCCAGCTCGTCGGCGATGCGGGCCGACACGCTCCGGGCGGCGATGCGTCGCGGCTGGGTGTGCCCGATCATGCCCGCCACGCCGCGCCCCAGGTTCAGGCAGATCTTGGGCAGCTGCGTGGTCTTCCCCGAGCCGGTCTCGCCACACAGCACGATGACCTGGTTGTCGCGGATCAGCGTCCGAATCTCGTCGACGCGTTCGCTGATCGGCAACTCGACGGGGAACGACGGCTGCGGCAACGATGCGGCGCGGCGTGCGGCAACCTCGCTCGACTGCCGGATCTGCTGTTCCAGTTCAATGCGAAGTGCGTGATCCGCCGGGGCGGCCTGCAACTGCTTCAGTTTCGCCCGCAGACGCTGGCGATCGCGCAGCAGGCAGCTTTCGATGGTTTCGTTCAGGGAAGACAAGACAGATCGCGACTCAAAGAATGGGAATCATACGGCTTCCGGGCGTCGGCGCCGGAACCCATCGCCGCCGCAAGGTCGATCGACGTTCAACGGTCGCCGAGGCG